>JALOAJ010000049.1 GCA_023228885.1 Bacillota bacterium | reverse complement strand
GCGTGCATTAGCATGTTCATTTTACCCTTGACAATTCATAAACGAGCATTTATACTCTACTAAAGCAAGGGGTAGGCTTTCTTGCATTAATTTTGTACCAACTTTTCATCTTTACTTTACACTACCTCATCTTATAACTGCATAATCAGCGAATAACCTTTGAAATGGAATTTCTTAGTTTAGTTAGGGATTTTGAGTGTATTTGCGATATTCTTGATTCGGACACTCCCAAAATAAGCCCTATTTCTTTTAAGTTAAACTCCTCAAAGTAATACAGCGTCACCACCATTCGTTCTTGTTTGGATAATTTATTTATGCTGCCGGCAAGGATTTGTTTCATTTCTTTTTTTTCAAAACATTCCTCGGGCAAATCTGTTTTATTTGCAAGCATATGCTGGCAGGTCGAGTTGGCAACAAGCTGGTCAAAGTAAACAATATTGGCAAGATATGAATCGGTAAGGGCGCTTTGGAGCTCTTTTAAATCCATATTCAAATATCCGGCAACTTCAACTTCAGTCGCAGGTCTGCCGTGCATTGCCTCCATACGCTCGAAAGCCGTTTCCACCCTTTTGATTTTTTGCCGGAGGCTTGACGAGAGCCAATCGCGTTTTCTGATGTTGTCAATTATGCTGCCGCGAATTCTAATAGACGCGTAGGTTTCAAATTTAACGTCCCGAGAGGTGTCATATTTTTCAATGGCATCTATCAAACCCAATGTTCCGTAGCTGATAAAATCATCGTAATCAGCGGCACAGCACTTATAATTCGGCATAAGCCGACACACGACAAGCTTAACAAGAAAGCTGTATTGCAAAATAATTTCATTGCGCAGCCTTATATCCTTCGTTAAAGAATACTCCTGCCAAACATTAAGCTTTGCCCTTTCTTGCGTTATCAATTTGTATTACCCCCTTTTATGATGACAATTCACTTTCGTTTATATGGCTACAACGCTGTCCGTTTGAATTTCCACATCGCTTTCCAGCTCGTTAAAAGACAACACCGTTAAATCCGGCACCATTTGGTCGGTCAGTCTTTTAAAATGGTATCGAACAACCGGAGCTGTCAAGACAATAGGCGATATTCCAAGCGACACCATCTTTTCAACAGCGGTTTTTAAACTTTCAAACATTTCTTGCAATTTTTGCGGTTCAATACTTACATATGAGCTGTTTTCCGTTTGCTGTATATTGTCAATAATCATCTGTTCAAGCGTTGGGTCAACCGTAATGACCCTTGCAATATTTTCCGGCACAAATCTTTTGGTTATTGCACGCTTCAAGCTTTGCCGCACATACTCGGTCAACATGTCAACATCATGAACGGTTGGGCTGTAATCGACAAGCGTTTCTATAATCGTTACCATATCTCGTATCGAAACATTTTCCCTCAACAAATTTGCCAAAACCTTTTGCAGCGTTCCCACCGTAACAAGCTTCGGCACAACCTCATCTATCAATGCAGGGTTTGTTTCCCTCACATTATCAATTAGCGTTTGAACTTGTTGACGACCCATAAGCTCATACCCGTATTTTTTTATTATTTCGGTTAAATGCGTTGCAATAACGGTAGGAGGGTCAACAAGGGTATAGCCCAAAACTTCCGCCTTTTCCCGTTCTTTTTCGTCAATCCATGTTGCCGCCAACCCAAACGCCGCCTCAACTGTGGGCGTTCCTTCAAGCTCCTCAGGCGAATTGTTCGTGTTTAGGGCAAGATATTGCGAAACCATAACAATACCTCTGGCAACCTCAACCCCTTTAATTTTTATTACATACTCATTCGGCTCTAATTGAATATTATCGCGAAGGCGAATGCTTGGTATAATTATCCCTAAATCCAATGCGCATTGCCGCCGTATCATGATTACGCGGTCTAACAGGTCGCCGCCTTTGTTTGCATCGGCAAGGGGGATAATGCTGTAACCGAATTCTATCTCTATTAGCTCAACTTGAAGCAGTGACAAAACATTTTCCGGTTTTCGCGCCTGGGCGGCAGCCTCCTCAAGGTTCTGCTCCTCCGATTTGGCGGCAGAGCTTATACCCGCTCTAAGCAATGAATATCCCAACGCTAAAATGCCCAAGCCTAAAATAAATATCGGGATTTTGGGCAACCCGGGAATAAAATTAATAAGCAGCATCATCGCCCCGCCCGTTATCAGCACCAAAGGCTGTGATGCAAGCTGCTTGTTAAGGTCGCCGCCTAAGTCGTTATCCGAGTCAACCCGCGTAACGATAATTCCCGAGGCTGTCGACACCAAAAGAGCAGGCAGTTGCGAAACCAAACCGTTGCCTATTGTTGCTAATGTGTAAATACCCACAACCTTTTCAAGCGGTATTCCGCTGCCAAGCGAGCCGATAATTATGCCCCCAACTATGTTTATAACGGTGATTATAATTGCAACAATCGCATCGCCTTTAACAAACTTGCTTGCTCCGTCCATAGCACCGTAAAAATCTGATTCCCGCTGAATTTTCAGCCTTCTGTGCTTTGCCTGTTCTTCGCTTATCAGCCCGGTATTAAGGTCGGCGTCAATTGCCATTTGCTTGCCCGGCATTGCATCAAGCGTGAACCTTGCGGCAACCTCCGCCACGCGCTCCGAGCCCTTTGTAATAACAATAAACTGTATTAACACTATTATGATGAATATTATAAGCCCCACAACTAAATTTCCGCCGATTACAAAGCCGCCGAAGGTTTTTATAACATTCCCCGCTTCGCCGCCGTTTCCAAGTATCAGGCGTGTTGCCGAAATGTTTAGCGCAAGCCTGAAAAGCGTTACAATAAGCAACAAAGGCGGGAACACCGAAAATTCAAGCGGCTGTTTTGTGTATAATGTCATAAGCAAAATAATTACCGAGCACATAATGTTTATCATTAACAAAACATCAAGCAACACAGTATTTAGCGGAACTATTATCAGCAATATAACAAGCAATATAATAATTGAAACGGAAACATCACTAAACTTCATGTTAAGCGCCATTAACCTTTCCGACTCACAAAATTATATTTAAACTTGCGCCTACGCGCTTATCGTGAGCCGGATAAGGCGTATGGATGGCGCTTTGCGTATATGCGTTTCGCCATGGATGCAGCTTATTTTTTCATATTATATATATCCGCTAAGATTTGAGCGACTGCCACATAAAAATCTTGCGGGATTTCATCGCCTATTTCAACCGTTTCAAAAAGCGCGCGGGCAAGCGGCTTGTTTTCAATAATTTCAACCTTATGCTCTTTGGCTTTTTTCTTTATCTGCAAAGCGACATAATCCACACCTTTTGCCAACACAATCGGCGCATCTCCGCCGCCTTGGTCATATTTTAGCGCAACGGCATAGTGGGTGGGGTTTGTTATAACAACGCTTGCCGACGGCACATCATTCATCATTCTTGTCATGCCCATTTTCATTTGCAACTGCCGTATTTTGCCTTTAACCTTAGGGTCTCCCTCCGTTTGCTTGTGCTCCTCTTTTACTTCCTGCTTTGTCATTTTCAACACCTTTTGATGCTCCCACCATTGGTATAAATAATCAAACGCTGCAAGCACCAACAGCGCAACTGCTATTTTGAAAGTTACTTTCATTGCCATGCCGACAAAACGCTGAAGTGATGTATTGACGCTGCCGCCCACCAAGGTTGGGAAATCGCTAAATGAATGCTTCATATCTTTATATACAAAATAAATTATTACTGTTGCTTTAATTGCCGATTTTAAAAGCTCAACCACAGAACGCATTGAAAATATTTTTTTAAGCCCGCCAAAAGGGTTTATGCGGCTAAACTTTGGTTGCAGCGCTTTGGGTGAAAGCAAAAAGCCAATTTGCAAATAATTTATTAAAATCGCCGATA
Organism: Bacillota bacterium; assembly: GCA_023228885.1. GTDB lineage: Bacteria > Bacillota > Clostridia > Monoglobales > Firm-18 > JAAZFB01. Next base: position 9,726 of record JALOAJ010000049.1, on the reverse strand, counting down.
CCGCCGCCGTTGATAAAATCGGAATCATCGTAATAAAAAACGACAATGCCGCATTTAAAAAAATTGCGCTAACATCCTGAACCGTCAACACCTCACCGCCGTGATAAAAGCTTGTAAGGTAATGCGTTGTGCAGGCATTTATCTTTTGGACGAAAAAACCTCCAAAAAACTTTATTGCGGAAAACATAACAATTAACGAAAAAGCTGTGCTCACATCGTTACTTTTTAAAACTTGCCCTTCCTCACGGGTTTGCTTTCTTTTTTGGGGGGTGGGTTTTTCGGTTTTGTCTTCTGTTGGCATTGCAAACATTAACATAGCTACACCGCCATTAACGAAAAAGTGCTTTTTATTTCATTTAGCATACCGTCAAAGATTTGATTGCTCATATTTACAAAAACGGGGATAAAAGCAAAAAGCACCAACAACCCCAACCCAATTTTGATGGGAAACCCAATAACAAAAAAGTTCATTTGCGGAACGGTTCGTATCAAAACGCCAAGCATTACCTCGGCAAGCAACGATGCCGCAATTATCGGCATTGCAATTTTAACCGCCAAAACAAACGTTGTGATAAATATTTGGGTAAAATGCATTGCAATTTGAGGGTTTATTGCTGCATTGCCAACCGGTATAGTTTCAAAAGTTCCTCCTATCAGCCTAATAAGCGCATGGTGTCCGTCGGCGGCAAAAAAGCAAATAAGTAAAATCGATTGCAAAAGGCTACCCATGATGGGTATTTGCCCGCCAAAGCTTTGTTCAAATATTTGAACAAAACTAAACCCTATTTGCATATCAATAAGCTGCCCCGCGGTGTGCACCGCCGAGAAAAAAACTGTTGTTATTATTCCTATAATCAAGCCGATTGAAAGCTCCCCAAAGCAAAGCATTGCATATTGCACAACATTTTCAAAGCTGTTGCTTTGAGCAGGGGGAAATGCGCTAATTGAAATGTATGCAATCAAAAGGCTAAGCCCCAGTTTTGCGATGTTTGGCATGTTTCGCCTTCCAAAAACCGGCGAAATTGTGAAAATAGCCGAAATGCGCAAAAACATCAAAAATAAATATGCCGTCCAAACAAACAAGTCATCCGACATGACTTTTCTCCTTTATCTTGCTACTAAATTCATATAGTCAAACAACCTTACGGAAAAATCCATCAGCTTATTTAACATCCATGGGCCAAAAATAATAAGCGCTGCAAACACCCCGATTATTTTCGGCACAAATGCAAGCGTCTGCTCATTAATTTGAGTTGCTGCCTGAAAGACCGAAACAACAAGACCTATTAACAGCGCAACCCCGAGCATAGGCGCGGATACAATGAGAATCGTATACAACGCCTGCTGTATTATTGTAATTGTTTCCGATTGGCTCAACAGTTTCACATCCTTTTAAAAATTAAACTCCTACCCGTTAAAGCTTGCCACAAGCGTTTGTATTGTAAGCCCCCATCCGTTAATCATAACAAACAACAGCACCTTGAACGGAAGGCTTATCATGGACGGCGGAAGCATCATCATACCCATTGACATAAGGGTGCTTGCAACTATCATGTCTATTACTATAAAGGGTATGAATATGAAAAAGCCCATTTGAAACGCCTTTTTGAGCTCACTCGTTATAAATGCGGGAATAATAATGTTCATGGATATTTCTTCGTATGCCTCCGGCACATCTGCCTTTGCAAGCTGCAAAAACATGTTAAGGTCTTTTGAATAAATTTGTTTCAGCATAAAATCTTTTATTGGAACAATGGAATTATCGAACGCCTGTTCTTGCGTTATTTCCTCTTGAAGATATGGGCGATATGCCGTTTCGTTTATTTGCGTGATAACAGGCGACATTATAAAAAACGAAAGAAAAAGCGAAAGCCCTATAAGCACTTGGTTCGGCGGCATTTGATTTAACCCCAGCGCATTTCGTATAAAGCTGAGAACAATTATTATTCGTGTAAAGCTCGTCATCATAATAAGTATTGACGGTGCAATCGCCAATACCGTCAGCAGCAGTATGATTTGAATGCTTGCGGCGTTTTCCTCCGCCCCCGCAGCCATGTTTCCGAACGGAAATATCTCTACTGCAAAAGTTTTAATAAAAGCCACTAATAATATCAGAGGAAGCATTAACAAAGCTTTTTTAAAGGGCGCGCTTAGTCTAAGTTTCATCACTTTTCTCCTCTGTGCGCCTTTTTTATTTTGGTAAACAAATGGTCGAAAGATGGCAGGGTTTGCGCGTTTTCTCCGTCTCCTAAATCTATAAGGTCTGCCCCGTCAAGTTCACAAATCTTTTGCACCGAGCTGCTTGTTACGCAAAGCAAAAGGTCTTTTTGCCCCGCTTTAACAATAATAAGGCTTTTATCCTTCGATAACACAAGCTTGTCCGCCACTTTCAAATGCTTTGACTTTGAAAACCCGCCCGAAAAAGAAGCCATCAGCTTTGTAAAATAATATGCAGCATACAAAACAATCGCAAAAACAGCTATATAAACAATTAATTTAACTGTATCCGGCACAAACTCGCCCCCTAATGCTATTTCTTTACGCTACTTACAATGTCGGTTATCCGCACGCCGAAATTATCGTCTATCACCACAACTTCGCCTTTTGCTATCAGCTTTCCGTTTACTAAAACATCGATTAAATCGCCGGCAGGCTTGTCCAACGGTATTATTGAGCCCAAATTAAGGTCAAGTATATCCTTTAAATATCGTTTTGTTCTGCCCAGCTCAACCACAAGCTGCAGCGGAACGTCCAAAAGCAGCTCAATATTGTCGCCGCCCGGTTTTATGCCGTTTTTACCGTCAAACGATTGGAAAGTTGCGCTTTTAATGTTATCCCCCTTCACATTTTGATGCTCCGCGTTTGTTGAATTTTCTGCTTTATCATCCGAATGATTTGCTTTCAACAACCTATCTGTCAAACTTTTTCCGAACTTAAAAGGCATAAGCAAAGTAACTTCTGTATCCAAAAGCTGTTCAATTTTCAGGCTGAACATAACGGCTACTATCGGGTCGCTTTTTAAGCTAAGCTGTAAACTGTTTTCGGAAATTGCGGCAACGCTTATTTTTGGCGTTGATATAGAAACGGATGTTGCAATTAATTTTGACAGTTCGGTCGAAACGGAACCGATTATTTGGTTCATAACCTTATCGGCTGCGCCTTGCTCCGCCGGGGTTAATCCATCCCGCTTGCCCGGCGGGGAATTGTCAACCATTACAGATGTTATAAGCTGTACATCACTTGTTTTGACAACAAGCGTGTTGTTGCCCGCAATTCCCTCGGTGTAGGGAATATCAATCGTTACATGGGGCAAGTCAAGCCGTTTTGTAAGCTCTGCTGTTGTGATAACCGAAACTTTTGACACCGCAGCAGTAACTTTTCTGTTTAAAATATCATGCAATGCAGCAGCGGCTGAACTTATGCAAGCATCTCCAATTTCTCTTAGTATGTTTTTTTGCATTTCTGTTAGTTTGGATTTTGCGTTTTCACTCATCTTCCCCATCCGCCTCCCTGATAGTATCGGTTACTTTGACAACAAATTTATTTTTTATAACCCCAAGCTCACCATAAAACTTGCTGACATCGTCAATTTTAATTATCACATCTTCTCCCACCTTGTGAACAAGCTGCAAAACATCACCGACATGCAAATCCGCAATATCCCTGACTGTTGCGGTTGTTTCGCTAAAAACAGCCGAAACATTTACTTTGGTATTGACAATTTTTCGCTTGATTTTTTCATAGTTGTTATTGTCAACTTCACTTTTTTCGCTTGTGTACCATAACCTGGTGTTTAGCTGCTTTGCAATCGGCTCAATCGCAAGATGCGGTATGCAAACATTAATACAGCCTTTGGCGCTTTCGCCGATTTTTACATTAATGGCAATGATGGCAACCGTTTCATTATGTGATATTACTTGGGCAAACTGTGGGCTTGTTTCAATTCTTTTTAAAATGGTATCAACCTTTAAAACTTTAGACCATGATGTATCGGTTAGTTTTGTGATGTGGCTCATCGTTCGATCAAGCAATGCCAAATCAATTTCGGTAAAGGTTCTCGATATTTGAACCCCGCCGCCTCCCCCGCCCAACATTCGGTTGATGATTTCGGATGAAATCATGGGGGAAAACTCCAGCAGGGTTGAGCTTCCCATAGGCTTTATGTCAAGTATTGCAAGCGCAATCGGGGATGCGAGTGAGTTTATGTATTCATAATATGTTTGCTCTTTAACCGAACCGACCTCTGCCTGACAGTTGGTACGCAAAATGCCGGACAGCGCCGATGCAAACAACTGCGCAAATATTTCGTATATGTTATATAATATCTTTATTTGCTCTTTTGAAAATTTGTTTGCCGATTTAAAATCATACGCTTTAGTCCCCCGACCGGTTTGGTTTTCCAAACCCGAAGATGCCCCTTCCCCGAGCGGCAAGGATTTTAGCAATTCATCTAATTCGCCTTGAGATAACAACTCTGCCAATTTAACCTCCACCTTATGCTCCTGATTATTGAACAACAAACTCGTTAAAATAAATGTCCGAAACGGTTATTCCGTTGAGTGTTTTACTGATACCCTCTTTTATTTGCTCCTTTAAAACAAGTTGGATGTCGGGGCTTTTAATTTCTGAGTATGTCTTACTTCTAAGGATGCCAATAATGATATCACGCGCTTTGTGCGAGTTTCGGGTTAATTCAATAAAATGCTTTTTATCTGTAACCTCGATTACCATGCCTGATTTTAAAAGGCTTTTGCTATCGGCAATATTCGTTATAAAATAATCACCGGGACTATACGCAAAAGTTTTTTCCTTGGGGCCGCTCACAAACGCGTATCCTGCAAATGCGCTTGCGGTGCATAACATGGCAACCAATAAGACATAAGTGTTTTTCTTAAATGAATTCATTTTTTTAAACCACCTTAAAACTACTCATTTAATGACCGTGCAATAACAAAATCAACCCGCCTGTTACTTGCCCTGCCGGATGGCAAATCGTTGTCTGCAATAGGATGATACTCTCCGTATCCAACTGCAGAAACCATTGAAGGTTCAACCCGATTGGACTCGACCAAATATTTTAAAACTTCAACAGCACGCGTTGTTGACAGCTCCCAGTTAGACGGGAACTCGCTTGTGTTTATTACAACATTATCGGTATGCCCCTCTATCCTCACCATCTTTATGCTATCCCTATGGCTTGTTAGGGCTGTTGCAATTTGCGACAAAATATTCGACGCAGCAGGCTTTAGGTTTGCTTTCCCCGAGTCAAACAAAACATTATCCACAAACCTCATTTGTATTTCATTATCGGTATGCGACAATAATATTTGAGCCGCAAGGTTGTTTTCTTCAACATACCGAACTATGCTGTCATACAGCCTTTGAAATTCTGCCAACTCCGCTTGTAACTGAGCAAAATCAATGTCTTGCTGCAACTCGCTGTCCGATGTATGCGCTGTATGCTGCATCACACCTCTTTGACCGCCGGAAAGTGAAATGACCAGCGCCTGCCACTTTTCCGCATCAATGGACGAAAATGAATATAGCAGCACGAAAAAGGTTAAAAGCAATGTAACCATGTCGCCGTATGTATTCATCCATGCCGGGGCGCCTTTTCTTGTGTTTTGCCTGCCGCTACGCATGAACCCGCCCGCCCCCTTCATTTGCCGCCGTCACAAACGCAATATTTTCTTTATCCATCTTGGCAACAAATGAATTTAGCTTTTCTTCTATAATCAGCGGGTTTTCACCCGCTTGAATTGATAAAAGCCCTTCCAAAATCAATTCGTTGTAGCCCATTTCAAGCTTGCTGTTGCTTCTGAGTTTGCCTGCAATCGGGGTAAATACAAGGTTTGCCAATATAACGCCGTAAAAGGTTGTAACAAGCGCGGTTGCCATTCCCACTCCGATTGAATCCGCATTATTAAGGTTTCTGAGCATGTTAATAAGCCCTATAAGGGTTCCTATCATGCCGTATGCCGGAGCATATTCCGCCATGCTTTCAAACATTGACTGCCCTGCCGCATGGCGTTCTTCCATGAAAATCAATTCGGTTTCCATGATGTTTTTAACAAGCTCCGGGTCGGTTCCATCAACAATCAGCATAATTCCCTTTCTTAAAAAAGGCTCCTCAATGCTTTCGGCAACTCTATCAAGGGATAGCAGACCTTCTCTCCTTGCCATGTTTGCCAGCTCAATAATTCTGCCTATCGTTTGCACCAAATCATACTGATGTTTTTTAAAGGCATTTTTGGCAACCTTAAAAACATTAAAAAACTGTTTGGTCGAATAATTTATCATGGTCGATGCAAATGTGCCCCCAAGGGTTATAAAGATAGACGGCAAATCGTAAAAGTCATTTATAATGCCGCCAACCAAGATGCCGGATACAATAAAACCAACCCCAAAAATCATTCCCAACATTGTTGCAATATCCATTTAAAATGCTCCGTTCTGCCCCCTGCATGGCAAAGGTACTTTTCGATATTCGTGTAAAATGCTTTTACCGCAGGGTAAGGAAGTGATAAAAACATTTTTGGCAATGACATTTTGCGCCGCATGCAACCCCTGATAGCAAAATAGCGCTTTAATCCGCCAAGGTTGTTGGCAAATCGGTAAAAATCTTTCTTCTAAAAGCTATAATTTTGTCAATAACCGTCTGCACGCTTTCTTCCACTATGATTTTTTTGCCCGTTGTCAATGAAATAACTGTATCGGGGGTTTTTTCAACAAATTCTATAAGGTCGGCATTTACATAAAACTCTTTATTATTTAAACGAGTAACCTTTATCATTTTATCGTTTTAGGTTTACAAGCTCTTCGAGCATTGAATCGGCAACCGTTATAATTCGTGAATTTGCCTGAAAACCTCTTTGCGTGGTAATCATATCGGTAAACTCGTTAGATAAATCAACATTTGAAAGCTCCAATTCACCGCTTCGAAGCGTTCCCGCGCCTTCCTCACCACAATTTACGATGTTTGGCTCTCCCGAATTGGCAGTTTCAACATACAAATTGCCGCCCGCTTTAGAAAGACCGTTATTATTCGCAAACATTGCAATGCCAAGAAAACCGATTTCAAATTCCTCTCCGTCATCGTCCAGCCCGGTAATACGACCGTTTAAATCTATTGTAACGCCTGTCAACCCGCTTGTATCAATATCATGCCCATGCACATCCTGCACATATAAACCGTTTGCATTCACCAGCATCCCTTCGCTGTCTACTTCAAAGCCGCCGGCTCTTGAATAGAATTCCCTTGTGCCGTCCGATAAAACAAAAAACCCGTTGCCATCGATTGCTAAGTCAAGATTAAGACCTGTCGCCTGCGTGCCTGCCTGGGTAAACATGGTATCAATTGAGCCCACCGTCACCCCCAAACCAATTTGACGCGGGTTTGTGCCGCCGATTATCCCGTCGGGTTGTGACGCAGGTCTGATTGTTTGGCTGTAAATGTCTTGAAAAGTTACCCTGCTCGACTTAAAAGCAACTGTGTTTACATTTGCGATGTTGTTTGCAATAACATCCATTCTTGTTTGATGATTTTTAAGACCTGAAACCCCTGAATACATTGCTCTTACCATTAGCTTTACCTCCATTTATGTTTTATGATTTTACTCGCCTTCACCCGAAACCGCTTGGATATCTTTCAATGATACATAATGGTTATCTACCTTTAAAACAGGCGCGTCATTGTTTGAATATACACATTCCACCATGCCGGCAACCAAAAAGTTATTTCCCATGTTTGAATCTTTTACAGTTGCAACAACCTGTTTCCCCACCATGCCTATTGCTTGGCTAAGCGAAAAGGCAGAATTTAAATTACTTATTTGCTCAAGGGTGCTAAACTGTGCCATTTGAGCAATAAAGTCGGTGTCATCCATTGGATTTAGCGGGTCTTGCGTTTGCAGCTGTGTTACAAGAATTTTTAAAAACTCATCCTTCCCTAAGCTGCTGCTTTTATTTGAGCTTGCACCCGGCATAAAATTACTTATTTCATCTACCTTCATGCTACACCCTCCTCCGAAAGCTATATCAAATAATTAACCGAACCGTTAATATTTATTGGGGGCTCGTCAAACGACTGTGACGCGTTATGCGCCGATTGCTCGTATTGAACCTTTGCCGCACCCGCGCTTTTTTTGCTTGGTGCTTTGTATCTGTTTTCGCCTTTAAAGTTGCTGTTGCTGTGCATACCGGAATAAAAAACCTCAACCCCTTTTACATCAACGCCTTGACCTTTGATAGATTCTTGAATCTGCTCCGCTTGCGCCATAAGCAGTTCCTTGATGGTTTGACTGGCGGTGCTGATTTTTACTTTAATGCCGCCGCCGTCATTTTGAAGTTTAATCACCATTTTCCCCAATGTGTCAGGCTTTAATGTTACCTCAAGTTTTTGTTTAGAACCTTCCTTTAAAAATGATACGCTTTTTACCAAGCTGCTTTTTAAAACTTTGCCCATTTCGTCTGCCTGCTCGGGCATTTGTAAAGTGTCGTTATCGCCGACAGGCGAAGCATCAAAAAAGTTAAAATCAATTGCGTCGTTTTTATTGCCTTGGTCAGCCTTTTCGTTTATAACAGCCGCATTGCCTTCTTCTAAGCTTGCAGGGGCAGCGCCGGTTGCCCGCAGCTGTGTTTTTAAACTTTTTTGCAATAAATGCTGCGCGTGTTTCGCCGTCGTATTGCTTTTGGTTCCTTTTTCCCGATTGGTCGCCTTTTCGCCCGATATATCTGTATTTTGTAAAATAAAGGTTTTCTCAGTTTCATAAGATTGTTTGTCATGCATTGTTGCGCCAAGCTTGCTATTTGTTGGTCTGTCTGCCATTAAAGCTGTGTTTTCAACAATATCTTCATCTTTGACCGTTAAAAACTCATAAGAGTTTGATGTTAATTCGGTTTTTAACTGCCGAGGCAAAATTGCGGTATCTTCTTGTTCTTCTGCCTTTATTTTTTCATCAACTATATTTTGCAACGGCATTATTTGTATTGGCGGCAAAAAAACTTCCGAATAATTTGGCGAAATATCCTTTTCCTGCACTTCTTCGCAATCATTGTCCGTCAAATCGCTTTTACATCTTTTGGTTGGAAATGTCGGCGCTTTTTTTTCGGTGTCTGAAATTATTATTGTTGTTTTTGCGCAACCTTCTGTTTTGGCGCTTTTTGCGCCATTTTCCAACATTTGTTGCACCAATTCTTCAAAACCGCTTGTTAAAGTTTCTCCGTCGGTTATGTTCATGGGCAACAATTCAAAAAAGCATGCAGACAAATCTTTAATTGTGTTCATAACGGCATCCTCCTTTCGCTTAATCTCTACTGTCAAACCGTGAAAGCAACTGCGCCGCGCTTGGCGCATCCATCTCGCTTAAAACTTCCGCAGCCTTTGGGGCGCTCATATTTTTAATTATGCTTGACACAACATCCTTGTCGTCATATTGAAGCAGAATTTTAGCGGCAGCGCTTGGCTCCATCTTTTCATATACTCTTGTAAGCTCTTTAATGCTTGAATATTCGGAAGAAAGCTGCATTAATAAATTTTCCGCCTCTTGTTGTGCGGTTTTTAGATGTTTTTCTTTTTCTTCAAGCTCCGCTTGCATGGACTGTCAGTGGCGGTGATAAAATGTACAAAAGTGGTGGTAAAAAAATGTACAAAAAGGGCTTTTAGTAAAAAGTAAAATATGATACACTTTTTTTCAACAAAAAGTTGAAGAAGGTGTAAAAATGAGA
>JALOAJ010000048.1 GCA_023228885.1 Bacillota bacterium | reverse complement strand
AAAAGAGTTTATGAAACAAAAAGTGCAAGTAACCAACACTTTGTTTGAAAAAGCTTCAACTTAAATCGCCTTTTCTGTACAAAATTTAATGCCCTTTTTTGTGCATTTTTTAATTGCCCTTGACACATAGCAAGCCGCTATAAAATGAAAAAAGGCGATTCGGCCAAAATCCTTAAAAGCTGTGATGTTGTGGCGGAACACAGCTATCATTTGCCGCCTTTGGGACATATGGCAATGGAAGTGAGAACAGCCCATGCGGAAATATCATCGGACGGCGGGGTATTTATAACATCCTCCTCCCAATCCCCTTATTCAATTCGCAAACAAATTTCCGAGGCTTTTTTAATTCCAAGCGGGCAAATTGAAGTTTTTGTTCCGTTCGTAGGCGGAGCGTTTGGAGGAAAGGCGCCTGTTATGCTTGAAATCCTTGCATTTTTAGCGTCTCGCAGCGTTGGCGGCAAGCCGGTTCGCCTAACCATATCGCGTGAGCAAGACATTGCAACGCCGCCCTGTCACATTGGACTGGAGGCAGATATAAAAATCGGCGCAACAAAAGATGGCAAAATACAGGCGGCAGAGTTAATATACAGGGTAGATTGCGGCGCTTACACAGATATTGCGCCTTATATGGCTAAGGCGGTTGCAACAGATTGCACCGGGCCTTATCATATTGAAAACCTAACTTGCGATGTTGTTTGCGTGTATACAAACCACACCTACGCAACTTCGTTTAGAAGTTTTGCACACGATTCATATACCTTTTGCATAGAGCGAACGCTTGATATGCTTTCCGAAAAGTGTGAAATAGACCAGTTGGAGTTTCGCCTTCGCAACATAATCAGACACGGCAGCCAAACGCCCTCAAGGGTTGCCTATACCAAGAGCGGCATGGGAGATTTAAGCAAATGTCTAAATAGCGTTAAAAGCCTTTCCGGATGGTGCGGACTAAACCCAACAAACATAAAAAAGGATACAGTTCGCGCAAAGGGCGTTGCCTGCATTTGGAAAACAGAAAACCCGCCAACCGATGCAATATCCGGCGCTTTGATTACATTTAACCCCGATGGCAGTTTAAACCTGCATACAGGGGTCGTTGAGATTGGCTCAAACGGAGCTACGATGCTTGCGCAAATGCTTGCCGAAAAGCTTAAAATTGATGCGGACCAAGTGCATATCGTAAGTGAGGTAAACACAAGAACAGCCCCCGAGCATTGGAAAACGGTTGCAAGCCTTTCGGAATACATGGCGGGGCATGCCGTTATGCGAGCGGCGGACGATATAGTAAACCAACTGCGAAACATTGGCGCAATGGCGCTTAACCGCCCAAATGATGAAATAGAAATTTCACACGGGCGCGTATTTTCTAATAAAAACCCGGAGCGATTTATTACGCTTAAAGATTTGGCGCAAGGATATAAATCATTATCCGGCGAATCGATAGGAGAACCCGTCTTGGGGCGCGGCGGCTTTATGCTCAAAGGTCTTTGCTTGTTAAATCCTGAAACGGGAGAAGGCAAAACCGGTCCGCAATGGACTTTGGGAGCACAGGTAGTTGAAGTTGAGGCGGACTTGAAAACTCTAACATACCGTATTATAAACGCTTCAACGGTGATTGATGTCGGCAATGCAATTAACCCCGAATCAATACGCGCTCAAATAGCGGGAGGAATGGCAATGGGCATCAGCCTATCAAGCCGCGAAGGCTTTTTTTATAATGAAAACGGAGTATTAAGCCACCCGAACTTTCGCTCATACAAGGTGATGCATATAGGGCAAGAGCCGAATTATAAAGTTGCATTCGCTGAAACGCCCGATTGCACATCGCCCTATGGGGTGAGAAGTTTTTCAGAGCACGGCGTTATAGGAATGCCTGCCGCATTGGGGAATGCGCTTTCCCTTGCCTTTGGCAAGCAGCTTGACACCCTGCCTCTAACCCCCGAAAATATTTGGCGTACGCCAACGGAGGATTTTTAATGATACCTTTTAACTTTACTTATTGCCGCCCAAGCACCGAAAAAGAGGCGGCAGACGCCTTCGCTGCGCATGAATCGGAAGGCAAAACCCCGCTTTACTATGCGGGAGGCAGCGAAATTATAACCATGTGCCGAACCCGCAGTATTTCGCCGGGTTGTGTTATTGATATTAAAAATATACCAAATTTAAACCTATTGTCTGTTGACGGCAACCATTTGATTATAGGAACCGCAAATACGCTGACCAAGATATGCCAATCAAAGCTGTTCCCGTTGTTAAAGCTTGCTTGCGGACGAATTGCAGACCACACCAACCAATGCAGAATCACGCTTGGCGGCAACATTTGCGGCAGTATTATTTATCGTGAAACAGTTTTGCCGCTGTTGCTTTCTGATGCCGACATAACCCTTTTTGGACCTAATGGCGGGCGTTCCGCCTCGGTTGAAAGCATTTTCCGCCGCCGTCTTGCGCGGAATCAAAATGAAATGATAACACAGGTACGCATTCCGATTTGGGCATTGGACGCCCGCCATGCACATATTAAAAAAACGGCAAACGAAAAAATCGATTATCCGCTTATAAGCGTTGCCGCACTTTGGAAAGGCGAAACATTGCGCGTTGCGTTTTCCGGTCTTTGCAGCTATCCTTTTCGGAGCAAGGAAATTGAATCTGTTTTAAATGACAGAGCAAAATCCATAGAAGAACGAGCGCAAAGGGCGTCTGAGCTGCTACCCGAGCAAGCGTATAACGATTCCGTTGCATCAAGCGAATATCGGCTTTTTGTGCTAAAAAACACATTGGAAAAACTGTTGGAAGGATGGGAAAATGACTCAATATGACGGAAAAGTAGTTATATCGTTAAATGTAAACGGTGAGGTTTTTGAAGTGGCAGTGCGACCTGCCGACATTTTACTTGATGTTCTTCGCGAACAGCTGGGGCTTACCGCCGCAAAGCCCGGTTGCTTAAACGGCGATTGCGGAGCATGCACAATAGTGGTGGACGGGCTGCCCGCAAAATCATGCCTTATGCTTGCGGTAGAAGCGGAAGGTCATGCAATCGAAACGGTTGAGGGGCTTGGCGGCGTTGCCGCCGCGCAAAGAGCGTTTGTCGATGGGAACGCTTTTCAATGCGGCTATTGCACGTCAGGGTTTTTGATGGTTTGCCACTCGCTAAAAGCCCAATACCCGACCGTGCCGGAAGAATATATAATAGAAGAATGGCTGCAATCGAACATTTGCAGGTGCACAAGCTATAACGAAATTCGCAAAGCTGTTTATATGATGTACGAATAATATTATTTATCAGCTTTTTCGCTGTTAAAACGCTGTATTAGCATTTGAAAATCAAATTCAAAATTTTTGCTTAGGTTTGGTCTTCTTCTAACCGCCAGCGGATGATAAGAAACAATTGTATCAGCCCCCATTAATCGATGCCATTTTCCGCGCATATCCTTAACGCTGGCATCTGCATCATCAAACATATACTTGACCACGGTATCGCCCAAGCAAACAAGAAATTTAGGGCTAATATCGAAAATTTGCTTAACCAAAAACGGCTTGCTGAAATTATAAGCTGCAGCTTTGTCATATTTGCGCAGCGGTCGGCATTTTAGCAGGTAGGTTATATAAACTTCATTTTGCGACAATCCAACATTGTTCAGCGCTGTTTGAAGGGTTGCCCTTGTGCCGCAAACATATTCATTGCCGTCCTTATCCTCTCGTGCGCCGGGGTTATCTAAAATGATAACAACTGAGCTTTTGGGGTTGCCTTCCCCCCAAATAATTCGCGATTTCGGCGTGCACACTTCACATTTTTCATAGTCGGATGCTCCGACGGGCGGTTTTTCTTCTTTCCAAATTGAAGGTTTAAATTCGATGTTTTCGATGACGCAACACCACCATTTTATTGCTTTCGCTTTTTAGGATGTGCCCTAAACGCCCATTATATTCGCAAAACAACATTTTTACAAAACAAGGCTGCGGCAAAACCAGATTTTTACCATCTGTTGCCGCAGCCTTTTGTAACTTTTTATTCTAAGATATATACTTTTGCAGTTTGTCTGCCGAAACTTATTGCTTCTTGATATGTGTTCATAAACAAGTCTATCTTGTTGCCCTTTATTGCGCCGCCCGTATCGCCTGCAATTGCATTACCGTATGTCCACGAGCCGTTCGGCGATTCAATGTATAGCCGTGTTCCAAGAGGAATAACCGAAGGGTCAACCGCCACTACGCCAACTTGCGACGCCATTCCCGATGCGGTTCTGCCTTGTATGCAATAAGCGGACGCGCTACAAGTTATCACGCCTTTATAACGCAGCTCACCGCCGCGCGAAATTAGTGTGCCGCTGTTATATGCTAACGCTTGCACCGCTGCGGGCGCTCCGTATTCCACAACCTTGTTAGCCGGTTTTGATAATATTTGCTGCTCTATTTGCTCTCTGCCGACCTCAATGTCGTTTTCGTAGCACACTTTATAAACTTTTTCCGCAAGACCTTCCTTGCCTTCGCTTACTACCCTTGTTTCCCCTTCTTTTAATGAGTTGCTTATCTTTTTTTCAACTTCGAAAGGGATAGCCTCTTTTTGCGTTACAATTTCTTCTTTTGAATACACAACTCTTATTGACATGCCTTCAAAAACTTCATCCTCAAAAGCAACATTTAAAGTTGTGTTGTCTGCCGCAGTTATACCCAAGCTTTGCAATAGCGAAGCAACAGTTTTCTTTGCGGTCAACACCAAATCGTGCTGGTTACCGTTCATCAAATTAACATAAACTGCCCTGTTTACTGCTATTTGTTCCCCATCAAAAACACATTCCCATGGTTTTGGGATTACTTCATCAAAATCCCCCAGCACAATGTTTTTTTCGCTTAATACCTGTGCAACGGTTGATTTATATGTTGTAAATTCCTCAAAATACCCATTGCTGTCTGCAATGCTCACCTGCTTTGACATTGCGTAAACCAACCCTTTTACTGTCAGTGCGCCAATCACCAATGCAAAAACTGCAAAGACGATAAAGCGCCAAGTAGGGTGGGGGTTTACATCTTTGTCTGACAAATGCATACTAACCTCCTATTACTCGGAAGGACAAGCAATACCTTAGTGCCAAACTTGCTTAAACATAACGCCATAATAAATTGAACCGTAATTTGCTGTCCATCCTTTTTTTGTATAAAGCATGCCGCTAACATTATATGCGTTTCGTAAAAATAATACACACATTGAAATTATAACCGCTATTTTTGCTTTTATACAAACAATGAAAATTTATTCCTTTTTTGGCAATGGTCATATTATAGCATAAGTTTATCAACTTGTCTATCCTTTTTACCTTTTATTGTGTTTTGCCTGAATTGAGCCCGCCTTAGCCCGATTTTATCAGGTTGCGGTGTTTTCAAATTCGCCTTTGTATTTTCTTTTTGTGGCAATTCCCCCCCTTATGTGCCGTTGCGATTTATTCTCATCAAGTATTTTTCTGATTTCTTTTGCAAGGGTAACATTAAGTGTTTGCAGTCTATGCGTTATATCCTTATGTACGGTGCTTTTGCTTATCCCAAAATGCTTTGCCGCACCCCGCACAGTAGACTTTTTATCTATTATATACTTTGCAAGTTGTATAGTCCTTTCCTCTATATGAGTGTTCACAGCTTAAGCCCCCTTATAGCCTTTTGTATTATATTATGCAATTAAAAGCCAATATAGTACCCCCCGGCAAGCAATAACCGATTGACATTTAACCTTCAAAATGTTACTATGTATTTGAAATATAAAATAAACAAAAAGGGATGGTTGGCGTTGAAACATACAATAGTTTTTTCTGTATTGCTTGCTCTGTGCCTTCGGCTGCCGATGTTGGCGGCAGATGAGGCGGCAGTAGAATTTTTGCTATCGGCGGATGTGCAAACGGTTAGCGAAGGAGGCAACATACAATTTAGCGTTTTTATAAACGAAGATGTTACAATAGACGAAGGTTTGATAAAGCTTGTTGTGCCGGAGGATATTTTTATCGAACCGATTACAGAAAAAGCTATTGAGCCGGGAAGCGACGAGGCGCATGACAGCCAACTCCCCGTTGCCGTGTTTAACTTTACGCTTAGCGATTCAATTTTAGGGCAGGAAGAGCAAAAGGAATTCGAAGTGTTTATCCACGCCGATACATATATACAAATTGACGGCGTCGATTATTTTGCACCGGATGACATTTATGAAACCTTTACGGTTATTCCGGCAACCATAAATGGTGAAATAATAACATACTGCAACCTTTCAAACTCTGATAATATTTCCGCGGCGTTAAAAGGCGGTCAGAACGAATTTAACATGTCGGTTGAACTTTCGGAAAATGGAAAGCTTATATTTAGCGGCAGAAAACCGCTTATAGAGCCTGATTTGGATTATAAAATTATAATTACTGGGGCGGGCTTTACAAGCGCGCAGACAGAATTTGACGAGACGGCGCAAATGAAAGTAAACGGATTTTACCCCGGGGATGTAAATGACGACGGCAAAATTGACATATTCGATTTTAATTTGCTTTGTTCATACATATCATATAATCAATATGATGCCGTTGCAGATTTTAACAGGGATAACAAGGTTGATGGAAAAGATATAGAATGTTTTATTGCAGGGTACAACGCAAAAAAGGCAAGCAATTAGCTTTTGTTTTCCGCAAAAGCTAACACAAATATGCACGCCTTTCAAATGGGAAGGCAGAAAGGAATGAACCCTAAATATGATTAAAAAAATAACTTTTATTTTTACAATGGCTTGCCTTGTGCTCTCGTTTGGCAATGCTTTTGCACAGCAAGCCCCCGTTGTGTATCTTGATAAATCCGGCATAAGAACGCCGGATGTTGATGATACCTTCACCCTGCCGATAAAGGCGCAAGATTATGCCGGGTTATACACATATGAACTTTTGATAAATTTTGATGCCGATTACCTGATGGCAACCGACATTATCGGAAATGAGGGCGGCATTGAGCCGGTAAAAGAAATTGATAACGAAAACGGCACGATAAGATATTACTACTGTATAAACGATAAGCCTCTTTCGGGGAACACCCTTGCAAGCATAACCTTTAAGGTAATTGAAATAGGCATACCTGAAGTTTCGATAAGCCGCTCATCGGTATTTTTGTCAAAACCGGGCAAAGATGATAAGACAGGCGATTATGAAATGGAAGTAACGCTAAACTCCACAGGTCAATATGCAAGCGAAACGGAATTTGAAGTCGGCATTGTTAAGGTTCCGAAGTTTGTGTATCCAAGAACGGTTTTTCCGTACACCCTTACGGTATCATTTGAAGAACCAAGCGATGGCGCAGATATATACTATACAATGTCAACAAGCGGCAAACCGGACAAAAAATATGACCATGATTACCCGTTTGAACTTTCGAATACCACAACAATATATGCGTTCGCCGAGAAAAACGGTATAAGAAGCAAAACGGTGCAACAACAATTCACAAGAAACATGAGCGGAGTTAGCGGCGGCGGTGGCGGTGGTGGCGGAGGCACATTTATTCCCCCTCCGGTTGTAGAACAACCGCAACAGCCCGAAGTTAAAAAATATGTCGATATTGAAAACCATTGGTCAAAAGATTATTTTGAAAAGCTTGCAGAAAAGGGCATTATAAACGGCTATGAAGACGGCACAATTCGCCCGGACCGCCAAATAACACGCGCAGAAGCGGCAAAAATAATTGCGCTGGCGGCTAACCTTTCGCCTTTGGATGAAGTGAATTTAGAATTTGCAGACCTTGGTGAAATTGCCGATTGGGCACAGGGTTATGTAAAGGCGGTATTCAAAGAAGGCATAATAACAGGCTATGAGGACAACACCTTCCGCCCGAACCAAAACATTACAAGAAGTGAGCTTGTAGTGATTGCTTCGAGGGCATTTTCTCTTTCCCAAGGCAACGCTGACGAAATAACCTTTGCCGATAAAAGCGATATTCCCGATTGGTCGCTGCAAGGGGTTGCGGCGGCGGTTGCGCAGGGCATTATGTCGGGCTACGATGATAACACATTTAAGCCGTACAACCATATAACAAGGGCTGAAGTAAGTAAAATAATATATAATTGCATGGAGCTTTAAAAAAAGGGTTGCGAAGTTAAAAAGTTTATGCTATAATTTATGCTATGGAGAGGGCGGGCGAATTTTTAGGTAAATTGCATTAACTCCCGCGCCCACAGGCGTACAGATTAAAATTTATAATTTAATTTCTGTGTTAAAGTTACGAAATGCAAAGAGGTGAAATATAATGAAAAAGGGAATACATCCGGAATACAAGCCGGCTGCTATAAAATGCGCATGCGGCGAAGTGATTGAAACTGCATCCACAAAAGGCGATTCTCGCATTGAAATTTGCAGCAAATGCCATCCGTTTTTTACCGGTAAGCAAAAGCTTGTGGATACAGGCGGCCGTGTTGACAGGTTTAAAAAGCGCTTTGGACTGTCTGATGAAAACTAAAAATATTTAAAACTAACGCCCACACTAATAATAGTGTGGGCGTTGGTTATTTTGTTTTAAGTCAGCTATCAATACTTTTTAGCAAATATTCATTTGTAAACATCGCACTGATTTCTGTTCGATTTTACCTAATTTCGCGCTATATGATTGATTACTTTTTCAGCAACCTTAATGCATTCTTGAGCATCTTCACCGCTTGTTTCGGTTGGCAAGTCCGCCGGATATCGTGTTTCAATATAGAATTGATTTACAAATGCGCAATCTTTAAGAAAACTATTAACTTTTTCATCAAACTTACTTGCTTGCTTGCATAAATAAGTCAAGCTGTGACCTTCTATTAACTGTTGGCTATACTTTAAAATATACCCTTTAAAAGCCTTTTCAATAGCCTGTTGACAATGAAAGGCTACGAGCGAATTATCTCCTTTATATCGGAATAAAATTTGAGCGCCCTTTAAATCTTTTTCAGCCTTATCATACCAATCTAAATGTCTTGTGCTATCAGCCATAAAGTCTTACCCCCTCATGATTAATCTTATAGGCAAAACTTGTTTTATCAGCTATGCACTCATCCCATTCTTGGGGAGTGTATAATAGTATATCTATTGGTTTTTCTGACTCTATTGAATAATACATCTCTGTTAATAGCTTGCGTTTATTGGAAGTTGTAGCAACAACACAAAGATCGATATCGCTGTGGGGTGAAGATATGCCTTTGGCTTGCGAGCCAAACAGTAATATCTTTTCAGGCGAATATGAAGATATGATTTGCTTTGTTATATGCTCTAACATTAAATCCACCACCTTATGTGATATAGCCTTTTAAATTCCATGAAAGTTTGCCCCATACGACAAAGTAATAACCATTTTTCCTTCTTCCAGTAAAATTGCTACTGCTTCTATGTAATTATTATACATAAAAATCGCCTTCATTTCAAGTCTTTTTGTAAATCTAAACAAAAGATGTTATATGTTTATCCAAACTGCAACGCCCACACTAATAATAGTGTGGGCGTTAATTTATAATTGTTTTTCTTTAGGATGACATTTATCCGAGTGTAATTTTTACCGGCGTAGTGTTTGATAAATTATCGCTTACAGGGCATCTTTCTTCAACCTTTGCCAGCCATTGCTGTAAAACGGCGTCGTCGGCATCTGTTTTTGCAATTACCGATGCGCGTATCTCCGAAAAGCCCGCCCTGCCGTCTGATGTTGCCCCTTGGAATTTAGCAGGGTCAAGGTCGCCTTCGACAACAAACTCCAAACCTTCCAAATTAAATCCCATTTCCTTTGCTATCATGTGTCCAACAACATTCAAGCAGCCCGAAAGAGCGCCCAACACAAATTCAACAGGGTTTGCCCCTTCGTCAGTTCCACCCAGCCCTTTTGGCTCGTCAATAATCATTTTGAAACTTCCTGTGTCAACTACCGTTTTTGTGGGGTTCTCGCTTTTTGATGTTACAGAAAACTTTACAACAGACATAATAAAATTCCTCCTTGTTTTTTATTTATATTGTTCGCTTATCTTTTAGAAAGCTCTTTGTCAAGCGCATATAAGCCGTTCCAACTATTGCCGATTCTTCCAAGCCGTTCAACAATAGCGCCAAAGGTATCTTCTTCTTCAATTTGTTCATCCACAAACCATGCAAGCAAATTTAGCGCCCTATGGTCTCCTAATTCCTTGGCTGCATCCGCCAAATTGTGAATGCGCGCCGTTACAACCTTTTCATGCGCAAGCGCCTTTTGAAAAGCATCTTCAATGGACGCGAAATTACCATCACCGGGGTTTAAGGGACGGTACTTTACCCGATACCCCACATCTTGAAGAAAAGCTTTAATTCGTTTTGCGTGCTCTGTTTCTTCGATTACTTGGCTGTCAATATAATGTACCATGCCCTTCATGTTCATATCATCTAAATAAGATGATATTGTTGCATAAATATATGCAGATTCCAACTCGAAGTTCATTTGCTCGTTTAAATCATCGTATAGCTTGCTCATCGTAAAGACCTCCTAAACTTATATTTTACCGTTACAAAACGATTTTATACTGACTTTAAATTAAAATCAATATTAATTCATTTATTTTAAATATAATATCACAAAACAACTTTTTATAAAGTGACTATGTCACAAAAAAGTTGTTTTGTAAAGACAGCATTTTCAATTTCTAAACCATAGTTTCCTGCGGTTACAACGGCAGTTTTGCCCCTGTCGCAAGACCAAACGCCTCAAAATTTTTAATAGCTCTTTTATAAATCACACATCTGTTTACACACTTTCCGAGCTTAACGGTATCAGCCCCATTAACATCATAAAGGCTGAAATGTCCAAACCCAAACTGGCGTTTTTCGCCTCCATCGCAAAACCTCCCGTTTATAACAAAAGATATAATTCCCGGTCCTCCGTCAACAACAATGCATATATGCGTGCCATCTGCAATTTGCTTTCCTTTATCGCTTTCCCACACATTTTGCGAGCGACCGTCGCCCAGTTTTATCCTTATGGCATTATCGGCTGTAACATTAACCAAAATGCCGCCGATGTAGGTGGTTGTATCAAAAAGAATATCGCCGCTTTTAATATTTCCTACGACAAATTCAAGTGTAAAACCGCTTCTGGTCTTTTTGGCGCCATAACCATGTTTTGTGTTATCCATGATTAAAAACTCCTTTATATAAACCATTTTGGAATTATTGGCAAGCTTTACGCCGTCATTTGGCAAGGAGTATTCCCCTTTTAAGCTGTCCCACATTTTATTGAACCAACTACCATCAAATTTGTGAGTTCTTGCTATGTTTTTTTGTGTTTCGGTAATGTAATAAAATCCATCTTCTTCGATCAAGTCAGGGTAACTCATTCTTATAAATGGGTCATCTGCGTAAAGCAATATCTCGGGTTGCGACCAAGAAATCGCTTTGCCTTTCGGAGTGTCAATCTCCACCCCCGCGCTTATCCAAGCAGGGTTTCTGTCCTCGTAACCTCTGCCGCTATGATTATTAAACCAATATAGGTATTTTCCATTTTGACATTTCCACACAAAATTTGCGCTCCGTGGGTTTTTAAAAAGCCTGCCGTCTGCATACTTCTTGTAACAAGGCTCTTCCCAAGTGTATCCTCCGTCACGGCTGTATGTTTCGACAGGGTGTCCGTCTATCGTTCGGTAGTTTGCATAAAAACTGCCGTCCGACAATACAACATAGCTGTGCTCCTCCGAAATTCTGCCGCCGCCCGACGGGGCGCGAAGCCCTATATCGCCGTTCGGCAAAGTTTCCCAAGTGATTTTTTTCGGGTCTTTTTCCCACATAATATTACAGCTTTTAAGCAAAATGCCTTCACTGCTTGTAAAAAACCCTTTGCCGAATCCTCCAACTTTAGAAAGGGGAACAAAAGCATCTTTGTTATGAACAAATGGCTTGCCTACATTCCAAAAATAGCGTATTTTCCCTTTATCGGCATTGGTTCTGTCAATTTTGAATTCTCGAGTCGGAATGTTATAACGGCTACTGCTCCATGTCTTGCCGTTATCATCCGAATATTTAAACACAAAGTATCCCAAACTGTCCACACGCTTGCAATACCCATCAGGATAAGGCGGACTGTCCGCCTTAACAGAGCGGATATTATCGGTATTATGATTATAAAAGCAATAAATTCTCCCGTATTCCGTTTTAAGTAAAACTGCATATGATGATTCCACGCCATCAGGCGGTTCCACATCTGCAAAATCCGTCCATGTTTTGCCGCAATCGGATGAACGAAGGGATATAATGTGCTGACCAGAGCTGCCCTCATGAGAATCCCCCGTAGTAGCCACACAAAGCCAGTTGTTGTCATTTGTTTTTACCACGAACGGTTGGTCAACATAATATTTTGCAGGAATAATAAAACCCGTTTTAATCCACCGTTCGTCTGTTTTATCTTCTGTAAAGCTCGTTAAGCTATGGTCAGAAATTTCAACCTTTTTTGCCATTACATCACCCTTTCCCCATCTACATACAGTTCATTTTTTAAAATTCTTTTCTTTGTTTCTCTGCTTCTTAGCCATCATAAGCCGCATAAGGACAAGGCCCTGTCTAAATTTTCAAACTCTAATTTTAAAATAATAA
Organism: Bacillota bacterium; assembly: GCA_023228885.1. Taxonomy (GTDB): domain Bacteria; phylum Bacillota; class Clostridia; order Monoglobales; family Firm-18; genus JAAZFB01. The sequence continues at coordinate 1,734 of JALOAJ010000048.1, read as the reverse complement.
CCTCATCAATCAACTCATTTGCCGGAATTTTTTTAACTCTCAAGCACTCCTTTTGCTCACTGTGCGGCATACTAAACACAGGGATTCTTTCTACCTTTGCGTCCAATTTTTTACCGTTATTTAGAACCGTAACGCAAATCGGCTCGGTAACAAGCGGATTTAACAGCAGCCCTGCGCTTTGAGGACTTTTATAGAAATGGATATATAAAACATTTCCGTTTCTTGTAAACATACAATCGTCTCGGTCAAACAAACTCGAAATCGGCGTTGTTCCCTCAAATGCCTCCTTCACACGGTTATACCAACTGCCCAGCGTTTCCAATATATCCAATGCCTGCTTTGGTAGCGCTCCATCTGCCTTTGGCCCTACATTTAACAAATAATTACCGCCCATAGCCATAATCTTGTCGATACTTTGCATTAAAAACTTATTGGAATAATAGTCCTCATCTTCCCGATAGCCCCAGCTTTGCCTGCCGATAGATTGGCATGCCTCCGTGTAACGCGAAAACCTTTTCCCTTCCGGTACAGTACGTTCCGGTGTATCGTAATCGCCCTTATCATAACCCCGGTCGTTAATTAGTATGCCGGGCTGCAATGTGCGTACAAGCTGATTGATAGACGGTTCGTACCTGCTTTGAGGAATGTCCCAAAATAATGCATCAATTTTTCCATAATTGCTGCAAAGCTCGTTTACCTGATTTTTGATATATTCAATATATTTATCTTCATCCGGCTCATCACCCTTATTTTGCCGAAGCAATTGATGATTTCCGCCTTGGTTTACAGCATTGGGATGATGCCAATCGGGATTGGAATAATATAAATGTAAACCGAAATTTCTTTCATGGCAAGCATCGGCTATCATCTTCAAAGCATCTTTACCCCAAGGCGTGTTCATAATGTTGTAATCGGTAAACTTGGTATCCCACATACAAAAGCCATCATGATGCTTGGTTGTAAAACATAAATACTGCATACCTGCCGCCTCAGCGGCATCAATCCACCTGCAAGGGTCAAAGGCAACAGGGTTGAATTTTTCTTTCAACAACACATATTCCTCTTTGGGCATGTCCATTCTCCATTGAATTTGCTCATGCCATGCAGGGATGGAATACAGCCCCCAATGTACAAACAATCCAAATCTTCGTGTATTAAAAAGCATATACAATGTGTCCTTCCTGTACAAATCTTAGTAATTAATAATCCATGGGCAGGACATTGACGAAGAACTGATTCTTCGTCAATATCCTTGATAACTAATTGTCTGACTTTGGCACTTCCTGTGGTTTTACAAACGGAATCATGCTTTGTATCCCATCCCATAAAAAGACTTTTACAAAGTATCCTGTCAAATCATCATCCGTAGGCAGCCCAAATCCCATCTCAAAAGGTATTTCACTTCCCGCATCCGCATATTTTTCCTGTACCTGAACGATTTGCACCTTATTTGCCGCATTATATAAAGCCATAATGCATGCTACCTTCTGCTCTATGGGCAAATAATTTTTTGCAGTCAAAGAGGCCCAAACAGCTTCGGCGCCCGCCAATGTATCTATGGGATTGCCGACACCCTCCAATTCGTCGGTGAACTCCAAACTTACAATCTCAACGGGAGACGGCGCTTTGGTTTTATAAATCTTGACATTATCAAAATAACAGGTTGACGACGCGCCTAATGCGGTATATATTACGAAGTGGCTAAAGGTATCAAGGCTTGCTTTAAAAGCATAG
>JALOAJ010000047.1 GCA_023228885.1 Bacillota bacterium | reverse complement strand
AATTGTTTGGTTGGGGTATTTTTCGTATATTTAAACCAAACAAAAAACATACACCATGAAAGCACAAACCAAACAGGCATTTATTGAACAAATGCAACATTTCCGTATTCACGGAACGCGCCAAAAGCGTATAATGGAAATAATGACAACTAAAAGCAAAAAGATAAGACCAGTAAAACTTAACCATAAGACCAAATCCGGTTATGACTATGAACATACTATTTTGCTAATTCTTGATTTTGCGGGAATAAAGTACACGTACGGCATAGACGGATATGGCCGAAACGATATTTACATCATTTTGGCATGACCTTTGCTTTATACTAAATGGCAAAAACTAACCAATTACCAAAATGAACGAAACACAAATTGCAGCGGCATTTATAACAAAGTGTTATGAAGCCCGAAAATTAGCCTTATCCATGCCCTCAAATAAATCCTTATTGGATGAATGGCGAAAATGGATAAGTGCATGCGAATGCCTTTCAAAAGTTTTAACCGAAAACGCACCAAAATGAAAAAACTAACAAAAATCGACTTAGGCTTTTTCGCATGGTTATGCATAGTGCTAACCATTGCGATACTTACCAGTTCATGCGTGACGGCAAAGCGGTCATACAACCCTGTAAAACCAAAACGTCAAAGTGTACAAACCTGCGAAACCTACAAATAATGGAAACTTTTATATTTGTATCCATAACCGTCAGATTGGGCCTTATGCCTATGGCGTCTAAAAAGCATAAACGCAAAGAAGTTATGTTTTGGTTAGATAGGCCGTTTGGAATATTACACAAACGGCGAGATTCTGCAAATTGATTTTGCACTCTCAAAAATTTTTCGTATATTAACAAAACCAAACAACAATATGAGTGATATAGTTCTAATCGGCGACAACGCCAAAGCTCGCACATACAGCACAAAAGACTTATGCGCGGCAATCAATTTCGCGGCCATGTTCGCCGCCGACATATCAATGTCAAAAACTCACTACATCGTAAAAATCCGTACTAAATCACAAACCGCAACCCGGCGGAACCGGGCAACTAATAATTAATACAATTATGGCAAAAACTGCAAACTCACAACAATCGCAAAAAGAGGACGTAAACGAAGGCCCGGCATTCCGGGACGTCATGCGGACTTACAAAAAGAACATCAAAGGCATTCAGTCCCTTATGGATATGCCGGGTTATAAGAGCGGAAAACAGCCGGCATTAAAGGAAGCAATTGAGGCCCTTAAAGACGAGAACCGCAAACTAAAAGACTGGGCAACAAAGAAGATTGCACGTGAATTTGATTCCTTGGACAAAGAGGTAGGATAGGCGGAAACGCTTTCCTATGCAAAACCTGCCCTAACCGGGCGGGTTTTCGTTTTTATAAGTAATTCACAACCAAACACATTTCAATTATGGCAAAAACTAAAAAAACACAAAAAGTAACGGATTCATTTCTGGGAGACATTGAAGAAATTACCAACACTCCCACGCCGCCCGCTTTCAATTTGGAGGACGTGGAAGAAAGTGAAGTGCTTGAATCAGGCGCGGGCTGGCACGATTTCGAAGAACAAGGAACGTTAATAGGCCTGTATCAATCCCCCGTTATCGCCGAAGAAGACTTTGGCGACCAATGGGAGAAAGGGGATACTATCGGGTATCTTATGTTACAAGCGAATGGCCGGGAATGCATTTGTCCCGCTAACCACCAAATTGCAAAACATTTGGATAAGGCGAAAAAGGGTGATTTGTTCAAAATAGAGTTTGTGGAGAAATCGCAAACATCTACCGGTAAACAGTTTACAAAATTTCGCGTTGTTCAAATGAAGTTTAAAAGTAAATCGTAGGCGTTCTTTCAACTTAGGTTAAAGCGTGCAACTATATAGACAACCGGTGGTTTTACGATTGCCACCGGTTTTTTAAATATTATAACAAACAAACTATGTCAAAAACTGAATTAATACCACGCCTGAAAGTCGGGCGTGTTATCATCGCAAAACTTGTGGAGGATGAAAACGAAAAGATCATTCTCGAAAAACAAGACGGTTCGCGCATTGCGCTTCCCTTTACAAAAGAGTTCATAAGTGCGTTAAGTATTTGCGAGGACTCACACCCGATTCTTGAAATACGCATGGAGGAAGACGGCTACCACATTTTCGAATTAGCAAATTGGCCGGATGAAAAGACGGAAGAAAAAGACGACGACTAAGAAAGTAGCAAAGCGCAAACCTGCGAAGAAAGTAGTTAGGCGCAAAGTTACTAAGAAAGTAGCAAAGCGCAAACCTGCGAAAAAAGCAGTTAGGCGCAAAGTTACTAAAGTAAAGAGCGCGAAAACGTTTAAACCGGTTCCGAAAACCAAACGCCCAAAAGGCGAAAACCGTCCAAAGTATCGCCCTTTACCAAACGCCCCGGATAACGAATTTCGCATACATAAGAACCCGCGCAAAACCAAACAAGGCGAAACAGTTTTTACAGTACAGATAAACCGCAAAAAACGAACGTTGCCAAAATTTCTAAAAGCGGTCGCGTTGACGGACTGGCAAAAAATGGTAAAGCTTAGAAAAAAACGAGGGCCGGGGATGATGAAAGTTCACGTGTTTTCTGAATATCGGGGAAAGTTGACGGTACGGCAATTTGTGTATAGGTTCCAAAAGTTCAACAAAGAAGTTGGAGAAAAGTTTGCAGAAATGTTTTCCGAAATTTTCAGTGGAGCGATGGACTATAAGAAAAAGAAAATTTGGCGTAACTACGTTTATTCGTTCCGTGTAAGAGTATGACGAATGCGCGCCCCGGGTAAAGATTTCAAAGTTGTAAAATTGTCCGTTCCTTATGATAACTACCTTTTAGACAATTACGGCAATGTTTACAACCGGTACGGGCATCGCCTTGCAAAAGATTTGAACATAAAGGGATATTTGAAAGTAGCTTTATATTATAAGGGTCGGCGCAAATGGGAATTGCTACACAGGTTAGTAGCCTTTCACTTTTGCGCCGAGCCTTGGCAAAAGCCAAATTTTGATGGATACGATGTACATCACCACGACCGAAACCGACAAAATAATTATTGGCGAAACCTCCGGGTTTGGCCAAAAGTTTACCACATGGTAGAACATTTAAATGAGCGAATATGAAAATCAATCAACTTCAAATTTTAGTGTACGACTGGGCAAAACGCAAAGGATGGTGTGATAGGATTGTGCCTATTCCTGAGCAAGTAGCCTTGATTCATTCGGAGGCCTCAGAGGCATTAGAGGCGTGGCGCAACAAAGAACCTCAGTCATGGACTGATGAAACGGGCAAACCACAAGGTGTTGGCAGTGAGTATGCCGACATTGTTATCCGTGTATGTCATTATTCGGCGTTATTGGGTATAGATTTGCAAGCCGAAATTTTGCGTAAAATGGACTACAACGAAAAACGTGAGCACCGACACGGAAACAAAGCAGGTTGAAAATTTCACCCGCGCCAAAATGCGAAAACTTACCCCATTAACGCCAAACGGCAAAAGCCAAATCTTTTACGTTGCCGACACCGAGACGGGAAAGCAAAGGGGAAAAAACATTCATTACAAACTTTCAGCGCGCCCGGAACATTTTGTAATAGGTGCCGTTGTTGGCAGTGACGGATATCGAAAGGTTTTTCACAGCCGGGAAGAAATGATTCACGAATTTAAAACTACCCGATACAGAGGTAGAACCGTTTACTTTCATAATGCCGAATACGATCTATGTGTACTTTACGGCAATATTTACTTTCTTGACAAAGAGGCGATTTTCAACGGTAAATTCATTTCGGCTACAAATAGAAATTGTACCTTCGTTGATTCGTACAATATTTTACAGGCATCCGCTGAAAGTATCGGCGAAATGTTAGGAAAGGAAAAACTGACGTTAGGGCGAAAAACTAAAAACGGGACAATCATAGGAACCCTGCAAATCGGTATAGATCGTTGTGTTCGCGACTGTGAAATTATTTGTGACGCCTTGCACGAAATGTTTATCGGCGCAAAGCCTACATATACCATAGGTCAACTTTCGTTGCAAATGTTCCGTAGGTACTTTTTGCCGGAACCTATTGTTGTGTCCGATTTGTCGGATAGGTTTTTTGACGCATATTATGGGGGGCGCAATGAAGTTTTCAAAGTTGGCAAATGTGACGCAAAGGTCTATGATATAAACTCTGCCTATCCGTACGCTATGTCAGAACTTGACTTCCCAGACCCGTTTGCATTACATGAACGATATGTCTACCCGGACGAAGTGCCATATTTGATTGAACGGTATGAAGGAATGATTACCGCCCGAATCAGGTATAAGAAAGATTTGCATATCCCGCCATTACCATTGCGTCATGACGGTAAGCTACTTTTTCCATTAGGCGCATTTTCCGGGTCGTGGTGTTTCAACGAATTTCGCATTGCAATGCCTTTTATAGAAATTATTACTCCGTGCAAACTTATAATATCCCGCCCTATTGCCTCTCCCTTCAAAGAGTTTATTACGCACTATTTTACCGAACGCCAAAAAACAGATAACGACTTTAGTCGCTACTATTACAAGTTGTTCATGAACAACCTTTATGGCAAACTTGCACAAAAGATCAAAAACGCTTTTGTAATGTTACGTAACGAAAGCGATATTCGCCGGTTAATGAAAAAACATAACTCCATATCGGCGGAAATAATACGTACATATTACGGGTCGTTCTTGAATATGAAAATTCCCGAACGCATGACCAAACACACTATTGCGTGTTGGGCGGCTTACATAACTGCGCAAGTTCGCGTAAATCTATGGAAAGCCCTACACGCCAATTCTGCCAAAGCGGTGTACTGTGACACGGATAGCATTTTTATTGAAGGTGAACCAAAACGCGGTTCCATCGAATTTGGCGAAAACTTAGGACAATGGGGTATTGAGAAAAAACGTATTACGCGCGTTCGCACTCTGAAAGACTATGCATTTACAAACCTTAAAGGCGACGAACTAAAAAAACTTAAGGGCGTGAAAAAGGATGCCGTGGAAGTTGAACCCACAACAAAAGAAATGGAGTACATGGCGCAATTTGCAGACCCGGCGGTTTATGAGTTTTCGCGAATGATAAAAACCAAAGAGTCCATACGACGACTTGATTCTGTTGAACCGGGAACTTTTGTAAAACAACGCAAAGTGATAACCGGACAGTTTACCAAAAGGAAAATTTTCAAAGACGGCACGACTACGCCATTTAAACTAAATCTGCCATGAGTTTTAAACGGCGTCATAGATGGTCACTATCGCTATCAGGTGTCGATACCTGCATAATCTGTGGGTTGAAAAGAAGGTACGTTCAGCGGCGTATACCAAACGGTGAACGGGCGTATTTTTGGCAAACCTGTTATGCTTACTCTAATGATGGTTTTGATCATTTTGAATATTACGCGCCCGATTGTACAGGCAATTATAAACCTAAACGTAAAAGCTATGGAAAACGCTAAGTTTAAAAAGTTCATATTTTGGCTCCTATTTTATTGGGCCTCATTGTTAACAATTTTAATTTTGTGGGCAAGATGAAAGCGATTATAAACAACTTCATTAAGACATTCGCCAAAGAACGGGGAATTGCGATAAACATAAAAATCGACTTTCCCGCTGAACTTGTAACAATCAATGGCGAACGATACCCCGCCGAAAGTGTAGTCTTACGGGAAATGTTCTTAGGTTACCTTTCCGGCGAAGGTATAGAAAATCCACACGCCGCTGAATTGGACGGGAAAGACATAATTGTATATTTTGAAAAAGATGGGGAAAAAATAAAAAGGAAATTATGAAAACACAACTATATCCACCGATCGAACCGCAAGGCGGAAAAGGTCTGTTTGGCATATTGGCCGTTGCTGCCATTGCCGCAATAATTATTTACGCTGTTAAACGAAACAAAGATGGCAAAAAGGAAACAGAATGACAAAACGATCGACACGAGCGAACTACCACAACTCGAAAGTACGCAAGATAATGATCGAAAAGAACCGGCTCAAAAAACAGATTCCGAACTACTTGGAAAACCTCAAGGAGATAGCGAAAGCGTTTCCCAAACAGAAACCGCAAAAGTAAGCGAAACGCCGAAACCGCCGGACTTGTCAGTAAGCAAGGAAATACTAGCTAATCTCGAAACCTACAAAGAGGAACTGGCAACCGGTGAAGGTCTCCCGAATTTTGACGAAAAGCCAAAACGGGGACGCAAGCGAAAAGAACCGGAACCACAGGCCGCACCTATGATCGTTCCGCCAAAGTTGTTTGTGTATATCACAAGCGAAAGCATGGCTAATGCTTTTCAGTTTGTGGATGGTTATATTTCCAAAAAGCCGATTCATGCGAATACTTTGTCTTTGGACAAAGACGAACGGGCCGAACTTGAACCGCTTGCCGCCGAATGTCTTAAAGCTATGAAATTGGAAAAAGATCCGATAACTGCCTACTTTGGTAGTCTATTCCTTTTGCAGTTTACGAGATTTTTGATTATTAAAAATACTTTCAAAGATGGAAATAACGACCGACCAGCTACTAAGTGAGTTGTGTGAACATTGCGGAAACAGGGGGGAACTACTAATTTTCATTCGGAGGGATTCTAAGGGAACAATACACATATCGGGAAACGTGGATGCCGACCCCATGAGCATAACACGTATTTTGCGTGAAGTTGCAAATATGGGAGAACACAAAATTTCACAACAAAACTAATTTTTGCGTAACGAATAAATGGCGGGCAAAGCAATAATCTTAGTAGGTGCAACCGGTTCCGGTAAATCTACAATCGTAAAACGACTACTCGCGAATGTGCATGAAGAACGTATTTGCGTATATGACGTCAACGCCGAGTATGGTTTATCGGAGCCGGGCAAACCTTTGCCAGATATTCAGGATTTCTTAGATGGCGTTTTGCCGCTCTATGACAGGGTTTTGGTTTTCGAGGAGGCCACCGTTTTTTTCTCAAATCGTGGAAGGTCGGATAAGATGGTAAAGCTACTTGTAGCCAAACGGCATAATCGCAATACCGTCATGCTGTGCTTTCATTCCATCCGGGCGATACCCCTATACATTTACGATTTGGTAAATTATGTAATCGTGCTGAAAACCAATGATCCGCCCGAACTAGTAAAAAGTAAACACGAGGTACTTTACGCCGCCTATGAAAAAGTACGGGCAATGCCGCCAACGGCATACCCGGATATTTCGATGGAGATTGTTAAAATACTAAACTAACGACGTTTTTTCCATTCATGCCAATTAAGCAAAATCGTTCCTATGCCGGAAATGAAAAGTAGCGCCCGAAGCGTAGGCGATAACTTTTCACCGGCGGCGGCATAAGCCATAAGCGGCCCTAAGATCAAAAAATCAAATACGCGAATTTTTTGTATTTGGCTTTCTGTCATGGGCAAATATTTAGCACACCCGCAACATTGGCGATTGCGCCGGACGGGGCACCCGTACAATCTGTGCGGGTGATGGTGAAAATTAATTCGCCGCTAGTAGCATCGATTTGTATACTTCCTCCACTTCCACTCCCACCTTGCACACCTAGTCTGATTTCAATATCGCCTACTGCGCCCGTTCCGCTTGTTACGGAACCTGTGCGCAAAAGTATGTTGCCGCTATTTTGTGCGACCGTTGCGCCATCTTGTGTCTGTATAGCAACATCGGAATCGACAGCGACAGGAAACACAACTAAATTTTGCGTGCTAGTAAGCAAAGTCGTGCCGACAATAGACATATCTATTGTGGCTCCACTACCCGTTGTTCCTGACGAAAATGTAGCGTTGTTTCCCGCGCCGTTAAGATTTAGTCGTGCGTTGCCGGTTCCTGATATGCTATGGTCAAGTTGCGTGAGCGTGGCACTGATATTCACGAATCCTGTAGTATTTGCCCCGTCAGTCCAATTTGCAAAAAACCGGTTATCACCCGCCTGGACTGTTGCGTTTGTATTGAATAACAAATCAACTTCATCTAACGCTGATACATTTGTCGTTAACGTACTTCCCGCCGAACTCGACAATACGGCGGTTTCCGCCGATTCGTCTATTGTGTAAGTTGTACCAAGTGTGCCAATTTGGATTTGGTCATCTTGCGACTGAAATTGCACTAAGTTAGGATTTGCCAGATTTAAAAACAGGTCACTTCCCGCGCTGGAACCCTCCGCTGCAAACCTGAACCTTTCTAATGTTCCGAGGGCGTAAAAATTGACCGCATTGGTTGAGTTTCCGTTTTGCATCGTTGCCGCTGTCGTTCCGACATCAAAGCCGCCGGTCGGTATTTGCGCTGAAAAAAGTGTGGGCGTTAAAGTTATAGCATTCGAAAAACTTAAATTGTCAGTTACAGTTAGCTGTAGACTTGTCGGCGTAAATACAGATTTCGACTGGTTACCGGATGACGAACCGGCGTTTAAAGTGCCACTAGTCGGCAACAGTTCTAAAGTCGCACCATTTGTTATTCCGGCCGTTACTCCGGTTCCGAAACCGCTACTTCCTGTTGGATCAATCGCTATAAAATAATCAAAACCGCCGTTATTTATGGCTGTGCCAAATACATCATTGCTAAAAACCGTACCTTGACCGTTTGGATATAAAAATTCTAAAGAACTATTATTATCAAAAGATAGTTGTGTAGAATTATCTAACATCGTTCCGCCCAACCTGACATTCCCGGCCGGATTCACAGTGAGGCCATTATCGGCTGTTGTCAATCCCGCACCACCGCCGCCGCCGCCGAAAACCTGCCACATGGGCGGGTTTCCGAAATATCCGTAGATCGAATCGTTAGCCGATGTTATACCGCTCCACCCTGCGGGCGGAATTGGCGCATCTATGATCGTGTCATATTCGTTAAGAAACATTCCTTTATGAGACGTCCATGACTGTGCCTGTAGCCCGCCCGTTAAAAGACAGGCGAAAATGATAAGATTGGATTTTTTGCGACTTTTGAGGACTAACCCCAAAAGGGCGATTATGCCGGAAATCAAAGAAAGATTTCTTTTCTTATTTAGGCGCGCCCCGATTTCATACGCTAATGGCGAAATGAGTGATTCCCAATGTTCTGTGATAAAGTCTAAGATTGATTGCATGAGTGAAAGTTTATTTTATTGAAAAGTTATTGTAAACCCGTTTATGGCCAAACTAACAGTTCCGACACTTGCTGCGTTATCGTTGTGTTGTGCTAAGGATGCTAAATAAGGCCCGTCCATAAAGAACCTCCCGGGTACTGTCGGATAGGTAGCCGTAAATCCCGGGTTAGCTGTAAATGGCTCTAACATCTCAAATGACGGCGGCCCTCCTGTTATGGCATTTTGTGTACTTTGCGCGAACCGCTTAATAAAGTACACAACCCCAACGGCGGCGGGAAGTAATATTTCACTAGGATCAGTCGCCGTGTTAAAAGTGCGGACAATGTTAAAAGCTTTCACGCCTGTAACTTGTCTCAACGTCTCAGGATTCTGAACTACCTGCAAAGCCCAATACAAATCAGGATCATATTTTGCAAAATCTATGTTCATATTATTTTGGTGTTTATCCCGATAGCTACCGGGAGTGAAAAGAAAACAAAAGCAGTAAAAGCAAAACCGCCAAACCGGGATAACTAAGCAAATCAGGAAAGCCGGCAATGCGTTTCATCCATCCGGTTCTAAACACTTCTTGTGAAGGATCGGCGCCAATCAAAGAAAGCAAAAATGCCTCTCTTTGCGCTTTGAGATTATCGTGTAATCTCGCCTGATTCGGATAACTGTTAATTGCGCCGACTGTTTCAGGCCCCATATAACCGTCCGACGTTGCGCCCGTCAATTTTTGCACCGCTTTGATAGCATGCGACCCGGAATGAATAAAATAGTCAAACAAAAGGTTTGCAACGTCCTGATTGTTAATTCGGTCAAACCAATTTTTCTGCCATTTGTCAAAATAAAAGCGTTCAACCAAATGTTGAATATCGCCGAACTTTGCGTTGTGTGGAATAATCTTATTTGCATATCTTGACTTTTTCATATCAATGATCGGCCAGCCGTCCCATGCGGGATTGAAGTTTCGCGTAATACCGGCGTAAGTCTCTCCTCCTTTGTCAGCGGCAACATTGGCATATCCTCCCTCATTAGGCTCAATGTATTTTCGGTATGTTATGTTAAATTCAGCCATATTATTTCTGTATAAAAACCACATACCCGACAACCGCCGCAAGTCCAAGTACCAAAGGCAAAAACGCTTTACCGCTCACAATGTTGCCAACGTTTTTAACAGCACCGACCGCCGACCCGGCAACATCCGACGAACCGCCGATAACGGGTGTTAACACCCCGGCTATAAAACTGATATGGTCGGTATAACCTATCGACTTGAAATAATCATAAAAGCCGGAACGGTAGCCACAATACCCCCAAAACTTTTTGGAGAATCCGGCGGATTCCGCCCAATGGTGGGCGAACACTCTATTGGTTTCCTCCAATGCTTTCTCTTTAGAATATTCCGCCAAACGGCCGTCCTGATAGGCGCGCAATAAATCTTTGTGCCAGACTACCCAGTCTTCACAACTCCAATTGGGATTCGGCGTTTCGTTGTATTCCAGACAATCGCCGTTTTTGTTCGCGTTGATAGTTTCATACGTTCCACATGAATCCCATTCTTTGCCTGAATGATCGCAATAGTCCAAATGGTCGCAATCATTCATAAGCGAGTCCACCACGATTTCTTTGCGGCCGTGGTTTTTGTCGGACAATGACGCTACTATAGCTTCGCCGATCTGTGAAGGATTGTATCCCGTTTCCAACATGCGGTTTTGCGCATAACGATCACAGGCGATTTCTGCGATTTCGCATTCAGGACAATTTTTGCGTGAACATCTACATCCATACCAGCGATGTGCAAATTCGTGATACAAAATATAAATTAGACATGGCAACGGTAAATTTTCCAAATGATGGTCAAAAATTATTTGTTCCGTGTCCCAATCAATAGTGCATTTATGGGGATTGTCACCAAAAACCACTTCAAACCTTTCAGGGTCTTTGCGCTTATTCCGCTGTTTCGGCGGCATTGGTGCAAGCTCATATTTTACCGGTTCAACCCTTTGCTGAAATTTCCCCTCGACTTGCGTATATTGCCCGGTAGGCAAATTAAACTCTGTGGGATTTTTTGCTAAGTACCGGGTATCGTAAAAAGGTACCCCTCTTTCATCAAGGATCAAAACGGGTCCGCTGCCCGTTCGGTAGAATCCGGCGGGGCCATTGCGGACGGTTATGTTTCGTGCGATCATTATTTTCTGCGGTTCATGGACAAACTTAAAACAAGTACAAGACCTAGCCCGATCAAAAAGAGGTTGTCGGTTAAAAACCCTCCAATTTTTTGATCGACAACTTTCTTACCTTGCGCCTGCAATTGACTTTCGAGCATCAATGTAAGTTCGCCGATTTTGTCGTATACGGGAGGGAGCGTTTCGCCTTGCGCTTTCTTACTTGCAATACTTCCCACGAACGCAATAACGGCGGCGACTATGTTTTCATCCAACCCGTCTATTGTGCCTTGCGCGGGCTGAACTACTTTGTAGTAAAAAGTTTCAGTAAGTTCCCCAAGATCGGAAGGTGGAACTACCCCGCTATCCGTTAGACCCTCTTTCATGATAGGGGCCAAAGGTTTAACCAAAGCCAATAGTTCCGAATCGTCTAAATCCTGAATTGGCGTTTTTGTGCCCGTATCGGTTTTTTGTTCAATTGGCAAACTGCGAACCGGTTCGGTTATGCCGGGCTGATAGGACGGCGGCAAACTAGTTATTGTCTTTCCCGCCGCTGATGCATCCGCTACCGCATCGCCAAAAATCGGCCGGATAATTTTTGCAGACGGCGGGCCGCCAGCTGATGGTTTCACATATTGAAATGCATTCAACTCCGGTACAGGCAATTGCAACCCCAAATCGGCGGCGTGCTGCTTCAAATGATGGGGCGCGTTGTCCACTACGTTTGCGATTGAAATCGGCAAACTTCCCAAACTTGACACAACGGTATAAAGCGGCTCACTGCGAATTTGTTGTGTGCTATACCCCGCAGCATAGGCCGCATTTATGGCCGCCGCGAGTTTTTTGTCAATTATGCCTTTTGTTATACCTGTTGAAAGGCCGCCAATAAACTTTCTTATGCCGGAATCTTTGTCCAAGATCGCATCCAAACCGATAATATTATCAGTATTTGCGCGATGGCGTTTAACGGCCATTTGGAAAGCTTGCCGTTGTCGTGCTGTTGTTCCCATTATTTTATGTTTTTGTTTTAGTAATAAAATTCAAAAAGTAATTCCAATGACAAATTGTCAAAATCAAGGAAACTGGAAATTCCGGCGTATTGGTTCACATTCATACTTAGAGGCAAAACCAGTTGTTTCACTTCGTTCTTTTGATCGGGGTTCCAGTATGACAAAGGATTGAAAACGTTAAATTTGAAATCTCCGGTATACTCTGTGGTTATCAAATACAGCGGATGTTCCAATTGTGCGTCATCGCTCCATTTGTAACGTATGCCATCAAAATTCATTACGCCCCAATACCCCTTGTCGCCAATCTGTGAGATATTGGACTGTGCGACAAGTGATGCAAAACCTCCCCTATTCACGGTAGTAATAACAATGAAAGTGAATATGGTAGGCGCCAATACATCATTAACATACATGAAAACAATATCACCCTTGCGCACAACATTCTGAATTGTCTGTATTGGCAAAAAGTTGAAAAACGGCGTATTGTTTCCGACAACGTAAACGGCATAAAGATTCGTATTGAACCGCTGCGTTATTTGGTCGGCGATTTGATAACCACCATTTCTGTCGAAATCACCGAATAGGTGAAATGGATACGGTTTGCGGTCGGCGACCGGGACGGCGGCGTTTGCCAATATCGTACCTAGCGCGTCCGTTGTATAGCGCATTACTTTTGCCTGAACGGCAAGTTTTTTTATAGCGTTAACCGTTTGCGGTATCGCCTGACTTTTGTTTACTGTTTTAGTTAGCATATTTGTAAAATAAAAAATCCCGTCTCTTTCACTCCAAATTAATGAAGCTACTTTAAGACGGGATTTTCGTTTCTGCTCACAAGGTTAAAATTCTACAGTCTGAAAACATTTTCGATAAACAAATTCCACCGGAAGTTTACCACGTCAAAGTTAACGTAGGTTGCAATACCCTTCTCTTTGTTGATTTCGGCAACTACGAGAATATCCGCAATTTGCGGTTGGTTTTGTTCAGGGTTAACATACGAATCCGGGTTCACAGTATCTTTCGAGAACTTACCAAACATTGTTTGGTTTGCAATGTTAATGGGATTCTCGAATTGCTGCAATTGTGCGGTTGTCGCGTCCGCCAAAGTGTACCGAATCATGTTTACTTTAAAGAGATTCGAATTTGTCGAATCAAGCAAACTTGCATACGGAACGTCCGCACTACGAACAATTACAAGGGCTAAAGTGTTCGTGCCGCCCGGTGATGCCGTGAACGGTACAACTATGTCACCCTTACGAAGTTGTGCGGTGACGTTAGCATCCCAATCGCCAAAAGCATCCCGGCCCTGATCCCTGCCAACAACTACCGGGTCGCCGTATTGCCAAATACTAACCGGAAAATTAGACTGCAATGTTGGGTAGCCCGCGGCAAAATCGCTATTCAAAAAGAAAAAGACGGGTAGCGATGTTTGCAAAGTTGCGTCAATTGCGCCCGCCGCAACAGGTGTATATACGCCTGCATTTTCAGTGAAATACAATTTCCTGTGTGTCATTTGTATCTGTGCCTTAAATGGCGGTTGATACGCACCGGGGCCTAACCGGAAATTTCCGGCGGGCGACCCATTGGTAACAATGGCGGCATTACCGCCGTTACCTTCGGCATGGTTGACGTTTCCGCGCAACCTATCTAGTAACATTCTTTGTGCTCTACTCATTTCGTTTAAGTTTTTAAGTGAAACAATAGTTTACCGTTTCGCTTACTTTTCGAAATGGTCTTTTCCTTCAAGACGGCTGGAATCGTCGTAAGTGTTTTTCATAAGTAATCCACGTACGAACATTTCCCATATCGCAAGTGCGATTAGTACCGGAAGGATTCGGTTAAATAATGCTTTCAAGTCCATTTGTGTTTTTGGTTTTTAGTGAAACAATGGTTATAATTTCGGTTTTGTGAATTTGTTTGGTTTCGTGAAAGTGAAAGCCCGCATTACGGTGCGGGCTTTTCTTTGTGGCAAAACTGACATGTAAACCAAACAACCCATTTCGCCGGTGTGTATGGGTGTAAAGGTAAGCAATTACGCAAATCATAAAATGTAGGGGACGTCGAAATCTTATAAATTGGGTTGGCGGAAAGTTGGGGTAATGCATTTTGGCCCAACCAAACAATTCGCGCCATAGCCTTGGAGGGGGGTA
>JALOAJ010000012.1 GCA_023228885.1 Bacillota bacterium | reverse complement strand
ACAAGAAACTGATACAATTTTTTGCATGAGGACTTCTTCCTTTCTGGGAGGTATGTGTTTTTCTGCAAAAACATTGTACCAGAAAGGTTTGGAGTCCTCAATTTTCATTTAACTTTACAGTACGAAATTTTCAAAAAGGGGGAATTTATATGAAAAGCTTAACTGTCAGAAAAATTGCTGTTATTGGGATGCTCACCGCCCTGATAATAGTGTTGGGTGCAACCGGGCTGGGTATAATGCGGCTGCCGGGGCTTTCCATAGGCATTACCATATTGCATATACCGGTAATTGTCGGCGCAATTTTAGAAGGTCCTTTAGTTGGTGCGTTTACCGGCTTGCTTTTTGGCGCGTGGAGCATTTTAGACAAAGTTTTGCGCCCCAGCCCCACCGGTTTTGTTTTTTTTAACCCGCTTGTGTCGGTTCTTCCCCGAATACTTATCGGGATTGTAGCATATTATTCATATATACTTTTTAAAAAGCGCAGGTTTGAATCGTTTGGAATTGCAATCGGTGCAATTTTAGCAACCCTTACAAACACAGTAGGCGTATTGGGGATGATTTATCTGTTGTTTGCAGAGCGGTATATGCAAATAATAGAGCAACCGGCAAGCAACGCCCTTGCCTTTTTTGCGGCTGTGGCAGTTAAAAACGGGGTTCCGGAAGCTATTGCCTCTGCGATACTGACTCCGATTATTATAGTCGGAATCAGAAAAATCAGAAAATAGCATTAAAGGGCATCAATTAGCGTTTCAAGGTTGTAATTTATGCATGATTGTGGTAAAATAAGCTAAAGGGGGAGGTTTGAGATGGATTCGGCAGTAATTTTTTGGATTTTCATCGCAGTTGTAATGGGAGTTATTGAAAGCGCAACCATGTCATTGGTTTCAATTTGGTTTTGCGTAGGGGCGATTGCCGCTGCAGTGTGCGCTATTTTTACCCCGTCGCTTTTTGTCCAAAGCTTTGTTTTCGTTGTTGTGACGGCGGCAATGCTTGCTGCAACACGCCCTATTGCAAGAAAAATAGCAAAAACAAAATTTACCCCCACAAACGCCGACAGAATAATAGGGTCGGAAGCGATAGTCATAAAAACTATCAACCCCATTGAGGGCGCAGGGCAAATAAACATAGGCGGGCAAATTTGGTCTGCCAAAAGCGGCAACTCAACCGTAATTGAAAAAGACACTATTGTAACGGTAAAGAATATTATTGGCGTGCACGCTATTGTGTACCCTAAAAAGGAGGAAAATTAATGGCTCTTCTTATTATTTTAGCTTTAATTATTATTGTGCTTATAGCTAACATCAGAATTGTATTCCAGTCATACGCTTATGTTGTAGAACGCCTTGGCGCATACAGCGCCACTTGGGGCGTTGGGCTGCATTTTAAAATTCCGTTTGTTGAAAGGATTTCTAAAATTGTGGTACTAAAAGAGCAGGTTGCAGATTTTCGACCTCAACCTGTTATTACCAAAGATAATGTTACAATGCAGATAGACACCGTTGTTTATTTTCAAATAACCGACCCTAAGCTATATGCCTACGGCATAGATAACCCGATGAATGCAATTGAAAACCTCACCGCTACCACTCTAAGAAACATTGTGGGCGATTTAGAGCTCGACCAAACCCTTACATCTCGCGATACTGTGAACACTAAAATGAGGGCGATTTTAGATGAGGCTACCGACCCATGGGGTATAAAGGTAAACAGAGTTGAGCTAAAAAATATTTTGCCGCCTCGTGAAATTCAAGATGCGATGGAACGGCAAATGAAGGCGGAACGAGAGCGCCGTGAATCGATACTGAGAGCGGAAGGTGAAAAACGCTCTGCAATTTTAGTTGCGGAAGGGCAAAAAGAAGCGCAAATTTTGGCAGCCGAAGCAAAAAAAGAAGTTCAAATTCGAGAAGCGGAGGGTAAGTCGGAAGCTATATTAAAGGTTCAGCAAGCTATTGCAGACGGAATAAAAATGATAAACGAAAGCAATCCAAGCGAAGCGGCAATTGCACTTAAATCGCTTGAGGCGTATACCCAAGCGGCTAACGGAAAGGCAACCAAAATAATAGTGCCGTCAAATATTCAAGGAATTGCAGGGCTTGCAACATCAATTAAAGAAGTAATGTCTGATTTAAAAGCTTCAGAGTAGACGCTACCGTTTTAAATCAATGTTTAAAGTTTTTCTGACAATCCTTATTTAACAACTTAGCAAAAAGGGGATGTATAACATGGCAGGTCACAGCAAGTGGTCTACTATAAAGCGCAAAAAAGGCGAGGCGGACGCAAAGCGAGGCAAAATATTTACAAAGCTTGGGCGTGAAATTGCAGTTGCGGTTAAAGAGGGCGGGGCAGACCCTGCCACAAACGCGCGGCTTAAAGATGCCATTGCAAAAGCCAAAGCAAGCAATATGCCAAACGATAATATAAACCGAAGCATAAAAAAAGCTGCCGGGGAGGGCAACACCGATAATTTTGAAAATATTATATACGAGGGGTATGGCCCAAACGGTGTTGCGGTAATTGTTGAAACGCTTACCGATAACCGAAACAGAACAGCTGCCGATATACGCCACTTTTTTGATAAATTTGGCGGAAACTTAGGCACAAGCGGTTGTGTTATGTATATGTTTGACCAAAAAGGTGTTTTAATCATAGAAAAAAACGCTAAGACAAGCGAGGAAAAACTAATTGACGACGCCCTCACCGTTGGCGCTGACGATGTTATAACGCAAGACGAATACTTTGAGGTAACCACAAACCCGGGGGATTTTTCAAGCGTAAGGGATGGGTTAGAACAAGCGGGGTACGCCTTTGAACAGGCGCAAGTTCAATATGTTCCGCAAACAGATGTTTTGCTCTCGGACGAAAAAGATATCACCATGATGGGCAAACTTATAGACCATTTGGAAGATTGCGACGATGTTCAAGCCGTCTGGCATAATTGGGACGAGGAATAACCTGTAAGCTTATATCATTAAAAGAAAGCATTTAGCGGTGCTTTCTTTTTTATATTGACAAAAAGCCAAAATTGCTTTATAATATTTCGTATAGTGCTGGTATAGCTCAGTTGGCAGAGCAGCTCATTCGTAATGAGCAGGTCGCGGGTTCAAGTCCCATTACCAGCTCCAGTCGGCATCACCGACATATAATATGCCGTTTTAGGTTCACACTTGTTTGTATTTCATGTAAAGCGGCTTTAACAAACGGCAAAGTTCGACATATAATAAAACCGAGGGGTGCTTTTTTACTTGCGATAAAACGCCGCATGTACTGATTTGTATATGCGGCGAAATTTTTATAAATCTGAGAAGGGCAGTGGTGGTTTGAAAAAACTTTCAGTCTTTTCAAACCACCCTGCCTCCGGCGGAATTTATTACGCGTGCGATATTTTCGCCTTTGGCGAAACGCACATGCGCAAAGTGCCATTTACACGCCTTATCCGGCTCACGATAAGTGCATAGGCACAAATTTTAATTTAATTTTGTGAGCCGGAAAGGCTAATGGCACTTATTATGAAAAAACTAAGCAAAACCTTTATCGAGCTTATCGGGGATACTCCCATGTTGGAGCTTGCAAACATCGCCCGCAATAATAATTTGTCCGCTAAAATTATTGCCAAGCTTGAATATTTTAACCCGGCAGGCAGTGTGAAAGATAGAATTGCAAAGGCAATGATTGAGGATGCGGAAAAAAAGGGACTGCTAAGTAAGGGTGCAACCATTATAGAGCCTACGAGCGGCAACACCGGCATAGGCTTGGCTGCAATTGCCGCTGCCAAAGGTTATCGGGCAGTTTTTGTAATGCCTGACACAATGAGCGTTGAACGCAGAAACTTGCTAAAAGCATACGGCGCCGAAATCGTGCTCACTCCGGGGGCTTTAGGCATGAAGGGTTCTATTGCCAAAGCGAAGGAAATCTCTTTGTCAATTCCAAACAGTTTTATACCGGAGCAGTTTGAAAACCCTGCAAACCCCAAGGTTCATAAATTAACAACCGGTCCTGAAATTTGGAATCAAACGGATGGAAATATAGATATCTTTGTTGCGGGCGTGGGCACCGGCGGAACTATTACCGGCGTGGGCAGCTATTTAAAATCAAAAAAGCCCGACATAAAAGTTATTGCGGTTGAACCGACCGATTCGCCCGTTTTATCGGGTGGCAAGGGCGGTCCGCATAAAATTCAGGGAATAGGTGCGGGTTTTATACCAAGTGTGCTTGATTCGTCAATTTATGATGAAGTAATATGCGTTAAAAATGAAGATGCGTTTAAAGTTGGCAGGGAGATAGCGCAAAGCGAAGGGGTTTTGGTGGGAATTTCATCCGGAGCCGCCTTGCAGGCGGCAATTGGTGTTGCAAAACGCCCTGAAAATTGCAAAAAAACGATTGTGGTTTTGTTCCCCGATACAGGCGAGCATTATCTTTCAACCGATATGTTTAACTAACCTGCAACCACAATAATGCGAACCCTTCCTCCTTCCTCTTGCGGTTTATCGTAATAAGCCGCAATGCTTTTGGCGTAATCAACCTTATTTTTTGGTATAATTTCAAAGCTTTCTCCATCGCCTAATGAATTATATACGCTTTTATAAATAAGAAAATCATCAGATAAAGCATACTTTGCATTTTCGGTATGCACATACAAGTCGTCTATTTTTGTAATCTTTTCGTTTATCGAAAATAACTTTGAAAGGCTAAAAGGAGCGCCATTATCAAAATCAATTTTAACAGGCTGCCCGGTATAAACGGGAAACCGCTTATTTACCGTTGCAAAGTTTGTGTATACGCCCGAAACATTCAAATCATATACCCCCTGCACGGCAAAAAAACCCGATTTATTTTCCGCCTTTAAAACCATTCCGTAGCTGTATAAATCGTTTGTAAAATCCTTCAAAATTATATCCGTTATAAGATTGTCCTTTTGCCTGACATACAATATATCATTCGACTTGATTACAGCGCCGTTTAGCCGTTTCGGAAAAACCTTTGCGCCCTTGGCTTTTGTATATTCATCATTAAACGCAACATCGATAATATTTATATCATCCGATAATGTGTAACTTCCAAAACTTTTTTTATCCCAGTTAAAAGTTCCTTCAATGTTGACTTTTGCAGCTTGCGGCGAAATTACAGCCTTATTATCCTCAAATTTTATGCTAACGGTCTTTCCTTTGTAGTATTCATAGTCTTTATCGGTGTAATATTCATTTATTGTACCGTCTGTCAACAGTATAGTTGAGCAATATTCGGTAAATGTATCTTTGCTTCCGTCTATCCATGTTTTAAAGGATGTATCAATTAAATATCCTGTTTCCCCATCGTTTTGCGAAAAGGTTAAAATATCTGCTATTTTTCCGTCTTTACCAAACAGGGCTTTAACAGGCGTTCCATATTCAATGCCGCCGGAAGATAGCTTATCAAAAGCGCCGACACTCCCCACTTCATATTGCTTGCCCGAGATTATAACCGCTTGCAGATTGTCTTTGCCGGGAAGCGCCTCTTGATATACTCCTGTAATTTTTACGCTATAAATCAATGCCGTATCCGTTTGCCTTATATAATAGCATATGTCGTGGTCAATTATTTCGCTCATTTGAGCAACTTTTCCATCCCGATATATAATTGTTTGGTCGGTAATTCCAAAAGCATTTATAAAGCTTTTTCCCGCATTGGTGAACGGACCTTCCATTTCATCCCGCGCTACCGTGATATATTCTATTTTATCGCTGTTATTGCGGCATACCGTTATTTTATCTCCCATTTCAAGCGTTGCGGATATACTTTTAAAATCCAAAGCTGCCGTACCATCGTAAAAAACAATGTCATTATCGCATTTAATTGATATATCCCCCTCTTTGCCAAACACAATAATAGTGTCGGATATTATCGTTTTTACAATGTAACTGTCGTAGCGGCGTTGCAACGGAATAAACGCTGCAACCCGATTATCTTTATCTATGATAAGGCTCCCTTTTTTAAAAATATCGCTTTGCAAAAGGTTTCCTTTTTTAAAACTGCCGACAGTTGTCAAAACATACTCATCCGATATGTTTTTATCTGTTATAATTATTGCGTTTTCAAAATAAGAGTAACCGATTTCAGATACAAGCCTAGTATTTGAATCCTTTTTTTGTGAAAGCAATGTATTTTTAATCATTATTGCGGCATTCATCCTTGTAATGGGGGCGCCGATTTCATAATGCACGCCCTCCAATAAACCTAAGCTGTGCGCAGCGTTTATTTGCGCAGCCGCCCAATCGGAGGCCGCTCCTTCATTTTGATAACCCAAAAGGCTCATCATAATTTTGCTCATTTGTTCGGGAGTTACAAATTCACGCGGCAAAAACGACCCGTCCGGGTAACCGGTAAAATGGCCCAATTCGTTTGACCTTTTTATATACCCCGCCGCCCATGATTGATACGGCACATCAAAGAAAGGTGAAACGCTATTGCTTGGAATAAACTCCGGCTCAATCAATTTCACCGTTATTTTTGCAAGCTGTTCCCTTGTTAAAAGCCCATCGCCGTTAAAGTTGCCCGCCTCATCACCCTGCATAATTTCAAGGTTTTTAACAAAGCTTTGCGCCTCATTTGCCAAAACATTATGCGAGATGAAAAAAATCGTTAAAATTATTGCGCATATAACCCTTTTCATTTGCCGTTAGCCTCCAAAATTTTATCTTCAAGCGTTAAACCGCTCAATACCTCAACCTGCTTTTTATTTTTGACTCCGATTGCAACTTCTTTTTCCACAACCTTTTTACCTTCCAAAACACTCACCTTATTTCCGTTTAAAGCGCTTGTCGGAATAATCATGGCATTTTCTTTTGACGATGCAATAATTTTAATGTCCATATTCATCGCCTCCATCAAGCCATCGCTGTTGTCGAGGGATATTTTCACCTTGTAATATGTAACGCCGTTTTTCGCAACGCCGCTATCGCTTATGCTTATTACCCTTCCCGCATATTCCCCGCCATTTTGCGCGCCTTGTATTGCCGAGGTTGCTTTTTGTCCCGGGAAAATATCGTTTATATACATTTCGTCTATTTCCGCTTCTACGCACAGTTTTTCTTTGTCGGCAATAACGGCAAGGGGCGCGCCAATTGTTGCAATATCAAATTCCTTTGCATTTTTTTCAATTATAACGCCGTCAATTTGGGCGGTAATTTGGTAGTCCGACAGCTTATCTGTCAATTGCGACAAAAGGTTTCGTATATCCTTAATGTTTATGGCGGCGGTATTTGCGGCATTTTGCAACGAATCATTTTTAATGACCGCGATAACTTCACCAACATGCACATTGCTGCCCTCGCTTATTCGCATTTCCATAACCTGCCCGCTTTGCGTTGCGGATATATATTGCTCGGTGCCGTTTTTTAGCGACCCGCTTGTTACAGACGTAATTTCACCAATTTTTGCAAAAGCTGTATCGCCCTGCTTTAACGCCCCGGGGTTAGTAATCGTTATTTCCGCATTAACGCCGAATTGCCTGCCTTCTAACGGTTGCGATGAGCCAAAAACCTTTGTCACCCTTCCGTTAATTACGCTGCCATCCGCCTCCATAATCACTTGTGCCGGGCATCCTTCGTATAAAACTTCTTCATTGCGGACATTAAACGGAACACGCAAGGTTAACCTGCTACTGTCAACTATATCGGCAATCCTGCCGCCCGAGCTCACAAAATCTCCGATATGGCAATATGTTTTTGTTACCATCCCGCTTGCAAAAGCCCTAACGCTTAAATCATTTACCGCATTTACGCTGTGCCTGTACGCCTCGCTTGCCTTTTCAAGGTTTATATTTGCTTGCGAAATTTGATTTTGTATGTCTTTGCTCTCGAGCGTATATAAAACCTGCCCTTCAAATACCGTTTGCCCTTCATTAAACTCCGCCGACAAAACCTTTGCATTTACCCCGGATGTTATAACATAATCATCGTCAAAAATAATAAGACCTGTGCTTTCGATTGTTTTTTCGATTGTGCCGATAATAGGTGTTTGGACTTCAACTTTATTTGCCCCTTTATTACACCCAGACAAAACAGTTATAACCGCAACAAAAACCAACAGTAAGGTTTGTTTTTTAAAAATTTTCAAGTTTTGACTTCCTCCTCTATTCCACGCTCTTTAATGCGCCGAGCATATCAATTTCTTTCATTTTTTTACCTAAAAAAATATTTACGAAAATCGCAAACGACATTGTTATTGCAACGGACAAAAAATAAGAAACCGGGGTAATCGACAAATGCATTGGAACTGTGCCTACTGAATCTAACACAAACTTAGCTAAACCAACCCCAAGGGGAATGCCTGCGACAATGCCGAGCACAGTAAAAACTATGTTTTCGGTAAGCAGAAGCTTTGCGGTTTCATCATCATAAAAGCCTAAAACCAGCAATGTTGCAAGACTTCGAACCTGCTCATAAAAGCTCATTATTCCAAGGTTATATAAAACCACCAGCGCAAGTATTCCTCCAAATATAATCAATATAAAAACTATTATGGAAAGGGATGAAAGTTGGCTTGTAATCGAATCGGTAACCTCGTGCCGCTTTTTATACGACGATATAAAATCATAATCCGATATCTGCTCACCAAACACTTCAATATCATTTGTTTTGACATACGCCGCTGTGGGGATAAATTCCTTTCCCAAGCTGCGCCAATAGCTTTTGCCCGCATACGCACCGGTAATGTCGGGCGATATTTCTGCAATTTCAATTTTATAAAGCCTGCTTTTGCCTGCAATCTTAACCGGCGCAATACTGCCTTTTGCAAGCTTTAACTTGTCTGCAATATCCTTTTCCAAAACAATTCCCGAATGCGGCAAAACAAACGGGGCTGATGCATATGTTTCAGGTAACTTTAACTCTGCTATGTCATCAGTAACAACAAGCCGAGTTGTTTCTAATTTGTCGGCGGAATAAATTTTTATGCCGGTCGTCATTTCATATTGCGTGTCAGCAACATTTCCCATAAGCCGAATACGGTCGGTTTGAGCATTTTCGACATCTTGCTCAAAATTCAAAAGGTAATCATACCTATGTTCGTTTATAACAAGCATTTTTAAATAATTATCTATCGAATCGCGCACCGCAAACGATGTAAGAATAAGGGTCATGCAACCGGTAATGCCAATTACACAAATCAGCGCCCTTGTTTTATTTCTAAATATATTTCTTATGATATATTTTTGCGAAAAGTCCAGCCGATTCCAAAAAAAAGGCGATTTTTCAAGCATAACAGCTTTTACTTTTTTGGGCGGCTTGGGGCGCATGCATTCAACCGGTTTTTCTTTCAGCGCTTTTTTGGTAATGTTAAAGGCTGTTCCGATACACAAAGCGGCTGTCAACAATGCCGCAATCAGCCATGCCATTTTGTTCGCCTCAATCGCAAGTTTGGGTAAATCCATATCAAAAAACAAGGCGGCGGCAATTGGTTTTATAATAAACGAACCGGAAGGCGCAATCCCAAGCGTAACAGCAATAGGCACAATCAATGCCGCATATGTTGTATAATAGAACAAAATGGTTTTGTCGCAATATCCAATTGCTTTTAGCGTGCCGATTGATTGCCTCGAATTTTCAATCAGTCTGCTCATGGTGCTAAACATAATTAGCGCCGCAACTAAAAAGAATATAAAAGGAAACACAGATGCAATTGTTCGCAAGCCATTTGTTTGTTCGGTAAGATGATATGCGCTGATGTTATCCTTTAACGCCATAACGCTAATAAGCTTATTGCCCAAAGCAGCGCTTATTTCTGATTTAATTTCAGCCTCATCTTTGCCCTTTTCCGTCTTTATGCAAATTTGGTTATAGATATTCTTTCCTAAAATATCCGAAACGGCATCTTCCTTCATATAAGCAAACCCATACTTGCTAAAATCAGGTATAAGCGATGATGCGCTAACATGGTAAAGACATTCGGGGCTTTTTATTAGGGCGCAAATTTGTTTTTTTAGTATTTCACCCGTGTCGTTGATTTCCATTTCGTAAATGTCGCCGATTGCTAAATCATGTTTTTCGGCAAATGCAGAGCTAATCATCATTTCACGATTATCCTTAGGATATTCGCCTTCAACAATTACAGGAGCGTTAATTTTAAAACCATCGGCCACACCGTATAGGGCAAGGGCTACCTCATCATCATGCCGTTTGCTCGCCTCTAAGATTATTTGCGGCTGAAGCTGCGTTATCCCGTCAATTTTCATCAACTTTTGGCAATCCGCTCTATTTAAACCAATGCCCGAAATCCAATAATCAGCGGTGTTCTGCTGCTCATAATACTGACTTGCGTTTTTCTCGCCGATATATATAACTCCTGAAAGGGATACAAATATCAAAACCGCAACCGATGCAATTATAATAACTGAAACAAGCCTTGTAGCGGTGAAAATCAACTCACGCCTAAAGTTTACCCAAAGCATCTTGTTACCACTCCAGTTTAGAAACATGAACAGGCTTATTGTTTTCGTGCATGCTCTCTATTTTACCGCTTTTCATATGTATTAAAATATCCGCCGAAGGCGCAAGCGCGCTGTTATGAGTAACGACAATCACTGTTTTTTTGCTTTGTCTGCAAATGTCGGAAAGCAGCGCCAAAATTGACTTTCCCGTTTTGTAGTCAAGCGCCCCGGTGGGCTCGTCACAAAGCAAAATGTCGGGGTTTTTCGCCAAAGCCCTTGCAATGGCAACCCGCTGCTGCTCACCACCCGAAAGCTGCGAAGGAAAATTACCAAGACGCTCACCCAAACCAACCATATTTAATATTTCAACAGCGTCAAGAGGTTTTTGACATATATAGCTTGCAAGCTCAACATTTTCAAGCACATTCAAGTTTGGCATTAAATTGTAAAACTGAAACACAAAGCCTATTTGCTCACGACGATATTTGGTAAGCCTTTTTTTATTAAATTTTGATATTTCATTGCCGTGCACAGTAACATCTCCGAAAGTAGCGGTATCCATGCCGCCAAGAATATTTAACACGGTTGATTTACCCGCCCCGCTTGCACCCGAAATAATGGTGTATTTTGAAGCAGGTATTTCAAAGCTAACATCATCAACCGCTGTAATTTTCGTTTCCCCTGTTTTATACTCTTTAATCACACCGCATAATTTAATCGCTGTTTCCAAATATATCCGCCCAAACCTTATTATATTTTACTTTTTACGCTGTAATTATTATATCAAATTACCGTTTTTATATCAAGAACATTACTAATCAATTTGTTGATTAATGAACAAATGTAATGATATTATTCAATTATTGCCAGCATTAAATTATAAACAGTTGTTGATTTATATAAAAATATGTAGTATAATGGGGTTGAATTTAAGGAGGTGTTTTTGATGAACGAAATTAAAACAGACCGACGAACTCAAAGAACGAGAAAACTGTTTGAGGATGCTCTAATAAAGCTTTTAAAAACAAAAGATATTAACAAAATAACAATAAGTGACCTTTCCAAAGAAGTGGATTTAAACAGGGGAACATTTTATATTCATTATAATGACATTTACCACTTGCTTGAAAGCATAGAAGAAAACCTTATTTACGAGCTTGAGCGTCTTTCGGAAAATCTGCCGCACCAAAACGGCAGACATCTTTTTGACGAAGAACTTTCAATCATAATAAAAGCGCTTGAATTTATTGATGAACAACGCGAAACATTTAAAGTATTATTGAATGAACAAGGGAATTTGCACTTTTTGTCGAAAATCAAAAACACATTTTCGCAAAAACTTTTATCAAACTTTTTGAACACAGCCACAACAGCCGATAAAAAATACAACAGCATAATGAGCTCTTTTCTTATATCGGGCTTCATAGGCATTGTGCAAGAATGGATTAAGGATGATTCTGATATGTCGACATTTGAGCTTGCAACGGTTATTTTAAAAATGTTGAAAAGCAGCACATCAAACCTATATAGCTTTTAAAGAAAACAGACTTAGCGCACAGACTGCGATAAAACATTCACATTGCTGTCATCCGACTCGTAAACCTTGCTTTTGGTAACTTTTTTAACACTATTCAACGAAGGAATGGAGCCGAGCATCGGATACTTATATTTTGAAATTAAATCGTCTTGGTTTTTAACACGATTATCAAGTAAGTCTATTGCAATAACCAACACAAACCCTAACATCATGCCCATTATAATTCCGATTAAAGTATATTTTATATGGTTGGGTCCGGATGGTCTGACAGGCAGATTTGCATTATCTATAATTTCAACAGAACCGCCTTTAAAAATTCTGGGAATTTCGGTTTTTGAACTTTCAAGGATTGTTTCCGCAATAACAGACGCCACATGTGGATTTGTGTGCGTAACAGCAATCTCTAAAATTTCCGTATTATTTTTTTCTGTTATTTTCATTATCTGACCTATTAAATCCGGGTTTAAATTTGTCCCGCTTTGAGCGCTTACCATTTTTAAAAATGTTTGGCTTTTTAAAATTTCAATATAAATTGTAGCCAAACGCTGCGAAGCAACCATGTCTGCATACTGAATGTCCTTAGTAAGCGCAAGCTCAGTTTGAAGGCTTAGCATTGTAGAATTATCAACATAAATCATGCCTTTTGAAATGTATTGGGGTGAAAGATAATAATAGCTGTAAGTGAAAGCTATCCCCCCAATTAAAAATGTGGTCACCACAATTATCCAAACCCTTTTTAACGCCAAAAGTGCAAGTTCAATAACATTGATTTCTCTGTTCACCTGTAATCCCGCCTTGTCCGATTGAAATATCTTTTACCTAAAATTACAATTGCGCCTCCAAAAATCGAACCGCATGTATCTATAAAAATATCCTTAATTTGAAAAGAACGCCCATCTACAAAAAATTGGTGAATTTCATCGCTTACTGCATAAACAAAACAAATAGCAATAGCCAAACCAACTGTTTTTTTATCTATTATATAGGTTTTATACAAAATAGCGCCCGTTAAAAATATTCCCAACATAAAATATAAAAAAAAGTGAGCAAATTTTCTAATCTTGCTATCAAGTTGTCTTACAATATCATGTTTTTCCTCGCAAGAAATTTCTTGTGAGCCCGGCATAGCATTGACTATCGCTTCGGTGACAGTATAGCTGACCTTGTCCGATTGTGCCGCCGGTTGTGATGATAACACAAATATAACCGATGCCACAACCAAGGTTAAAACCCACAATACAAACCTACCCGGTTCCATAACGCCATGCTCCTTCTATGATGCATTTTTTATATAAAACTCTAAAATCTTAAAAATAATCTTTGCCGCTTCCTGCCTTGTTGCATAGTTTGAAGGGTTAAAAAAGCCGTTTTCATCCCCCTCAACAACACCTGCCCCTTGCATTAGCTTAACGCTTTCCCTTGCATATTCCGAAATGTTTTCGTCATCTGAAAATGTTTTTTCAGTTCCGATACCAAAAACAAGCTTTCTTTTCGTCGCAGCATTTGCAATTATCTTGCATATATCTTCCCTTGTAACAAACTGCCCTGTCCCAAAAAGGTTTTGACCAATTCCATCTATTATCCCATTTTTGTAGGCAACACCTATATACCTATAAAACCAATCTTCGCCGCTGACATCAGAAAAAGGTGCATAAAAAGTATCATCATCAAAATCAAATAACTCAACAATCAGCTTAACAAATTCTTCTCGCGTAATGTTATTTTCAGGCGCAAAGAGCTTGTCCGCCACGCCGTTGATAATACCCCTTTTATGTAAACTTTCAATGTATTGGCTGCCCCAACCGTCAGAGTCGCTAAAATATTTAACAGGGTAGCCTATACCATAATAACCAGGTGTATCCATTTTTATATAAATATATTCGCCATCGCAAACGCTGTATTTTATGGGTTCTAAAACGCTGCCAAGCCTATATGCCATAACATTTTGCGAAACAACAGGAATTTTTATAATATATTGTTTTCCTTTAGTTTCAAATTCTTTTACATTACCATTTTCCGGTGTCGATATTTCAATAACGGAAGCGCCCTTTAAGCCATAATTAAATTCAATATTGCTGCTCGGAACAATGTTATATAAAAATGTAACATCCAACTCATCATCGGTATAACAAATTCCCGAAGCATCTTGCATAACATTTATAAACTCTGTGTAAAGCCCAAGTTCTTTACACAGAGTTTTGAGTTGCTTTTTTTCATTACTCTCCAAAGCTGTATTTAACCAATCATCATTGAATAAAGTTACAGCTTCGTCAGTGGCAGTATGAACTGCAAACATTTCATTGTTATCGTATAAATCGGTTAACATTGGCTCATTATTGTTTATTTCAGCGCAAGCTTTTAGAAAGGATGCAAAAACATTCGCATTAATCCCGTTTTTTGTAAAAAACATCTCCAACTTCGGTTGTTTTTCATATGCTTTGCCTAAAAAATAATTAATCGTTTCTTCGGAATTTTGGGAAACTTTTTCTTCTTCCTTATTTTCCAATATAGATAAAAACTTTTCACGCACGGCAACATCAACCGATTTAATGCGCAACAACCCGTTTAGCGCACTTGTTTTGTCGATATAGCCAAGCAACTTCCCAACATACCCGGAATCGCCCTCTTTATTATTCTCAATGAGCAAAATTAATGTGTCAATTCCGCTATCCGAAACAAGCATTGGCTTTAAGAGAATAAGCATGCTTTCTATTTCTTCTGTTGAAAATTCTGATAACTTTGCAATTATATTGCTGCTGTCATTTTGCGCACACGCCATATTAGCGCATGTGCAAAAAACGACAACTATCAATACAAAAAACAATACAGCCTTTTTACCCATTAAAACCCGCCTTTTATAAGCCTGTCAATATCAAAGGTGCCCTTCCGCAAACATGAAGTTGTATAACATAGCCGCAGCTTCAGCCCTTGTAATATCGCTATCCGGTTGGAATGAATTATCCTCATAGCCTTTTATTATGCCGGCAGAATACGCTTTTTTAATTCCTTCGCCTGCCCAGTCTTCTATTAAGTTTTTATCAACAAAGCCAACATCAAATAAAGCAACAGACTTCTTTATCGCCCTTGCTATTACAACAGCAAATTCTTGCCGTGTAATGGTGTTATGAGGGCGGAAAAGCCCATCGTCATAGCCTGTAAAAATGCCCATTTGAACAAGCAGATAAACAGAATTTTTTGACCACTCGGCAATATCGGTATTATCCCCGAAGATTTCGCTAAACTCAGCGCTCAATCTTTCTTCAAGACCTAATACCCTTACCAAACAAACAGCGATTTCTTCCCTTGTAATGCCTGCCTCCGGTTTAAAAGAACCGTCGTCATAGCCTTGAAAAATATTTCTTTTGATTAGCTCTCCAACATAAGGCGTTGACCAATGCGATGTAGGCATATCATTAAATTCACTTACCGCCGCTGCGCTTTGTGCTGTAACTTCCGGCACAGGTATTACAGCAGGTTGCTGTTGTGCCGGGGGAACAGCAGGCTGAGTTTGAGGATATACTACCGCTCCGCCGCCGCCTCTGCCACCGCCGCCGCTGGGAGATGAAGGTTGTTTGTATTCAACATACATCCCAAGTGCATCTAATATGGCTTTATAATCTGATATCATTGAACCTGAAGCGCCGTTGTTTACAACATCAATCAACTCGGATAAAACGGTATTGCCATTTGATACGCTTTTACCGTTTATGGTTGAAAAATGCAGAGATAAGTTATTTTCAAGATTTTCTTTAAACTGCGAATCAACTGATTTTAGGTCAAGCTTTTTTGTGTCTGATTTATCATCAGTCAACACAAAGCTACCCTTTACCGCGCTAAACAAACTTAGCAACACCTTTTCGTTTCTGCCATAGGTCTGCTCAAGCAAGTTGCGAAAATCAGCGCCGACAATCTTTTTATAAACATCTGTCAGTGCGCTTGATTGGGTATTTGAAAGACCTTGATATTCATCTTTTGCCAAAAACGCATCAAGAGAGACCTCTCTTTGTTCTACCGGAAGGCTTTTTATAAAGCACAAGGCAAATATAAATGCGTCTTTATAGTCTGCCAACTCGCCAAAAATACTGTCATCTCCATTTTCGATGCTTGTTATCAACGCATCAATACCGCTGTCTGCCTTTAGATAACTGCTCATGAGCATATACTTCTCATATCGCTCTGTTGAGTCCTCCATGGTTAAATACGCATTCTCAAATGCAGTTATGATGTTTAATACCTTGTTGTAACTAAGCGATAATGCCTCTGTGTCTGCGTTTACAAATACAGCCAAGTTCGTAGCCAGCAAGAGACACAAAACACTTAACAAAACTCTTTTAAACAATAAACTCACCTCATTTAAGTTTTAATAATTTTAATACACTTTTAAAGACGCAATTTTCCTAATATCGCTAAAATTTACAACATCACTTTCAAATACAAATGAAAAATCATCCGGTTGTTCAAAAGTATAAGTTTTAACCATATCCGCCAACGCCTTGCGTATACTGATGCCATCTTGGTTCATTGCGATATTATATAACCTGTCCAACCCGGTTTCAAATTCATGCTTATTGGTTTTTACAGGCTTTGCCACAAATATTTTGTTGTTTGCTGTTGCAAATACATCTTCCTCATCCATTAAAAGCTCTTCGTGAAGCTTTTCGCCAACCCTAAGCCCTGTTACTTTAATCTCTATATCTTTAAATGGTTCAAGACCTGAAAGTTTTATCAAATTAATAGCCAAATCATAAATTTTCATCTGGCTTCCCATGTCAAGAACATAAATCTCTCCGCCTTTTGCATATGACGCTGCCTCTAAAACGAGTTGCGCCGCCTCGGAAATGGTCATAAAATACCTTGTTATATCTTTATGCGTTAAGGTAATAGGCCCGCCGTTTCGTATTTGAGATTTAAACAAATTCACAACAGAGCCGTTGCTCCCCAGCACATTTCCAAACCGCACAGCAACAAAATCCGTTTTGCTTTCGGCGTTCATTACTTGTATAATCATCTCGCAAAGCCTTTTAGTTGCACCCATTACACTTGTTGGGTTAACCGCCTTATCGGTGGAAATTAAAACAAACTTGCTTACATTGTATTTCTTTGCGCATTTTGCAACATTTAAAGTGCCAAACACATTGTTTTTAACCGCCTCGGATGGATTGCTTTCCATTAGAGGCACATGCTTGTGAGCTGCTGCATGAAACACTATATGTGGCCTCACATGTGAAAAAACCTTATTAAGCCTGTCATTATCCCTAATGCTTCCTATTATAATTTCGGAATCAAGGTTGGGGAAATGGCAATTTAATTCATGCTGCAAATCATAAGCATTATTTTCGTAAACATCAAAAATAACTATTTTTTTAGGCAGATATTTTGCAATTTGCCTGCAAAGTTCAGAGCCTATCGAACCGCCGCCGCCTGTTACCATAACAACTTTTTCTTTTAGATATCCCGATATTTTCTCATTATTCAAAATTATTGGGTCGCGCGCTAAAAGGTCTTCTATCTTAACCCTGCGCAAACTTTTGTGCAAATTATTTTTATCTTTAATTTCAGATAAACCCGGCATAACCTTAATTTCGCACTGTGTTTTTGAACATATTTCTAAAATATCAATTTTATCTTTTGCGTAAAGGGATGGTATTGTCAGCATAATAATGTCAACACTATACTTTTCACATACCTCTATAATTTTTTCCCTCCCGCCAAAAACCTTAGCGCCCCTAACAAAAGTGTCTTTTTTAAGTGGATCATCGTCAATCATTCCAACAATTTTGTATTTGCTGATTGGGTTTTCGTTTATCCTTTTTACTATTGATAAACCTGCCGTTCCGGCGCCTATAATAAGCAACCTTTTTACGCTTTTCACCAAGCAACCCCCTTATTATAAAATCCCCGCAATGTGAATTATGTTAACAACAACCGTTTTGAATTATCACATAATTCTTCCCATTTATCAGCGCCAAATTTCTTGATAATTCTTTTTGCAGCCTCGTCCAATCGGGGCTTTCTGTTTGTGGTATTGTGCGAGTCTGAACCTACTAAATGAACAATATTGTTTTTAAAGAGGTTCTTTATGGTTGTTTTCATTTTAAAATCCAAAAATGAATCTGCGTTAACCTGTATAATTGCGCCTATTTCACCAAGCTTTTTAAATCTTTCAACATTTTTATGTAAAGATGCATATCTTTCAAAATGAGCGATAATAGGCTTAATGCCCTTTTCATCAATGAGATGTTTTGAAAAGTCATAAACCCAATCAAACCACATATCATTAGGTATCTCAATCAGCAAACATTTTGTATTTTCTATACACAACTTGTCGATATCGTTATTTTTTATAACCTCATACGATAAATAAACCTCTGCCCCCAAAATGATTTTAGGCAAGCCTTCAGGCTTTGCACCTATCTCTTGCGCTAAGCTTAAAAAAGAATCATTCCTAAGCTTTAAAAACCTTTCAATGCTCATAACGCTATCGTTGTAATGGGGAGTTGCGGCAACAGTGCACACTCCCTGTGATTTTAGCAGATGAAGCATTTTAATTGCCTCTGCGGCATCCTTAGCGCCGTCATCAATATAAGGCAGCACATGGGTATGAAAATCAACCATCTAACTACACCCCTGGATGTTGCCGGATATTTTGTTTAGGGTTTCCATAATAGTTATAGTTATAATGGTATTGATATGTACTGTATTTTCGCTTTTTATAATGATATTTAATTAAATCTGAGTCGTTTAAAATAAACCCGCAAATTTTAGCTTTTGCAAATTCCAGCGCAACAATTGCTGAATGTACAGCCCTGTGTAATGTGTTCTTTTGCCGTACAACCAATATAACGCCCGATGCCGGCTTTAAAATTTCCATCGCATCTACCAAAATCCCAACCGGCGGCGTATCAATGAAAATATAATCATAATTAACCGAAAGTTCATTTACCAAAGTCGTCATTGCATCAGACGCCAAAAGCTCGGCAGGATTTTGCGGAATGTGACCCGCTGTTATTATGTCAACCCCTGAAGTTTGCACAATTGCATCTTTAACATCAGCCCGACCCACTAAAACATCGCTAAGCCCGAAACCGTTTTTTACATTCAAATATGTATGTACCATAGGCAGCCTTAAATCTGCATCTATTAGCAAAACCTTTAGGTTTGTTTTAGCAAATATTAAAGCTAAGTTAATAGCTACTGTGGTTTTGCCGTCTCCTTGCATTGCGCTTGTGATTATTAGCTTTTTACAAGCCTTTTCATCGGGGAGAGAAAACATTATGTTAGTTCTTGCCGCCCTGTATGATTCTAAAGTGGCAAAATCATCCGTATTATTAATTATCCGCGTGCTGTTCGCTTTAACATATTCGGCTTTCTTTTGTTGGTCTCTTTTAATTTTTCGTTTTGCCCATCGTTTTTTAATTGCCATGTTATAAAATCCCCGCTCAATTTCTAAAAGTTTTTGGTAATTGTTTTTGTAATTAAGTGTAATTTGGCTTATACAATAACAAAAGCAAAATTATAATATTTTAATGATTTTTCTCATTATACCATAATTGTATTTTTTTATCAACATAAATTTGTAAAATAAATATTTTTATGGTTTTTAATGTAACATATGCAACTTGACAAAATGGTCTTATACATATAAGTCAGCCTTTTTATCTCCTTAGCCGCCGTTTTCCGATAGAAGGCGTCCCATATACCGTCGATAAGTTTTTGAGAAATAAGAAAAATTATTAAATCCGCTTAAAAACGCCGCTTCGCTAATCAAATATCGACCTGTGCTAAACAGCCTTTTAGCGTTTGTGCAGCGTAAATAATTTAAGTATGATATTACTGTATATCCGGTAGTTTCTTTAAACATGCGGCAAAAATATGATTTGCTAAAGCCTGCATTTTTTGCAATACAATCGGTTGAAATGTTTTTGCAGTAATTTTCCTCCATATACTTAATTGCTTTTTTTGCCGCATCGATTTTTATATTAGTTCCTTGACCTGCCATTTGTGATTTACCCAGTAGGTAATGCCGGCAAAGATATATCATAAAGTCAACCGAGGCGGTCTTTACGGCTGCTTTATACAGAACTCCCCGTTGTTCCATTTCGTTTTTTATTTTGGCATACCTTTTCAGCGCCTCATCATCTTTTAACTTAGTTTTAAATGACATCTTCACAACATCAATCCCAAATTCGTTACAAAGCTCCGCATCAACAATCAAGCAATAATAGGAAGCTGTTTTTCCTTTATCGGTTTTAATGTTATGTATGCAATTAGGATTTATAACAACCATTTCACCCTTTAGGGCATTTATTCTTTCGAGGTCCGAGCAAACCGTTATTTTACCGTCAACAACATACAAAACCTCTATATTTTCATGGCAGTGAGTGAGAAAAGACGGGTTGTCGCCGCAAATTTTATCTAAATGAAAAATGATGGGAAAATCCGGGTCAGGGTGGATATGCGGTTCATAAAACGAGGTTATCATATCAATCAAGCCCCTTTGGCAAAATAGTGTTATTATGGGTCAATATAATTCCTATACTTAAGCTTTAATTAATTATATAATAAATATAGAGGAAAATCAATGATAAAAAAATTTAATTAAGCAAGGAGTGGGTTTTTATGCATCAATTCCCAATAGGCGTTATTCTTGAATCGTTTAGGCTCAACACAAAAGAATCAATTTCCAAAGCTTACGAAATAGGGGTAAGCGGAATTCAAATGTATGCCACCAAAGGAGAAAACACGCCGGAAAACCTTTCACCTCAAAAACGAAAAGAGCTTTTAGACTTTACCAAATCACATGGTCTTGTATTTTCAGCGCTGTGCGGCGATTTAGGGCATGGTTTTACCGATAAAAACGAAAATTCGCTGCGAATTGAGCAGTCTAAAAGAATTTTGGACTTGGCGAAAGACCTTGAAACGGATATTGTAACCACTCATATAGGCGTTATACCTGCAAATCCGAACCATGAGCGTTATCAGATAATGCAGGAAGCCTGTTTTGAACTCAGTCGCTATGCAGATGAAATCAAAGCGCATTTTGCAATTGAAACAGGTCCCGAAACTGCGGCAATTTTAAAGGAGTTTTTAGATGGGCTAAATTCAAAAGGCGTTGCAGTAAATTATGACCCTGCAAACTTTGTTATGGTTACAGGGGACGACCCTGTTAAAGGCGTTTATACCTTGAAAGATTATATTGTTCATACCCATGCAAAAGACGGCAGACGCCTATTTGCAAAAGACCCGGAAATTGTTTATGGCGTTGTTGAAGAAAAGATAAAGTCCGATACCTCATTTATAGAATTACCGCTGGGCGAAGGGGATGTGGATTTTGACGCATATCTTAGCGCACTTGACGATGTTGGATACAAGGGTTTTTTAACAATTGAGCGTGAGGTGGGAGAAAACCCGGTCAATGATGTTAAACATGCAGTAAAATTCCTTAAAAATAAATTGGAGGGATAATAAAATTATGTCAAAGAAATTAAAAATAGGTATTATAGGGTTAGGGAGCATATCCGACTTACATATCAATAGCTATTTAAACAACCCGAAAGCGGAACTTTATGCCTTTTGCGATATAATAGGCGACAGAGCGCGGGAAAAAGCAAAGCTATATAATGTAGCCCATGTTTTTACCGATTATAAAAAGATGCTTGAGCTGCCCGAATTGGATGCTGTCAGCATTTGCACATGGAACGAACAACATGCGCCCTGCACAATTGCAGCGTTAAACGCGGGGAAAAATGTGTTGTGTGAAAAGCCTACCGCCATGTCTGTTGACGAAGCAATTGAAATGAAAAAAGCTGCCGATAAAAATAATAAACTGCTAATGATTGGTTTTGTTAAGCGGTATGGAAACGATTGCGAGGCTTTAAAAAAGTTTATTGACCAAGATTTTTTAGGTGATATTTATTATGCAAAAGCTGTATATTTAAGAAAAATCGGAAACCCCGGGGGATGGTTTGGGAACAAATCTTTATCCGGCGGCGGTCCGCTGATTGATTTGGGTGTTCATTTTATCGATTTAATAAAATATGTTATTGGAAACCCGAAAGCTGTTTCCGTTTACGGCGCCACCTTTGATAAGTTAGGAAATCGCAATAATATAAAAGGCAAGAAAATATATAAATCGGCAAGCGCAACCGACAACGACATATGTGATGTGGAGGATTTGGCATCTGCAATGATACGGTTTGACAATGGAGCAGTTTTACACATTGAAACAAGCTTTAGCTTGCATACAAAGGAAGCTAAGGGCGAAATGGAATTGTTCGGAACAAAAGGCGGAGCAAAATTAGATTCAACTCTCAAGCTTTACACCGAGATGAACGACTACATGACGGACATCGCTTTGGATGTTGATTCAATAGCAGACCTTGAAGGGGCCTTTCAAGCGGAAATAGACCATTTTATATCATGCATGACTGACAATACAATATGCAAATCCCCAATTGAAGATGGGGTTGATATAATGAAAATTTTAGATGCTGTTTACAAGTCCGCAAAAAGCGGGCATGAAGTAGTGTTGGAGGGTTAATCATGAAAATATCAATAAGCTCTTATAGTTTTAAGCAATATTTAGACGATGGCTCCATGACGCAGTTAGACTGCATTGCCAAAGCAAAGGAAATGGGTTTTGACGCAATTGAATTTGTCGATATCTTACCGCCTGCCGATGTAACAAAAGCGGAATATGCGAAAAAGTTAAAAAGCGAATGTGACAAGCTAAGCCTTCCTATATCATGTTTAACCTTTGGTGCGGATTTTCTAAACGGCAGCAACAGGAATATAGAAGAAGAAAAGTCAAAAATAAAAGCAATGATAGATTATGCGGAAATATTAGGCGCAAACCTAATTCGGCACGATGCCACAATAGGGGATGGCAGGCCTTTTAGCAAGGTAGTAAACATATTGGCGGACGCCTGTCGTGAGATTACGCAATATGCCAAAGCAAAGGGAATTAAAACGACGGTAGAAAACCATGGCTTTTTCTGCCAAGACAGCGAACGAATGGAGTTGCTTTTTAATGCAGTAGACCACCCGAACTTTGGTATTTTGGCAGACATGGGAAACTTTTTATGCGCCGATGAAGCCCCCGAAAAAGCTTTCAGCCGAATTTCACCATATGTTGTATACCTTCATGCAAAAGACTTTCATGTAAAATCTGCTATGCTGCCAAACCCCGGGGAGGGCTTTTTCACCTCCAGAAACGGCAATTATTTAAGGGGAGCAATTATAGGTCATGGCGATGTGCCTGTTTTGCATTGCCTAAAAGCAGTTAAAAAAGCGGGATATAACGGTTATGTGGCAATAGAATTTGAAGGGATGGAAGATGCGGCTAAAGGCATCTCCATCAGCCTTGCAAATCTTAAAAATTATATATCCATGCTTTAGGCGCCTTAGTTTAGCGTAATTTCATTTTGGGGTTTTATATCGGTCACCGAGTGAGCCGCAAGCTTGTTTTGCGAAACCGTTATAAGGCTTTCACCCGAATAAATAATCCTTGATATCGTCTTATCGCTTGGCACATAGTTGCCAAGCTTTTTCATTTCATCAGCCGTGATATGGCTTATCTTGCCTTTTAAATCAAAGCCGTTTTCAACATCAAACTTGTAAATATAAGCGCCGCTAAAGGTAAGCTGCCCGTAAGCGCTTTGGTATTGATTATTTTCAAAAATAACCTCACGCACCGTAACGGGGAAGGCAAACAATTCAAGCTCCGGCGCGTACATCAGCGCCTTATGGTTTTGCAACAACTCGGATTCCGTGCCCCTGCCGCCTATTATCTCTTGATACTTTTGAACAGGGTTTGAAAAATCGGAAACATCAAACAAAGCCATTTTCATACCCTGATATAAGCCCTCGCCCGTTGCGTCCTTGCCAAACCCAATCAAATGGCGCTCGTCAATCGGGTGAATATAGTCGCTGTATCCGGGGATTTTTAAATTCCCCAAAATTTGAGGGCTGTATGGGTTTGACAGGTCAAGCACAAACAAGGGGTCAACTTGTTTGAACGTTACAATATACCCTTTTTCGCCGACAAACCGCACTGAAAAAATACGCTCTCCCGGTGCGATTTCTTCAATTTCGCCGCACATTGAAAGCACATCGTCTAAAATATATAAATTGTTTTGTTCCGTCTTTTCATAGGATGTTGTTGCTATTCTAAAATAGCCGTCAAATTCATCCATGGAAAACTGGTTTAAAACTGCACCCTTTACCATTGCCTTTTTCAGGTATGTAATTTCGCCGTCGGTCAGCTTAAACTTGTATATTTCAGTTTTAACGCCCTCCGTGTCGTATTTTTGCGATGCAACATATAGATTATCCTTTGAAACATATATGTTTTCACCGGCGCCGAGCAGCGTTTGCACTTCCGCCTTACTATCGGGAAATAAAACATTTATCGACAAAAGCGTTATGTATTGATGCGATGAAAACCCCGGAAAATACCGAATTTCATCATAGCCGATTTTATATTCCGCGCCATTTTCCCGATACATCACGGGGAAATCGGATTGCACGGCAAACCGGTTAATGTAGTTGTTTGCAACCAAATATACCACATCATCGATTTTACGCGATGATAAATAATTGCCCTCCACCTCTACCGTTCTTTCCAAAACGGGGTTTGACCTATCTTTTATATCATACACCGTGCATTGCACCAAGCTGTTTCCAATGTACGGCGGCATAATGCTTTTTTCGCTTAAATCGGCGCTGTCATAAATGTATGGACGACCAAGTTTATTTACCCGTGCCATAATAATGAGTTTGTCGTTATCGATAAAAACCTCAAGGGGATAAAACTCCTCATCCGTTTTTTCTATAACGCTTATCACACTCATTTGCGATATTGGGTTAATTTTAGTAATAAGCAGCTTTTGACCGCTGACATGATACAAATAATCCCCATCCGTTTTGACAATATCCGCCTCATCAACGCCGTCAACCTGCACATTTGTGTCCGAATGGGCAGGCGCGTTTGCCATGCCGGCTCCCTGGACTCGTTGTATTTGTTTTTGGCTTGTTGCCACATTTCCGGTTGTCATCTCCGCAGCTTCGTCAAACAAAGCAATCCGCATATCATATGCATTTTGCCCCAAAAGGGTTTGCAAGTTTTCCGCAGTTCCCACAACGGGCAGCACATTAACCTTTTTAATAATTTCATTAATTATCGACTTATCTTCAACAAGGCTATAATCAAGCGCATCATCCGATATAATTATAAGCCCCTCGTCATAAAAAACTTGTTTTCCTATCGCCTCGGCAAAACTTCGAACAGGAATTAGTGTTCTGCCGCCTGCGGTCTTTGCCGCAACATTATAGTTTTCAGGGTCAATCAGTTGTTCCGTGCCGTTTACAGTCATCACATTACTGCCGATGACATACGATATGTTTTTATCGCTGCTGACAATGCTGACAAGCATAAGCTGCTCGGTGTAGCTGACTGTAAAACCAAAGCGCTCCGCTATAAATCGAGCAGGCACTAAAACCCTTGCATTTTCAACAACAGGGGTTACATTACCGTCTGTATCAATTTGAATTTGCTCGTTTTTACTAAGTGCGGCGTTGCTGTCCACATACAACACAACAGCGTTGTCAAGGCTTGGCTGCGCAATGCTCGGGCTTGCCGACATCGGTAAAACAATAAACACCAAAAGCAATATGGAAAGTATTTTTTTCAAAATTACCTCCTCCTTCACACTTTTGACGGTTAAAAATCCAAAAAGGTTCCAGCAGTTTTTAAAATAAAATTTACAAACCCAAAGTGCTGCCACCGACAAACTCGCGTATAATTGATGTTCGGGGCGTCATTTTATCATCAATATCGTCAAAGCTGTTTACAAGCCCTAAAAGCTCATTTATTTCATCATTTTTATTTTCCGCATCTTTAAATATTTCGTTTAAATGGCTTTTATAAACGGCAAGCTCGTATAAAAGAGACGAATTAAAAATAACGTCAGCGCTGTTTGTATAAGGGAATATATACTTTTGCGCGCCCTCCTCCACATGCGGCCACAGCTCAAAGGTGAACTTATAGTGCGAATTTCTGAAATAATAGTCGCGTATAAGCCGCCTTATAAGGCGATTGGTGCGTGATTTTATTCTTGTGTTGTCGTCTTTTGAAAGTGCAGTAAGCGCCGAGCAGTATATTTTATATTTTTTATCATTTGAAATATTGGCAGTAAGGTTTTCGTTTAACCCATGTATCCCTTCCACGATAATAACATCGTCTGCCTCAAGTTTGAGGGGCACTTCTTTGCCGGATTTATCGCTAAAATCATAAATCGGCACCAAAACTTTATGCCCATCGATTAAATGCTCAATGTTTTCGTTAAACCTGATGTAATCAATAGATTCCAACGCTTCAAAATCCGGTTTCCCATAGCTGTTAAGCGGCATATCGTCTATATCCTTGTAATAATTGTCAAGCGAAATGGAAACAGCATTGATGCCAAGCACTTTAAGGTGCAACTGCAATCTTCCGGCAAAGGATGTTTTGCCGGAGGATGACGGACCGCTTATTAAAATAATCTTTTTTCTTGCCACATCCCTTTTAATTTCCCGTGCAATTTCAGAAATATTTTGTTCGTGCCAAATCTCGCTTATATTTATAAGCCAACTTGCCTTTCCTTCCTTCAATATCCTGTTAATGTCGGATACCGTTAAAATACCCAGCTTTTCACACCAGCTTTTGTATTCAACAAGCGATAATTCAATTCTATCCATAATCTTCCTCCATCATTTTTTAAAAAAATCCCATCTTCAAACGAAAATGAGATTTTTATATAGCGTCGCCTTAGCTTGGTGGCTGTAATCCACAGCCACCGCCCAATAAATTGTTATTTATTAATTTTAATCTGCCCATATTCTTTTTCGTTTTTCTCTATTTTCGCTTCGTTTTTCCAATTATCCAAAACTTCTTCAAATTTGTCTTTTTTTGCATGCGCCAATATTTCATCTGCATGCTGTTGGTAAATAGCTTTGTCATTTTGATATCTTTTTATTATATGAAAACCGTAGTCCGTTTCCACAATATCACTAACCTCGTCAACATCAAGCTCAAAGGATGCTGTTTCAAAAGATGGGACCATTCCGCCTTGTGAGCCGAGCACAAAGCCCTTGCCCAAATAATAGCCCTCCGGCATTGATTTTGAACCCGGATCTTCGGAATACTGCTCTACAAGGCTATCAAAATTTTCGCCTGATTTAGCTTTTGCAAGCAGGTCATCTGCCTTTATTTTTGCGTTTTCAAGCTGCTGCGCCTCCAAAGGCTGACCTGTGGTTTCATCCATCGACAGAATTAAAATATGCTTAACCCTCACGATTTTATTGTTAAAAAATTCTTCCGCCTGCTCCTCGCCAACGCTTGCCACAACTTCTTGTGAAAGGTTTTGACGATAATAATCGTCTTCCAACACCTTTTCAAAAAGGGCTCTGTTTAAACCAAACTGCGACAAATACTCGTCAACGCCTGAACTGCCGTGCTTTGCAACAAACTCGCCGATTGTTTCGTTAATTTCTTTACGCTGCTGTGAACTTATTTTAAGCCCCAACTCAATCGCTTTTTTTCTTGATATTTTTGATTTTACCGCTTCTTCCAAAGCTTTTTCCTTTGCTGTTTCTATAATTTTTTTCCCGTCTATCTCGGTAGTCTCCCAAAAATCTTCCGGCAAATCAGAGCCATGTTCGCCTTCTGTTTGGTTTTTAACCGATTTTACATGTTCGCTTTCTATTTGGTTTTTAACCGATGTTAAAAAATAAATAAATTCCTCTTTTGAAATTTTTTCTCCGTCAACGGTGGCGATTGTTATTTTATGCGCCGGCACGCATGATGCAACATTCAGCAACATAAAGGCTACCATCAATATTAAAATATGTTTTTTATAACGGAACATGCAAATACCTCCAATTTATTATGCGCCTTTAAATGGTCATAATACATAAACTTTGTATACCGACCATTTAAAACAGCATCCATATTGCATACATTATATATTATTTAGCAACATTTTTCAATTCTTTGTATTCCTGTAATAAAGTCTTAACATTTCTAAGCAAATTTTTACCATCGCTTCGCAAGGTGATATAAGGCTTCGCGGTTGCCGAAAACAATATTTTTTTATCATGCATTGCCATCAATTTTGTAACCGCTTCAAAATCATAGGGGGTTTTAGATGAAAGTGTAAATATAACTCCCGTTGCCGTTTGGCGCACTTCTTCAATGCCCGAAAAAGCCGCATAATTTCGTATAAGCGCGATAT
The DNA here is from genome assembly GCA_023228885.1 of Bacillota bacterium. GTDB lineage: Bacteria > Bacillota > Clostridia > Monoglobales > Firm-18 > JAAZFB01. Next base: position 40,973 of record JALOAJ010000012.1, on the reverse strand, counting down.
CTATAAGGTTTTTAACCGCTGTCGGAAGGTCGCCGTACCTGTCTTGTATTTCATCAAACACATCAAGATAATCCTCCTCATTTTCAATCGAGGCAATTTTTTTGTATATTTCTATTCTGTAATTTTCGCTATGGATATAATCCTTGGGTATAAACGCATCTATATTCAGCGAGATAACCGTTTGAATGTCCGGAATGTCCTCCATCCCTTTTAATTTTGACACGGCATCGGAAAGCAATTTACAATACATATCGTAGCCGACCGCGTCCATATGCCCATGCTGATGCGCGCCCAAAACATTTCCGGCGCCTCTGATTTCAAGGTCGCGAAGCGCAATTTTAAACCCGCTCCCAAATTCGGTAAAATCCCTAATCGCCCTAAGCCTTTTTTCCGACAGTTCGGATAACACCTTCCCCCGCCGATATGTCAAATACGCGTATGCAAGGCGGCTTGAGCGCCCCACCCTGCCCCTCAGTTGATATAATTGCGCAAGCCCCATTTTATCGGCATCTTCAACTATTATGGTGTTAATGTTGGGTATATCCAGCCCTGTTTCTATAATTGTGGTGCACACCAAAACATCAATTTTCCCGTTCAAAACTTGCTGCATAATGTCCTCTAACGCATTTTCTCCCATTTTGCCATGTGCAACGCCAACACGAATATCGCTTGATATCTCGGCAATTCTCATGGCAACCTTTTCTATCGTTTCAACTCTGTTATGCAGATAATAAACCTGCCCGCCGCGGGCTATTTCCCGAATTATTGCTTCTTCCAATATTTCAGCGTTATATTCCAAAACGAAGGTGTTTACCGGATAGCGATTTTTCGGAGGATTTTCCAGCACACTCATGTCTCGTATTCCCGAAAGACTCATATGGAGAGTACGCGGTATTGGGGTGGCGCTGAGGGTTAACACATCTACATTGCTTTTTAACTCTTTTAAATATTCTTTATGCGCAACCCCGAATCGTTGTTCCTCATCTATTATGAGCAAACCCAATTTTTTAAACATCAAGTCCTTTTGCAAAAGCCTATGCGTGCCGATAACTATGTCAACTTCGCCTGCTTTTGTTCGTTTTACCGTTTCTTTCTGCTCCCTATGCGTTCTAAAGCGCGAAAGCATATCCACTTCGATGGGAAAATCCTTCATGCGGTCCGTAAATGTGTTAAAATGCTGCGTGGCAAGAATTGTCGTAGGCACAAGATATGCAACCTGATATCCATCCATAACCGCTTTAAATGCCGCGCGCAACGCAACTTCTGTCTTTCCGTATCCCACATCACCGCAAAGCAGCCTATCCATAGGGTGCGCTTTTTCCATATCTGCACTTACTTCATCAAAACTACGAAGCTGGTCTTCCGTTTCCTCATACGGAAAAGTTGCCGCAAAGCTGCTATTCCAATCATCATTTGCTGTAAAGGATATTCCCCTTACACTTTGACGGGCAGCGTAAAGCTTTATAAGTTGCAGCGCCATGTCGCGCGCGCTTTCCGTCACTTTTTGCTTTGTTTTGTGCCATTCGGTGCCGCCCAATTTATTAAGCCTGACGCCCGCCATATCGCCGCCGCTGTGTTTGTAAACCAAATCAAGCTGGTTTGTGGGAACATATAAAATATCGTTTCCCCTAAATTTTATTTGCAAATAATCGGATGTTGCGCCATCAACTTCCATTGTTTTAATCCCTGAAAATTGACCGATACCATGGTTTTGGTGGACAACATAATCACCCGCGCTCAAATCGGTAAAATTTATTACCTTGCCAAGGTTTCCTTTTTTAAATCTTTTAGACGGCTTTTTGTCTTGCCCAAAAATCTCTTTATCACCTATTATTGCAAGTTTTAGCGCAGGATATTCAAGCCCTTGCGTTATCTCGCCGTGCGTTACAATTATCTGCCCTTTATCATAAGGCATATCAACGCTGCTTTGATAAACCGCCGGTATATTTTCACTATTCAATTCCTCTGTAATGTTCTTTGCCTTTACAGCACTCCCACCAAATATAATAACGGAATATTTGCTCCGCTTGTAAAACCGTATTGCATCGAAAAACAAATCGATTTTCCCATGAAAGCTCCCCTGTTGCTTTACATTTAAAGAAATTTTTGCTTCGGCATCATAATCTGGAGATGAATATGATATTCCCATTAAACCTATAACTTTATGATGTAAAAATTTACGCATAACATCATAATAATTTTTATGCCATTGTTTATCTGTAAGGGGCAAAATGCCTTTTTCAGCAAAATCCAGGGCTTGCTCTGAAAGCCGCCAATCGATATTTTTAGCGCTTTCGCTTACCCTTGCGGGCTCATAAATGAAAATTTGCGATTTTTCTTTGAAATAATCGGTCAAGGTTGGCATTTCATCGTATATAAAAGGCAAATATTTGTCAATCGACGGGAAATAAATATTATTTTCCAATCGCTCAATATCCCTATCCAAGCTTTTTTCAAATTTTTTATTTTTATCGTTATACAGCGCTTTAATATTGGCGATTATGTTAGTTTTTTTGGCGCTGTCAATGGTAATTTCGCCGGCAGGCGTAACTTCTGCAAAAGTGGTATTGTTTAAAGAACGCTGGGTAATAGGGTCAAACTCGCGTATTGAGTCTATCTCATCCGCAAAAAGTTCAATTCGTATGGGGTTATCGCTTGTATGGGGGAAAAAATCAACAATCCCGCCCCTTATGGCATATTGCCCTTTGCCCTCTACAATGTCCTCCCTCACATAGCCCAAATTGACAAAGTTTTGCGCCGCAACGCCAACATCCAAAATCCCGCCCGTTTTATGCGAATTTATATTATCAAAAATGTGCCGCGGAGCGGTTGCTCCCATAAGCGCCGCAATTGTAGATACTACAACCTTCACCTTGCCCTTTACAAGGCTGTGTAAAACCAAAAGGCGCTCTGTTATTATGTCCTTCGCTTGTGCGTCAATGTCATAAAAAATTAATTCCCTTTCGGGAAAGAGCAACACATTATCACCTAAAAACAGCTTTAAGTCGGCTGCAAGGTTTTTTGCGGTTATTCCATCCGGAACAACAACAAGTGACGGCTGCTGCGCCTTGTTGCTCAAGCAAAAAACAAGGTGTGCCGCAGCAGACTGCGACACCCCCAAAAGATTGACTGGCAACAGCCCGTCATTTATTTTATTTAAAAGCTCTTTATATTCATTTGATGAATCGAGCATTTCTAAAAATCCTTGAAGCCTCATTTGAAATTACAGTCCTTTTATCGTTTCCATTACATAGTCTGCAAATTCAGCGCTCGTTGCCCCGGTATCTCTACCGGTTATCGCAAGCTTCTTTTCTTCATACATGCAATAATCAAGCGCTTTTTCAAGTTTTTTTGATTCTTGTACAAAGCCGATATGCTCCAAAAGCATTACAGCTGCTCGTATAATACTGCATGGGTCTGCATATTTTGCCCGTCCTTCTTCAACCATTCTTGGAGCGCTGCCGTGGATAGCCTCAAACATTGCATACCGTTTGCCTAAATTTGCGCTCCCTGCCGTCCCAACGCCGCCTTGAAATTCCGCCGCCTCATCGGTGAGAATATCGCCGTAAAGGTTAGGCAAAACCAAAACTTGAAATTGCGTACGCCGCTTTTTATCAATCAGCTTTGCTGTCATTATGTCGATATACCAATCGTCAAGCTCAATGCCGGGATAATCTTTTGCTATCCTTTGGCAAATATTTAAAAACTTTCCGTCGGTTGTTTTAATAACATTCGCTTTTGTAACGCATGTTACCCTGCTTTTCCCGGCTTTTTTCGCATAATCAAAAGCTGCCTTTGCAATCCGCTCACTACCCTGTGTTGTGGTTACGCAAAAATCTATCGCTATGTCATCGTCCAGATGCAAGCCGTCAGAGCCCAACGCATACGGTCCTTCTGTATTTTCCCTAAAAAATGTCCAATCTATTCCCTCCGACGGCACTTTTACAGGGCGGACATTTGCAAACAAATCCAGCTCTTTTCTCATGGCAACATTGGCGCTTTCGATGTTAGGCCAATTATCCCCTGCCCTCGGCGTTGTGGTGGGACCTTTTAATATCACATGGCATTGTTTTAGTTGCGCCAAAACATCGTCCGGAATCGCTTTCCCGCACTCGGCGCGTTTTTCTATTGTGCAGCCGTCTATCTCCCTAAACTCAACATTTTTACCTTGCAGTAAAAACTCCAATATTCTTTTAGCCTCATTGGTAATAGCAGGACCTATGCCGTCGCCGCCCACAACCCCGATAATAATTTTGTCAAGCTTATTATAATCAATAAAATCCTCTTCCTTTTTCATCCTTTCAACTCGTAAAAGTTGGTCGGATAAAATTTTCCCGAATTTTTCTTGCGCTGTTGTTATAGCTGTGCTCATTTAATTATCCTCACCTTTTTTAGTATAGTTAATCAGCCCGCCCGCAAGCAGTATTTCACGCTGACGGTCAGACAAATCCGCTTCAAGCTGTATATCAAAGCCCCTTGTTTCGTTGCTCAAAATAATTTGATCCTTGTTTTTAATTGCCTCTCTTATGCCGCTGAGCACCAGTTCATCATCGCCGTATATATTATCATAGTCTTGGTCGTTTTTAAATGTAAGCGGCAAAATACCTGAATTGATAAGGTTCGACATGTGTATTCGCGCGAAGGATTTTACTATAACCGCCCTAACGCCTAAGTACAACGGTACAAGCGCCGCATGCTCACGTGATGAGCCTTGCCCATAGTTCGTGCCGCCTATAATAAACCCGCCGCCATTTTCCCTTGCTCGTTTCGGAAAATCCGGAGAGCACCACATAAAGCTGTAATCAGACAGATATGGAATATTAGAACGATACGGCAACAGCTTTGCATTGGAGGGCATAATATGGTCGGTCGTTATATTATCCCCCACCTTTATAAGGGCTTTTCCGCGCAATGTTTCGCTAAGCCGCACATTAACCGGAAAGGGCTTTATGTTAGGACCGCGTTCAATTTCAACTTTGCTGCCATCTTGCGCAGGAGGGTCAATCATATTATCATTTACCACAAAGCTTTCGGGCATATCAATTTGGGGGGCATCTCCGCAGCTTCGAGGGTCGGTCAAAATCCCTGTTAGCGCGCTTGCCGCCGCTGTTTCAGGGCTTACGATATAAATATTTGCGGTTTTTGTGCCGCTTCTGCCTTCAAAGTTTCTATTATTTGTACGGAGTGAAATTGCATTTGTTTTAGGCGCTTGACCCATTCCTATGCAAGGGCCGCATGCACTTTCCAAAATTCGCGCACCCGCCGAAATCATATCGGCAAGCGCACCGTTTAATGCAAGCATGTTAAGAACCTGACGCGAACCCGGGCCTATAACCAAACTCACATCCGGATGAACTGTTTTGCCTTTTAATATGTTTGCCGCCGCCATCATGTCACGGTATGAAGAATTTGTACAGCTTCCGATAAAAACTTGGTCAACCGCAATGTTTCCGACATTCTCCACCGTGTCAACATTGTCCGGCATATGCGGTTTTGCTGTCATCGGAACCAACTCAGACAAGTTAATTGTAATTTCTTCATCGTACACAGCATCGCTATCCGCTGTAAGGGGCTGCCAATCGCTTTTTCTGCCTTGCGATTCTAAAAACTGTTTTGTTATTTCATCGCTTGGGAAAACAGAGGTAGTTGCTCCAAGCTCGGCGCCCATGTTCGCAATGGTGGCTCGTTCGGGAACTCCAAGCGACAAAACGCCTTCGCCGCCGTATTCTATAATGTATCCCACACCGCCTCGAACGGACGAGCGGCGCAAAACTTCTAAAATAATATCCTTTGCCGTTACCCATGGGCTTAGTTTGCCGGTAAGGACAATTTTTTTAACCTTTGGCATGGTTAAATGATACGCCCCGCCCCCCATGGCAACCGCCACATCAAGACCGCCCGCGCCTATGGCAAGCATACCTATGCCGCCGCAGGTCGGGGTGTGGCTGTCTGAGCCGAGCAATGTTTTGCCGGGCTTGCCAAATCGCTCTAAATGAACTTGATGACAAATCCCATTGCCGGGTCGTGAATAATATATGCCGTATTTTTTTGCAACCGTTTGAATATATCTGTGGTCATCCGCATTTTCAAACCCCGCTTGCAGCGTATTGTGATCGATGTATGCCACCGATAATTCCGTTTTAACCCTTGGAATTCCAAGCGCTTCGAATTGCAAATATGCCATTGTCCCTGTTGAATCTTGGGTAAGCGTTTGGTCGATTTTGATTGAAATATCTTTGCCTGCAACCATAGAACCGCTTAACAGATGGTCTTTTATAAGCTTTTGTGCTACATTATACCCCATTTTTCATGCCCCCCCTATTTTAAACCGATAATTTTAACATTATGGGTGTTAACAATGATGCGCGGTGCATATATTTGACACCGTATACAGTATTTTATTTAATTTACACATGTTTGTCAAGCTTTTTTGCCCAAGGTTTACCCATTGTATGTAAAACCTTTTCAAATCGCTGTGGAATTTGACTGTCAAACTCCATGTATTCCATTGACTTTGGGTGCACAAACCCCAAAGTCTTAGCATGCAGCAGTTGCCCTGCCAAGTTAAGCTTTTCTTTTTTTTTGCCGTAAACCTTATCGCCAAGTATCGGATTCCCGACACTTGCCATGTGCACCCGTATTTGATGTGTCCTTCCGGTTTTTAGTGTGCATTCCACAAAAGTATATTTTCCAAAACGCTCTAACACCTTGTAATATGTGACGGCATCTTTTGCGTTTTCTCCCCCTACGCATTTCTTTTTGCGCAAAACGGGGTGCCTTCCAATGGGCTTGTCAATTACGCCTGTGTCATTTTTCACGCCCCCGTGCACTATTGCAATGTATTTTCTAAGCGCCGTATGTTCTTTAAATTGCCGTTGTATATGGGTGTGAACAAAATCGGTTTTTGCAACGATAAGCAGCCCGCTTGTATCCTTATCAAGCCTGTGCACAATGCCGGGACGAAAATGACCGTTCACTTTAGAAAGGGAATCTCCGCAATGGCGAACAAGCGCATTTACCAATGTTCCGTGAGGATTGCCTGCCGATGGATGCACAACCAAACCCTGCTGCTTGTTTATAATGAGCAAACACTCATCTTCATAGACTATTTCAAGGGCTATATCCTCCGGTCCAATGCTTAAATCCGCTTTTTCAGGAACGATTATTGCTATGTTTTGATTTTCTTTTAAAATAAAGTTTCTTTTTATTTTTACGCCGTCAACTAAAACAAAACCGTCATCTATCAGCTTTTGCGTGTATGAGCGTGACAGCGACGGTATTTTAATTGAAATAAACTTATCAATTCTAACACACAAATCAGAAACTAAGTTATATTTTTGCATTTTCTTGCCCGCTTTTCTTTTCAAAAAACACAAATTTTACGCAAATAATAATTGCACCGATTACAATAAAGCTATCTGCAATGTTAAAAACAGGATAGCTTATCACTCTAAAATCCAAAAAATCAATCACAAACCCCCGAAAAATCCTATCCAGCAAATTGCCCACAGCGCCGCCCAAAACAAGCCCCGAGCTTATCTTAATGTATAGGTCTTGCGGTTTTATTGCAATCAACGCAACAATTATGCCAATTAAAATAATTGCTGTAACTATTGTAAACACTGTGTTACCGTCTTTAAAAATTCCAAACGCAGCCCCGGTATTTTCAACATAGGTAAAGTGAAATATGTCTTTTATAATCGGTATAGTGCCGCCTGCAAGTTTTTTAATTGCAAGCGCCTTTGTATATTGGTCAAAAACCGCAACCGCAAAAGCTATAAAAAAAGGCAAAGCAAAAACACCCCTATGCATATAAATTTAACCGCAAAATTTATTCGGCTCTATTCCTCGTCATCCTCTTCGCAGCAGCAGCCGCCTAACTCAATTTCAATCGATTCGTTGCAGCTTGGGCACACAATATCATCTTCGTTATCTAAATCGTCTTCATCAATAAAAAATTCTTCGCCGCAGCTGGGGCATTTCACAGAAAACTGCCCGTCATAGTCGTCATCTTCGCCGTAAAAATCATAATCATCATCTGAATCTTCATCATAAACTTCATCTTCTAAATCATATACTCTTTCAAACACCTCATCTTGAAGGTCCTCTAAGTATTCGACAGCCTCTGCAATTTCTCCTAAAACATTTATTATTTCGGTAAACAGTTTCCCTTCATTTGTGTCTTTATTAATTTTAAATCCCTCCGCAAGCCCTTTAAGATATGATACTTTCTCTGTAATTACAGACATTTTTTTACCCTCCTAATTATAGATTATGTTTCGCAATATCGCTTATGCACGCTCCATGTATTCGCCTGTGCGCGTGTCAATGCGAACCTTCTCGCCCTGATTTATAAACAGCGGAACGGTAATAACGGCGCCCGTTTCAACCGTTGCAGGCTTTGTTGCGCCTTGCGCCGTATCCCCTTTAAAACCGGGCTCTGTTTCCGTTACGGTAAGCTCCACAAAATTCGGCGGTTCAACGCCAAACACAGAACCCTTGTAGCTTAAAATCCTGACTGTGTCGTTTTCCTTGACAAACTTTAACGAATCGCCAAGTTGCTCGCTATCAAGAGGCATAAGCTCATAAGTTTCTTTATTCATAAAATAAAATAAACCGCCGTCACTATAAGAGTATTCCATTTCATTGCGCTCAATATGCGCTTTTGGCATTTTATCCGAAGGACGAAATGTGCGTTCGATTGTTGAACCGTTGATTACATCCTTAAGCTTTGTACGCACAAAAGCCGCGCCTTTTCCCGGTTTCACATGCTGAAACTCAACAACCTGATATACATTGTTTTCCATTTCAAAAGTTATTCCGTTTCTAAAATCTCCTGCTGATATCATCGGAAAATCACCTCATTTTTATTTAATATCGATAACCGTAAAACCCCACTTTTGATATTTTATACTATCAGAGCAAAAATATCAAGAACTATTTTTCAATCAATTCTTTAGACGCGCCCGTCAGGTTGACATAGCCCTGCTTTGTAACGGCAATTAAATCTTCAATCCTAACCCCAAACTTTCCCTCAAGATATATCCCCGGTTCAACCGTTACAACATTTCCGGCTTGCAACACTTCTTCCGTTTTAGTTGATAAAATCGGTTTTTCATGCAAATCAAGCCCCACGCCATGTCCAAGAGAATGTGTGAAATTTTGCCCAAACCCCTTTTTTTCTATAACATCACGCGCCTTTTTATCAACCTCAAAGCATTTGACGCCCTCCTTGATGGCGTTTATAGCTTGGTTTTGCGCATCCAACACAGTATAATAAACCTCTCTCATTTCATCGCTTGCAGCGCCTATCGCAACGGTTCGGGTCATATCAGAGCAATACCCATCTACAACCGCCCCGAAATCCATCACCACGAAACTGCCTTTGCTGATTTTGCTGTCGGTTGGGCGTGCATGCGGCAATGCGCCTCGCTTTGAAGATGCAACAATAGTGTTAAACGATGGTCTTTCCGCACCGTTGGCTTGCATAAGGTAATCAAGCTTTGCCGCTACTTGCCTTTCGGTTAACCCCGGCTTTATGTATTGCAGCAAGTCCAAAAAAGCCTTATCGGCAACATCCGCCGCTTTTTTTATTGCGGCAATTTCGTCGGGCGTTTTTATCTTGCGCATGTCGCTCAATATAGGCGAACCGTCTAAAAATTCAACATCGCAAAGTGTTTTCTCAAGCTTGTCAAATTGCGACATTGTAACTTGTTCCTTTTCGATATAAATGCGTTTAAAAGAGTATTTTTTTAATATATCATAGGGATTGTGCTTATAATGTACAATCCCAAAATCAGGCGACTCATCGGCAGCCTGAATAACATATCTTCCGTCAACTGCCAACAGCGATACATCGCTTGAAATAACAACAAAACCGGCGCTTCCCGAAAAACCGCTGACATAACGCCTGTTTTCGTAAGACGATATTAAAAAAGCATCAACATCAGTTTCTTTCAGCTGCCTTCTTATCCGTTCAACCCTCATACTTTTCCTCCGTAAAATAATAAAGCGCCATAAGATAGCCCTTAATGCCAAACCCGCATATTACGCCTTGACAAACGGCTGAAATAACAGACTTTTGGCGAAAACTTTCTCTTTTATACACATTTGAAATGTGCACTTCAACCACAGGTATACCCGCTATGGGAATTGCATCGCGTAAGGCATAGCTATAATGCGACAACGCCCCGGCGTTTAGTATTATACCGTCATAAACGCCTTGACAGGAGTGAATTTTTTTTATTATTTCGCCTTCGCTGTCCGATTGATAAAAATCAATTGAAACCCCTTTTCTTTGCGCCTCGGCAGCAATTTTATCGTTTATTTCGTTTAATGTTTGTTTTCCGTAAACTTCCGGCTCTCTAACCCCAAGCATATTGAGATTGGGTCCGTTTATTATTATAAGTTTCATTTTAAGCTCCATTCCTGCCACATTTGTTTCATTGCAACCGCATCCTCCGCTTGCGTTCCGGCAGATTCGCATATAATAATCGGGGTTAGAGAATGCTTTACCATAATTTCCGCAAACGGCTCAAATTCCGGACCGTACTCCGTATCCTCAAAGGTTAAATGCTTTCTTTCGCCGCCCTTTGTGTATTCGATTTTGCTAAAGTGGCAATGAAAGTTTTTTGCGCGCCACTCGCCAAGCGCCGCTTGCATTTTGTCTATTACATTTTCAAAGTCTTCCGGCTTAGTAAGGCTTCCCAAGCTCCTTGAGTTTAGATGCCCAAAATCAATAGTCGGTATAAGCCGCTCGTCCAGCTTGCAAAGTTCAAGCACCTCGTCAAGCGTTCCCATTTGATTTATCTTACCCATAGTTTCGGGGCAAATGCTGACATTCCCAAGCCCCTGCTCGTCCATTTTTTTAAGTGCGGCATAAACAGTCTTTTTTGATATATCCATGGCTTCTTTTCTTGTTATGTTAATTGCCGCGCCCATATGCACAACTATCCTGTTTGCGCCCATATTGTTTGCGGCATTTGCGGTTGACAAAATATAACCCAAGCTTTTTTCGATTTTTTCCGGCTCGGTGCTTGAAATATTTATATAATAAGGAGAATGCACCGATAATGCGACATTGTATTGCTGAGCAAGCGCGCCAAGTTTTTTTGCGCTTTCGGCGGATATTCGCACCCCCCTTGACGCTTGATACTCATATGCATTAAGCCCAATATCCGCAAGCCATTTTGGCATTTCAAGCGATGATTTACCCCCTTGGCTGTAAAAACTGTCCGGATTTCCCGCGCTACCAAATCTTGCTTCGTTTTTCATATTTAAACCCCGTTTCTGTTGCAAATTAATTCAATTCGCACATAAATTTATTTTTCGTATATATAAAACTAATTGCCGATTACTTCTCTTATCTGTTGTATAAGTTCATCATTTATTATTTTTTTGCCAAACCATATTTCGTCTGCGGCAAGCCCCTGAAATATCAACATATCCAAACCATTATACGCCTGACAGCCTCTTTCTTTGGCAATTTTCATGAAGCGAGTTTCCGGCGGGTTGTATATAATATCATAAACAATGGCGCTTTGTGATATTCCCTCTAAATCGCTGACCGGCGATTTATCAATTTGGGGATACAGCCCAACCGAGGTGGTGTTTATGAGTATATCGCAATCCTTAGCATTAAATTCATCAAGAGCGGCTGCAACGACGCCGTCAAATTTCAATGCAAGCTGCCTTGCCTTATCCATTGTACGGTTATATACGGTCACACTTGCAGCCCCCTCCGACAACACAGCATATACAATAGCTGCGGTTGAGCCGCCCGCCCCTATTATTTTCACCCTGCTGCCTTTTATAACTGTGTTATTTGACTTTAACTGCATTGCAAAACCTGTTACATCAGTATTATAGCCTGTCCAATTTCCATCATTTATTGAAACGGTATTTACCGAGCCTATTTTTTTTGCGTCAGCCGAAATCTCATGCAGATAAGGCATAATATCGTGCTTAAAAGGTACTGTAATGTTAAACCCCTTTACACCTGTTTTTTTAAACTGCAAAAGAATTTGGCGTAGGTTTTCCTTTTCGGCATGGCAAAGCATATACTTTGCTTTAATGCCGTAAAATTTATAGACCTGCTCGTGCAAAATAGGTGATTTGCTGTGAGCCACAGGATTTCCGATAAGGCAATATGTTTCCGGTTTATTTTTTTTAATTACCCTGTTTTCAAAAAACCTTTTAAATCGAATATCAATACCCTCATCAGCAGAAAGCGGCAACACAAGTATAGACATTACGCCCGCATTGTTTGCGCCCCACACATCGGTAAAAATTTGGTCTCCTATCATGCAAATCTCATCAATTCCCACATCAAACCTTTTGGCTATTTTAATAAAGTTATAAGCAAGAGGCTTAAGCGCCCTATGGATTGTGTAAAGGTTAAGTTGCTTGTTAAAAAAATTAACCCTTTTTTTCGAGTTGTTTGAAAAAAGGACAACCTCCAGCCCCATTTTTTTTGCGTTTGCAATCCAGTTTACGGTTGAAGCGGAAGGAGCCTTTTTACTCGAAGGCGCTAAAGTGTTATCGATATCAAGCATTATAAGCTTTATACCTTTATCCTTTAGCCCTTTTACATCAATATCATGTATGCCGTTTGCATATTCTGTCGGAATAAATCGTTTCAATCATATACACCCCAAATAATATCATGCATTAAATAAAAATTCGTTTATTGCATATAATGTGTATATTATAACAAACAAAAGAAAAGTTGTAAATAGAGTATTATTAAAACACCTAAATCAGCACCGGTTGAAGTTGCTCTCCAAGCAGCGCCGCGCTAAGTGCGGGAATTAACAAATCAATTTTTGCAACAAGGGAATTCGGTTTTTTATCATGGTCATCCTGTCTATACGGCACTAAATATATGTTTTTACTTGCATGCAGCAATGCAAGATTTTTTGCATTTGCACCAAGCCCATCGTTTGTAGAAACGGCAATAACAACCGGTTTGAGATTTCGCAAGTGCGCCTTTGTCGCCATGGTGACAGTTGAGTCGTTTATCCCGTTTGCAAGCTTTGAAAGCGTGTTGCCGGTGCATGGCGCAACCACTAAAATATCTAACATTCTTTTTGGTCCGATAGGCTCTGCATCGCTTATTGTATGAATTATTTTGCCGCCGGTTATGTCTTCCACACGCCAAATAAGCTCCAACGCTTTGCCGAATCTGGTGTCTGTTTTGTAAACTATTTCAGACATAATCGGAATAACCTTAGCGCCGGCATGAACAATTAGTTCGAGTTGAGGTATAACCTCGGGAATGGTACAAAACGAACCGGTAAGCGCGAACCCTATTTTTACATTACTTAAATCCAACTTTTACACCCCCAGTTCTTTCATTATGTTTATAATGGTGTCTGTTATTATCCTTCCGGCAGTTAAAGGGGCAACCTTTCCCGGCAGGGATAATGCCCATATAGTCCTAATGCCAAGCTGGGATGCCGCATCTAAATCTACCCCGCCCGGTTTGCTTGCCAAATCAATAATAAGAGAATCTTTTGAAACCCGCCCAAGGGTCTTTTTGTCAAAAATAACTGTCGGAACGGTATTAAAAATCACATCCTGCGAGTAAATCAGGCTATCTATATGCGAAGTTTGAACGGCGGTATACCCATTCGCCTTTATCCACGCAAGGTCTGCCAATGTTCGAGCGGAAACAGTTACATCGGCGCCCAAGCTTTTAAGAGAATGAGAAAGCAGCTTGCCGATTCGCCCATAGCCGGTTACCATGCATTTGCTTGAATGTATAGTGTGCGCCGTTTCCTCCATTGCGATTTGAATAGCGCCCTCAACTGTCGGAATTGCGTTTAAAATTTTAAGTTCCTCTCTGTTATAATAATCCAAAATATATACATTGCTTTGCTGCGCAAAATCCGCAATTTCACTTGAAACATTGCCGGCAACCACTATTTTTTCGTCTTTAATTTGCTTAAAAAGATATGCAAAAGAAAGTTTTTTATTTGTCATCGGCATATTAACATTCTTATTATCGGCGCTGCACGGTAACGGTAATATAATAATATCGGCAAAATCCAATGCCTCGTTTAGTTCATCAAAAATTTTAACGGATGGTTTTATATTCACATCTTGTGAAAAACCATATGCACCGACACTATATCCATAGCCGGAAAGCATTTTAGCCACCTCTACCTGGCGCAAGTCTCCGCCGCAGACAAGAAATTTTTTACCCAATCCCATAACCTCCGGTTTTTATAATAAACATTTTGTTATATATTATGAAAATTAAAAATGTTATGTGCAATTTTGCGCAAAAGAATTGTTATATTCGGCTTTGGTTTTTATTGATGCAAAATGCCAAAAAAAAAGACGCCTTGTATGGCGTCACCGATTTATTACTGTTCTTTTGCAAGGTCGCATTCAATGTCAACCGCCTGTTCTAATTCTTTTTCTATTTCCTCATACACCGCAACTTTGGCAAGCACAAGCTCGCTTATAAGTATTTGCTTTGCATTGCATAGCATTTTTCTTTCGCTGGTCGATAACCCTTTTTCCTTTTCGCGCAGCATAAGTGATTTTACAACATCTAAAACATCTAAAATGTTGCCGGAGCGGATTTTTATCATATTTTCACGATACCGCTTGTTCCAGTTATCATTGATGTCTGTTTTCATAGTTTTAAACTTTGTTAAAATTTCGCAGCCGGTTGCTTTATCGATAATATACCTAATACCTATCTCGGCGGAGTTTTTCACCGGTATCATAACTTTCATGTCTCCGATAGGCATTTTCATTATATAATACGATTGCTTTTGCTTTAAAATTTTCTTTTCTTCGATGGCCTCGATAATTCCCGCCCCATGCATAGGATAGACAATTTTGTCACCTACATTAAACATTTGGTCATTACCTCCCTTATATACCAATTATACTACTTTTTATAAGATTTGTCAAAAATATTTAAAACTTCATGTAAGCTGGCAACTTTATGTATCGTGGCATTGTCGGAAAAGGTGTTTTTTATTTTATTGCCCTTGGGCAGAATTATTGTTTTAAAGCCAAGCTTAATGCCTTCCGCTATGCGTTTTTCTATGTTATTTACAGCGCGAACTTCGCCTGTTAAGCCAACCTCTCCAAACGCAAGCACATCCTTCCCGATGGAAAAACCTTTATAGCTTGATGCCGCCGCCAATGCAACTCCTAAATCTGCGGCAGGCTCGTCAACTCTGATTCCGCCTATCACATTTACATACGCATCTTGTGACGATAAGTTATATCCCATTCTTTTTTCCAACACAGCAAGCAGCAACGAAACCCTGTTATAGTCAATACCTGTTGACATTCTCCGAGGGGTTGGAAAATTCGAGCGCGTAACGAGCGCCTGCACCTCTGCCAAAATAGGGCGTGTGCCCTCAAGGGTACAAATAACGCACGAGCCGCTTGTATTGCTGGGTCTTCCGGATAAAAGCATTTCAGAAGGGTTTAAAACCTCCTTCAGCCCCTCATCGCTCATTTCAAAAACGCCAATTTCATTAGTAGAGCCAAAACGATTTTTAACCGCCCGTAAAATCCTGTAATGCTGGTGGCGCTCTCCTTCAAAATATAAAACGCAATCAACCATATGTTCAAGCACTCTCGGGCCGGCAATTGCACCCTCCTTTGTAACATGGCCGACAAGCAAAATAGAAGTTTCACTTTCTTTTGCAAGCCGCATAAAGCTTTGCGTCACTTCCCTAATTTGGCTTACGCTCCCCGCAGCAGACGACAAACCGCTGTCGTATACCGTTTGCACCGAATCAATTATCACAACATCAGGGTTTGTTTGATTAATTGCTTCTATTATATTTCCCTGTTCCGTTTCGGACAAAACCAAAAGGTTGTCCGTGTCAACCGAAAGACGCTGCGCCCTCATTTTAATTTGGCGTGAGGATTCCTCGCCCGACACATACAAAATTTTAACCGATTTGTCAACTGTTTGGCACATTTGTAAAAGTAAGGTTGACTTCCCGATACCCGGGTCTCCACCCACCAAAACAAGAGAGCCCTTCACTATTCCGCCGCCTAAAACCCTATCAAGCTCAAAAATATTTGTCTTAAAGCGCTCTTCCTTTAAAAAGGCAACATCATCAAGTTTTTCCGGCTTGCGCACAAACGATTTTGTATACTTGACTGATTCTTTTGCCGGTTCCCTTTCCTCGGTCATTGTATCCCAATCCCCGCAGCCGGGGCATTTCCCCATCCATTTTGGGGTTTCATATCCGCAATTGTTGCAAAAGTACACTATTTTATTTTTCACAATAAATCACCTATTGTTATTTTACAACAAAAACAGGGTTTTGTCTACTATTTACAAATGTTCCTTATTATGATAATCTTTAAACAGAGGTGATTTCATTGATACAATTTGAAAACGAATGGGATAATATTTTAAAAGAAGAATTTGAAAAAGATTATTATTTGACGCTCAGAAAGTTTTTAAAGGATGAATACTCTGCCTTTACCGTTTATCCGGATATGTATGATATTTTTAATGCGTTCAAAAACACATCCTATAATGATGTGAAGGCGGTGATATTAGGTCAAGACCCTTATCATAACCCCAACCAAGCGCATGGAATGGCGTTTTCCGTAAAAGCGGGGGCGCCCATTCCGCCATCGCTTGTTAACATATTTAAGGAACTAAATTCTGATGTCGGAACAAAAACGCCAAAATCAGGCGACCTTACCGCATGGGCAAAACAAGGAGTGCTGTTGCTAAACACCATTTTAACAGTTCGCCGTGGGGCGGCTCTTTCGCATAGCAAAAAGGGGTGGGAGGCATTTACAGACAATGTGATTTCAAAGCTGGCAGAAAGAGAAAAACCCATTGTATTCCTGCTTTGGGGGCGCTCCGCACAGCAAAAACAAGCGCTTTTGTCAAACACCAACCATTTTGTACTCACAGCCGCTCACCCAAGTCCCCTTTCTGCATTTGGCGGGTTTTTCGGTTGTCGCCACTTTTCAAAAACAAATAAAATTTTGCAACAAAATAAAATTGATCCGATAGATTGGGAGTTGGGCTAATATCAATCAAAAACAAAGCCGTATGTTTGCGGGATGAATAAAATTAAAAAATTAGGAAATAAATACTATTGTGACATAATTTTCAATAGCTGAAAAGTAGCGTAGCAAAGTATTGGGGCAACCAAAACAAAGGAGGGTTTTTTATGGCGAAGGACAACCAATTCACTAACAGAAAGCAGCAGAAGAAGAAAAACAAATCTCAAAACAACAAAAGAAATCCCACCCAAGACAATCAAAATGACAGAAATAACACCATAGATAACAGCACAACATAAAAGCCGCATCACATCGTAATCAAAAAACAGCAGCGGCGCTTTCAAGATTAAAGTAAAATCGAGCCAAAAGGCTCGATTTTGCATTATTTAAGACATATTATTTTTGGATAACATTTCTTTAATCATCATATCCTTAACCTTCATAAGCCTTGTCGTTGTGCTGCGCTCGCTTTCATCAAGCTTCATTTTTATAAACCGAATTTTCTCGGTAAATTGAGGAATCATAACATATTCAAGCGCGTTTACACGGCGGCGCGTTTTTTCTATCTCTGCCGCAAGCAACTGTGCGCTTTTTTCTTTTTCGGCAAGTGCAAGCAAATCGGGCAAAACTTCCCCCAAGCGATTAATCGAAGCGTCAAGCTGCCCTGATGTTCCGAAAAAACCATATGAATACAAATCGTCTTGTTTTTGCTCAAAATTAAAGACAGGAACATTCACCGACATTATGTTTTTGGTTTGAATTCCCACCTCTACCCTGTGCTTGGGGAACATAAGGCTATTTTCCAAAACTTGTTTTGACATTATAGCGCTTGCCACAAGAAAGTTTTCGTAAACGCCTTTTAAATTAGCTTCAACCGTCTCCCTAAGCGCCTTATTTACACGGACAATTTCCAAAAACTCTTTCATCAGCCCGTCTCGTTTGTCTTTTAACAGCTTATGACCTCGCCGTGCCGTTTCCAGCCTTTTTTTCAGCTTTGAAAGCTCCATGCGGTTTGGGTTGACATTTGCAATAGCCATATCCTCACCTGCCCAAATACTTTTCTATCAATTCTTCACTAATTCGTTTTAGCTCTGTTTTCGGTAAGATGGAAAGCAGTTCCCATCCAATGTCAAGCGTTTGTTCAATAGAGCGGTTTGCGTCAAAGCCTTGCGACACATATTTAAGTTCAAATTCCTCTGCAAATTGCGCATACAGCTTGTCTATATCGGTAAGCGCCGCCTCGCCCAAAATCACCATAAGCTCTTTTGCGTCTTTACCTCTTGAATAAGCTGCAAAAAGTTGGTTCATGGTGCTTGCATGGTCTTCCCTTGTTTTGCCTTCCCCAACGCCCTTGTCTTTAAGCCTCGAAAGGGACGGTAAAACATCTATGGGCGGCATAATGTTTTTTCTATAAAGCTCACGGCTTAATATTATTTGCCCTTCCGTTATATATCCCGTTAAGTCGGGAATGGGATGTGTTTTATCGTCCTCCGGCATTGACAAAATGGGAATCAGCGTAATTGACCCATCGATGCCGATTTTACGCCCTGCGCGCTCATACATCGTTGCAAGGTCGGTGTATAAATAGCCGGGGTAACCTCTCCGCCCGGGAACCTCTTTTTTTGCCGCCGAAACCTCTCGTAACGCTTCAGCGTAATTTGTTATATCGGTTATAATAACCAAAACATGCATATTACAATCAAAAGCAAGATATTCCGCGGCGGTCAGCGCCATACGAGGCGTGGCTATTCGCTCTATCGCCGGGTCATTTGCAAGGTTAATAAAAGTTACCGTCCTGTCTATCGCTCCCGTAACATTAAAATCGTTTATAAAAAAGTTTGCTTCTTCAAACGTAATGCCGACTGCCGCAAAAACAACGGCAAATTTTTCATCCGTGCCCCTTACTTTTGCCTGCCGCGCTATTTGCGCCGCAAGATTGGCATGAGGCAGCCCCGAACCGGAGAATATAGGCAGCTTTTGCCCTCGAACAAGGGTATTTAAACCATCAATGGCGCTGATGCCCGTTTGGATAAACTCGGACGGATAGTTCCGTGCGGCAGGGTTAATCGGAGTTCCGTTTATATCCAGTCGTTTTTCCGCTATAACGGCAGGTCCGCCGTCTTTTGGATTTCCCATCCCGTCAAAAATTCGCCCCAACATGTCAGCAGACACCGCAAGCTCAATGCTTCTGCCCAAAAACCTAACCTTGCTTTGTTCAAGGTTAAGCCCCGCGCTGTTTTCAAAAAGCTGTACAATTGCATTTTTACCGTCAATTTCAAGCACCTGACAACGCCGCGTTTCGCCGTTTACAAGTTCTATCTCACCAAGTTCGCCGTATGTTACGCCCTCTACATCCTTGACAAGCATTAAAGGACCGGCAACTTCGGATATTGTTCTGTATTCCTTAATCATATTCAGATTCATTCCTTTCCGGTTACAAAATTACAGTAAAACTACGCATTATCTCTCGTCAGCTCGTCCATTTCTTTTGCGAGCGCTTCTTCTATTTGAGCAAACGCAGCCGCCGAATCTTGCTCGGGGGTATATTTTGCTCTGCCAATTCTTTCAAGCACCCTCATGGAGGATATTCGTTCAATGGAAACCCCCGCTTTTATGGCTTGCTGCGCTAATTTATATAATGTTAAAATAATTTTTAACAGCCCGTATTGCTTAGGCAATGATGTATATGTGTCTATATCGTCAAACGCGTTTTGATGCAAATAGTCTTCTCGAATGCTGCGCGCCACTTCAAGCGTAACCCTGTCATCGCCCGATAGCGCATCAACGCCCACAAGCTGAACTATCTCGTTTAATTCCGATTCGTCCGAAAGAATTTTTATCGCCTCCGCTCGCAGCTTATTCCAGTCTGCCGCAATGCTTTCGGAAAACCATTCGCCAAGCGCATCCAAATATAAAGAATATGATGTCATCCAGTTAATTGCCGGAAAATGCCTTCTATACGCCAATGTAGCGTCTAAACCCCAAAACACCTTAACTATTCTAAGGGTGGCCTGCGAAACCGGCTCGGATATATCGCCGCCCGGCGGTGATACCGCCCCAATTGCGGTCAGCGCGCCTTCACGGGGGATTGTGCCCATCGACAGCACCCGCCCCGCCCTTTCATAAAACTGTGCAATTCGCGAACCCAAGTATGCAGGATACCCTTCTTCACCCGGCATTTCTTCAAGGCGTCCGCTCATTTCACGAAGCGCCTCTGCCCAGCGAGAAGTTGAATCCGCCATAACAGCAACGGAATAACCCATATCACGAAAATACTCCGCTATGGTAATTCCGGTATATACGCTGGCTTCACGCGCTGCAACCGGCATATCGGAGGTGTTGGCAATAAGCACGGTGCGTTTCATAAGGGAATGCCCTGTTTTCGGGTCTTTAAGCTCGGGGAATTCCATAAGCACATCGGTCATCTCGTTCCCACGCTCACCGCACCCGATATATACCACTATGTCGGCATCCGCCCACTTTGCAAGCTGATGTTGAACAACCGTTTTGCCGCTGCCGAAAGGTCCCGGCACCGCTGCAACCCCACCTTTTGCAATGGGGAATAATGTATCAATAACCCGCTGCCCGGTAACAAGCGGCATTTCGGGAGGAAGTTTCTGATTATACGGTCGCCCGATACGCACCGGCCATTTTTGCATCATGGTTAAATCTACTGTTTTTCCTTCATCCGTAAAATTGTCGCAACAGTTTCTTCAACGGTGAAAGAACCGCTTTTGATGTCGGTTATTTTGCCTGATACGCCGTTTGGAACCATAATTTTATGAACAACCAAAACCGTTTCGTCAACATGACCTATTATATCGCCGCCGACAACCGTTTCGCCCGCTTTTATGTCGGGAATAAACTCCCACTTAGCTTGTTTGTCAAGCGCGCTCACATCTATGCCCCGCGTTATGTTGGTGCCCGCTTGCTCTCGCATAATCACCAAGGGGCGTTGTATTCCGTCATACATCTTTTCTATCAAGCCCGGGCCTAGTTCAACCGAAAGCGGCGCACCGGTTGTGGTAACAGGTTCACCCGGTCCAAGCCCTGTTGTTTCCTCATAAACTTGAATCGAAGCTTTATCGTCACGCATCTCTATAACCTCTCCGATAAGGTTATGGTTACTGACGCGAACAACATCAAACATATTGGCATCCTTCATGCCCTCCGCAACTACCAAAGGCCCGGAAACCTTAATTATTGTTCCCAAATAAAAACACCCACCTTAATTTTCTTCTTTAAATAATATATCGGCGCCCACGGCTCGTTCAACAGATTTTTTAATAGCGTCCATTCCCATGCCGCTTGAACCGCGGTTATTCGGAATAACTATTACGGCAGGGTATGGTCTGTCTTTATAGCTTTCAATTTCGGTTTCTATAAGCTGTGCAACTTGTTCGGTAACGAATATAATTGCATAGTTTTTAGAAACAAAATCGTTAAATGCAGATAAAACCTCTGCCGAATCTGTCGTATCCGCAACATCAAAACCCACCGCTTTAAAGCTGAGCACACTTTCCCTATCGCCTATTATTGCTACTCGATACACAAATATGCCCCCCCTATCCTCGCAGCCTTTTGCGTATAATATTTTCGTCCATTCCCGCCGTTTTGCATGTTAAAATAATGCGTACATTTTGTATTTCGTTTTCTTTCAAAAAAAAGTATGCCGCCAACGGAGCAAGCCCGAACGGTCCTTTTCGCGCCTTTTTAACCTTTTGAATAAAATAGTTATCAAGCGAGCGTTCCAAATCTTCTTCCAAAAACAAGGCTGAATACGGGGTCTTTTCAAATATTAAAAAATCAGTATCGGAAGAGCCGACCCGCTCAATGTAAAACTCATACGGCAGCCACCCGCCATGCGCAATCACCTTTTTTGAAAATTCATATGTTTTTCCCATTTTGCGTATGCGCATAAATGTTTTTATATTGTGCATATCAATTTGGGTTTTTATTAAATCAAGCGTTTTTTCGTCCGGCTGTATTTTTATAAAATCAGCCAAATCCTTAAAGTATGCATTATCAAAAATTAAATCTACAAGCTGTGCATCCGGTGTTTTTGCATATTGCTCGTATGCCTCGGGAACCGACATTGCCATATTTTCTGAAAACAGCTTGTAATCAGCATTTAGCACAGCGTTTTTCATGTCTTTTAGCGAAATATTACCCAAATCAATTAGTATATCATGTTGTTTCTGGGCTGTAAGTTCCGTTTTTATAAGCGCCTTTAAGTTGTGATAGTCATATTTTAGCCGTTGCGTCTTTAAAAAACCTTCCGCCCCCAGCTTGACCGACAACTCAAAAAGCTCAAATGTTTGGTTATAAAGCATTTTGTTATAATCATCAAATGTTTTCCAGCCCGCATTTGCAAGAAAGACTATCGCATCGGGTACGGAATCGGCAGTCAGTAATTTTTCAAAATCCAAATGACTAAGAAGGCGTGTTTCAATCACCCGTGAACGCGCCACAGATGCGGTGTAATCAAACTCATTGTATCTTGTGCTTTCCATGGATTTCATCCTGCCTCCTTTAGCCGAACAAAATTGATATTACATCGCTTTCAAGCTTTTCTTTGGCATTTTTGGCAAGCGCCTCAAAAGAAAAGTTATATTCAACCTTTCCCTTTTTTATTATAAACCCGCCGCCTGTGCCTTTTTCCTTATCCCTCGAAAGCAAAACAACCTCGCCGTCTATGCCTTTTGACATTTCCGATATAAGCTTTTCGTATTCCGCCGTTTCAAGCATTGCAAGCTTGCTTGCCGACTTGGAAAACACATCATCAATAAGCGCCTGTTTAGCGGCAAGATATTGCTTTTTGCCCTCAAGCTGCGCTGAGGCAATTATGCGTTCAGCCCTAACCTTAGCCGTTTGAGCCACCAGTTTTTTTGCTGTTTCCTCTTTTTCGCTAATGTGCTTTTTAGCGCCTTTTGCTATTTGCTCACCTTTAATTTTTGCATTTTCCGTTATGCTGCTTGCTTTTTGTGTTGCATCATCTATTATTTTTTGGATTATACTTTCCAATCCCGCCATAGGTAAACATTCCTTCCGTAAGCAGTTTTCCATTAACCGAGCACAGGTAACCCGTTAATTGCAAGTATCGATGCAAGCAATGCCAAAACAGCATATGTTTCAACCATTGCCGCAAAGGTGATACCTTTTGCAAGGTCTTCCGGCCTTTTTGCTATTATTTCAATCGCCGCTGCGGAAACGCGCGCTTGGCGTATTGCCGAAAAATAACCGACTATTGCAACAGGCAGCGCCGCTATCAAAAGTGCCGCGCCTTCAAAAGAGGATACCGCAACATTACCGCTTAAAAGCCCTATTTTATTTAGTATCATAAATGCAGTAAGCACGCCATAAATGCCCTGTGTGCCGGGAAGCGCCTGCAAAAGCAACGCCTGACCAAATCGGTCAGATTCTTCGGTAATAAGCCCCGATGCCGCCTCGCCAACCAAGCCAACCCCTTTGGCGCTGCCCATGCCGGATACTATAACCGCCATAACCGCCCCTAATACCGATAAAAATGTTCCGTTTGTCAAAATCTCTACAAAACCCATGTCTTTCCTCCTGTTATATAATAATTTAACCTTCTTTTATTTGCAAATACCTTGTTTTTACCTTCAGCGGCTCAAATGCATCGCCGCCGCTCTCATAAAACTTCCCAAAAAATTCAACATATTGCAGTCGGGAAGAATGTACATATGCCCCCAGTGTGTTAATTCCCATATTAAACGCATGCCCTGCTAACAAGGTTATAATAAGAATCAATGCCGCAACTATTGAAACAAAACCGCCCGGCATCATGCCAAGTTGATTTATTACCTGTGATATAACCCCTGTTGCAAGCCCGAGTGCAAGCAGTCTTGAATAACTAAGAACATCGCTTAAAAAACCTGTTATATTATATAAACTTAAAATGCCCGATGATATTTTTTTGATTATGTTCTTTTCTTTTCTGCCTTGGGTCAGTATCAAGCCTATTGCGCCTGCAATTGCCATGTTTTTACCGATTGCGGCGGCAGAACCTCCAAGAAACAACAGCCCGACGCCTACCAATGTAACATACCAAAACCCTATATCAAAAATTGCGTCAAGCCATTTGCCTTCTCTTATAAGCATATATGCGTTTACTGCCATACCTGCAAAAAGATGTACCGCTCCAAATAAAAATGACCATATCATAAGCCGCATTGGGTCGCTGCCCGGGTCAAACCACAACGGCGGTATCTCCTTGCCCAAAAGCATTTTCGGCAAATCACCGCACCAACTGCCAAACAGCGCACCCCATATGAAGGTTGAAATGCCGCATAACGCCAACATCCTGAGCATCTTATCCATCATAGTGCCCTTTTCCGTTTTAAACTTCCAAACCATTAAGCCGCAAATAACGGTAAGCAGTATCCCGTAAACCGCATCGCCAAGCATAAGACCAAAAAACAACCAGTAAAACGGCGCCATCACCGCATTTGGGTCAATACCGCTCGATAGCGGCAAACTGTACATCTCGGTTATCATTTCAAACGGATAAATCAAACGGTTATTTTTTAACAGCACCGGAGTTTCCTCCCCCTCCTCAGGCTCTGAAACTTTTATAAAAACGGTAAATTTATTTTCTATTTCAACTTTTATTTTCTCCGCCAACCGTGCCGGAACCCAACCGCCAACAACAAACGCTTTTTCGGTGGTAAGAAAATTCGATAAAACACGCCTTCGTTGCTGCATATTATATATATAATCATATAAACCATATATATCGGGCAGGTTTGCACAGGCTTGCACGCTTTGCTTCGATAAATCGTCTATTTCCGCCTTAATCTCGTTTATTTTTTCGTCAACCGATTGTATATTTTCTAAAATTGTTCCTTTTATATCACCAAAATTCGCCGGCGAAAAATTATATTTTCTAAGTTCCTCCGCTATTTTTGCCGAAACGCTGTTATGCACCGTAATTGTTACATAGTGCTGGTCACTATCGCTGTTTAATAATATTATGTTAACTAAATCAGTTTCCCGCATATTCAATAACAGTTCATCAATACTTGCGTTTGCAGGAATTGTGCCGGTCATTATTTGGGTTGCGGCGGTTTTTGTTAGTTCGACAGGCAATTTATAGCTTTCCCACACCTTTAAAAACAACATATCGTTTTTTAGGGCGGCAAGCTCGCCTTTTTTTTGTTCAATCTCTTTTTTAAGCCCGTTGGCTTGAAAAACCTTTTCCCAAACCCCGCTGTGAGTTTCTTGATTTATAAAGCGGTCAAAGGTTATATTCCTTTTTGCGCTTTTCGTTTTGCCGCTTGAAGCGGTTTCCGTTAAAAAGGATATTGCCTCTGAAATTTTGCGAAGTTCGTCCTCAATTTCGACAATGCGGGCTTCGGCGCTGTCAAATTTTGCACATTCCAAAACATTGTTTTGCTCTTGCTCCGTCAGTTTCACCTTATCAAGGTGAACTATGCCAAGCTTCATTAAGTGCCTTATAATTGCAGAACGCTCTTGCATAAGCCCGGCAATGGTCAGCTTGCTCATTTCCACAATCATTTACTTCGCCCCTTTAAGTTTTTCCGTAACAAAAAGTATTGCCTTTTCCATGTTGGCGCTCGATTCATCCTTTAGTCGATTGCATTTTTCCTGCGCTTGCCCTAATATTTCCGTTGCTTGTTTTTGAGCCTTGTCGCAAGCGTCTTGAATTATTTTTTGCGTTTGCTTTTCAAGCGCCGCTTCAAAAGTTGAAATTGTTTTATCCGCTTGCAGCTTAGCGTCTGAAATAATTTGTTGAGCGCCGTTTTGCGCATTTTCTAAAATATCATTTGCTTGCTGTTCAGCTTGCCTTATGCTTTCAATTATTTCTAAGCCCAATTTAAAATCCCTCCGTATTATTGGTCAAAATCAACTGGCTTATCACCTAAACCAAAATGATAAAGTATCCCGTCAACTATACGGGCTGAGGCGTTTCCGTCGCCATACGGATTAACAGCCCGCGCCATTTTATCATATTCGACTTTATTTGTCAAAAGGTTTTTAGCCAATGTGTAAATGTTATCCTCCTCAACCCCCGCAAGCGCCACCGTTCCCGCGTTGACCGCCTCCGGTCTTTCCGTTTCGTTTCTAAGCACCAAGACGGGTTTCCCAAGCGATGGTGCCTCCTCTTGCAAACCGCCCGAATCGGTCATAACGATATAGCATTTGTTTATGGCATTATGTAAATCACGAACATCAACGGGGTCAATTAGTTTTACCCTGTCAACATTTCCAAGTATGCCGAACACCGTATCTTTTACGGCCGGGTTTAAATGTACGGGATAAACCACCTCAACATCGTCAAATTCGGTAACAATGCGTTTTACCGCATTGCATATATTTTGAAGGGGCGCGCCCAAGTTTTCTCGGCGATGCGCCGTTAATATTATTACCTTTTTATTGCCGTAATCGGCGCTGCCTATATCATCGCTAAGCTGATATTTTTCGTCTACTGTGGTCTTTAATGCATCAATTACAGTATTCCCCGTTATAAATATATTATCTGCATTTATATTTTCATTTAAAAGGTTTAACTTATTTGCCGCCGTCGGAGCGAAATGCAGGTCTGCAAGCCGTCCGGTAAGCAGCCTGTTTACCTCCTCCGGGTATGGAAAGTATTTATCAAAAGTCCGCAAGCCCGCCTCTACATGACCTATTTTTGTTTTGTTATAAAAAGCGGCAAGCGCGCCCACAAAAGAAGTGGTTGTGTCGCCATGCACCAAAACAATGTCCGGTTGCGCTTTTTTTATTACCTCATCCAGCCCGATCAGCACACGGGTTGTGATGTCTGAAAGCGTTTGCCCCGATTGCATTATGTTAAGGTCAAAGTCCGGCGTTATGTTAAACATTTCAAGCACACTATCAAGCATTTCACGGTGCTGAGCCGTCACACAAACACAAGTTTCAATTTTGGGGTTGCTTTTTAATTTCAGCACAAGCGGCGCCATTTTAATCGCCTCGGGTCGAGTTCCGAAAACCGTCATAACTTTTATTTTCAAAGTTCTTTCTCCTCCTGCTTTTGTGATAATGCCATGCCTGTCCACACAAGCAAAACTACCGAAAGTATAAGTATTACCGCCCTTGACGCGCCGCTCATTAAAAGAACAACAGCGCTAAGCGACAACAATGCGCTTGCAATGCAAAGAATTTTCACCGTCTGCCGTTGGTCAAAGCCCATATCAATCAGCCGATGATGTAAATGCCCGCGGTCCGCTTCCATTGGGGATTTTTTTCGATAAATTCTTCGTACAATTGCAAACAGCGTATCAAAAATCGGCAACCCTAATATCAAAAACGGAATTGCAAAAGATATTACCGCATAACTTTTAAAAAGCCCCATAATGCTCACGCATGCAAGAAAATATCCTAAAAAGTTTGCCCCCGTATCTCCCATAAATATTTTTGCAGGATATATATTATACGGCAAAAACCCAAACGCCGCCCCTGCGGCAGCCGCCGTTAAAATTGCAATGTTTGTTTCTTTTGTAATAAGGGATATTGCAAAAAGGGATATACACGAAATGGATGAAACCCCTGCTGCAAGCCCGTCCAAACCGTCAATTAAATTAACGGCGTTTGTAACGCCGACAATCCATATCATTGTAATAGGTATTGCCCATATTCCAAGCGCAATATACTTTTCATCGCTTAGAAGATTGGGGTTTGTAAGGTAAGTTATTTCAATTCCATGCAGCACCGCCACCGCCGCCGCCGCTATTTGAACGCTAAGCTTAGCCGATGCTTTGATTTCAAACACATCATCTATCACACCTAAACCTGCAATAATTACACTTCCTATGAGCATCCCGCGCATGGCGGTATCTATATTTGAAAAGCACAGAATTGATACGATAAATCCATAAAAAATCGCAAGCCCGCCAAGGCGTGCAATAGGCTTGTTGTGCATCCTTCGTTTATCCTTTGGAACATCCATTGCCCCTATCTTTTTAGCCAATATTTTCACTATCGGCGTTGAGGCAAATGATACCAAAAAGGCAACAATCAATGTAAAAAACAGCCTGAGCATATTGTTTTCCAATTTAAATACCACCCCCTAATGCTTTAATTCTTATATAACAAATCCGATTTTTTCATACACCTTTTTAAGCGTTCCATCAGCAAGATAAGCCGCCTTTAGCGCGCCCTCAGTATATATTTTTTCCACATAATCATTATTATCTGAAAGCTCCTTATACCGTTGCCACATCGGCCGCATACATTCAACAACCGCTTCCGCTACCGCCGCTTTGAAATGCCCATACCCCTTGCCCTCAAATTCCGTCTGCGCCTCGCCCATCGTTTTATCTGTGACGGCGGAATAAATGCCTAAAAGATTATTTATTCCATCTTTTCCTTCACGATACGCAACTTCGTTTTCGCTGTCCGTTACCGCCCGCTTGATTTTTTTGACGATGGTATCCGCATCATCCAGCAACGCAATATACCCGTTAGGGTTAATGTCCGACTTGCTCATTTTTTTGGTCGGCTCTTGCAGGCTCATTATTTTTGCCCCCACCTCACCTATATACGGCTCCGGAACGATAAAAAGGTTCCCGTAAACGCCATTGAACCGCTCTGCAATGTCTCGCGCAAGCTCCAAATGCTGTTTTTGGTCGCTGCCAACCGGCACAAGGTCAGCATTATAAAGCAAAATATCCGCCGCCATAAGCACCGGATAAGTAAAAAGCCCGGCATTGATATTTTCATCATTGCGCGCGCTTTTATCTTTAAATTGCGTCATTCGAGAAAGTTCGCCCATATATGTGTTGCACCCCAAAACCCATGCAAGCTCAGCATGCGCCGGCACATGGCTTTGAATAAACAAAATATTTTTTTCGGCATCTATACCGCTTGCCATGTAAAGCTTTAATATTTCAAGAGTGCGCCGTTTAAGCTCCGACGGGTTTTGGCGAACAGTAATAGAATGCATGTCCACAACGCAAAAAAGACAATTATAGTCATTTTGAAGTTTTGTCCAATTTTTCAACGCGCCTATATAGTTGCCCAATGTTAAAAACCCGCTTGATTGAACGCCGCTGAAAATTGTTTTTTTATCGTCCATATTCTTTTATTACCTCGCTAATTGTTTTTATTCCTTCTTCAATGCTGCCGCCGGACGCCATAGAAAAGTTCAAACGAAATGCCCCTGTTTTCTGCGATATATCCGGCATTGCAGATGCGCCCGACACTATTGCAACATTTCGCTCAAGGCATTTTGCAGCAAATTCCTTACTGTCAACACCTTCGCCCAGGTCGCACCACAAGAACAGACCGCCCTCCGGGCTTGTACGCATAACCGATTTTGGGAAGTATTTATCAATGCAGCTTTGCATAAACGCACACTTTTCTCCGTTTAGCTTAGCGCTTTTTTTAATTTGCTCATCAAAATCATGCCTTTTTATATATTCGCTTATAAGCATTTGTGAAAGTACGGGAGTATGAACATCCGAAACCTGTTTGCACACAACTGCCTTTTCCGCAAGCTCATTATCGGCATACAAAAAGCCAACCCTAAGCCCGGGCGATATTGTTTTGGAATATGAACCCGCATATATTACCCTATTTTCGTTGTCCATGCTTTTAATTGCAGGAACGCCTTCTCCCGCAAAACGAAGCTCCCAATATGGGTTATCCTCCAAAATAAATACATTGTATTTTTTCGCAACCTCTAACATCTTTTTTCGCTTTTCCAACGGCATGGTAATCCCGGTGGGATTTTGAAAGGTAGGAATTGTATATATAAGTTTTATTCCGCTATTGCCGGCAAGCACATTTTCCAGTTCGTCAATATTCATGCCGTCATGTTCCATTGACACAGGATACAGCTTTGCATTGTACGAACGAAATGCGTTTAACGCCCCGATAAAACTTGGGTTTTCGCACACAATGCCGTCGCCTTCGTTAATAAGCGCCTTTACCGTAAGCTCTATTGCCTGCTGACCCCCGCTGGTTATAATCAAGCTGTTGCCGTCACCCTTTATGCCATATGCCGCAAGCCGTCGCTTTGTTTGCTCGATAAGCGGCGCATACCCTTCCGTTATACCGTATTGCAGCGCAATAACCGGGCTTTGGATAAGCATATCGCTTGCAATTTCAGCAAGTTGCTTGTTAGGATATGTTTCCGGTGCAGGCATCCCCCCCGCAAACGAAATAATGCCGGGACGAGAAAGCGCCTTAAATGATTCCCTTATGGCTGAAGGGTGCAAATCGCTAACCCTGTCAGAAAATTTTATCATAATATTTCAATCCTTTCACCGGGGCATCCTTTTAATCGAAGCTTGATTAATAATTTTACCCTTTTATCCGTTTTTACAGCATTTTACCAATACATAATATCACAACGGCTGTAAAATAACAAGAATAATTTGCACAAAAATGTGTTCCCCCATTGCCAAACAAAGGGCAAACTCAAACAAAATTCATTACATTTATAACTTTGTTGCATCCATCCAATGCCTTGCTATAAGAGCATGACCGTATAAGGTGGGATGCACACCGTCCGCCGCCCAGTATTTCGGCTCTGTTTTCATACTGTTTTGGCTGAATATGCCGTCAAGCGGTATGTACGAGCAGTTAAACTCAAAAGCAATCTGCCTCGCCTTTTGAATTTTCAAATCCAAATCCTCCCGCCATGCAATCCTGTCGGCAGGATACGGAAGCAAAAAGGGCTCCATAATAATAATGGGGATATCCCCCAGGCAATCCCTGGTTTTTTTGATTATCTCCTTATAATTATCATAATATTCGTTTGCGGCGGTCGGCTCGTTTTTATCAAACCGCCTCCATGTATCGTTAATACCGATTAAAACAGATAATATATCGGGTTTAATGTCAAGACAATCCTTTTCCCACCTTGCGCACAGGTCTTTTGTACGATTGCCCGATATACCGCGGTTAATAAACTTTAAATTAAGTTTTGGATACATCGCCCCCATTACTGAAGCTATTAAATATGGATAGCCGTGCCCCAAAGTATCATTTATTCTGTCCCTGCCGCAATCGGTAATGCTATCCCCTTGAAACAATATTGTGTTATCTTTTTTAATCATATTAATTGCCACTAACCTTTCCGACTCACAAAATTATATTAAAATTTGTGCCTACACACTTATCGTGAGCCGAACAGGGTGTATAAACGGCACTTTGCGTATGTGTATTTCGCAAAAAGCGAAGACATCGCATGTGTAACAAATTCCAATGCGGGTGTTAATCCCCTGTAATATTATAGCCAAAAACGAATTTTATGTCAAGAGTTTTCAGCGTTCGCCTAAAGTATACGACAAGGTTTGAACATATTTAATAAAATCGTGGGTAAATCGTGTATGGATAAAACAAAAACCGCCTAAACCCAGGGTTAGGGTCAATAAGGAGGTAAAGTAAAAACAAATTTATTTTTGCCTTATGTCCTTATTTTTTATAGAATAGCCCAAGCAAATTTTGTTTGGGCTTGACATCATGGATTTTTATGTATATAAATGTATATAATTATTTTGTGTGTACTAAATCTTAATGTAACGATTTGTTTTTATCTATACCCTTATTATAAATGATTTATATATCTTCGCTTAATTTTGACGAAATGGTTTTCATAGGCACTCATACAATTTTGCAATCTACTTAAATTCTAAATACTTAAAAATATTGATGGAGGTTAAAATGTATTCAAAAGTATAACAAAACCCCTAATATGGAGTTTCCTAAGTATACTTCACAACTAATTAATTGGGCTAATCAGAATGCTTAAGGAACTCGACCCAAGGTTGTAGGGCAGCCACCCGATCTTTTTCCTGAATTTCAGAGTTTAGCAGAGGAGGTTTCTGTAGATGCTTGGCAAGAATGGTATCTAAAAAGTTTTCCGGAGTCAATTGAAGAAGCTACAAATAAAATTTATAGTCAAATCAATAACCTAAAAGAGTCCATCAAATTGATTGATAAACAATTGGTGAAAAAATGATCTATTATACGACCGATTTGAAAATAGAGGCGGAAGATTAATTACCAAAAGAGAGTTTACGAATCTTTATATATTTGAAAAGATACAATCAGATGCTAAAAGCAATATTTGGGTTTAAACTTTAGCATCCTTCTATCTTATTCATAAGAGCATATAATATTATTTTCTTTCTGTGTAACAGATACAACACGGTCTATTTTTATTGCTGTTTCTTGCTTGGTTTTTACATCAAAACCATGGGGAACATTTTTATAGCAGCGTTTGCGCTTATCAGATGACAAACTTTCAATAAAATCAATATGACGTTCGATACGAGATTCAATGATTTTGTTTAACTCCTTAGGAGAAACATTAATATTTTGTAAAGCAAGATCAGCAATATCTGGGTCTATTTCTATGCCAATACTATTTCTATTTGAAGCCATACAAGCCAAGGCTGTAGTACCAAGTCCAACAAAAGGATCTAATGCCGTGTCACCTTCGGCTGAATACATATTAATCAGCCTATATGGAATTTCAAATGGAAAAGATGCGCTACGATCTCTACTATTTTTTGAAGAAAAGATTGCTTGTGAAACTCCTTTGATTTCCCAAAGATCAGAGAACCATACATTTCCCTCCTCCCAAAAAAATGCACTTTTTTGCCTTAAGCTTTTATCAACATAACCCAACTGAATAGTTGATACAACGAAAAACCC
This sequence comes from Bacillota bacterium, assembly GCA_023228885.1. GTDB lineage: Bacteria > Bacillota > Clostridia > Monoglobales > Firm-18 > JAAZFB01. The sequence continues at coordinate 8,291 of JALOAJ010000012.1, read as the reverse complement.
TTGACTTCAAGGGTTTTTCGCTTTATACAGCGGTTTTGAGAGGGACATTTGAAGTCCCTTTTTCATGCCCTAAAAGTTTTTCCGTTAGGGGGGTCGTGAGGTTTGCCCCCCCGACCCCCCTATTGAACAATTTGGCAAAACTGCATTATAACCACTAAAAAGCACGGTATAGAATGCTTCTATCTCATTAAAAGAATACACATTAATGAGTTTTTGTTTGAACGCCTCTTAATCCCTTGCAAGTAACTTGTGATAAAAAACATCCATGCCTATTGCCCCAAGTGGAGCCGTAATTAAGATAGCCAAAACTGCGACAGTTAGAATGACGTTGCCTGCCGCAATTCCTGCTGCTAAAGGAAGCCCGCCAATTGCCGCTTGTACGGTTGCTTTGGGCAAATAGGCAATAGCGCAAAAAAATCTCTCCTTAATACTTAATTTGGTTTTTATAAGGCTAACAAATACTCCGCACACACGAATTGCGAGGACAACAATTATGAGCGCAACAGCTGTCACCCCAGCATTTGCTACATAGCCGATATCTACTGTTGCTCCAACGAATACGAATAACATGAGTTCGGCCGCTACCCAAACTTTTGAGAATTTTCCCGAAAGCCGACTTGCCAATACATCATTCTGCTTAAGGATAGTGCCGCCCAAAGCCATAACGGCTAAAAGCCCCGACATAGGCACATAAGCTTTGATAAACATCTCAAAAGTAACCAACAGGAAAGAAACACTAAGAATAATTAAAACCTTTATAGTATCCCGCATATGAAACTTTTTGAATAGTTTTGCAAGTGCAGTGCCAAGCAAAACACCCATCAATAGACCAACTACTATGGCAATAGGAACTTTTATAAGGCTCCCGGCATCAAAATTACTTCCGTTATACATCCCCATAAATGACGTGAAAAGAACAATTACATAAATATCATCTACAGAGGCCCCCGCCATAATAAGCTGCGGAATACACTTTGATTTTCCATAGCCTTCTTCCATTAGTTTCAACATTTTAGGAACAACAACCGCCGGAGATACGGCGCCGAGTACAGTCCCCATTATAGCAGCCTCCAAATGAGAAATACGGAAGAACATCGGTGCAAATATTGTTGTTGCGATTATTTCAAATGTTGCCGGCAAGAAACACATAAAAATAGCTGGTCGGTCAACCTTTTTCAAGTCCTTAATATCCAATGCAAGCCCAGCTCTTGTAAGGATAACAATTAAAGCTATTTCCCTCAAATCGACGGAAATACTTAATAATTCCGGCACGATAAGGTCTAAAACATAAGGGCCTAAAATGATACCCGTAAGAAGCATGCCAACAAGACCGGGTAACCTTAGTTTTTGCATAACTTTGCTTAGCACAAGGCTACAAAGAATTATCAAAGCAAGGCTGAAAAGCATATACATTCTCCTTTGCGCGGAAATGCAAAAAAGCTGACACCTCCGCAATAAAATAATTGCAGAAGTCATCAGCTTAATAAGCGGTTCGGCTTTTATATCAGCACAGGGAGAACTTCATTCCCTTAATAATAATTATATCATAATTTCTTAAAAAAGCAAATGTTTTTACTACATCAAGCCAAAATATAAAGAATCGAAGGTATATTGCAACCTTTCGTGCTTAAATTATATAGATAAAGAGACTTTGTTCACTATATTTTAATTTAAACTCAAGAGTATCATCAAAAACAATAATCTTCTCTATGGCTCCGCTGAAAATATCATCATCAACCTCATCAATTATGGTTTCTGTTGTTTTTAACCGGTCTATATATTCATTTACTATTCCTTCTTTTGTTTTGCGTTTATCTGACGAGTAACTGCCGATGGATTCAAGAAGGCACGACTTGAGATTTTTGATAAGCCTGCCTTTATTATTGATTATGGAATTTAAAACAGAAACAATACTGTCATGCAGGTCATCTTGATAGATATGTGTGGCGGTGCATTTCGGCCCTACAACTTTTCTGTTTTGACATTCCCACACCTTTGCGTAATACTTACTTGTGGAATGCCATGTATATGGAGTAAATCTTGAACCGCATACTCCGCAGAATACTTTTGATGATATAACGTGTGTATTATTTTTGCGAAACGGCTGTGCTAAAACTTTCTGGACAGCCTCGTATATATCAATGGGTATTATGGGCTCATGGCTATTTTCTATAATATATTTTGTCAGAGCGCCATTGTTTATCTTCTTTTTCTTAGTAAGAAAATCCGAGGTAAAGGTTTTTTGTAAAATAGCATTGCCCGCATATTTTTCGTTGGTAAGGATACTTCTGACAACGCTCGATTCCCAGCTTGGCTTTCCGCTCGACGACGGTATGTTGTTTGCCGTTAATATTTTGGCTATTGCGTTGGCGGATTTTCCATCTACGGCAAGTTTGTAGATGTAGCGTATGATTTGCGCCTCTTCTTCAACAACCTCGGGGTAGCCGTCCTCTCCCTTTTGGTATCCGAGAAAGTTTTTATAAGGCAAGCTGAATTTTCCGTCTGCAAATCGTTTTCTGATGCCCCAAGCCACATTCTCAGAAATATTCCTGCTCTCCTCCTGGGCAAGGCTGGACAGGATTGTAATCATAATCTCACCTTTAGAATCAAGGGTATATAAATTTTCTTTTTCAAAAAACACCTCGACATTATGTTCCTTCAGCGTGCGTATGATAGTAAGGGTGTCCACCGTATTCCTTGCAAACCGAGAAATGGATTTTGTTATAATTAAGTCTATTTTCCCTTTGATGGTGTCTGCAATCATGGAATTGAACCCTGTGCGATTTTTTCTATTTGTTGCTGAAATACCTTTATCAGTACACACTCATTATGGACAAAACCCCAATACATAAAAAAATAGCGTGAACCCCTCGAAGTTCACGCCGTTATCCTTTATATGCCGTTTTCCTGCTTGCACTTGCCGTGATAGGTTCTCCCTCTTTCGGCATTGTGCCGATATAGTTGTATACAATTTTTATGTTTTGTCTTTTTTCATCTGCCCAATGTGGGAATCGCCGTGGGTTCACCAGCATCGTTTCTCCGACTTCAATCCGCTCGATAAATTCGCTTACAACCTCAGCACTGAGTTCCTTAATTTCCGTGAACCTCTTAACCGTTCGCAGAAACTTGTCAATACCCTGTGTCTGCGCTTCAGCTTGTTCAATCTCGGGGCGAAGGGCATCCATTTTTTCCGTTATCTCAATCTGCTCCTGCTCGTATTTGATAAGCATTTTAGCGAACCGTTCGGAACTAATCTCGCCGCTAACCTTATCTTCGTATATTTGAGAAATAATATCATCAAGTTGTCGAATACGGTTTTCGGCTTTAGCGTACTCCGTTTTTGCCTTTCTAATGATTTTCTCACCGTCTTTTTGAGCTCTATTACCTGCCATTTTAACGAAGCTGTCCTCGTGGTCTTTCGCAAGGGCAAACACCCGCTGTATGTCAGTAAGTACAAGCTGTTCAATGATTTCTTGACGGATTGAATGCGGTGTACAGTTTCCAAAACCCTCCGAATTTGCTCGGCTCTGTCTGCAAACGTAATAAACATACTGCGATTTTGCACCGTTTGCCCGCCGCTTGATATGGAGTTTATTGCCGCAATCTTCACAATAAAGCCTCCCATTCAAAACTCCCATGTCACCGAGCTTTGTCGGTCGCCTGCGTTCGTCTCGGATGCGCTGAACGATATCAAATGTTTCTTGCTCTATTATGGCGGGGTGTGCGTCCTCAAACATCATCCAATCCTCAACAGGTCGGTATATGTGGGTTTTATCTTTGTAAGACTTCACTGTAACTTTGTTTAAAGTTGCAATTCCAAGATACTCCCTGTTTGCCAATATGTCAGATATGTTAGAAGCACACCAATGATTATTTGGGTATTTGTACTCCGGCAGCGGTTTGCCCTCATGTTTTCGACGGTGAATGCTCGGACGGTCAAGCCCTCGTTCCCTTAACACCTGTGCTATGGCTTTCGTTCCCATTCCCTCAATACACATCTGAAAAATCTCACGCACAACCTCGGCGGCAGGCTCATCAATATCCCATACAAAAGGGTCATCGCTTGATGGTTTAAAGCCATAAGGGGCGATTGAATTGTGGTGTTTGCCCGACTGTGCTTTTGCCTTGAACACCGCCCGTATTTTCTTGCTGGTGTCGGCCACGAACCACTCGTTGAAAACATCTCGGAAAATGGACATAATATCAAAGCCGTTTGCCGTATCAAGATTGTCATTGGCGGCAATCAATCGAACATTAAACTCGTCAAATGTGCGTTTCAGTAGCCCAACTTCAAGCACATCACGCCCAATGCGGCTTTGGTCTTTGATAATAACTGTGGCAACCTTTCCTGCTCGCACTTCATCGAGCAGAGCGTCCAACCCCGGTCTTCTGAACTGTGTCCCGCTAACCCCGTCATCCACGAAATGGCGAATATTAAAAAAGCCATTCTTTTTTGCATATGTTTCAAGAATTTCTTTTTGGTGGACGATGGAATTGGAATCCCCTTCAAAATCATCGTCTTTGCTTAATCTCTCATATAAAGCCGTGATTTTCTCGTCGCCTGCTTGTCTGATTTGCTGCATATTATCTACCCCTTTTCTATATAGTATCAGTAGTATATTGGCATACAACTTCAGATATAGCAAGCGTTTTGGGCTCTTTAGTTTGATAACTTTCTATGTCTGAAACGTGGCGGCAAATAAGGCGCTCCAGCTTTTTTTCTACCGTTTCAGTAGCGGTCGGTGAACACTCGGCTGTAACGCAATATACCTTTCCGCTGATAACCGTTTCGGTCTTAATCAAATTCATAAAAACCCTCCATTTCAAGAGGAGAAAGAAAAATGCCCCTCACTATCGAAAGGACAGTGAGAGGGCGAAATCCGTAGTAAAAAGGTATAAAATAAAGACCCATCAAAAAAGAATCTTGATGCGCCTTTATTTTCTACGACCTTAATTCAAATATTTTGCACTTAGATCTCCTGTTACTTAATATTCACAGCGTATTGCTTAGCTTTTTTGTAAATAATTTCTTTAACAACGGTATTTAGATTGCTGTTTTGGGTATAGTCGGCAGGAAGAACATAATCCACACGTTCATGACTTAGCAGTGAGGACACCTTGTCATTTGGTGTACTGCCTTGGTATACTGCGATGGAAATACCTCCGAACGCTTTAACTATTTTCATACATGGTACATCAGTAAATCCATCACCTATGTAAATCATATTGCTAAATGGAACAGGGCGTTCATCTTCCGGCATATAGCTATTTAACTCATCATGCTCTGAAATATCCAAAACCCCTTTATTGATTCTAAACAAATATTGGGTTTTTGTTGTATAATTTACTGCATTTTTTGGCCACTTGGCAACATCGTTTGCATCATAATAGAATTCGCAAGCGAAAACCTCTTTAAATTCGCTAAAAATTACTGACCCTTCAATTATTTCTTTTAGCCCCGATGATACTATATAGTGTTCTATTTCCAAACCTGCCGCCTTGCCATATTCATTTATCGTCGAAAACCAATTCTCTACACCGAGGAACAGTTCTAAATCTTTACCCAGAACAACAAAATCCCTTCTATGTATCGGTAATTCCGCATTTGTTGCCCTCTTTACCATAAGCCACATATATGCCAAAACAGGGTCCATTTTATTTTGTTTTGTCAATTTGTTTGCTGCAGACCAGAATTCATCCGGTGTAGTTCCCACATTTGGAATAAAGCTATACTCTTGCATATCCTTTGGGCACAGCGTTTTATCGAAATCATAAATCAACGCGAGTTTTTGTGATTTTTTCATAGGAACCTCCGTTATCAGTTTTACTTTAAAAAGTAGTGTTGCAATATATCGTTTGCCAGTTTTAATTTATCCGCCATCTTTCGCTTGTCTTCCACTTTGCAAACTTCATGTGTAAACTCGATTGGCAAATTATCAACCGTACTTGTGAAAATAAACAATGGTTAGTGCCCGCCGTATAGCTTAAGTAGCTCACCGTACAACTCTTTGCAGTATAAAAACACCTGTGCTGTCGCTTTTGCGGCTTCTGATGCCGAATGGTGATTTGCAAGTTGTATTTCAAGGTGCTTAGCAACGGTACTCAGCCTGTGGTTTAGTAAATCAGGGAAAAGCAGACGAGTAATTTCAAAGGTATTAAGCACTTCAAAATCACATTTAAGCCCCTGGTTCTTAGAATTAAATTTTATAAAGTCCATATCAAATTTGGCATTGTGCGCAACTATGATATTACCTGTGCAGAACTCTAAAAATTGTGGCAGCGCTTCCTCAATTGTAGGCATTCCATACACCATCTCATTGGTTATCCCGGTCAGGCTTGTAATTTTTTGAGGCATTGTAATTTGTGGGTTTATCAATTGGTTATATTCTTCCGTTATCTCTCCATTTACGATTTTAACCGCGCCTAATTCGATTATTTTATCCGAAAATGGGAAAAGTCCTGTGGTTTCAATATCAATTGCAACATAGCTGTTATTTTCATTTTTAGTTCTTGCAAGCAGTTCATTTAACACCATATTGTCAGCAAAACACACCTCAAAAAGCTGATGAATTTCGTCATTTGAAAGTTTTTCAGGGTTAAGGATTGCCGCAAGGTATTCCCTTGCCAGCAAATCGGAAAAACATCCTGAGACATCCTCAAATATAAAAGAAGAATGTCTTTTAAGCTGTTTGTTTTCTTCTGATGTCAAACCATAGGTTAAAGCTGTAAGATAACTTTTAAAAGCATTGTTTATATTGATGATTTCACCTTTTTCATTTTCATCTGCATCATAAAAGAATAAGCCCTTTTTATTTGTTTCTGTCTTTAGAAAAACTATGCCGGTTGGTCTTCCTATATTTCTGCAAATTATTATTTCTACAATATTTTCGGTTGATTCATCCGAACCGACATAATAGTCATTACGATGCAAAAGTAGTATTCTATCGGCATATGCTAATTGTTCCCGGTGGCGAATGTGAATTTCTTTTATCACAGGACGAAAGTTTTTCAACGGTTTATCACGCCGCTTTATTTGAAATAAAGCAAGTATTGGCACGTTTAGCTCTTGAGCCAATTGTTTTAGTTCCTTGATGGACCAGCCTGTGTCAAGCGACTGCATATTGCTAATCACAATAAATTCAATTGACGATTTAAAAGTTTTTATAAGCCTCCGTATTTCCCCTACGGAAAAGTAATATTCCTTAATAAAAACAGAATAACCTTCAAGGCTTTTTCTGTGTTTTTCAAAAAGCTGTTCCATAGCTATATATAGAACAGCTTTTTGACATCTTCGTATAATCTCCATTGTAAGAGTGGTTTTTCCCATTGCTGGGCGTCCGGCAAGTATAATCAGCTCACCGTTATTAATTTTGCCAATACATCTATCCAAATCAGCAAACCCTGTTTTCATATATTGCACCATCCCTTGTATATTGATGGTTATATTATATCAAACAGGGTGTACTGTTTTAGGGATATGTTTTTCCTTGTTCTTCACATGTAAAATTCAAGCTAAAACAAAAGCAACAACGCTGCAGCGCCGCCACTAATTTCGCCATCTTCCACCCTACCAATGCAATCACAGCCAGACTTTCCGCTATAAATTTTATCACCTTCCACTCTGCCGACACAATCATAACCGGACCTTCCTCTGTAAATCTTACCACCCTCCACTCTGCCGACACAATCATAGCCAGACCTCCCCCTGTAAATTTTACCGCCTTCCACCCTGCCAACACAATCATAACCCGATTTTCCTCTGTAAACCTTGCCCATGATTTCACATCTCCTTAAATTTATTTTTCTTTATCTTCATAAACACTAACTGAAAATGTTTCGCCGCATACCTTGCAAAAATAGTTTGCATTATAAAAAATTCTAATGCCCGGGACAGTGTATTCTCGAATGGTTACATTTTCGGGCCTGTACTCGTGATGCGGCTTTACATGCCCATAAATAATTTGGTCTTTTCCGTAATGCTTAATTTTTTCTTTTTTAGAAATGGATATTTCCTGACTTTCCGTTTTAATTCTTGAAATCTCTTGGCAATTTCTCTTTCCGCATTTAGGACATTTAACCTTGTCAAAATATACTATTAAAGCCAGAAAACCAATAATGCCGATTGACACAATTATAATATAGAGAACAGTCACTTTTAATCCCCCTGTATTTTACAATATAAAAATATAACAAATATAAGTATAAAAGTGTAGCACCCTAACTGGTAAAAGTGATCGATAAAAATAGTTATTTTAATTTAATAAGCGAATTTTGCAGTCGCCTTGAATCTC
>JALOAJ010000011.1 GCA_023228885.1 Bacillota bacterium | reverse complement strand
GAAAAGAGTTTATGAAACAAAAAGTGCAAGTAACCAACACTTTGTTTGAAAAAGCTTCAACTTAAATCGCCTTTTCTGTACAAAATTTAATGCCCTTTTTTGTGCATTTTTTAATTGCCCTTGACAGCCGCCAACCGCGGTATAATCCTCCGAACCCATAACAGAAAATTTCTTTTCAAGCACTCTTTCCACTTCTTTAATATTTTCGGGCGAGGTGCTGCCCATGTTGGCAATTCTTTCTATTATTTCCGTCTGTTGTTCCGGCGGCAACGAACTTAAAATAAGGGCTGCCTGCTGCGGGAGCAAATAAGAAAATATAAGCGCAATGGTTTGCGGGTTTTCGTTTTGCAAAAAATTAAGTATTTGGTTGGCGTCTAATTTCCTGAGATAGTCAAACGGCTTGACCTGTAACGATGATGTCACCCTTTGTATAAGCTCAAATGCTTTTTCATTGCCTAAAGCGTCAACCAACAACTGCCGAGCATAATCTATACCGCCTTCTGAAATATAGTTTTGCGCAAGGCACATCTCATAAAATTCGTCAATTATCGCCTCTTTTGTTTCCGGGTCGATTGTTCTGGTGTTGGTGATGTCAACGGTGAGCTGTTCAATTTCTTCCTCCCGCAAATGCCTAAGTATTTTTGCAGAGTTTTCCTTCCCAAGCGCTATAAGTAAAATCGACGCCTTTTCGCTACCTGTAATAGCATATGTTTGACTCATTGTTTACCTCACCTCATCTTTAAGCCAACTTCGCAAAAGTTGTGCAATAAATTCGGGGTTTTTTTCTATGCTCTTTTCTATCAATTCCCGTTTTGACGATTTTTGAATTTTAAAGTCTATCTCATCTTTTGATTGAACTCCGTCCACAACCTCATAAATTCCCTCACCGGCTATATTCATCTGTTTTTTTCTTAATAATTTTGGCAGGAATAAATATGCCAACGCTAATGCTATTGCAAGCAATAAAAACATAACGGAATTTCTTAGCAACCGGTGCCGTCTTACCAAATAATCGGTTTGTCGGGCATCGTCAAAAATTTTATTAATGCCGACCGCTCCGTCAAAGGCAATGCTTCGAACCGTAACCTTGTCTGCCGCCACCCCAACAGCGCCCGCTACTATATCCTTAACCTTAGCCTCTGCATCTTGGGACACCCCATTTTCATCAAGCAACACCGAAATCGAAATATCTTTAATTTGCCCTTGCGCTTTTTGGATTGAATCTCTTATTTGATTAATTTCGTAATTAATTGTTTTGTTGGTCTTTTTGTATTGACCGCCGCCTGCATCTTCTTGCATATATTGCGGCAATGCGCCGTTTGGGTCTTGCCCGATTGCGCCTGATTGCCCCATATTTGTCGCTTCTTCGCTCATGATGTTTGAGCTTGCCGCAATGCCTTCCCCGCTTTCTCCAACCGGGTCGTACTTGATGCTTTCGGTTGTTTGTTTATCAAAATCAAGCGTCACCCTAACTCCGGTTGTAACCCGCCCTGCGCCAAACACCGGCTCTAACAGTTCCAAAACTTGTCGCTTTATACGGTCGCTCATGCTGTTTTCAAGCTCCAACCGTTCCCCGGCAATTTCATCATCCTTTAGTTTATCTCCCTTAATGCTGTTACCGAAAGAATCAACCATAAGCACCTGTTCGTCCGTCAGCCCGGGAACGCTTTTGGCAATAAGCCCGGCAATGCCTTTTATTTGCTCCTTTGACAATTTCTCATTGTCTTTTAGCTTTAATATGATTGAAGCGGATGATTTTTGCTTGTCTTGCTGTAACACAAAAGAGCTGTTATCCGGAATATTAATCGTAACTATTGCATCTTCAACTATTTCAAGCGATTTAATTGAGTTTTGCAGCCTTTCTTGAAGTTGAAACTGCAAATATTTTTGTTTTTCAAATTCTGTCGTGCCAAACCCGGTGCTGTTTTGGAATACATCGTAATTTAACCCGCTTTTTGGGTAACCTTCTGCGGCAAGCTGCATTCTGACTGTGTCTTGCATATTCTTTTGAACCAAAACAGTTCCATGCCCCGAAACTTTTGCATCAATTTTCATTTCTTTTAGTTTGCTTAAAACCTCGCCCGCTTCTTGCAACTCCATATTGCTGTAAAGCACAGCATATTCCTTGCGCCCGAGCACAGCAACGCATACTGCCGCAATAATGACAAAAACCAGCACCAATGTCACAAATCGAATTTTTTTGCTTTTGCTCATGCCCTCCCAAAATGTGTTCAAGGGCGCAAGTATCTTTTCTAAGGATGCTTTATTCAATGAGTTCTATCCCCTTTTAGGTGGTTCTGTTTTTATTTAAAACACACAGACAACTTTTTCTGCGGCCGCCGCAATCGGCGGCCGTACAAGGAAAATAGTGTTTGCCAATTTTCAGGTATAGGTTCGCATTGCAGAAAATTTGAAAAGCAAAAAAGGCAACTATCTAAACGACAGTTGCCTTTGAAGCGTAAAAAACACACATCAATATTGCAGGCAACTGGCTGCCACCCCATAGCGGGGAAAGGCCCTATAGCTTTGCGTCGCCGGTTTTCACCGGGTTTGCCTTTTTCTATTGTAAGTTTATCAAATCAACATTAAAATAGTACCATCCTTGTCGAACTTTGTCAACATTTGTTTTTAAAACTTTTTTCTACTGCCTGTAATGGTTCGCCATATCATCGCGCATAAAGCCGATTAGGTTATTGAGAAGCGTAATCGCCTCCGCCTTTGTTAAGTTAGCGTTTGGGTTTAAGTTTCGGTGTTCATCCCCATTTACAAGCTCGATTTTTGATGCAACAACCACGGCATTTCTTGCCCAATCGGGAATTTCGTCATTATCGTTGAAGTTTGTTATTAAGGCGTTGCTACGGACAATCGATTCAAGCCCAAGCAGCCTTACCGAAATTACAAGCGCTTGCGCCCTTGTCAACGGCTCGTTGGGTGAAAATAAAAAATCCGACACCCCCTGCATAATACCTGTTTTATAAGCTGTGAAAATATATTGATAATATTCATCATTTTGCCGCACATCGTTAAAATGCAGCGGTATAATAACTTCCTCGTTTTTTCGGCGTCCCGCTGACATTGCGGGTTCGGTTATGTCAAGCGGCGTTATTTTGACCGACTCCACCACATTTTTTGCAAATTCCTTTCTGCTTATGTAATTTTCAAATTCCCAATAGTGCGAAATAAAACGGCTGTCTATAATTCCAAGACTCAAAAGCTGGCGTACATTTTCTTCGTACCAATGCCCTTTTATGGCGCTTGTGTCGCCAATTGCAAGCCGTTCCTGCTGGGGAAAGCTGCCCAACGACATTGTATCGCTATAATTTACAATACTGTCTGTTGCAATTCCCTTTGAATCAAATAACGGAAGGTTGATGTTGTATGTCAAAATGCTGTTATTTACTTGTTTTCTTAAATATCCCCCTTCAAAGCTTATGGCGTCCGGCTTGTTTTCGATGTAGCTTAATGTGTTTGACATGGTAGACGATATTTTAAAAGTTCCGCTTCCGCCCCACAGGTCGTACACATTTTTTTGGTCTGTTTCGCCGGAAATTCTTATATTTATATTTTGCGTTTCGGTAGCGCCCCAATACTGGTCATACCCGCATATTTGGCTTGTCATGGAAACGGTGATTGTTTTGCCGTTATTTGTTTTATAAATTTTTTCGCCTGCCCAATTCCCTGCATAATAATCGCAGGCGGGCTGCAAATCATTTATGGTTGACAGCGAAAAATTATAATCGTTCGCCGTTTTCAAGCTGTATGTTGTGCCATCGATAACAATTGTTTCTTTCGGCTTTGCCCCTTGCTTGGTTGCCATCACCCTTATAATTTGATTGTCATTTTCCGTTATAACCGCTTGGTATGTGACGGTGCGAGTCAATTTATTTTTAGCCCCGTTTGTAAGCGAATAGCTGTATGCAAATGATTCTATGTCGTTTTTTACCGACCTTGTAACCATAACTGTTCCGCTAAACACAATCGGCACGCCGGTAACCAAAACCAACTCGGTATACGGATATGTCTGTTTGTCGGCAGCTCTTGCGTGGTTGTCAAGCGGCGTTAAAACTCTTCCCGAGGAAATGCCGCCTTCAAAGCCGTTGTCGCCAAGCTTGGCATATGCCGTCGTATTGAAGCTTAGCATTAAAACTATTATCACAGCAATTGATTTTGCCAAATAATAACTCCCCTTTGCTGTTAGTTTAGCCAAATTATTAAAGCAACTCTGTTGAACACTCCGTTATAAAACGCGGTAAAGCTGTCCCCAACCTTTACATCGGACGGTAATGCAACCGCACCATTTTTAATGTATATTGTGTTTGGGCGCACATTTAGCTCTCCGCCTTCCGCCTCACGCCATTCTTCTTCCCAATCGGCGTATTGTATTGCATTATATATGTTAAACGCCAAAACGGCTCCGTCTTCCGTCACAATCGCGCCTATTTTCCCTCGCAGAACCCGCTGTGGAATATCTCCCTTGCTAATAACAACCGCCTCATCATCTTTTACGACGATATTCACATAGGTATCATTTCTGCCGCCGTCTGAAAAAGTGGAAATGTCACGATTGTTAACAACACCCTTTTCGTCAAGAATTTTTGTGTTGCCGGTAAGCTTTAGCAGCATTTTACGCGATGAATATATCCAACTGTAACTTTTGGCGTCATAAAGACTATCGGCTCGTACGCTTATTGTATTGCCCACATCAACATTTAAAATAACGGCATGATATATGTCAAGCCCGCCGCGTTCCGATATGTTGCTTGCATCAACATAAGCTGCAAAGGTATTGTAACCCCAACCGGTGCCAAGCGCCGCAAAACTTATACTGTCATCGTATGAAATATCATTTATTGTTGCAAGCTTGCCATCTTTAACTATAATTGTGCCTTTGCCCACATTGAACTCATATAAAAACCTTTGCAAGCTTATTTTGTTTGAAAAGCTGTCCGCATTTTTCACTTCACCGCTGTATATTTGCGATTCGTTGTTGGGGTGAGAGCTTATTCGGGCAAACAACACATCTTCATTTCCACCCGTTCCCGCCCCTATCGCCATATATATTTCGGCGCCGATAAATTCGTTTATATTATGCCGCTCAATGGCGCTGTTGTCGTAAAATACGCTAATGTCAGAAGGCATAAAAAGCTCTGCAAAACCTTTATACTTCGTATACCCCCAATGCCTGCTTTCAAGGCGCATAATATCCGAAACGGCTACCTTAGAATTTGCTTCATCATAATACCCAAGAGTTGCCCTGTAAATTGAAGTTACTTTTGAATTGCTTGCAGTTTGCATATGCTCCGATTCAGATTTTTTTTGTGATGCGGCAAAAGAAATCTCGTTGACATAACCGTTTACTACCTTTAAAAAAACCATGTCATTTTGCGAAATATCACGCAGCCCAGCAGAATGGTTGCCGCTTGTAACCTTTAAAACAGATTCGTCCGCCAAGTTAAAATGCCGATACAGGTGCGGGTCTGTCTTTCCGCTTTCATCATAAAGCGTCAATAGCCGACCTGTGACATTTATTGCTTGAACAATGCCGGATGTGGTAAATGTGTTGCGCTCTGCCGTAAAAGCGGCGCTCCGACAGGTCTTTACAACAAGCACCTCGTTTTGCTCATTTATATAGTAATCAACATCATCGCCAACATTCAAAAGTTGCGCCCCGCCCACTTGTTGCTCGGTAATAACAATAAGGTTTTCGCCGTTTCTTAAATATATATAATCATTATCGCCGTTTTCGCTTTGTATGTTAATTGTTGACATACCCTGCACGGCAGTCACTTTCCCTGTTTTTTTGCTAATTTGCTTACATAAAAGAATATGCGTTTCAAAGTTTTGCAACACCTTTGCCATCTCTGCCCTTGTGATAAGGCTTTTAGGATATAGAAAACGATTGGCGCTGCCCTGCATTATGCCTGCGCTCACAACAGCATCAAAATAAGGCGCTATTTCGGTGTTGATTTCACCGTAATCGTTAAATGTTTTTAACATTGCATAATTTGTATTGTTTGGCGGCGAAAGATTTAAAGCCTTTGCAACCCAAAACGCAATTTCCTCACGCAACGCTCCTGCGGACTTATCAAACTCTGCTAAATTATGCTGTTCATATCTCATGGCATCATCATATTGCTGTTTGCTTATCAGCCCGTTGTTATACGCAAGCTGTATATATCCATCTGCCCAGCTTGCAACGCCGCTGACTGTGCCCGGATTATTTTGCCGCCTTTCATCTATTACATCTGCATATGCCTGCGCCTGTTCCTCCAGCGCAACAGCCCGATATATCAAAGCAAGCGCTTCGGCGCGGCTTACATTTTCCTCCGGCAAAAAAAGCCCCTCGTCATAGCCTTTAATAATACCTAATGAGGACATTACATAAATTGCGTCCCTTGCCCAATAATTGCCCCCAAGCGCCGAAACATCGTCAAACTGAATTTTATCGGCACGCCCTGTGAGAAAGTTATCGTATGCCGCCGCCGAGCAAAAAGATAAGCACGCAAGCAAAATAGCAAGTATAATTCGTTTTGATGCCTTGCTCATGAAATCTCTCCCGTCAACTAAATCTGCATACGCATAACTTCGGTGTAAGCATCGATAATTTTATTTCTGATTTGAATGGTCAAACGAAGCGCCAAATCTGCTTTTTCAGCCGCAATCATCGCTTGATGGGTGTTTTCCGCATCGCCCAGCAACACAGATAAATTACTGATTTTATCGTCATAATCCGTCTTATTTGCATCCTCGGTAAACTTAAAAAGCACATCTTTAAAGCTGCTTGTCTCTCCAACAATTTTATTTTGGTCTGCTCCAACCTTTGGCATATTGCTTATTTGGGAAGTGATATTGTTTATATTCATAATTCCTCCAAATGTATTGAGTAATCAATGTATTACGGTACACTATTTCCCAATGTCAAAAGATTTCATTGCCATGTTTTTAAACGCGTTTATGGCGGTAACATTAGCTTCATACGAACGGGTTGCGCTCATCATATCTATCATTTCTTTAACGGTGTCCACATTGGGCATCCTTACATACCCATTTTCATCACAATCAGGATGTGATGGGTCGTACATAATCTTCATGGGGCTTTCATCCTCAATAATTTGCGTCACCCTAACACCCTTGCCGACGGCGCTTTGCGCCGTTGACAAATAATCGGAAAAAGGCAACTTTGCATTGCGCTCGCCGAACAAAACAAGCCTGCGCCGATATGGTTGACCGGTTGCTGTGCGGGTTGTGTTTGCATTTGCAATGTTTTCGGCAATTACATCCATTCTAAGCCGCTGCGCCGTCAATGCCGAACCGCTTATGTTCATTGAATTTAGAAAGCCCATAATTTTTATTTCCCTTCGTTAATGGCCGTTTTTATCCTACCGAATTCTTTGCCTATTTTTTGTATTAACAAATTATAATATATAACATTCTTAACCATATCAAGCTGCTCCGTTTCTATATCAACGTTGTTTCCGTCCATTCTGGCGGCGGTGTTTACCTTCTTTACAACAGACGGCTTTAAGTCGTGAGCGCCCACATCTTGCATATCCATATGTTTTTTATCGGTCTTTTTCATTTTAATGCCGCTGTTTTCAAATGCATCTTTCAACGCAGATTCAAACTCCACGCGCGAGCTTTTAAAATTGGGGGTGTCAACATTAGATATATTGTTTGCAATCACTTCGTTTCTAAGCCATGATGCATCAAGCGCCTTTTCTAAATACCCTGAATGCATAAAGATATTTTTAAGCATAATCGCTCCCCCGGTGAATTTCAAATTTTAAAAGACAATTTAATATTGCATCTTACCGCAAAATGTTACAAATTTCGCTTTACATATCTATATATCGACAAATTAAGAAGAAAGTTTAGCATAATTTAAAATTTATATGACAAAACGAATAAAAATGCAAAAATAAGCAAAAAAGAGCGCCGCAGCAGGGTTGCGGCGCTCTTTTTCGGAAAAACATATCTTTTGCGGGTAAGAGTTTAATTACAACATAGACGGTATTTTAAGCGAAACCGTCATCCCCTCGTTTTCAACGCTATCTATTAATACAGTGCCGCCAATTCTTTCAAGGTTTTTTGCAACTACATCCAAACCCATGCCCCTGCCGGAAAACCTTGTCACCTTTTTGCTTGTTGAAAAACCCGGCAGCAATATAAAATTATAAATTTCGCTTTCCATAAGCCGTTGCACGGGCTTGCGTATCAGGCTGTTTTCGTTTGCCCTTCGTAGCAGCTCTTTTTTGCAAAGCCCCCTCCCATCATCGTTCACCGTAATAAAAACCCAATTATCCGACATTTCGGCTTGAATTTTTATCTGCCCTGTTGGATGCTTGCCTATTGCTTTGCGCCTAACGGGGCTTTCTATGCCATGGTCAATCGCGTTGCATAAAATATGCACCAGTGAACAAAAAATACATTCCGCTGTGATTTTATCAACCTCAATTTCTCCGCCTATAATAGCGAGTTCCGCTTTCTTGCCAAGCTTTTCACACATATCGCACATCATACGGTGCAAATTGTCAAAGGATGCCAATATCGGAATTGTGCAAATTGGTATGTCGGCATCCCGCATTTTAATTTTTTGGCACAAGCTTTTGTTTTCGGTTAGCGGGCTGCACACTTTTGAACCCATTTCGCAATATAGCTTTTCATCAGCTTTTATTCCACTTAAAAAAGAATTTACAGCATCTATAAGGGTTGACGGCTCTCCGTTTAAATCTTCGTTACTTGCAATTTTTCGGAGCTCCGCTCTGATAAAATCCACACATTCAAAAATTAAATTAAAAATTAGGTTGTAATCAATATTTTCAAGCTCCTTTTCCCTCATGCGGTAAAAAAGGTCTTCCATCGAATGTGACAAAGATACAATGCTGTCATACGGTATCATGGATGATAAGCCTTTGATGGTATGTATTATCCTAAAAGCCTCGTTAATGGAGTTAATGTTAAAATCGTTTGATTTTTTGCATGACAGGATTATATCTTCAAACTGTTTGAGGTTTTTGTTTGCTCCGTTTAAAAAAATATCATGCATCGGTTTGCAAAAATCATTGCTGTTCAAAGTAGCCCCTCCTATAAGTCTATTGCGCTTTGCTAATGCTAATGGTTATAATTTCCCCATAATCATATTATCGACTTATTTATAAATTACTTTAGAGCTATATTTAGCGCAAAAAAACAAGCATAAACTTCACATTAAAGTCTATGCTTGTTTTAGCCACTTTATAATTTTTAATAATTTTCCCTTTTTACATAATGGGTGTGCAGTAAATTATGCGATAAGTGCCCGCATGGTTTCCCGAAATATTCCTTATACAGTTTTTTAACGATGGGATTTTCATGCGATTTTCTGTATGTCATTGATTTGTCTTCCGCATAAATTGCAGCCGCTCGCGCCGCTTTAACATCTATATCCATCATGGTTTTGGCATCCACTATCGGCTGGCCGCCCCCAGTAATGCAACCGCCGGGGCAACCCATTATTTCAATAAAATGATACTGCTGCTCTCCCGAGCGCACCTTTTCCAAAAGTTTTCTGGCATTGCCAAGCCCGCTTGCAACAGCAACATGAACTTTAGTTCCGGCAATTTCAACCGTTGCCTCTTTAATACCGTCCAAACCTCGAACAGCGGTATAATCAATATGCTGTAAATCCTCGCCTGTTAGAATGTCTGCAACGGTACGCAGCGCCGCCTCCATAACGCCGCCGGTTGCGCCAAAAATAACGCCGGCGCCGCTTGCTTCGCCAAACGGAGCGTCAAATTCGCTGTCTTCTACCTTTGTAAAGTCAATCCCTGCTTGCTTTATCATTCTGCCCAACTCACGAGTTGTAATTACGGCGTCAACATCGGGATGCCCGGTTGCGGCAAGCTCTTCGCGCTTTGATTCAAACTTTTTGGCGGTGCACGGCATTACCGAAATAACAGCTATATCCGCAGGGTCAATACCCTTTTTCTCGGCATAGTATGACTTCATTATTGCGCCAAACATTTGATGCGGCGATTTTGCCGTGGACAGGTTATCAAGAAAATCAGGGAAGTTATGCTCGCAAAACTTCACCCAACCCGGGCTGCATGATGTTATAAGGGGAAGGTTTTTACCGCTCTTTAAGCGGTTTAAAAACTCCGTTCCCTCCTCCATAATGGTAAAGTCAGCCGCTGTGTCGGTGTCAAAAACACCGTCAAAGCCCATAAGCTTTAACGCCGTCACCATTTTACCCGTTACCCTTGTTCCTATCGGCATTCCGAATTCCTCGCCCAATGCGACACGAACCGCAGGCGCTGTTTGCACTAAAACATGCTTTTTATTATCGGCAAGCAGCTCCCATATTTTATCGGTGTCATCCTTTTCATGAAGGGCGCCAACAGGGCAAACAACGATACATTGACCGCAATTTGTGCATGGCGTATCAACAAGCGGCATATTAAACGCACTGCCTATTATCGTGTTAAAGCCTCTTTCGTTGGCATCGATTACGGACACGGTTTGAATGTTTTTGCAAACACTTATGCACCTTCTGCAAAGGATACATTTATTAGGGTTGCGGACAATCGATGATGAAAGCATATCAACCTCGTAATGCGAATTTTCACCATCAAAGCGGATATCCAACACGCCTAAATCGGTTGAAAGCTTTTGTAGCTCACAATCCTGATTTCGTATGCAGGTAAGGCACTTTCTTTCGTGATTTGACAGTATAAGCTCTAAATTAATTTTTCTTGTATCCCTAACGGTTTTAGTGTTGGTAAGAACCTCCATGCCTTCCGAAACAGGATAAACACACGCTGCCTGCAAGGCGCGCTGTCCTTTTATTTCAACAACACACATACGGCAGGAACCAATCTCATTAACATCTTTAAGGTAACACAGCGTGGGTATGTCAATATTTATACTGCGCGCCGCTTCCAAAACGGTGGTTCCTTCGGGTACGGTAATGTCTATATTGTTTATTTTCAAATTAACAGCCATTATACTCCGCTCCTTTCTTTATTATTTTCGAGAAATGGCCTTAAATGGGCATTTAATTTCACAAACACCGCATTTAATGCACATCTGCTGGTCAATCTCATACGGTTTCTTCAATTCGCCCGAAATTGCAGTTACCGGGCAGTGTTTGGCGCATATCCCGCAGCCTTTGCACTTTTCTTTATCTATTATATATCGAAGCAAATCTTTACAAACGCCGGCAGGGCATCGCTTTTCAATAACATGCGCCATATATTCATCCTCAAAATATTTAAGAGTTGAAAGCACAGGGTTTGGAGCAGTTTGTCCAAGCCCGCAAAGCGATGACGACTTCACGCTTCCCGCAAGTTTTTTCAGATTTTCAATATCCTCTACTGTGCCCTTCCCGGAGGTAATCTTTTCAAGAATTTCAAGCATCCTTTTAGTTCCTATACGGCATGGCACGCATTTCCCGCACGATTCGTCAACGGTAAACTTCAAAAAGAACTTTGCTATGTCAACCATGCAAGAATCCTCGTCCATAACGATTAACCCGCCCGAGCCCATCATTGCGCCAATTTCAATAAGCGAATCATAATCAATCGGCGTGTCAATAAGCTCTGTCGGTATGCAACCGCCCGAAGGTCCGCCCGTTTGAGCCGCTTTAAACTTTTTACCGTTGGGGATTCCGCCGCCGATTTCTTCGACTATTTCGCGAAGGGTTGTGCCCATTGGCACCTCAACAAGACCGGTGTTGTTGATTTTGCCGCCCAACGCGAAAACCTTTGTTCCTTTGCTTTTCTCTGTTCCAATACCTAAAAACCATTCAGCGCCGTTTAATATGATTTGCGGAATGTTGGCATAAGTTTCAACATTATTGAGTATGGTAGGTTTGCCCCACAAGCCCTCAACCGCAGGGAACGGCGGACGTGGACGCGGCTCTCCCCTTTTGCCTTCTATTGATGTTATAAGCGCGGTTTCTTCGCCGCAAACAAATGCGCCCGCACCAAGTCGCAAGCTAAGGTCAAAGCTAAAATCAGTGCCAAAGATGTTTTTGCCCAGCAAACCGTATTTTTTTGCTTGCTCAATGGCAATGTTTAGACGGCGTACCGCAATGGGATACTCCGCTCTAATATATATATAGCCCTCGTCTGAGCCGATTGCATATGCGGCAATTGCCATTGCCTCTATAACGCTGTGAGGGTCGCCCTCCAAAACGCTCCTGTCCATAAATGCGCCGGGGTCGCCTTCATCGGCATTACAGCACACATATTTTTTCCCTTCGGGCTGGTTAGCGGCAAACTCCCACTTAATTGCGGTGGGAAAGCCCGCGCCGCCTCTGCCGCGCAGCTTAGACTGTTTAATAATGTCGATAACCTGTTTGGGCTCCATTTCGGTGAGAACCCTTCCCAAAGCCTTATAACCGTCAAAAGCAATATATTCGTCTATTTCTTCCGGGTCTATTACACCACAGTTTTTAAGCGCAATTCTAAGTTGTTTTTTATAAAAATCAACATCTTTGAGCGGTTTTATGGCAGCGCCGTCGATAGAATCATCATATAAAAGCTCTTTTACTATTCTGCCCTTTAAAAGATGCTCCGTAACGATTGTTTTTACATCTTCTATTTTTACCATGCTGTAAAAAGCGCCCTCGGGATACACAATAACAATCGGACCGAGTGCGCAAAGACCGAAACAACCTGTTTTTACAACGCTAACTTCATTTTTTATACCTGCTTTTTCAAGCTGAATATCAAATTCGGGCAAAAGTTTTTCTGACCCTGATGATGTGCAGCCGGTGCCACCGCAAACCAAAACATGTGACCGTGCAAGTTTCATTGTTATGACCTCTCTTTCCATACAATACCCCCCAACAAATTGCCGGGAAAGTTATTTATCTGCTTCACCGATAGTATATTTTTTAATCGGCTTATTGTTTACAATATGCTCTGTTACCATTTCAACCGCTTTTTGCGGGGTCATCATAACATAAGTTACTTTTTCCTCACCCGGCCGATAAACCTCTACTATTGGCTCTAACCTGCAAACGCCGATACAGCCGGTTTGTGATACTATAACGTCTTTAAGTTCCCTTTTGGAAACTTCCTCGATAATGGCTCCAAGAACAGGGCGTGCACCCGCCGCAATGCCGCATGTTGCCATGCCGACAACTATCCTTATGCCGCCTTGCCGGTCGGTGCGCATATTTATTTCACTAAGCGTTTTATCCCTGATTGCCTCAAGTTCTGCCAAGCTTTTCATATCCTTACCTCCTTAAAGTGTTTATACCTTCTATAATAAAGTCTTTCAGCCATAAAACCACTTCAGGTGTGTTTATAGGCACTTGCTTTAATTTGTCTTTTATTTCGCGGGTATCCGCCTCAAATATTTTATCATAAAGAATGTGACGGTAAATAAAATCAATGTTTGCGCTTTCCGTCACTAAAGCAACAAATGTGGACGCTATATCGCCAAGCGGCTGTCTGTCAATATGATTATGCATAAACCATGCCGTTACAACGGTGCCTTCCCCAAGCTGCGAGCTAATGTCAATCCCTCCGCCGCTCTGCCGAGCCGCATTTGCAAAAAGCGGAACCCCAAGCCCCACCTCTCTTGTTTTGCGCGATGTGCTAAACGGGTCTGTAACACCGGATAACGCCTCCGGGCTCATGCCTGTGCCGTTATCTTTCACCGTTATTGAAAGACGGTTGTTTTCAATATCCTCATCAACGGTTATTTCAACAAGTGATGCGCCCGCCGCAACGGAGTTATTTGCAATATCCAATATATGAAGGGACAGTTCTTTCATTTAATCTGTATATTTATCAAGAATGCCGTCAATGTCGTCCGGCACAAGCCTTCCGTAAACATCATCATTTACCGTGACAACAGGGGCAAGCCCGCACGCGCCTATGCAACGCGTTGCATCAAGGCTGAACTTTCCGTCTGCCGAGCAATCGCCTTCTTCAATGCCAAGCCTCGTTTTAATTCGGTCAATAATTTCGCCCGCACCCTTTACATAGCAGGCGGTGCCCAAGCAAACGGCAACTTTGTATTTGCCCTTTGGCTTTATTGTAAACTGTGAATAAAACGAAACAACGCCGTATATCTCGGCAAGGGGAACATTTATGCCCTCCGAAACCATCTTTTGAACCTCTATCGGCAAATATCCGTATATCTCTTGCGCTTCATGCAAAACGGATATAAGCGACCCACTGACATCTTTATATTTTTCTATAACGGTGTTTAGTTTTTTTTCTTGCTCCGGTGTTCCGTTAAACGGTATTGAACAAGTCGCAGACATTTTTAAAATCATTCCTTTCATCAACATCGGCAGAATAATATGCTTAGCAAATCATCCCACGGATATTTATTATAACAGATAATTGTTAAAAAATCTACACAGTTGTTAAAAAATAAACAAAAAAATTTAACCAAAAAAGCGTATGATATTTTCGGGTTTGTTGTCGAATACATCTATAAAGTTTGTTTTTTCGGAAATAGCGCCCAAATGATGGGCGTCGGAATTGAAAACAGCCTTGTATTTGTCAAATGATTGGTTGGGATATAGATGTTTCCCCTCTGCAAAATTACAAGAAAATTCAACTGCTGTAATATCCAAATCCTCCGGTATAAAGCCTAAGTTTGAAATAATGCTGTTTGAGCGCCTGTCGATATGCGCAGGTATTGCAACCCCGCCCGCATCCTTCACAAGCGAAAAAACGCTTTGCAACGAAAGTGATGTTGCAGTAATGAGCAGTCGGTTTTCTTCATCAATTATATTGTCATTTTCATCCATTATAAGCTGATTGCCGAATATCTCTTTGTTATTCGATATTTTGGGCAGGTTTTTGTCAACTGTTTCCCATACATCAAAAGCGGCTTTTTGTGTTGGGAAAAGGGTAAGCATATGAACTTCCTCCGCTGTTTCAATCTCCATCCCCGCAATGACGGTAATGCCAACCTTTTCACCTGCGGAAATCACAGCGCCCACATTTTTTATCGAGTTGTGGTCTGTCACCGCAATCACATCAAGCCCTTTTAAGCTTGCCATGTTTACAATGTTTTGCGGGGTCATATCATCACTTGCGCAAGGGGATAGTGCGGTGTGAATATGCAAATCATAATAGAGCCTCATAGCAACGAATTTAAACGAACGGCAAGCTCAAAGCTGTCTTGCTGCGAGCTTAGTATGACGATGTTTTTTTCATTTGATTTGTCTACCGTTGATTGCTCAACTTCAATGCCTTCGGGAATTATAACGCAGGCGATATCCGAAAGCGCCGCAACAGCCGTTATATTAATGTTTGTTTGAACGGTAATCCAAACATCACCCGGGCGCGCTTTGTGCATCACCCTGCTTAAAAGGTCGCATATATAGCAGCCGGTTACGCTTGAATCAACGCTGCTCGCCCCGCTGACGACCTTTAAATTTAATTTTTCAACAAGCTGTGAAACTTTCATTAAACCAAACCCCTTTTCTTTGACGGTTTTATTTCCACGCTGACAATTAGCTTTAAATATACATTTATTTTACCACAAGATATCTACAATTTAAAGCATTTTTTTCAATGCTGATTTTTATCAATATTATGGTGCGAAAATAATTAAAAAAATTATTGACAAGGCATAAATTGTATGATATATTGTAATATGCACCGAAGGGGTGTTTTTTTTGACGGTCAATTTTCAAAAATTTTGGAGGTTATATAAATGAGAGTACGGATAACGCTTGAATGTACCGAATGCAGGCAAAGAAATTATGATAAGATGAAAAGCAAAACCAACACGCCTGCTCGTCTTGAACTTAGCAAGTATTGCAGGTTTTGCCGAAAACACACAACGCATAAGGAAACAAAATAATAATTGTTTAAATAAACAGAAAGGATATTTTGCTTATTATGAGTAAAAAAAAGAGAATAAATCCTTTAGGCGCCATAACCAAATATTTCAAAGAGGTTAAGGCTGAGTTGAAAAAGGTTGTATGGCCTACATTCGCACAGATAAAAAATAATACCATCATAGTTATAATATCGCTCATATTTGTTGGCGGCGTTATTTGGGTGTTCGACTTGGGTTTTGCAGCAACATTGGGCAGGGTTGTTGACCGTGCTCCCGTGCCGCAAGAGAACCTAATACCAAACTACGATGACATGCTTCCCGATGAAGGGGACTTTTTAGACGAAATGCCCGAGCTGCCGCCGCAAAACGAGGATGATACCGCAGCGGAGCAAAATGATGAACAGTAAAGCAAAGTGGTATGTAGTGCATACCTACTCCGGTTACGAGAACAAGGTAAAGGTCAACATAGAAAAAACCATAGAAAACTTAAACATGCAAGATGTTATATTCGATATTCAAGTGCCGACGGAAGAAGTTGTCGAAATTAAAGACGACAAAAAGCGAACGGTTGTTCGCAAAAGATTTCCTGGATATGTTATAATTAAAATGGTTATGACGGACGAAACATGGTATGTTGTCAGGAACACGCGCGGTGTAACCGGGTTTGTGGGTCCTGCTTCAAAACCTGTTCCGCTCACCGCTGAAGAAATTGAAAAAATGGACATTGAACATAAAAAAATCGTGCTCAATTACGAGGTTGGCGATAGCGTTAAAATCAAGCATGGTCCGTTAGAAAATTTCATTGGAATTGTTGATGAAATTAACCTTGAAAAAAAGAAAATAACTGTTGTTGTTTCAATGTTTGAAAGAGAAACCCCGATAGAGCTTGAGCTTGACCAGATAGAGGTAATAAAGTAATACTATAATTTTAAAACTTGCAGGTAACTTTTCATTGCAAACACATACATTGTCGGCATACCGACACCAAGTAAGGAGGTGTATTCATAAAATGGCTAAAAAGATTATTGGTTTGATAAAACTTCAAATTCCGGCAGGGAAAGCTACTCCGGCGCCGCCGGTCGGTCCTGCATTGGGGCAACATGGCGTTAATATTATGGATTTTTGCAAGCAGTTCAACGAGAAAACGGCTAAGGATTCCGGGCTTATAATTCCGGTGGTAATTACTGTTTATGCAGACAGAACCTTCTCTTTTATTACAAAGACGCCGCCTGCTTCCGTTCTTATTAAAAAGGCATGCAAAATTGAAAGCGGCAGCGGGGTTCCAAACAAAACAAAGGTTGCTACCCTTGCATTAGCTGATTTGCGCTCAATCGCCGAAACGAAAATGGCTGACTTAAACGCCGCAACGGTGGAGGCAGCTATGGCAATGGTTGCAGGAACTGCAAGGAGTATGGGAGTTAATGTTGAGCAAGCGCCGCAAGAATAATTATTTAGTGGGAGGGATGGCTCGTCCTGTTTGACCACAAGGAGGTTAACGAAGATGTTTAAAGGTAAAAGGTACAAGGACAATTTAAAGGCTTACGATAGGATGGCTCTGTATGAGCCTTCAGAAGGTATGGCAATAGTTGAAAAAACCGGCACAGCGAAATTTGACGAAACTGTCGAAGCGCATATACGCCTTAATGTTGATTCTCGGCATGCCGACCAACAGGTGCGCGGCGCTGTTATTTTGCCTCATGGAACAGGTAAAAGCGTAAGGGTTTTGGTTTTTGCCAAGGGTAACAAGGCTGACGAAGCAAAAGACGCAGGGGCTGATTTTATAGGCGCTGAGGAGCTTATACCTAAAATTCAAAACGAAAACTGGTTTGAGTATGACGTTGTGGTGGCAACCCCGGATATGATGAGCGTTGTAGGGCGTTTGGGTAAAGTGCTCGGTCCCAAAGGGTTAATGCCAAATCCAAAGGCAGGAACCGTTACAATGGATGTTGCGCAAGCGGTTGCCGACATTAAATCGGGTAAGATAGAATATCGGCTTGACAAAAGCAACATTATCCATTGCCCAATAGGGAAAGTTTCGTTCGGAACCGAAAAGCTTTTGGAGAACTTTAGCACTTTGATGTCGGCAGTTATTAAGGCTAAGCCTGCTGCTGCAAAAGGTCAATATTTAAAAAGTGTAACAGTTTCCGCAACTATGGGCCCGGGTGTGAAAATAAACCCTGCCCGCATATCGGAATAGTATATAATATTAATACGCATCCACAGACTCAGGTTCGGCGGTCGGCCGTATAATTCCCGACGAGGATTTAACAAATCAAAACTTTAACAATTCATTGTTTTTGATATGTTTGCTCTTCGTATATTGGATGCGAGGAGCTTTATTATTTGAGGAGGTGAAAATTTATGCCCAGTGAAAAGGTTTTACAAAGAAATAAAGAAAAGGTTGCTCACATTACAGACAGAATTAAATCGTCTGTTGCAGGAGTGTTAATTGATTACCGAGGGTTGACGGTTGAAGAAGACACTCAGCTTAGAAACGAATTCCGCCAAAGCGGGGTTGAATATGCCGTTGTTAAAAACACATTGACAACCTTTGCTGTAAAAGAGGTAGGTCTTACAGAGCTTGAGCCCATCTTAAACGGTCCCACCTCGCTTGCCACGCATCAAACCGATTTGGTTGCACCTGCCAAAATAATTGTGAATTTTGCAAAAAAACATAAGGTTGTTGAAATTAAATCAGGTTTCATCGAAGGACAAGTTGTATCTGCTGATGAAATAAAAAGAATTGCAACTCTTCCCTCCAAGGAAGAACTTGTCGCCAAAGCGCTCGGTGGCTTAAACGCACCGATTGCCGGCTTTGTAAATGTATTAAACGCAAATATACGCGGGCTGGTATGCGCATTAAATGCAATTGCCCAAAAACAACAATAAATTATTTTTAGGAGGATAAAAATTATGGCTTCAGAAAAAGTAACAAAATTAATTGAAGATGTAAAAGAACTAACAGTATTGGAACTTGCAGACCTTGTAAAGGCGCTTGAGGAAGAATTTGGCGTTTCGGCAGCCGCTCCGGTTGCTGTTGCGGCAGCTGCTCCGGCAGGCGACGGTGCAGAGGCAGCTGAAGAAAAAACTGAATTTGATGCAGTTTTGGCTTCGGTAGGCGCAGAAAAAATCAAAGTTATAAAGGTTGTTCGTGAAATAACCGGTCTTGGCTTGAAAGAAGCAAAAGATTTGGTTGACAGCGCTCCAAAGCCCGTTAAAGAAGGCGTTGATAAAGCAGCCGCTGACGAAATAAAGACAAAGCTTGAAGAAGTGGGAGCAACAGTAGAAATAAAATAGTTTCATTTATTAAGCATAGGGGAATCGAAACATATGGTTCAACTCTCCTATGCTTTTTAAAAATTGCATAACAGCGGGTCTGTAATTTGATAAATAACAGTTTTGCTGTTTTTTGCACTAAAGCTTAATTAAAAAAATTTATAGGAGGTAACGAACAAATGAAATGCGAAAGAAAGTTTTATCGTTGTGAAATTTGCGGAAACATTGTTGGTCTGATACATAACGGTGGCGGCGAACTTGTTTGCTGCGGGCAACCAATGGACTTGTTAACAGCAAACACCTTTGATGCATCGCAAGAAAAGCATGTGCCTGTTATTTCAAAAGATGGAAATAATATTACTGTTAAAATTGGCTCAGATGAACATCCTATGACTGATGCGCATTATATTCAATGGGTATATTTATCATCTTCAAAGGGTGGGCAACGGAAATGCTTAGCGCCAAACTACAAACCGGAAGTTACATTTTGCGTTTGTGACGCGGACGACAATTTTGAAGTCTTTGCCTACTGCAACCTGCATGGGCTTTGGACGGCAAGCCTTTAATCGGTAGAACCGCATAATGGCTCCGCAGCCCTACAAGGAGGACAACCAATGAATGAAAAGTTCTTAAAAAATATCGAATTTAGCAAGGTTCAAACCTTATCTGACTTGGTCAGCTACCAAGAAGGGCAAGTGGTAAGCAAAACCTTTGTCCAAAATTCAAATATAAGCATAACGCTGTTTGCTTTTGACAAGGACGAAGAAATCAGCACACATGCCTCTGGCGGGGATGCTATGATTTTAGCGTTAGACGGGCAGGGCGAGATAACCATTGATGGCGAAAAGTTTACGGTTAATCAAGGTGAAACGATTGTTATGCCTGCAAATATCCCGCATGCCGTCTTTGCATCAAAACAATTTAAAATGCTTTTGACTGTTGTTTTTAAAAGCTAATTTTAATTTGTATTAAATCATGGCATTCATTTAAAGGCAATAATTTAACGCAACTAAAAAACCGATGGTGGGGAAACCATCGGTTTTATGTTTTTCCGTAATTTTTAACAATCAAAGTTACAGAAGATTGTGAAATGAAAAAAGTTTATATTTGCGTTGCGGTAACTTTATTATAGCACTTTTATATAAAAGCCTCAACCCCAACTTTTAATCAAAAACATCTAAAAAAAACATAATTTTTGTTAAATGTCACTAAAAGGCTGTTATATTAGCTCTATCAATGCCATTTCTGCTGCATCGCCGCGGCGCGGACCTATTTTAACAATCCGTGTATAGCCGCCGTTTCTGTCTGCATACTTTGGAGATATTTCATCGAATAGTTTTTTTACAACATCTTCTTTTGTGATGTAGCTCATGGCAATACGCCTTGAATGCAGCGTATTTGTTTTCCCAAGCGTAATCATTTTTTCCGCCGTGCTTCGCAGCTCTTTGGCGCGGGTTACCGTTGTTTGCAATTTGCCCATCTCAAGCAGGTCAGTTGTAAGACCGCGGAGCATAGCCAGCCTTTGGTCGGTCGGTCTGCCAAGTTTTCTTTTAACCGCCATTGTAGTTTGCCTCCTTTACAATATTAATCTTCCTCTTTAGACAACTCCAGCCCGAACGCATCCAGCTTTTGAACAACCTCTTCCAAAGACTTTTTGCCAAGGTTGCGAACCTTCATCATGTCTGCCTCCGTCTTGCTTATAAGGTCTTCCACCGTGTTAATGCCTGCCCGCTTTAGGCAGTTATATGAACGAACGGATAAATCAAGCTCTTCTATTGTCATTTCAAGCACTTTTTCTTTTTTGCTTTCTTCTTTTTCCACCATTATTTCAGCATTTCGCGCTTCGTCTGTCAAGTCGATAAACAAATTCAAATGCTCGTTTAAAATTTTTGCGCCAAGTGAGATGGCATCGTCCGGCTCAATGGTGCAATCGGTCCAAACCTCTAATGTAAGCTTGTCATAGTCGGTAACCTGACCTACTCTGGTGTTTTCAACCTCGTAGTTCACCTTGCGTACCGGTGAAAAAATAGAATCCACCGGAATTGTTCCGATTATGCCTTGGCTTGCCAGTTTATTTTTTTCTGCCGGAACATATCCCCTTCCTTTGTTAAGGGTTATTTCCATGTAAAGTTTTGCATCTTCATTGAGGGTTGCTATGTGCAAATCCCCGTTTAAAATTTCAACATCGGTATCTGCCTTAATATGACGAGCGCATATTTCGCCCTCGCCCTCTGCCTCTATATAAACAACCTTAGGTCCATCACCATATATTTTGGCGCATAACTCTTTAATGTTTAACACTATCTCGGTGACATCTTCTTTAACACCGGGAATTGTTGAAAATTCATGTAAAACACCCTCAATTTTTATAAACGACACAGCCACACCGGGAAGTGATGAAAGTAATATTCTGCGCAACGAATTTCCTAATGTAATCCCATAACCACGCTCTAACGGTTCAACCTCAAACCTGGCATACGATCCATCCGGGCTTTGTTCAACACATTCTATTGACGGTTTTTCTATCTCAATCAATTTTCAAACCCTCCTATTCCTAATTTATAATTACAACACCATGCGGTGTTTGAGGGCAAATATTACTTAGAATAAAGCTCAACTATAAGATGCTCTTCTATCGGTAAATCAATATCGTCCCTTTGCGGCTGTCCGACCACTTTAGCCGTTTGGGTATTGCGGTCAAGCTCCAACCATTTAGGAATAATTCGCGAAGCGGTGTTTTCTAATATGTCTTTAATTTTAACCGATTCGCGGCTTTTTTCTTTAATTGAAATAACATCATCTGTTTTTACCAAAAACGACGGTATATCAACCTTCCTGCCGTTTACGGTAAAATGCCCATGCATTACAAGCTGGCGCGCTTCGGGGCGTGATGTTCCAAACCCAAGGCGATATACAACATTATCAAGCCTTGATTCTAATATTGAAAGCAAGTTTTCACCCGTTACGCCTGCCTTTTTGTTTGCCATTTCAAAATATCTTTCAAACTGTTTTTCTAATATACCATAGTATCGTCGCACCTTTTGTTTTTCCCTTAACTGCAACCCATACTCAGACATTTTCCTTCGCCCCTGGCTGTTTTGTCCAGGCGGATACTGACGGCGACCAACGGCACACTTATCGGTGTAGCATCTGTCACCTTTCAAAAACAATTTTTGCCCTTCGCGCCTGCACAGCCTGCAGACGGCTCCTGTATATCTGGCCATTTTATTGCACCTCCAATTTTAATTATACTCTTCTTCTTTTAGGCGGACGGCATCCGTTATGAGGGATGGGTGTTACATCTTTAATCATGTTCACCTCAAGCCCGGTTGATTGGAGGGCGCGTATTGCCGCTTCCCTGCCCGAACCCGGACCTTTTACATACACCTCAACCGATTTCATTCCATGCTCCATAGCAGTTTTTGCCGCAGCCTCGGCAGCCATTTGGGCTGCAAAAGGAGTGCTTTTTCTTGAGCCGCGAAAGCCAAGCCCGCCGGCACTTGCCCACGAAACTGCATTACCCATAACATCGGTAATAGTAACCAATGTATTATTAAAGGTGCTGCGAATGTGGGCAGCTCCCTTTTCTATATTTTTACGCTCTCGCCTTTTTGTTGTTCTTCTTTTGCTATCCGGTTTAGCCATATAATCACTCCTATACTTATCTCTTTTTCGCCCCTATTAATCGTTTCGGACCTTTGCGTGTGCGTGCATTTGTTTTAGTGCGCTGCCCTCTTACAGGCAGACCTTTTCTGTGACGAATGCCACGATAGCACCCAATTTCCTGCAACCGCTTTATATTTAGCGAAACCTCTCGACGCAAATCACCCTCTACTTTAAATTCGTGGTCTATCGTTTCACGAATTGCGGCAATTTCATTGTCGTTTAAATCTTTAACCCTTATATCGGGATTTACTCCCGCTTTTTGCAGTATTTTTTTTGAACTGCCAATACCTATTCCGAATATACTTGTAAGCCCTATCTCAACTCGTTTTTCGTTTGGCAGGTCAACACCTGAAATTCTTGCCATTTAAACCGTTCACCTCCGTGTTATTCTTGGTAAAATTAAAAGTAAAGACAATGCTCGGCACAAGCAGCTACGCAAGGTGTGTTGCTTCTGCCGCCATTTTCAAACTTTTTAACCTTGCCGTTGTTTATGCTTCGGGTTCTCGCATATTATCATTACCCGACCTTTTCGTTTTATAATTTTACATTTTTCGCATATTTTTTTGACCGATGCCCTTACCTTCATAAATCTCATTCCCTTCTTGGAAGATGGCTGCCGTTTATTTTGCCCTCCATGTTATCCTGCCTTTGGTAAGATCATATGGCGACATTTCAACCGTCACTTTATCTCCCGGCAATATTCTTATAAAATTCATTCTTAGCTTCCCGGAAATGTGGGCAAGTATTTTGTGCCCATTTTTTAGCTCTACATTAAACATAGTGTTCGGTAAAGCTTCTATAACAGTTCCTTCAAGCTCTAACACATCATCCTTAGCCATCATTTACACCCCTTTTCGTTAGCCGGTTCCACATTATTAAAACCGCTCAGCTCGCGCCGTACTTCAAGATTTGTAATTTTTTCATTACCGGCAAGCTTTTTTGC
Source organism: Bacillota bacterium (assembly GCA_023228885.1). Classification (GTDB taxonomy): domain Bacteria; phylum Bacillota; class Clostridia; order Monoglobales; family Firm-18; genus JAAZFB01. The sequence continues at coordinate 46,408 of JALOAJ010000011.1, read as the reverse complement.
TATAAAATTAGAATACCCCACGCCAAACTTTAAATGCTTTAGCTTTTTCCGTTTTGGTCTGTCAACCTTGCGTCTTTTTCCATCGCAAATTTGAACATATTCACCATCAACGGATATTACGATAAAATAACCTTCTTTGTCACGCCCAGCCTTGGAATAAACAATATCCCCCTGGTTTGCTTTCAAAAAAGTCACCCCATTCTACCTTTCCACCGTAAGCAGCAGCGGCTCTCCATGTGTGACGGCAATTGAATGCTCATAATGCGCTGAAAGCGAACCATCGATTGTAACAACCGTCCAACCGTCCTTTTCAACCTTAACTTCCCAACCGCCTGCGTTAATCATCGGTTCAACCGCAATTGTCATTCCGGGATACAGCCGATGACCTGTGCCTGCCGTACCAAAATTCGGAACCTCCGGTTGTTCGTGCAACGCCTTTCCGATGCCATGCCCCACAAAATCACGGACAATTGAAAAACCCTTCTTTTCGACATACTGCTGTATCGCCGCTGAAACATCGCCCATGCGCTGCCCTTGCCTTGCATTTTCCACACCTGCATAAAATGCTTTTTTAGCCGTTTCTATCAAAAGCTTTGCGGTATCCGTAATTTCACCCACACCGTATGTTGCCGCGCTATCGCCATGATACCCATCATAGTATGCTCCAATGTCAATGCTTATGATGTCTCCTTCTTTTAGCGCAATGTCTTTTGACGGTATTCCATGAATTACAACATTGTTTATTGAGGCGCAAATGCTTTTGGGGAAACCGCCATAACCTAAAAACGAAGGTGTAGCGCCTTTTGATACAATCACATCATGCGCAATGGAGTCAAGCTCCTCGGTGCTTATTCCGGCACAAATCGCTTTTGACACCGCATTATGCGCAAGCGCCACTATTTCACCCGCTTTTTGCATTTTTGCAATTTCTTTTGCAGATTTTATTGTAATCATATTTGAAACCTGCTAATGGCTGATATGATATAATCTGAGATTTTCTCAACATCCCCATCTGCATCAACCGTTAAAAGCAACCCTTTTTGCGCGTAATAATCAATTACAGGCCCCGTTTGCCGTTTGTATACCCCAAGGCGTTTTTTAACCGTTTCCGGTTTGTCGTCCGCCCTAATCGTAAGCGGTGTACTGCAAAACTGGCATACATCGCCTTTTGCCGAAGGCAGGGAAGTTATATGATAGGTGGCTCCGCATCTGTTGCATACACGCCTGCCGCTTAGCCTTTTTAACACTACCTCGTCAGAAACATCCATAAAAACAGCAACATCTACATTTATACCGGCATTATCCATAGCCTGCGCCTGTTCCAATGTCCGGGGAAAACCATCCAAAATATAACCATTTCTGCAATCGTCCGCATTAAGCCGCTCCAAAACTATGTCTATCATAATATCATCGGGAACGAGCATACCATTATTGATATATTTTGCAGCAATTACGCCTGTTTCGTTTCCTTTTGAGATTGCTTCCCTCATCATTTCGCCGGTGGATATTGCGGGAATATTAAGCCTTTTTACAAGTGATGTTGTTTGCGTTCCCTTGCCGCTTCCCGGCGCCCCCATTATCAACATATTCATAATGTTTCCCCTTTTATAACGCAACGGTAGAAAAAATTTCGATTGTAGAAATCTTTTCTTACATTAATGCGTTTCAACGAAGTTCTTACTCCAAAAACCCTTTATAATGCCGCATTAGCATTTGGGATTCCATTTGTTTAACTGTATCAAGAGCAACGCCAACTGCGATAAGAATGGATGTTCCGCCAATGCTTATATTAATTCCCGTTGCCCGTGTGGATATTATAGGAAAGACTGCAATCAAACCCAAAAATATCGCACCCGCAATAGTGATTTTAGATAGTACCCTGGCGATAAAATCACTTGTCGGTTTGCCGGGGCGAAAGCCCGGAATAAACCCGCCGTTTTTCTTCATGTTGTTGGCAATTTCAACAGGGTTAAACTGTATTGCCGTATAAAAATAAGTGAAGAAAATAATCAATAAAAAGTAAAATGCTGCGTAAAAAGTGCTGGCAGGCGATAAAAGCTTCAACGCCCAACCCACAAACCCGCCGCTTGTTGCAGTTTTTCCGAAAAACCCTGCAAGTGTGCCCGGAAAAGCCATTATGCTCATTGCAAATATAATCGGAATTACGCCGGCAGCCAATATTTTAATCGGTATATGAGTGCTTTGACCACCGTACATTTTACGACCCACTACCCTTTTTGAATATTGCACCGGTATGCGCCGCTCTGCGTTATTCATTGCAACAACAATTGCTATAACAACAACTGCAACAATTATAATTCCTAATATTGTTATTACATTTAATGCCTCAGCCTTGTAACTGGCAACAAGGGTGCTCACCATTACCGGAAGACGCGAAACTATCCCCGCAAAAATCAACAGCGATATGCCGTTTCCTATCCCCTTTTCGCTGATTTGCTCCCCCAGCCACATTAGAAAGGCTGTTCCGGCAGTGAAAGTTAGCACAATTGTTATACCGGAATTCCAACCGGCGGTCGAAACCGCTCTTGCATTCGCCAGAGTAAAATACAAACCAACCGCTTGAATAAACCCAAGCACCACCGTCAAGTAACGTGACCACTGTGCAATTTTCTTCCTACCCTCCTCGCCTTCTTTTGAAAGGCGTTCAAGTGCCGGAATTGCAACGGTCAGCAGGTTCATGATGATTGATGCGTTAATATACGGCGTTATGCTCATTGCAAATATTGTGGCGTTGCCGAATGCGCCGCCCGAAAATGTGTCAAGAAAGCTAAGCAGCGAACCTTCACCTGTTTTTTGTATCATCTCTTTCATAGCTTCCCTGCTTATAAACGGAACGGGAACAAATGTGCCCAGTCGAAAAATCAACAGCATAAAAAAAGTAAATATAATCTTTTTTCTAAGTTCAGGGATTTTCCATGCGTTCCTAATTGTTTGCAGCAATTATATCACCTCTGCCTTTCCGCCGGCGTTGATGATTTTTTCTTTTGCTGCCTTGGAAAATCTTTTTGCCTTAATGTTCAAGCTTTTGTTAAGCTCCCCTTTTGCAAGTATAACAATTCCGTCTTTAATTTTAGAAATAACACCCGCCTCTTTTAAAAATTCGGCGGTTATTTCGGTGCCGGAATCGAATTTGTTTAAAGCATCAATATTTACCTCAACATATTGCTTTGCAAAAATATTTGTAAAGCCGCGCTTGGGAAGGCGTCTGGCCAAAGGCATTTGACCGCCTTCAAAGCCCGGGCGAACACCGCCGCCGCTCCTTGACTTTTGACCTTTTTGCCCTCTGCCTGATGTTTTACCGCTCCCGCTTGAGCGACCTCTGCCTTTTCTTTTTGATTCTTTCACAGAACCGGCAACAGGTGACAATTCACAAAGTTTCATCTTGCCACACCTCCTTTTATAATGTGCGTTATACCTCTTGAATTGATACTAAATGTTCTATTTTTTTTGCCATTCCTCTAACCTGAGGAGTGTCGTCATGTGTAACCTCACTGCGGATTTTATTCAGCCCCAGCGCTTTTACAGTAGCTATTTGATCTTTCTTTTGCCCGATAGCGCTCTTAATCAGAGTTATCTTGATTTTCTTAGCCACCTTGTTTCCTCCTTAAGCCGACCGAAATATTAAGTATAGCGGCTGACTGTAATTAATTATATAAACTTCGCGTCTAAGCGTTAGCCGGTTCGTCAGTTTTGCCCTTGTAAACTTGGCTCACCGTAATACCGCGCCTTTTTGCTACCATTTCATCGTTGCAAAGAGCCGACAACCCTTGCATTGTGGCGTAAACAACATTGCGTGCGTTGTTTGAGCGGAGTGACTTTGCACGAATATCGCGAATGCCCGCAAGCTCTAAAACAGCACGCGCCGAACCGCCCGCTATAACGCCGGTACCTTCCGATGCCGGTTTTAACAGCACTTCTCCTGCGCAATATTTGCCTATAACTTCATGGGGTATCGTAGTGCCAACAATTGGAACATTTATCATATTCTTTTTGGCGTTTTCAATCCCTTTTCGTATTGCATCAGGAATTTCAGCCGCCTTGCCCATACCTGAGCCGACATTACCGTTTTCATCGCCAACAACAACGAGCGCTGTAAAACGAAATGTTCTTCCGCCCTTTACAACCTTGGCAACACGGTTAATGGTGACAACTCTTTCTTTTATATCAAGTGTCCCCGCATCTATTTTCTTTGCCATAAGCTCACCTTCCTAACCTTAGTATTAAAATTCCAAACCACCTTCACGAGCGCCCTCTGCAAGGCTTTTCACACGACCGTGGTACAAATAGCCGCCCCTGTCAAACACAACCTTTTTAATGCCTGCCGCCTGCGCCTTTTCCGCAATAAGCTTGCCCACAGCGGTCGCTGCATCGATATTGCCTCCATACCCCTCTTTTAATGACGAATCAAGGGTAGATGCAAATGCCAATGTTTCGCCTTTTACATCATCTATAATTTGGGCATATATATTTTTTAGGCTTCTATAAACATTCAATCGGGGACATTGCATTGTTCCGGATATTTTTCTGCGAACACGAAGATGGCGCCTTTTTCGTGCAACATTGCTTTTGTTTTTCTTAATCATCTTCATTACTCCTTTTCTTAAATACCGCCCGTCAAAAAGCTTTTTAGCTCTTAACCCCGGATTTGCCTTCCTTACGCCTGATGTGTTCTCCGGCATATTTAATCCCCTTGCCCTTATATGGCTCAGGTGGTCTTTTGGCCCGAATTACCGCCGCTATGTGACCCACTGCCTGTTTATCTATACCCTTAACGATTATTTGGGTTGGAGCAGGAACCTCTATTGTTATGCCGCTTGGTTCCTCTATTTCAACAGGATGAGAATACCCAACCGCAAGCACCAATTTATTTCCTTGCTTTTGCGCCCTATATCCCACACCGGTTATTTCAAGTTTTTTAACATAACCGTTTGTAACGCCTTCCACCATATTTGCAACAAGCGCCCGAGTAAGACCGTGAAGTGATTTGTGAATTTTTGCATCTGATGGGCGTTCAACCACCACCTCTGCGCCGTCAATTTTAATTATCATATCTGTATGCAGCTGTTGTTCAAGTGTGCCGCCCGGACCTTTGACAGTTGCATAATTGTTATCTTTTATGTTAAAATCAACCCCGGTCGGAATAACAACAGGCATTTTACCAACTCGTGACATACCTTTCACCTCCAACATAATTGCTCTGTAAGCTAAGGCTTACCAAATAAATGCAAGTACCTCTCCACCCACATTTTCTCGTCTTGCCTTTTTATCAGTCATAATTCCTTTCGAGGTCGAAATTATTGCTATTCCGAGCCCCTTTAAAACCTTTGGCAGCTCATCACGGTTGGCATAAACTCTAAGCCCCGGCTTTGAAACCCTTTTAAGACCGATTAGCACTTGCCTTTTGCTTTCGCCGTATTTAAGCCAAATCCTGATGTTACCCTGCCTGTTGTCATCCGTAATTTCGTATCTTTTAATATATCCTTCTTCAAACAAAATCTTCACCATTGATTTTTTCATATTGGATGCCGGAACGTCAACAGTATCATGCCTTGCATCGTTTGCATTTCTTATTCTTGTTAACATATCCGCAATTGGGTCTGTTGTTTGCATAATGAACCTCCTTCCAGTATAAGAGTTACCGATAACTCTTTACATAAGTGCTTATACCGCTTTCTTTTAAAACACAGGCAAAAAAGTTGCCTGTCACAGCCGCTAAATTTAGCGCTAAACAAATATTATATGCGGTTTTACGCCGCGGCTGCATAAAGTGTGAGCCGCTTTTTACCAGCTTGCCTTTTTAACGCCGGGTATTTTGCCTTCATGAGCAAGCTCTCTGAAACAAATTCTGCATATACCGTATTTTCTAAGGTATGCATGCGGTCTGCCACAGATTTTGCAGCGATTATAAGCCCGAACTTTATATTTTGGTGTTCTTTGCTGTTTTAAAATCATTGCCTTTTTAGCCACTAATTAATCCTCCTCGTGTATAAAATACGCCCGTCATTAAAACGGCATCCGTATAAATCAGCTACGGCTCAGCGGTGCACCCATCAATAACATCAGCTCTTTTGCTTCCTCGTCCGTCTTTGAGGTTGTAACAAAAGCTATATCCATTCCCCGAATTTTATCAACTTTATCGTAGTTGATTTCGGGAAAAATAAGCTGCTCTTTTATACCAAAAGTATAATTGCCCCTACCATCAAAGGAGTTGGGATTAATGCCGCGAAAATCACGAACACGCGGAAGTGCGACATTAAACAAACGATCTAAAAACTCATACATCCGAGTGCCGCGAAGTGTAACCTTGCAGCCTACATTCATTCCTGCACGAAGTTTGTATGCCGCCACCGACTTTTTCGCCTTTATAACAATTGCCTTTTGACCCGTTATAAGCGCCAAGTCGCTTGCCGCCGCTTCCATTGCCTTTGCATCATCTTTAGCATCGCCTACGCCCATATTCACTACTATTTTTTCAAGCCGCGGAATTTCCATCGCATTTTTGTAGTTGAATTTTTTCATAAGCGCCGGCGCTACTTCTTTATCGTAAAAATCTTTCATTCTCGCCATAACTCAGCTTTTCCTCCTTTACATGTACATGCGATTAAATTATCTCTGCACAATGCTTACATGCCCTGACAACCTCGCCCGATTCAAGCGTCTGCTTGCCAATTCGTGTGGGTCGCCCGCATTTGGGGCAAAGATGCATAACCTTACATGCCTTTATAGATGCCTCTTGATGAATCAGACCGCCTTCTTCGCCGGCCCGCCTTGGTTTCCTATGCTTAACAGCCATTGCAATGCCTTCCACAATGACCGAATCTTTTTTGGGTATAACAGATAAAACTTTTCCCTTTTTGCCCTTGTCCTTGCCTGATAGCACAACAACATTGTCGCCTTTTTTAATATGCATTTTCTTGTTCACTCTTTGCTAACCTCCTTAAATCGGGTTTTTGCAAACGCCGATTGGTTTATAGGACTTCGGGTGCCAAAGAAAGAATTTTCATATATTCCTTGTCGCGAAGCTCTCTTGCCACCGGACCAAAAATGCGCGTACCTCTGGGGTTTTTATCGTCCCTGATTATTACCGCCGCGTTTTCATCAAACTTTATATATGAACCGTCTTGCCTTCTGACACCTTTTACCGAACGGACTATTACTGCCTTTACAATCTCACCTTTTTTAACAACCCCACCGGGCATTGCTTTTTTTACCGAAGCGACTATTACATCTCCGACATTGCCGTAACGCCGCACAGAGCCGCCCAAAACGGTAATGCAAAGCAGTTCTTTAGCGCCTGTATTATCAGCAACCTTAAGTCGTGACTCTTTTTGTACCATAGATGTAATTCCTCCTTTCTGGAATTAGTGAAAGTTACTGCGCCTTTTCGATTATACCGACAAGCCTCCACCGCTTATCTTTTGAAAGCGGCCTTGTTTCCATAACTTTAACCTTGTCACCTGTTTTGCACTCATTTTTTTCGTCATGAGCCTTTAATTTATAGGTGCGCTTTATAACCTTTTTATACAAAGGATGCTTCACGCTGTCCTCAATCGAAACTGTTATGGTTTTATCCATTTTATCGCTTACAACCTTACCGGTTCTGATTTTTCTGTTATTTCGTTCTGACAACTTGTTATCCCTCCTCATTTAGCAGCTTTTAGCTCTTCTTCTTTGATGAGTGTGTTAATCCTTGCAATTGTACGCCTAACTTCAACTATTCGCATCGGATTATCGAGCTGGTTTGTAGCTTGCTGAAATCTTAAATTAAAAAGTTCCGTTTTAAAGCTTTTGAGCTTATCCAAAAGCTCAACCACCGTTAAATTTCTAAGTTCACTTGTTTTCATACATCTGCACCCTCGCCTTCTTTTCGGATGAATCTGCATTTAATAGGCATTTTAGTGGATGCAAGGCGCATTGCCTCGCGTGCAACATCTTCGCTTACACCGCCTATTTCAAATAATACTCTATCCGGCTTAACAACCGCAACCCAATACTCGGGGGAGCCTTTACCGCTTCCCATTCGTGTTTCTGCGGGTTTCTTAGTTACAGGCTTATCGGGGAATATTTTAATCCATACTTGACCGCCCCTTCGTATATAGCGAGTTGCCGCTATACGAGCAGCCTCAATTTGATTTGCGGTAATCCAACCCGGCTCCAATGCCTGCAACCCATAATCACCGTATGTTACTGCGTTTCCCCTTGTTGCTCTGCCCTTCATTCTGCCACGCATAACTCTGCGGTATTTAACTCTTTTTGGAGACAGCATTTTTACTTCCTCCTTCCACACCTTGGCTTGTTTTGCTTTCCGGCAGAACCTCACCTTTATATATCCAAACCTTTACGCCGATTTTACCGTATGTGGTGTTTGCCTCAGCAAAGCCATAGCTTATGTCGGCCCTTAATGTCTGCAAAGGAATAGTGCCTTCCCGGTAATGCTCCGAACGGGCTATTTCCGCGCCGCCCAAACGCCCCGAGCAGTTTGTTTTTATACCCTTTGCACCCATTTTCATCGTTCTGCCCATGGCGCTTTTCATTGCCCTTCTGAAAGAAATTCGCCGTTCAAGGGATGATGCAATGTTTTCGGCAACAAGCTGTGCGTCAAGGTCAGCATTTCTAACTTCTACAATATTTAAATAAATTTCTTTTCCGACAAGCTTTTGCAAGCGAACCTTCAGCTTTTCTATTTCTTGACCGCCTTTGCCGATAATAATGCCCGGCTTTGACGAATGTATAAATATTCTAACCTTATTTGCCTTTTTCTCGATTTCTATCTTTGAAACTGCCGCCTGATAAAGCGCCTTCTTTAAAAACTTTCTTATTTTAAAATCCTCTACAATGCTATCGCCGAAATCCTTATCATTCGCATACCATCGAGAATCCCAATCCTTTATTATTCCGACTCTTAATCCATGAGGATGTACCTTTTGTCCCATAATCTACCTCCTTATCTATGCTTATTTTTCTGCGGGTTCGTCCGCTTTTGTATTTTCCGCATCATTTACCTTAGCCTTTTCCTCTGCCTTGGGGCTTTTCGCCTTTTTGGCAGGAGCTGTTTCTTTCTTTGGCTCTTTGGTTTTTGCGGCAGCTTTTTGCGTTGATTTTTTCTCTTGCTGTTTTTCGGCTTTTTCCGGCGCTACTTCGGCATCAACAGCTTTTGTTGCCTTGGTTTGCGCTTTTGTGCTTTTTTTATCCGCTGCCTTTGCCGCTTTTTTATCTTTTCCTTTTGTAAGCGGCGCCTCGGGAGTTTCCTTCTCCTTTAGCACAATTGTTATGTGGCTTGTGCGCTTTAGTATTCTAAACGCTCTGCCTTGCGCCCGCGGGCGGATTCTTTTCATCGTCGGACCTTGGTTTGCAAATATTTCCGCAACATACAAGGCGTCAACATTCATGTTATGGTTATTTTCAGCATTTGCCACCGCTGAGAGCAATAATTTTTCAACCGGCTCGCTTGCCGCCTTAGGTGTTGAACGAAGTATCCCAAGCGCCATGGCTACCGGCTTGTTTCGGATTAAATCTATAACAATTTTAACCTTACGGGAAGATATTCTTAAATGATTGTGTTTTGCAACTGCAACATTTTGCATTATTGCCGCCTCCTTTCAAATAGGATTATTTAACGCTTGTCGTTTTTGCACCCGCATGCCCTCTAAATACCCGTGTCGGGGCAAATTCGCCAAATTTGTGACCTACCATATCCTCTGTTATATAAACCGGCACATGTTTCCTTCCGTCGTGAACCGCAATTGTGTGTCCAACCATTTCCGGAAAAATGGTAGAAGCCCTTGACCATGTTTTAAGAACTCTTTTCTCGCCGGATTTGTTCATAGCGTTTACTCTGTGCAATAAAACTTCACTAACATAAGGTCCTTTTTTAACCGAGCGTCCCATATCTGTTTTCCTCCTTTCAAAAACTGCTTTAGTTTATTATGCATCGCATTTAACCGCATAACTCTTGTTGCATTATTTGGAATATCTGCGTTTAACAATAAATTTATCCGAGGCTTTTCTCTTTTTTCTGGTTTTAAGACCCATTGCGGGTTTGCCCCATGGCGTTACCGGTGACGGCATACCTATCGGCGCCTTACCTTCGCCGCCGCCGTGCGGATGGTCATTAGGGTTCATAGCGCTGCCGCGAACGGTCGGACGAAAGCCCATGTGCCTTTTCCTGCCTGCCTTACCCACCGTAATATTTTCGTGGTCGGGATTGCTGACTTGCCCTATCGACGCTTTGCAATTACATCTAACCATTCTAACCTCGCCGGAGGGAAGCCTTATTTGAGCATAATCGCCTTCTTTTGCCATAAGCTGCGCGTAATTGCCGGCGCTGCGCGCAAACTGACCGCCTTTGCCGGGGTACAGCTCAATGTTGTGTATCAGCGTTCCAACCGGTATATCTTTAATTTCAAGACAGCTGCCGGGAATAATATCCGCGCCTGTGCCTGACATAATGGTTACGCCCTTTTTAAGCCCAAGCGGCGCCAAAATATATCTTTTTTCGCCGTCTTCATATTGCACCAACGCAATGTTTGCGCTTCTGTTAGGGTCATACTCTATTGAAAGAACCTCTGCGCTCATGCCGTCTTTATCCCGTTTGAAGTCTATTATCCTGTATTTTCTTTTTACGCCGCCTCCGCGGTGGCGCACCGTAATTTTACCTTGATTATTCCTTCCGGCCTTGCTTTTTAAGCTAACTATCAATGACTTTTCCGGTTGAACTTTATCTATATCGGAGAAGGTTGATACCGTCATAAAGCGGCGTGAAGGTGTTGTCGGTTTATATTTTTTTATTGCCAATGATTTCACTCCTTTTATGTTTTAGGCTGTTCGAGTCGCACCTATTGCATGCCCTCGAAAAACTCAATGGCTTTACTGTCATCCGTCAATGTTACGACAGCCTTTTTCCAATCGGGGCGCTTGCCTACATGCACGCCCTGTCTTTTTACCTTTCCGATTACATTCATTGTGTTGACCTTTTTTACCTTAACATCAAAAACCTGTTCAACTGCTTTTTTTATTTCAATTTTATTGACATCTTTTGCAACTTCAAAGGTGTATTTTTTTTCTGCTGTTTGCGACATTGATTTTTCAGTAATGATTGGTCTTTTAACAATATCATAAGCGGTTCGTTCCATTACGCATACACCTCCTCAATTTCTGCAACGGCATCTTTTGTAACAATAAATTTGGAATGTTTTAATATATCGTAAACATTTATGTTTGATGCAAGAGTTGTTTTAATGTATGGTATGTTTTTTGCCCCTTTTATAACATTTTCATTTTTATCGGCAGTAACAATAAGAGCGTTATCAACATCAAAACCGGAAAGAATTTTTGCAATTTCCTTTGTTTTGTGGGTGTCGATATCGAAATTTTCCAGCACTATAATGTCGTTTGATAAAACTTTTGCCGAAAGAGCCGATTTTAGCGCAACTATGCGCATTTTTTTATTAACATCAAACCGATAACTCCTTGGCTTAGGACCGAGGGCAACACCGCCGCCCGTCCATTGCGGAGCGCGTATGCTCCCTTGGCGCGCACGCCCTGTACCCTTTTGACGCCACGGCTTTCTGCCGCCGCCTCGCACTTCGGTTCTTGTTTTGGTGCTTTGTGTGCCTTGACGGCAGTTGGCAAGATGATTTTTTACCATGGCGTGCATTACCGCAACATTTACCTCGCTGCCAAATAAGCTGTCGCTCAGTTCAATCTCTCCAACCTTTTCCGCCTGTATATTATATAAAGTTGTTTTTGGCATTAAATGTTCCTCCCTTTCGACTGCCTGCCGCCCTTAACCGGGTTTTTCACAATCAGCAAACCGTTTTTCGGACCGGGCAAACCGCCCTTTATAAGCATTATGCTTTTTTCCGGGTCAACCTTAACAACAGTAACATTTTGAACAGTTACCCTTTCGGCTCCCATTCTGCCCGGCAGCCTTTTGCCCTTCATAACCTTACCGGGGCTTGAGCAGCCGCTCATTGCTCCTGGGCCTCTGTGATAGCCCGAGCCATGCGTCATGGGACCTCTGTGCGTTCCCCATCTTTTGATTGTTCCGGCAAAACCCTTGCCCTTTGAAACACCCGAAACGTCAACCTTTTCGCCTGCATCGAACAGGTCTGCTTTTATTTCGTCTCCAACGCTCAGCCCATCAATATTTTCAAGGCGAAATTCTTTGAGATATCGTTTTGGGGATACCCCCGCTTTTGAAAAATGCCCTTTTCGTGGTTTGTTCGCTCTGTTTTCTTTAATGTCGATAAACCCCACTTGAACAGCGTTGTAACCGTCATTTTCAACAGTTTTCTTTTGTACAACGGTGTTGGGGCCCGCCTCAACCACCGTAACCGGAATAAGCCTGCCCGTTTCATCAAAAATTTGCGTCATTCCGAGTTTCCTTGCCAAAATTGCTTTTTGCATAAATTGTCTTCCTTTCCGTTTCGTTATATACTTGGAAGCTAAAAAGCTTCGTTATACACCGGCAGGAATCTGAGAAATCATTTATTGTAATTTCTTTTATGCCATAACGCACAAAATCACAGCCCATGCTGGGGCTGCACTTTTTTATCACAATTTAATTTCTATATCGACTCCGGCAGGTAAATCCAACCTCATAAGCGTTTCCACCGTTTTTTGCGACGGCGATAAAATGTCTATAAGACGCTTGTGCGTCCTTTGCTCGAATTGTTCTCTACTGTCTTTGTATTTATGAACCGCCCGTAAAATTGTTATAATCTCCTTTTCGGTCGGCAACGGTATCGGACCGGACACGCTTGCACCCGTTCTTTTTGCCGTTTCAACAATTTTTTCGGCAGATTGGTCAAGCAACACATGGTCGTATGCCTTTAATCTTATTCTTATTTTTTCTTTTACTGCAGACATGGTAATTCCTCCTCTAAAAGATTACACTAACCCGGGCATATCAAATATTTTATAATATAAACCCAGTCTCCGAAAGCTCGGATTACTGGGCATTAAACTACCGAAAAAAATTATTTGATAAAAATAATATTTTACTGTGCAGTTGCGTAACCGGCGCCCGGTTTTATAAACTGGACAATCTCCTCGGAAATGACCCGCCTCAAACGGCAGCAACCTCCCGAATCATCGTCTGTCATGTTACGCTTGAACATTATACAATATAACAAGATACAATGCAAGCTTTTTTTAAAAAAAGTTATGCTTTTTTTAAAATATTAAGAGAACGCTGTGAAATTGCCTCGTTTCGTTGCTGTTTCTGCTTTATTTTAACATCAAGCGGCGGCAAAAGACCAAAATTTATATTCATCGGCTGAAAATTTTCGGTTTTTGCGGCGCTGATATAGTCGGCAAGCGCGCCAATCGCCGTTTTTATATCAAAAACAACATCTTCGCGACCCAAGGCTGCATGTGCGGCATTAATGCCCGCAACAAGACCGCTTGATGCGCTTTCCGCATATCCCTCCACACCTGTAATCTGCCCTGCGAAAAATATTCTTTCGTCATTTCTAAAACGGTATGTAGGCAAAAGCAAAGACGGCGAGTTTATAAAAATATTTTTATGCATAACCCCATAGCGCACAATTTCAACATTTTCAAGCCCGGGTATCATGCTGAACACCCGTTTTTGCTCGCCAAACTTTAGATGCGTTTGAAAACCTACCATATTATAAAGGGTGGCATCGGAATTATCTTGCCGAAGCTGAACCACCGCATGCGGCATATCCCCATTCGGACAACGCAACCCAACAGGCTTTAGCGGACCAAAAAGCAACGCTTTTTCGCCCCGTTTTGCCAAAACCTCAACAGGCATGCACCCTTCAAATACATTTTGCTCAAAATCCTTTATCGGCGCTGTTTGCGCATTTATAAGGCTGTTCCAAAATTGATTATACTGTTGTTCATCCATGGGGCAGTTGATGTAGTCATCGCCGCCCTTGCCGTAGCGTGACGCCTTGTACGCTTTTTGCATATTTATGCTTTCATATGTTACGATGGGCGCCGCCGCATCGAAAAAAAATAAATCCTTTTCCCCGGTAAGCTGCCTGACCGAATGTAGTAAAACATCTGATGTCAGCGGACCGGTTGCAATAATCACTATGCCGCTTGGAATTTCGGCTATCTCGTCAGACAAAATTAGCTTTATATTCGGATGGCTTTTGATTTTTTCCGTTATCGCCGCCGCAAAGCCCTCTCGGTCAACGGCAAGGGTGCCGCCTGCCGGAATTTTTGTTGCATCGGCGCATTGTATAATCAAAGAGTTTAGGCATCGCATTTCCTCTTTCAAAAGCCCAACGGCATTTGATAGGCTGTCTGAGCGCATCGAATTGCTGCAAACCAACTCTCCTAAATTATCGTTTGTGTGGGCGGGGGTTTTTTTGTTCGGTTTCATGTCATAAAGCGTTACCGAAACGCCCCTGTTTGCCGCCTGCCATGCCGCCTCACACCCTGCAAGCCCGCCCCCGATTATTGTTATCAAAGGCACTCACTCCTTATTATTCAAACAAATTTATTGTTCCGGTTGCACATAACCGCATTGCTTGTTATCGATACAATATATTTTTTCTTTCCCGCCGGTGATTTTTTTAAGCATTATTTTGCCGCACCGCGGGCATTTATTGTTTATTGGCATATCCCATACCATAAATTCGCATTTTGGGTTATGCTCACACCCGTAATATTTCCTTCCCCTCTTGCTTTTTTTAACCAGAATTTTACCTCCGCATTCGGGGCATAAAACGCCCAATTCCTTTACTATCGGCTTTGCGTTACGACATTCGGGAAAGCCGGGGCATGCAAGGAATTTGCCATAACGACCCATTTTATATACCATCATGCGACCGCATTTTTCGCATTGAACATCCGACACTTCATCCGCAATTTCAATTTCGCCGATTAAATCCTCCGCCTTTTTTAGGCTGTCCTCAAAAGGAGTGTAAAATTTGCGTATAACGCTTACCCAATCCATGTCACCATCTTCGATTTCGTCAAACTGCTGTTCCATGTTGGCGGTAAATTCTACATTTACAATTTCATTAAAGTGCTCTATCATAAGGTCGGTAACTATTGTCCCAAGCTCTGTGGGGTGCAATGTTCTTGCTTCACGCCGCACATACCCCCGTGATAAAATGGTGGTAATAATCGGAGCGTATGTGCTTGGTCTGCCAATACCGTCCTCCTCCAGCGCCTTTATAAGGGATGCCTCTGTATAACGGGGCGGCGGTATGGTAAAGTGTTGTTTTTCAATCAGTTCTTTTAAGCTTAACACTTCATTTTTCAAAAGCAGAGGGATTTGACCCTCTTCTTCTTCTTTTGTGTCGCTGCCCTCTATATAAAGCTTCATAAAGCCGTCAAACTTCAGCACAGAGCCGCTTGCTTTAAAGATATATCCGCCTGCCGCAATGTCGCTGCTTATTGTATCAAAAACGGCATTGTTCATTTGGCTTGCAACAAACCGTTCCCATATAATCCGATAAATTTTAAAAAGCTCCGGCTCAAGCATGCTCTTAACCTTATCCGGGGAAAGGCTTACATCGGTGGGGCGTATCGCCTCGTGAGCATCCTGCGACCGTCTTTTATTTTTATAAAACCTTGGCGAGCCGGGCAGGTATTCATCGCCGTATGTCTGCTTGATATACGAGCGCACCTCGTTTTGCGCTTCGATTGATATGTTCAGCGAATCGGTTCTCATATATGTTATAAGCCCGATAGTTCCTTTGCCTTGTATGTCAACGCCTTCATACAGCTTTTGCGCAGCTTGCATTGTTTTTATTGCGGAAAAATTAAGCTTTCGCGATGCCTCCTGTTGAAGCGTGCTTGTAATAAAAGGCGGGGAGGGGTTTTTGGTTCTTTGTCCCTTTTTAACTGTTTTAACTTTATATTCCGCACCTTTTAGTCGGCTTAAAACATTTTTTGTTTCGGTTTCGCTTTCAAGCTCTATTTTACCCTTTTCATCGCCAAAAAAGCGGGCGATAAAAGGTTTACTTTCATCTTTACGATTAAGCATTGCGTTAATTGACCAGTACTCCTTTGGTATAAACTGCTCTATTTCCCGTTCTCGGTCAACAATCAAGCGGGTAGCAACCGATTGAACCCTGCCGGCGCTAAGCCCTTTTTTTACCTTTTTCCAAAGCAAGGGGCTTATTTTATAACCCACTATTCTATCAAGAATTCTTCTTGCCTGCTGTGCGTCCACTAAATTATAATTTATTTTGTCGGGGTTTTTTATTGCGTTTTTCACCGCTGTTTTGGTTATTTCGTTAAACTTAATCCTTTTTGCGTCGCCTTCGCCAATGCCAAGCGCTTGCGTCAAATGCCATGAAATTGCCTCGCCTTCACGGTCGGGGTCGGTCGCAAGATAAATTCGTTTTGCTTTTTTAGCTTCTTTTCTGAGCTTTGCCATAAGCTCGCCTTTGCCTCTTATGGTAATGTATTTAGGCTCAAAATCCTTCTCTGTATCAACCCCCAAGCTGCTTTTGGGCAAATCCCGCAAATGCCCCATTGATGCCACAACAGAATAATTTTTACCTAAATATTTTTTTATTGTTTTTGCCTTTGTAGGCGATTCTACAATTACCAGATTATCTGCCAATGCCATTCCTCCTTGTTATTTGCGCAATATGTATTGATTCCCGGGAAGTGAAGTTACAAAACCGTTAATTTCAAGCATTAACAGCGATTGGTTTGCAACTGCCGGCTCTATTGCCGCGCTGTGACATATTTCGTCAATATGCGTTGGAAAATCATACTTTAAAAGCCCGACTATTAACTTTTGTTCGGGAGGCAGTTTTTCCGCCTGTTTATCCGCTATGCGCCCTTTCGCTTCATTTCCAAGCATAACATCAACCATCAGTTCGGGGTAATCACGGGCAAGGTCTATAATAATATCCTTCGCGCTCGTTACCAAGCGGGCTCCGTCTCGAATAAGCTGATGCGGACCAACGCTCAGTTCGTTATCTATTCTGCCCGGAACGCAAAAAGTTTCTCTGCCCTGTTCTATCGAAAGCCTTGCCGTGATTGACGAGCCGCTTGTAGCCCTGCCTTCAACCATCACCGTTGCAACGGATAAACCGCTTATTATTCGGTTACGCACCGGAAAATTGGCGGCAAAAGGCTTTGTTCCGGGCGGATATTCCGAAACGGTTGCCCCATGGCTTTCAATAATCCTTTTAAGTTCTTTGCTCTCGGGCGGGTAACAAACATCAACGCCGCAGCCAAGCACCGCAATTGTATCGCCGTCCGCCTTCAAAGCGCCTTTGTGGGCGGCGGTGTCAATCCCGCGCGCCATACCGCTTACAACAACCGCCCCTTCATGTGCAAGCTGACGGGATATTTCAGCGGCGCATGCGTTGCCGTATAGGCTTGACCGCCTTGCTCCAACCACCGCAACCGTCAGCACATCATCTACCGGCGGCAATGTGCCCTTTACATACAGCAACGCCGGCGGGAAGTCAATTTGTTTTAACCGATTCGGGTATTTATCACCGTAATAGCTGATAATTTGTATATTGTTTTTGTCGCTTTCTTCAAGTATTCCGCGTGCGGCATCCAAGTCCTTATTTAAAAGCTCGGTTCCTATCCCCTCAACTTTTGAATACTGGCTCATATCGGCATGATACACCGCCTCAAAACTTTTAAAATGTTTTTTTAAGCGATGAATTTTAACGGTTGATATATTATTTTGCGTACTAAGCCAAATTTGATACAAAAGCTCATTCACACACAACCATCCCCCATCTTTATTTGACGGTAAACCTCGTATAAAATAATGCCTGCCGCCACACCGGCATTAAGGGACGATACGCCTTTGCGCATAGGTATTTTTATCCGTTTGTTTGCAAACGATACCACCTCGGCTGAAAGACCATGCGCCTCATTTCCTATTATTATTGCAGTTTTTTCCTGAAATGCCGTATCAAACAAATTTTTCGCATCTTCAAGCATTGCAGCCGCAATATCGTAATCGGCAAGCATATCAAGCTGATAGGTTTCTATACGGTATATCGGAATCCGAAAAATACTGCCCATAGTGGAACGAACCGTTTTGGGGCTGTACGCATCAACACAGCCCTTTAGCAAAACAACCCCGTCAAAGTATGCGCATTCCGCCGTTCGTATCATTGTGCCTAAATTGCCCGGGTCGGATATTCCGTCGCATATCAAAAGCAGGTTACCGCTTATATCGCTTGCCGACTTTGATTGAGCGCTGCACACCGCAACAATGCCCTGAGAGCTTTTGGTGTCGGAAATATCCGAAAAAAGCTTATCGGGAAAGCGATATGTTAAAATGTCCGGAATTTCGCCGGTGTAGCTTTCGCTTATTATTATATGATTTACCGCTCCGCTTTGTATGGCGTCATCCGTTATGCGTTTGCCTTCCGCCAAAAAAAGCCCGCTTTTCGCACGCCCAAAATGGCTTAAAAGCTTTTTCGCCTCTTTATATATTTTGTTTTCTTTAGACGAAATATACCTCATAAATTTACTTTAACAAGCGAATTGATGGTGTTTATACAACCGACAACCGCAAGCTGGTCATCCTTTTTTATTATATATTCGGCATCCGGATTGATGTTGACGCCGCCCTTATTTATAATGGCAATAACATTTATTTTGTGCTTTGCGCGAAGGTCAAGCTTAATCAGCGTTTTACCGACCCATTGCGGCGGAGGCGTAAGCTCGGCAATGCTATATTGCGGCGATAATTCAATAAAATCTATAATATTAGTGTTAACAAGCTGATTTGCAACACGCTCGCCAATATCCCGCTCGGGAAGTATAACCTTATCAATGCCGATTTTGGTAAGCAGCTTTGCGTGCAATTCGCCTTGCGCCTTTGAAATTATATATTTAACGCCCAATTCCTTTAACATAAGCGACACAAGCATGCTTGATTCAAGCTCGTCGCCTATTGCAACAATAGCGGCATCAAAGTTTCGTATGCCAAGGGATTTTAATGTTGCCTCGTCAAGCGTTTTAACCGCAACGGCATGAGTTACGTCATCTGCAATGTTTTGTACAACTTGCTCATTTTTGTCGATAACAAGCACCTCGCAACCAAGATTATATAGCGTGGTTGCAACGGCTCTGCCAAAACGCCCTGCGCCTATAACAGCAAAACTTTTCATTTTTACAGCATTTCCTTTCTTTTAAGTAAACAGGTTCAACCAACCAATATCTTTTCTTCCGGATGCTTTATTTTATCCTCCACGCCGCTGTTCATCATCTTCATAAGACCAAGCGCAACGGTAAGCACCCCTACTCTGCCGAAATACATAATGACTATTATAATCGCCTTTCCTGCATTTGTCAAATGCGGAGTCAACCCAAGCGTAAGCCCCACCGTTCCAAACGCCGAAAAAACTTCGAATACAATATCCGAAAGCGATGCGTTTTCCGTAATTGAAAGCGCCACAATACCAACCATCACCACAAGCATGGCTATCATTACAATTGTAAAGGAGCGGTATATCACGGAATTTGAAAGACTTCTGCCAAAGACATTTACTCGATGCGAACCTCTTGTCACAGAAAGTGCGGTTAAAACGGTAACACCGAAAGTAACTGTTTTTATCCCCCCGGCGGTTGAGCCGGGTGAGCCGCCGATAAACATAAGCAAAATTGTAATAATTTTCGAGGGCGGCGTCAGCTTGCTGAGCGCAATAGTATTAAAACCTGCCGTTCGAGGCGAAACTGATTGGAAAAACGATGCATAAAATTTTTGAGCCCATGTCATGCCCAAAAATGTGCCGGGGTTTTCCCCCTCCAAAAAGTAAAAACAAATAGTGCCGCCAACCAACAAAGCAGATGTTATTGTGAGGGCTATTTTAGTGTGAAGGCGCAACTTTTTTCTATAGCTGTATATATCTTCCCACACAAAAAAACCTATGCCGCCGATTATTATAAGCGCGCTTATTGTAAACACAACCAATGGGTCAAAAACATACTTGGTGAGGCTTACAAAAGGCGCATTGATGCCCATGACATCAAAGCCCGCATTGCAAAATGCCGAAATTGAATGAAAAACAGATTTGTAAACGCCCGTTTTAAAGCCAAACTGCGGAACAAGCCGAATTGATAAAAACGCGGCGCCCAAAAGCTCAACAACTGCTGTGCCAACCATTATATGCTTTACAAGCCGTACTATTCCGCTCATGTTATCATAATTTAGCGACTCGCTTATAAGCAGCCGTTCGCTTAGCGATATTGTCCTTTTTAAAAAAAGTGAAAATAATGTTGCCACCGTCATAAATCCAAGACCGCCTATTTGTATAAGGACAAGAATCACAATTTGCCCAAACAATGTCCAATGCTGATATGTGTCAACAACAATAAGACCGGTAACGCAAGTGGCGGATGTTGCGGTGAAAAATGCATTTAAAAAACCAATGCTTTGCCCGTTTCGAGACGCCGCCGGTAAATTAAGCAAAGTTGCTCCGAATGTTATAAGCACTAAAAAGGTTACTATAATCGCTTGTGTTTTGTAAAAGCGTATTATGTGACGAAATGCTTTTTTAAACAATAAAACACCCTCTTTAATACCCATTCCGATTAAAACCATAGTGGTTCCGCTCTCCTATGCTTGGCCGGGTAGTTTAGCCCAAATGAATTCAGCGGCATTTTGGAAATAGCATAACAAAAAGGCAGCAACTACCTTTTTTTATTATATAATGCCATTTTAAAACCGACAAAAAAATTTAAGGCTTGCCTTTCACATTAAGACGGCATAAACGCTTTTGCATGCCAATTGTGGGCACAGTTTGCCCGCCAATGAAAAACAAACCTTAAATCATAAGGGCAAGCCGCTAACCGGCTTGCTTCACACCGAATTTTTGTTGACCGATTACAAAACATTGTATTTAGCGCCAATTATTATGATTGCGCAGCCTTTGCCTTTTCCACAAGCTGCATAAAAGCCGCCGAATCATTTATTGCTATTTCCGAAAGCATTTTTCTGTTAACTTCAATGCCCGCTTTTTTAAGCCCATTCATAAATGTGCTATAATTCATTCCGCATTCACGCGTAGCTGCATTTATTCTTGCAATCCAAAGACGACGAAAATCTCTCTTTTTAAGTTTTCTGCCTATATATGCATGAGAAAGCGATTTCATTACCGCTTCATTTGCTGTTTTAAAAAGACGGTTTCTTGAACCTCTGAACCCCTTTGCCAGTTTCAATATTTTTTTATGTCTTTTTCTGGTGACAACCGCACCCTTTATTCTTGCCATTTGAATTTACCTCCTGTGTTATTTATACGGAATGAGCTTTTTAATTGCAGGTGCGTTGGCATCTGCCACATACCCAAGTTTTCTGAGCGCCCTTTTGCGCTTAGTTGTTTTTTTTGTAAGGATATGGCTGCGGTATGCATGACCTCTTTTAACTTTGCCCGATTTTGTAAGAGCAAACCTTTTTGCAGCGCCCCTATGTGTTTTAATTTTGTTTTTGCTTGCCATTGCTGACGGTCCCCTTTCGTATGATACTCATCCTTGCTGGCGCAAGGTATATTTTATTATTAAAGCCTTGCGCTAAACGGGTTGCCCCGCACCGGCGTTTGGCGAAATGAACATAGACATATTTCTGCCCTCAAGCTTTGGTCTGTTTTCAACCGTTCCATATTCGATAACCTTTTGCCCGAAACGCTC
The DNA here is from genome assembly GCA_023228885.1 of Bacillota bacterium. GTDB lineage: Bacteria > Bacillota > Clostridia > Monoglobales > Firm-18 > JAAZFB01. The sequence goes on along the minus strand of JALOAJ010000011.1, from coordinate 24,781 downwards.
AAGCAAAGCCACGCCAAGGGATGAATGAGTGACTTCCCTGCCCCTAAAACGCACCGTCACCTTTACCTTGTCGCCGGATTTTAAAAACCTTATTGCGTTTGCAAGCTTGGTGTTAAAGTCGTGCTCATCAATATTAGGCGTTATTCTAACCTCTTTAATGGTTATCACCTTTTGGTTTTTTCGTTGCTCCTTTTCCTTTTTTGCAAGCTCGAATTTATATTTTCCATAGTCCATAAGCCTGCAAACGGGCGGAACAGACCGTGGGGCAACCTTAACCAAATCAAGGTTTTTTTCTGCCGCCGCTTCAATTGCTCTTTCTAACGAAACAATGCCGTATTGGCTGCCGTCCTCCCCTATAAGACGAACTTCCCTGTCGTTAATCCTTTCGTTAATCAATAGTTCTTTGCTGATAACATTACACCTCCAAAATAATAATAAATTTATATACATAAAAACAGCATCATAAGCAAAAAAGACGGATAGCTTAAGCTATCCGTCTTGATTTTTCAACCAACTCTTAAAGCATAAAAGCCGTAAGGTGAGAAGTGTTTGCGGATAACTTCTGCTTATATATTTATTCAATGATTGTAATAATAACACACGATATTGGAATTGTCAAGTTTTTATTTACGATAATCTCAGACAAATTACCAAAACGCAGTTAGTATAACATATTACCCCTCAAACCTCTTTTGCAAATCCCCAAGCTGTTTTTTCAATTCGGCGGGCAATTTATCGCCATACTTTTTATAATCCTCGTGTATGGATTTGATTTCCTTTTGCCACATTTCCTTATCTATTGAAAGCAGCTCTTGCATGGTATCTGTGTTTATGTCAAGCCCTTCTATGTCAATCGCATCTTTGGTGGGCATGTAGCCTATCGGCGTTTTTTCAGCCTTGCCCCCGCCCGAAACGCGCTCTGCAACCCATTTTAAAACACGGCTGTTTTCGCCAAACCCGGGCCATAACCAGTTGCCTTCTTCGTCTTTGCGGAACCAGTTTACATAAAATATCTTGGGCAGCTTTTCAGGGGTTGTTTTTGTGCCAACATCAAGCCAATGCTGCAAATAATCACCCACATGATATCCGATAAACGGAAGCATTGCAAATGGGTCACGACGCACTTGACCGATGTTATCGGAAATTGTGGCAGCCGTTATTTCAGAACCCATAATGGAGCCCATAAATATGCCGTGATTCCAATCAAAGCTTTCATGAACAAGCGGTATTGTGTTAGGACGACGACCGCCAATCAGAATTGCCGAAATCGGCACGCCTGCCGGGTCCTCCCAATCGTCTGAAATAACGGGGCATTGGCTTGCGGGAACGGTAAACCGCGCATTTGGATGCGCCGCTTTCTCGCTTGATGAAGACGACCAGTCGTTGCCCTTCCAATCTATGAGATGGTCGGGAGCGTCATGACCTATATCCTCCCACCAAACATCGCCATCGTCCGTTAGCGCCGTATTTGTAAAGATTGTATTTTTTTCTATGCTGTGCATTGCATTCGGGTTGGAATCCATGGATGTTCCGGGCGCCACTCCAAAAAAGCCCGCTTCGGGGTTTATCGCATATAGCCGTCCGTCATCGCCGAATTTCATCCATGCGATGTCGTCACCAATTGTTTCAACTTTCCAACCGGGTATTGTTGGTATAAGCATTGCAAGGTTTGTTTTTCCGCATGCGCTCGGAAAAGCGCCTGCAACATATGTTTTGTTGCCCTGCGGGTCGGTAAGCCGCAAAATAAGCATATGCTCTGCAAGCCAACCTTCATCTCGAGCTTGCGCCGACGCTATACGAAGCGCAAAGCACTTTTTACCAAGAAGCGCGTTGCCGCCATAGCCCGAACCGTAAGACCAAATCGTTCGTTCCTCCGGGAAATGGCTGATGTATTTTTGTTCCATCGGTGCGCAGGGCCAAGAGGAATCCTGCTCACCTTTTTCAAGCGGCGCGCCAACCGAATGAAGGCATTTTACAAATTCGCCATCGCTGCCAAGCACATCAAGCACTGTTTTTCCAATTCGAGTCATGATACGCATATTTAAAACAACATAAATGCTGTCTGTTATCTCAACACCTATTTTTGAAATCGGTGAGCCTATCGGCCCCATCGAAAACGGAATAACATAAAGTGTTCTGCCCTTCATGCAGCCATCATACAGTTTTGTCATGGTAGCTTTAAGTTCTTTCGGGTCAACCCAGTTATTAGTCGGCCCCGCATCTTCTTCCTTTACCGAAGAAATAAAAGTTCGGTCTTCCACCCGTGCAACATCTGACGGATGACTTCTAAATAAAAGACACCCCGGACGCTTTTCCGGATTTAAAGGAGTTGCCGCACCCGATTTTATAACCTCCTGTGTTAGTCGGTCATTTTCCTCTTGCGAACCGTCACACCAATATATGCTGTCCGGCTTGCATAATTGCGCTACTTCATTCACCCAATCATTTAGTTTTTTGTTAGAAACCATAAGAATTCTCCCTTTCGCAAAATATATAAAAAATTTTTCTTGCAGCGCAGGATATTTGTAAAAAAACAAATCATTATCCCCTAATATATACTATATCGTAAAAAGTGCAAAAAAGTCAATGAAAAATTTCACAAAAAAACCGCAAATTGAGCGGCTAATATATGGGATATTACAAATTTATCTATTTTGCGCTTATAATAATTGAATTTTTTCAGCAATATTGTTAATAAGCTTATTAAAACATTCAATCGTTACGGGGGGCGAAAACAAATAGCCCTGGACGATATTGCAGCCTATATTTTTTAAAAAATCTGCTTGCTCATCCGTTTCAACGCCTTCTATAACCACACGCATTCCTATTGTATTTACAAGCTCTACGATTTTTTTGATAACCACCCTGCCGCTGTTTGTATTAAAATTGCCGCTTAAAAACCGTCTGTCTATTTTAACGGTGTCAAACGGCATAATGCCAAGCAACGACAAGCAAGAATACCCGCTCCCGAAATCATCTATCGCAAGCGCAATTCCTTTGCTTTTAAACTCCTTTATTATTTTGTGTAATGCGATTTGGTTTTCGAATATTGCGCTTTCGGTAAACTCAAGCTCAATATATTCGGAAGGGATGCAATGTTTTCCTAAAATACCTATAAAATCTTTAACAAAATCGGTTTTGTATAAATTAACTTGCGAAACATTCACCGAGATGGGGACAATATGATAGTCATTATCCAGCCACCATCTTATTTGTTTGCACACCATTTCAAAAACATACCTATCAAGCGACACTATAAAACCGTTTTTTTCAAAAATGGGTATGAACTCTGCTGGCAGCATCAATCCCCTTTCGGGATGGTTCCATCGCACAAGCGCCTCCGCGCCGTATATCTCTTTATTATTTAAACAATACTTGGGCTGAAAAACCACAAAAAATTCGCCATCTTTTATCGCCTCGCCTATCCTGTCTTCAAGCTGTTTTGCGTCTATTATGCTGTTTGCCAACCGTTCGTCATAAAATGCATACGAGCTGTTATAACCGCTCATTACCGAACGCCCGGCAATAATTGCTTTTTCTATCGCTCCGTTAACGGTTTCTTTTTTTGCCTTTAAAATATAAATACCGCACTTTACCGCTACCTTGAATTTTTTACTGCTTACATCGGGATAGCAAGAAATATCATTAATAATTTTTTCAACCCTTGATATTATGTCACCCCGCTTTGAGCTGTTTATCAGCATAACGAACCAGTCGCCCAAAAGACGGGCGCTCAACTCATTTTCATGCGTGTTTAAATTCAACATATCATGGATATACTTTAAAAGCTTGTCTCCCTCTGAAAAACCATATCTTCTGTTGACAAATTTAAATTTGTCAATATCTATTTGTATAATGCTATATCCCTTTGTGCCATGTCTTTTGAAAAGCTTTTCCGCCTCCGCTCTGAACCATTCGGAATTCGGACCGGATGTTACGGTGTCGGTAACGGTTATGGCTTTGGCTTTTTCTTTTATATAAAGCTTTGTAAAAATCAACACCATAATTAAAAGCAAAAAAATAATTCTTATGGATTGTGCATTGTAGGTTTTTATTGACGAAAAAAACAGCCCGGGGAAAATAAGAAATGTTAAAAATCCAATTAAAAGCAAGATAAAACAAATTTTTAAAATTAAGCGCAGCCTATCCAACATTTTTTTATTCATTTTTTATACCTGCCCTCGGAAAAATTATAAGCCCATTATATAGTACATCCGGAAAAAGAGCAATATTTAGTAATATGCTGTAAAGGTTTTTTAATATTTGTTGACTTTTATGGAAAAAGTTCTTATAATGTTATATAGTGTCTGTTTATTAATGGAATATGACTTTTAATGTTGACGCAAAATATATTTCCAAAAAAGGAAGTGAAACTTATATGTTCGGTTTTGGAGAAGATATCGGAATTGACCTTGGCACCGCCTCTGTATTAATATACATAAAGAAAAAGGGCATCGTTTTGGTAGAACCGTCTGTTGTTGCAATCGACACCCAAACAAAAACCCTTCTTGCCGTTGGAACGGCGGCTCAGCGTATGTTGGGCAGAACACCGGGCAACATTATTGCAATAAGACCGTTGCGTGACGGCGTTATTTCCGATTACAACATTACAGAAAAAATGCTGCGTTATTTTCTTGACAAGATATGCAAGAGGCGGATTTTTAAGCCCCGTGTTATCATTTGTGTGCCCAGCGTTGTTACGGAGGTTGAAAAGCGCGCTGTTGTAGATGCATCAATGCAGGCGGGGGCAGGCAAAACCTTTTTAATTGAGGAACCGATTGCCTCTGCAATTGGTGCGGGCATTGATATATCAAAACCATGCGGCAACATGATTGTAGACATCGGAGGCGGCACTACCGATATTGCCGTTATATCTCTTGGCGGCATTGTGGTTAGTGAGTCGCTAAAGGTTGCCGGCGATAAGTTTGACGAGGCTATAATAAAATATATCAGAAAAAAACATAACATTTTAATCGGTGAGCGCACCGCCGAGGAGATGAAAATTAAAATAGGCTGCGTTTATAAAGACGAAGGTATGGAAGCCCATGCAGATGCGATGGATATCAGGGGAAGAAGCCTTGTTTCGGGGCTGCCCAAAACTATAACGGTAACATCGAATGAAATGTACGATGCCTTTTACGAACCTGCCGCATCAATTATTGAAGCGATAAAGTCTGTGCTTGAAAAAACTCCTCCGGAGCTTGTAGGAGATATAAGCGCAAACGGCATTTTAATGACGGGTGGGGGCTCCCTCGTTTCGGGTTTGGATAAATTAGTTGAAAAAGAAACAGGGATTAAAACATCAATTGCCGACAATGCTATTTCATGCGTTGCAATGGGAACGGGGAAAGCGCTTGAAGACATAGGATTTCTCAGAGAAAGCAAGTAAATTAAAATTGTTATGAATATATCCTTCTTGTTATGTTGATAATATTATTATCAGCATCTATACAAGGAGGATATTGTCTATTATGAAGGGTTTAATTATGGCGGGCGGCGAGGGCACGCGTCTTCGTCCTTTGACATGCACAAAGCCTAAACCAATGGTTGACATAATGGGGCGCCCGGTTATGGAGTATATTATAGAGCTTATGAAAAGCGCCGGCATCACTGACATTGCCATCACGTTAATGTATATGCCGCAAGTGATTACAGAGCATTTCGGCGACGGTTCCAAATTCGGCGTTAACCTTACTTATTTTGTCGAAAATACGCCGTTAGGCACCGCAGGCAGCGTGAAAAACGCGCAAGATTTTTTAGATGATTCTTTTGTTATTGTAAGCGGCGACAGCCTTACGGACATTGATATAAGCGCCGCTGTTGATTTTCACAAACAAAAGGATGCCGAGGTAACAATCGTTTTAAAAAATGTTGAAAATCCGTTGGAATACGGCATAGTAATAACCGATTCAAACGGAAAAATCATTCGTTTTCTTGAAAAACCAAGCTGGAGCGAAGTTTTTTCAGATACCGCAAATACCGGCATATATATATTAAACCCCTCTGTTTTGAATTTAATACCCCAAAACGAGCAATATGATTTCAGCAAAGACCTTTTCCCCAAAATGCTGTCGGCGGGTCACAAGATGTTTGGTCATACCGCAGGCGGTTATTGGTGCGATATAGGTGATTTGCCCGCATATAAGCAATGCCATTTTGACATTTTAGATGCAAAAGTTAAAGTCCGCATAGACGCCCCCGAAAGCAACGGAATTTTTATTCACGAAAACGCGCAGGTGAGCCAAAACTGCGTAATAACGGCGCCATGCTATATCGGTGACGGGGCGGAAATAAGCGGCGGGGTTAGGATAATGCCCCACAGCGTAATAGGGAGCAATTGTAGGATATTTGAAGGGGCGTCGATTAAAAAATCGGTTGTCTTAAAAAATGTTGCGGTTGGAAAGTCGGCGCAGCTTAGGGGCGCAATAATAGATGAAGGCGTGCGCATCGGGGCTCATTGCATTGCACTTGAGGATTCGGTAATAGGCGGTCAAACTCGTGTGGGAGATATGTGCGAAATAAAAAACAATGTAAAGATTTGGCCCCAAAAAACGATTGAAGGCGAAACAATCGTAAGCGACAACTTAATTTGGGGCGATAACTTCGGCAGAAAGCTGTTTGGCGAAAACGGCATTTCAGGCGAAATAAACGTTGATATAACCCCGGAATTTGCAACACGGTTGGGGGCGGCATTCGGCGCGGCAAACAAAAATGCAAAGCTGTCGGTAAGCGGGGGAGGCGGCGGCGCGCTTGATATGCTGCGCAGCGCGTTTATTTCTGGTCTTTTGTCCTCCGGCGCAAGCGTTTATGATTTCGGTGAAATAGTGTTGCCCATAGCCCGCCGTGCAATACCGTTTTATGGGCTGGATGCGGGAATGCATATACTGTTATCCAAGTCGGGCGGCGAAATGGGGCTGTCGCTAACGTTTTTGAACAAAGACGGCGGCAATATTTCAAGGGTATTCGAGCGCAAAACGGAAATGCTGTTCATGAGGGAGGACTTCATGCGGTGTCAACCGGATAAAATAAAAAATATTACTCGCTTTTTTGATTATCAGCTTTACTATATAAGAGAAATACTAAACGAAATAAAAGCCCCGCTTGACATAAAAATAAGGGTGGAGGGCAGCGACATTGCAAAGGAGCTGCTGTCCCAGATGGGGGCAACCGTTGTGTCGGGCGATGCAAAAGGTGTAATATCCGCAATAATTGACGATTATGCAGAAAAGCTTGTGCTCATTGACGAGCAGGGGCGCTCATTTACAAGCGAGGCTTTTGCGGCGCTTGCAGCCCAAATCGCGGCGAAAGGCGGGAACAAGGTTATCGTTTCGCCGATAAGCGGCTCTGATACAATAGAAAAAATAGCGATGGAGCATGATGCGGGCGTTATACGCTGTAAAACGGGTAAGTCAAACATGATGGAGTGTATGCAAAAGCATAATTTGCTTCAATTTCGGATTATGTTCGATGCAATATATGCCGTTGCAAAAATTTGCGAAACTCTGACAGAGCGGAAAATGTTGCTTTCCGAAATGGCAGACGAAATTCCCGAAATTTATATAGTGGAAAAAGAAGTCGAATGCATTGCAAGTAAAAAAGGAAAGGTTATTCGTTCTATTGCAGACATTGCGCAGCAAGGCAAATACAACAAAATAGAGCTTGAAGAAGGGGTAAAAATCGTAAATGACGATGGTTGGGTGCTTATAATTCCCCATGCTCAAAAGCCTGCATGCAAAGTTATATCTGAAGGAATAAACGAAGAATATGCAAATGAATTATGTGACATTTACATCGAACATATACAAAAACATTCCAAGTAATTGACTTTTTTTAAAATGTATGGTATATTGGTATAGTTGTTTTGATTCGGTTATTAACAAAATTGTCAGTTCAGGCGAAAATTATCAATGAATTGGGTCTACCTGTAAAACAGCCTTTATGGGCTTTTTATGGGTGTGAAATAAATTTTATAAAACAAAAAAACCTAATAACAGGGCGGCTTAAATAAATTGGGAGCATAACTTCTTGCGGGAATTATGCTTTGCACGATTATTTAATTTTCCCTTACAATGCAACTAAATGCTGTTCCTTTTTCTGTGCCCGTTGTATTCCGGCAGGTGCTTTTATCGGTGCGCAAACAAAGAAACGGCGTTAATGCTGATTTTATTATAAAAATCAGCCTAAAATAAAGATGGAGGATAAATATTGCATAAAAATACAAAGTTGAAGGTTATCCCGCTGGGCGGCATGGATGAAATCGGAAAAAACCTGACGGTTTTTGAGTACGGAAACGATATCATTCTTGTTGATTGCGGGCTTGCATTCCCCGACGACGAAATGTTGGGGGTTGACCTTGTTATTCCCGATATAACTTATCTGGTTAAGAACAAGGATAAAATACGGGGCTTGGTGTTAACACACGCCCATGAGGACCATATCGGCGCATTGCCGTATGTGCTGCGCGAAATAGACTTTCCGATTTACGGAACGCGGTTTACGTTGGGTTTGGTTACCCACAAATTAAAAGAATACGGGCTTTCGGGCAGAGTTAATTTAAACCCGGTATCCCACGGCGACATTGTTAAATTAGGCGTTTTTAAAATTGAGTTTATCCGGAGCAACCACAGCATTCCGGATGTATCCTGTCTTGCCATTACAACCCCTGCCGGCGTGGTAATTCACACAGGCGACTTTAAAATAGACACAACGCCGATAGACGGCACAATGATAAACCTTGCAAGGATAGGCGAACTGGGCAAAAAAGGTGTTTTGCTGTTAATGTCGGACAGCACAAACGCGGAGCGACCGGGCTATACCATGAGTGAAAGCACGGTAAGCACGGCATTTGACGAAATTTTTAGGGCAAATATGCGCAAGCGTATCGTGGTTGCGACATTTGCATCTAATGTGCACAGGGTTCAGCAAATTATAAATTGCGCTCATCAATACGGCAGAAAGGTTGCCGTTTCGGGCAGGAGCATGATAAATGTAATATCAGTCGCTATTGAGCTTGGCTATATGAAAATTCCGAAGGGCATTATTATTGATTTAGATGAAATGCCAAAATACAAGCATGAAAAGCTTGTTATAATAACGACGGGAAGTCAAGGCGAAACTATGAGCGCGCTTACAAGGATGGCATTTTCCGACCACCGAAAAATCAGTTTGGGCGCAAATGATACCGTACTTATTTCCGCCACCCCAATACCGGGCAACGAAAAATCCGTTTACAGGGTTGTAAACGAACTTTTCAAACGCGGGTGCGAGGTTATATATGAATCGCTTGCCGAAATACATGTTTCGGGGCATGCGTGTAAGGAAGAACTGCAAATAATGTTAGGGCTGGTAAACCCCAAATACTTTGTTCCCGCGCATGGGGAATACCGCCATTTAATGCGGCATGCGGCGCTTGCCGAAACAATGGGGGTAAACAAAAAAAATATATTTTTAATGAATATAGGGCAGGTGTTGGAGTTGGACAATTCCGGCGCCAAAATTACCGGCTCGGTTCCGTCCGGCAAAGTTTTGGTTGATGGGCTTGGCGTGGGCGATGTGGGAAATATTGTGTTGCGCGACAGAAAGCTGCTTGCGGAGGACGGAATAATAGTTGTTGTGGTGTCTATTTCATCCGAAACAAAAAAGGTGACCTCCGGTCCCGATGTTATTTCAAGGGGCTTTGTGTACATGCGTGAAAGCGAAGAGCTGATAGACGAAATTAAAGCAAGGGCCATAAATTCGCTAAATAGCTGTAAAGCAAAAAACAATAACGATTGGAACACTTTAAAAACAACAATGAAAAATGATTTAAGCAACTTTTTATACGAAAAGACGAAAAGGAAACCGATGATACTCCCGGTGATTATGGACGCTTAATTTAAAACTGCCGTTAAATAACAAAAACCGCTTTAAATAAGCGGTTTTTGTTATTTAAAATTTAATTTTATGTTGACTTTTCAAACAAATTAGACAGCGACTTTAATTTTACAGCATTATTCCAAATAAACGCTTTTACGAAGTAGCCTTTTTGAAGATACCCACTTACAATATAATCACCTGATTCCCATTGGTTTAAACTAACCTCTTTAAAAGCTATACTTTTGAGTTTTTTGCCTTCGTAAACCCCAACCGCTAAAACGCTCCCGTCAAGGTTTTGACCATTATCACAAACAGTAACAACTATGTTTGAAAGCACATTTGGGTTATATTCATCAATCGGTTGGTTATTTTGATTTCTAAAGACCATGTTGGAAATCCCATACGGTGTAAGCCCGGGCAAAGTCTTTAAGTCCTTGAAGGTATGCAGGTAATTGTCAGCAAATATTTTAGCTGTCGAATTAGGTATACCGTATATGGTAAGGGAATATCCATTGCCGCCAAACGCATAGTCTCCCATTTCCGTTTCACTGCCAAATATAGCCACAGTTTCTAAATCCCAATTGGCTGTAAAAGCATAATCGGCTATGAAAACAACGCTTTTGGGGATTCTCACCTCGGTTAAATTGTTAAGTGAAAACGCCTGCTCGCCAATATGTGTCAATGTTTCCGGCAATTTAACGCTTTGGATACCTTTCCCAAGAAACACCCTGTCATCAATACGGGTAACGGGGTATCCTTCAATTTCGTTTGGTATAACGATATCTGCAAGGCGCTCTTCCAAGACTGTGATAGTTACCTCGCCGTTTTCTATTTCATATCCAAAGATTTCCTTCTCGCTAAATTTTGCAACTAAATTCCTATTGCCTGTAATGGCAAAGCTATATTTAGCGTCGGCGCTGACTGTGTTATTACCCTCCATCCAACCGTCAAATTCATATAAATTGCTTGCCGGTACCGCCTCTACCGTCACAACCTCTCCGTTAGGATAAATTCCATCGCCAAAAGTCTGCCCAAAGCTATTGTCGTTTGCATCAATCTCTACCGAAAAAATATCCAAATCTTCAAGTTCGGCAATGTAAAAAGCAACATCTGTGCTGTTTTGGTGAGTATCTGTGGCTGTAAGGTATATGGTGTGCAAACCGCTAAAATTCACGCTACCGCTTATAATGCCGCTGTTTGCAGAGGTCATGCTAAGCGTTAAATCCTCATTTATCAAGTCGGCATAAAAAGTAATCTCCAAATCATCGCCTTCCGGATCTACAACTGTAAAAGGAATATTTATCGCGCCGCCTCTTTCAATTGTGCCTAAATAATTTTCAAATGATTTCGGGGTTGTAAAAATGGGGGCGCTGTTTGGGCTTTCTATGGAGAAAGTGAAATCATAATCGCCCACACGCCGCCGAAGCCCTGTGTTGGTATCCGTTAGGGCAAAATAGCCGCCATATTCACCTTCCGGCGCTTTTTGCACATTCCAAAAATGGCTGTACATACCCGCTTTGTGATAATTTGCCGTCATATTTTCGTTAAGCAATGTTTGTTTTGTGCTTATATTTTCAATAAATAATGATACATCTAAATCGTTACGCCCCAATAAGGCATATGCATCAAAATAAATTTGCGCATTTTGCTTTACTTTACCATCTGTTAAAATGTTGGGGGATATTGCAAATTTTGCAAGAGACGGCGCAAGTTCATCTTCGGTATAATGCACATTAACTGTAAAGTATACAACTTCGTTTTCCGTATCGTTTGTATGCATTTCAAAGTAGTATTCGGCAAATTCCTCGTCCGGCTCCCGCTCGGGAAGTTGCAAAGGTATTGGGATTATATCCCTTTCCCCCGCCTGTATAATGTGCTCTCTTTCAAAGAAGGTTGGGAATAGCGCCGGCAAGCCATCTTGCAAAAACTCTATCTTTAGGTAGTCATCCCCTTCGTTTGCAAGCTCAACATATGCAAAAACTTGCTCTGTTTCCGGGCTTGTATGTACTGTTATTTCCGCATCATCCTCTGAAAAAACAAGCTGCGGCTTTTGTTCAAAACCTTGAATCGAATATATGCCGTCCGAAACAGCTTCAACCTTTTTCATTCCGTCTGTTACCACAACTTTAAATTTATAGTTATCGCTACCGACAAGGTCGGCGGCATTTACCGTATAAGAGTAACTGCCGGAGCTTTTCTTCGGAATTCCCATAGCCAACATGCTCCAAGACGCCCCACCGTCTGTGCTTGCTTCCACCTGTCCGGTAAAGTATTCCCCGCCGGCAGCCTGCCATGTTATTGTGAAATCCCCTACAAGGTCGCCGGGCGCGGGAAATGTAACATTGCTTAAAATAGGTGCGCTGTCGGAAAATTCATGCCGTTTTAAAAGGCTTAAATTTCGTCCGTAAGGAGGATGTTCCCATACCTCAACCGCTACTGCCTTTTCATCATTTGGCAGCGCCGCAAAAAAGCTTGCAAAAAGCCTGCCGTTATGCTCCATATCCGAAAAATAATGACGATGCAAATAGTTGCCGTATGCATCTACCGTTTGCACAAAGTAAAGATGGTCATAATTTTGATAACTTGTATTTTGCTCAACCTCTCCGAAATAAGTTTCAACAGGGTCTAACTCAACTCTTCTAAAGCTTGAGCGCGTATCTTCAATCATGCCGGATATTAGCATCACCTCTTGCTCGGCAGTTGACATCGAGCTATATGTGCTTTTTGTGTCGGGCACCGTTGCATAATCAAGCAAAGCGTTATACTCGGTTACGGTAGGCCACGGGAAGGCGGCGGCGTCATACATTATAGCTTCGCAAAGAGGGTCAAACCCTTCAATATTATTGATAGGAGCGCCATCATGTCCATTGGCGGAGGCCGGTCGCCATTCGTTCCCAAACCAGTCGGTTGAAGGATATACATCCGAAAATCCTAATGTGTGGATAAATTCATGCAAGGTTGTGTGCGGCAGCGTTTTATCCGAATCAATTAAAACACCGCCTTTAACTGCGCCGAAAAGCTCCCAATTCATGCCGAATGTTCCGGCTTGCTGCAGCCCTGCGGCTCCTAAAAATCCCGGAGGGGTAACACCGATAATAAGGTCATATTTTTTCAGCCTTGTCTTTTGCAATCTGGCTAAGTTACGAAATATCCTGCTAAGGTATAGGTTATGTGTAAATGACGACCCTCTAAGAACTTCCACAGGGCTTTCGGCTGCGAAATTAATTGGAGCAGGAAATATTTTTTTAATAAAGTTTATTTGGCTTCTAAGCCCTCCTGAATGGGCAGTAGCGCTGCCGCTGCCAACCTTTAGCGGGAAAAATGCAAAGTTAAAAGTTTTTTTCGCCTTGTAAAGCTGTCTTTCGCTTACAGGGTCTATTATATTTCCGATTATAACTTCTTCTTCCCTTGCGCCGTCATCTTTGTTTTTAACGAGCGCTCTTATTGCCAACCGTTTTTCGTTTAAATCTTCCGGGCGCACTTTAATATAGGCACGATGCTCACCCGCTATTACTTTGTTGGGATACTCTTTATAATCGTTTCTGTAACCTGCCGGGTCTAACCTTGTTATAGTTTGCTTTTCAGCATCGTTATAATCATAAACTTCTAAATAAACATCTGTTATTTGAGAAAATTCCTTTTCAAAATAACCGGGTGCAACATAAACTGTCGGCGATAAGTACAAAGGAGCATTATGCCCTTTCACAATTCGAGAAGGATTGTCTATAACCTGGGTTAAATTCCAAACCATATTAAGTTTAGGAAAAACGGTCATGGTCAGGTCAGTAGTATCGTTGCTCGGAGTCTGTCTGGGGTATCTGACTGCCGCGATACCATTCTCATCACTTATTGCGCCCCATTGTTTATTGTATTCCGCCCCACCCCAAAAACGCACTTGCCAACCCGGAACAGGGTTTCCTAAAACGTCAACCACTTTAACATTTATAACCCCTTTAAAATCCTTCAAGCTTGGGAAGGTATAATATTTAGTTTCAGCGCCTGTGGTATTGGCTATATGTATAGAAGCATAAAGTTCAGGCGCCCTCACCCCAACCGTATGCGTATAATTAAGGCTTCCGCCACTGCCATACACAAGGCTGGCAATTCCATCCTCATCGCTGGTTGCCTGTTGATTATCGTCAAAAAAGCACCTTGAATCGCTTGCATCTTCTCTATCCCCCCAGAAAAAGCGTGTTTTTGTGTTTACCCCGGGGACAGGGACTGTCTTGTTATTTTCTTCCGAATCACGCACCACTTCTATGTCTATTTTCGAGTTCCAAATATCGCCGTCGATGGCATGAAGCCAGGTGTGAGAATTATAATGCACCCTTGTTTCACCCTCGCTGTCTTTTGTGGTTATTTCCAACCGCGGTCGGTCAAAAACTCTTACGAAAAAACTGACGGTATATTTATTTTTAGTGCAGGAAAAATCAACCTCGAATTTAATAGTGTGCGACATATTATCTTCGGGATTATCCAAGCATTCAACGCGCGGTTGGCTGGATTGTACAAAACCCGGCTTATCTATGCCCGTTACGCTGGAGCCTTCAAAAATTCTGCTGTTTTTCACAGTAAAAACATTGTTTCTTTCTTCATCAACCAAAAACAATTTTCCGCTTGAAATTTTAGCATAAAAGCTAACATCATGATATGTTTCCTTGTCTGCGTCTTTATCATAAAAGAAATTTGAATAAGACACAAAAAACTCATGAGAGCTCTTAAGTTCCGAAGATGACTTCACAGGAGCAAAGGAGCCCGTTCCTGAAAAAATAACTTTTTGGTCTTCTTCCGATTGTAAGTAATCATTTTGAGCAACTCCCCCCGGCACTTGCTCATCGAAAGGGAAATGACCTTCGATTGCCGTTGCCGGTAAAGCAACAAAAAAACAAACCACCAATAAAATGCTTACACCCTTTGAAAAAATGTTTGCGCTTTTCACAACTTTTCCTCCCTTGAACTATTAGAAACTGTATATATTATAATGGATATCTGCGCCTTTTTTCAATACAAGTTGAGAACTGTCAATGACAAATAGTTGTCATGAAATGTGCCACCTTTCCTTGACCGAAACAAAAAAGTGTAATATAATAAGAATAAGTTTTTAAGTTTAGGCATCAGTAATTCAAATCAATGATACCTGTGCAAGGGGAGAAAAAATCCGTGGGTTTTACTGAAAAATTAGATTTTTTAATGAAAATAACAAGAACCACCAACAGCCAAATGGCGCTTCGTTTGTCGCTTGACGCATCATATATCAGCCGTCTGAGAACGGGCAAACGACTAATTCCGAAAAACACCGAGCTTCTTCATCTTATGTCTGAATACTTCGAGAGGAATTTGACAGACAATACAAGCATAAAAATTGTTTCCGAAATGATGCGCGCCATTCCCGGTGAAAATTTGGCAAGCTCCATCGTAGGTTGGTTTACCCGTGATGAAGAAAAGGCAGAAGAAAAAACAAGCGGGCAGGTGGTGCGGTTTTTGGACAGTCTTTCCGAATTCACGCCAAAAAATACAACTTTAAAGGGCGCTCCTGCCGGTCTTTTTCAAACCACCGATGAGGTTATATCTGTTTACTACGGCGTAGAGGGTAAGCGCCGGGCTGCAATATTATTCTTATCGGAAGTGGCGCTATGCAACAAACCGCAAACGCTCCTTTTGCATTCGAGCGAGGAAATGTCGTGGATGCTTGACGACCCAACCTTTAGACAGCAATGGGGGATGTTGATGTTCGCAGTTTTAAACAAGGGAAACCGTATAAAAATTATACATGTTGTCGATAGGGGCATTGATGAGATGTTGGAAAGTATAACATCGTGGATGCCTTTATATATGACCGGGTTGATTGAACCATACTATTATCCGAAAAAGCGGGATAACATTTTCAAACAGACAATGTTTATTGCGCCCGAAACATCGGCGGTTATTTCCCATAGCGTAAATGACAAAACAAAAGGAGCAGCCAATGTCTTATTTCGCGATAAGTCGGCGGTGACCGCTTATGTGGGGGCATATAACGAATACTTAGGGTTATGCCGCCCGCTGTTTAAAATTTTTACCGGTTGCAACATTCAAGCATTTTTAGATATGATGGCGGAGTTTGAGAAAAAAGAGGCGAATACAATGGAAAAAACATCCTCGCTATCCTTTTTAACAATACCCAAAACGCTTTTAACAAAGTTTTTAGAAAATACGGCAGAGGACGAAGCGCAAAAAATACTTGCAGTTCATGCAGCACGCGTGAGCGACTTCAAAAAGCTGCTAAACACTTGTAGCTATACGGAGGTTATATCCCTGCCCGATATTAAAAGCTTGTTCGACAAAAAGGTGAAAGCAGACATGTCTATACTAATGAAAGGCGGGATAATCAGTTACACGCCGCAAAATTATATAGAGCATATGCAAAATATTATCAATCTTTTAAAAATAAACGAAAATTACCACGCCCACATTATCAGCAAACCGCTGGATGACCGCTATATCGTCTATTGTCGCGAGGATAGGGGTGTAATTGTCGCCAAAACCTCACAGCCGCCTGTTGTTTTAGCTACTGACGAAAGCCAGCTTACTGCCGCTTTTTGGGATTTCTTAAAGCATACGGTGGGCAGAAATAAATACGAGCATCCCGATAATGAAAAAACGATTGAAAGATTGCAGGAATATATCGCAAAAGTAAAGGCTGCAGTCAAAGAAAAGGGTGAGAGGCGGCAATAGCGCATGTCTTTTAGGTTGCACCAAATTTCAATGCAACCATAGCGCAAAGCAAACGCTTATTTGCGCCTGATAAAAAATGTCTGAATTTGGGTTGCAAAACGGTCTGTTTTGCATTATAATACAAGTTATACAGCGGCAGGATGTTTCGTTTTTTGAAAGGGTGAGTGTAAAATTGAATATAAAGGATTTGTTAAACAGCAAGAGGGTGTCATTATCTTTTGAAGTTTTTCCGCCTAAGGAAAACGCTCAAATTTGCGGTGTTTTGTCTGCCGTTAAGCGGCTGAGCGAGCAACAGCCCGATTTTATGAGCGTTACATACGGAGCAGGCGGGGGAACAAGCACCAACACCGCCCAAATTGCGGATTATATTGAGAACAAGCTAAATGTAACGGCGCTTGCTCATTTAACCTGTGTTTCTTCAACGCCGAACGATATTGCTGCAATAACAGGCGAACTTTCCCAAAAGGGAGTAAAAAATATACTTGCGCTAAGGGGCGACCTGCCAAGCAATATGCAAAACATGCCGCCTCGGCACTATAAATATGCCGCCCAACTTATTCGCGACTTAAAAAAGACAAATGATTTTTGTATAGGCGGCGCATGCTATCCCGAAGGGCATATTGAAAACCCCAATAAGGAAGACGATATTGCATACTTGAAAGAAAAAGTCGATGCAGGGTGCGATTTTTTAATAACTCAATTGTTTTTTGATAATAATGTTTTATACAACTTTTTATACCGCCTGTTTCAAAATAATATAAATGTCCCGGTCATTGCCGGCATAATGCCTGTAACAAACATTAAATCTATCAGAAAGATGACAAAGCTTTCCGGTGCGGCTTTAACCCCGAAATACAAAGCAATGCTTGACCGATTCGAGCATTCGCCCAAAGCGCTTGCGCAGGCGGGCATAGCGTATGCCATTGAGCAAGTGATTGACCTTATTTCCAACGGCGTAAAAGGTATACATATTTACACCATGAACAAGCCGGAAATTGCAGAAAGCATAATAGCGGGGGTTTCCCACATTATAAGGGGTGAGCAAAATAAATAGTTTTATATACTTTGACGGGGCAATGGGCACCATGCTGCAATCGCAAGGTTTAAAGCCGGGGCAGCAGCCCGAACTTTTA
This sequence comes from Bacillota bacterium, assembly GCA_023228885.1. GTDB lineage: Bacteria > Bacillota > Clostridia > Monoglobales > Firm-18 > JAAZFB01. The sequence continues at coordinate 7,079 of JALOAJ010000011.1, read as the reverse complement.
AATATTACGCAACCGGAGCTGATTCGTGACATTCACAGGCAATACATAGCCGCCGGCTGCGACATAATAAAGACGAACACCTTTGGGGCAAACCCAATTAAGCTGGCGAAAAGCGATGTTGAAAAGGTCGTTTGCGCGGGAGTAACTCTTGCAAGGGACGCGGCAGGCAAAAAGCAAGTTGCGCTTGATATAGGACCCACAGGCAAGCTACTTTATCCTTTGGGCGAGCTTACTTTTGAAGATGCCGTTAACTGTTTTGCGCCCATGGTAAAGGCGGGGGTGAAAAGCGGCGCCGATATCATTTTAATTGAAACAATGAACGATACCTACGAACTGAAAGCGGCGGTAATTGCCGCCAAAGAAAATTCAAACCTGCCCGTTTACGCCACCGTCACTTTTGATGAAAACGGCAAGCTTTTAACAGGAGCGGATGTCGTTTCGGTGATTGCATTGCTTGAAGGTTTAAGGGTAGATGCCATAGGTGTAAATTGCGGCAGCGGACCGAGCCAAATGCAAAAACTTATTTCAACATTTCGCGAATATTCTTCCTTGCCCTTGATAATTAACCCCAACGCGGGGTTGCCGAAAGTTAAAGACGGCGAAACATACTTTGACATAGCGCCGGAAGAATTTGCGGAGCAAATGAAACAGCTTGCGCTTTTGGGTGGAAACATTTTAGGCGGCTGCTGCGGCACAACACCGAGCCATATTAAAGCGTTAATTAAAAAAACGCAAGCCATCAACCCTCACGCCCCCCAATATAAAAGCAAAACTTTAGTTTCATCGTATGGCGGTTTTGTTGAAATAGGCGAAAGCCCAACCATTATCGGAGAGCGTATAAATCCTACCGGCAAAAAGCTTTTAAAGCAAGCGCTAAGGGAGGACGATTTTGATTTTATTGTTGAAGAAGGTTTAAATCAAAAAGATTGCGGAGCGCATATTTTAGATGTCAATGTGGGGCTTCCCGAAATTAACGAAGAAGGTACAATGCTAAAAGCAATAACCGCTTTACAGCAGGTGGTAAGGCTCCCTTTGCAAATCGACAGCGCAAACCCGCTTGTTATCGAAAAGGCGTTGCGGCTATATAACGGCAAAGCAATGGTCAATTCGGTCAACGGGAAACAAGAGAGCATGGACGCCATATTTCCCATTGTGAAAAAATACGGCGGTGTGGTTGTTGCGCTCACGTTAGATGAGCAGGGCATCCCCGCAAAAGCGGAGCAGCGGCTCAAAATAGCCGAAAAAATAATAAAAAATGCAAAAAAGCATGGGATAGACAAAAAAGATATAATTGTTGACCCACTCACAATGGCAATCAGTTCGGGTGAAGACGAGGCTTTAACCACCCTAAACGCGCTTACCTTAATTAAAAACAAAGCGGGCGTTAAAACGGTGCTTGGCGTTTCAAATGTGTCGTTTGGGCTGCCCGCACGCGATGTGATAACGTCATCATTTTTCTTAATGGCGTTGCAAAACGGGCTAAATGCGGCAATTATAAACCCTTGCTCACAATCGGTTATGAATGTATATTATGCTTTCAACGCCCTTTTTGGCAACGATAAAAATTGCACAAAATATATTGCAAGCCAAATACAAATGGAAAACGGCAGCAATATATCCGACCCAACGCTTGTTGAAATTATAATTAAAGGGCTTTCGGACGAATCATATGAGGCGGCAAAAAAACTGCTTTTATCAACCGCGCCGCTTGACATTATAAATAATCATCTAATTCCCGCCCTTGATAAAGTTGGCAACGATTATGAAACAGGTAAATTATTTTTGCCGCAGCTTTTAATGAGCGCAAAAACTGCAAAATCGGCATTTGATGCAATAAAGGAACACCTGAAGAAAACAAATTCAGATAACGGCAAAAAAGATACAATAATAATTGCAACAGTCGAGGGCGATGTGCATGATATCGGGAAAAATATAGTTAAAGTTTTACTCGAAAATTATGGTTTTAATGTGATTGATTTGGGCAAAGATATTAAAGCCGCGAAAATAATTGACGCGGTTAAGAAACACAATGCGCATTTGCTTGCGCTTAGCGCGCTTATGACAACCACCGTTGCAAATGTTGAAAAAACAATAAAGCTGTTGCGAATTGAAGCGCCCGATTGCAGCGTAATGGTTGGCGGGGCGGTGCTCACAGAGGAATATGCCAAAATGATTGGGGCGGACTATTATTCTAAAGACGCCACCGGCGCCGCCACCATAGCAAAACGCTTTTTTGAAAATATGGCTTGACACTTTACCTAATTTTAGATATAATTGTGACAACCTTAAAAGCACAGTTTTTTTAAGGACGGCGGCAAAACCGATTTCGGCATATTTAAAACTTCAAGTTTATATATTTCGGTTAATGCCAATTTAACAGTTTACACTTGTATATTTGCCGCAGCGGAGGGAGGGGAAACAATGTCAGAAATCAGAATAAAAGAAAATGAATCTTTAGATAATGCACTCAGAAGATTTAAACGACAATGCTCAAAAGCAGGGGTTTTATCCGAAATCCGCAAGCGGGAGCATTATGTTAAGCCAAGCCTTAAACGCAAAAAGAAATCAGAGGCTGCACGAAAACGCAAATTCTAAGCAAAATAAAAACCCCTTTATAAAGCTGATGTCTTGTTCGGCGTAAAATCCGGCCTAAGGTATCAGTACGGCGGCAATTTAAAGCAAAGTTTTTAACAAAGAGCGGTATCATTGATGATGCAGCTCTTTTTTATTAAATAAATCGGTGCATAAAGGCTTTTAATTTGGAAATATTAAGCTTGAATGAGCTCAAACTTTTACCTCCGGCAAAAGCACATAAAATGCGCAACCAAAATTTTAAATTTTGTGACCAAAAAGCTAATGGTCGCACATATGAAAAAGGGGGGAGTTTTTTGCAAAAAACGCCAAACAAACTTCTTGATGAAAAATCTCCATATTTGCTGCAACATGCCTACAACCCCGTAAACTGGTACCCGTGGGGCGATGAGGCGTTTGCAAAATCAAAGGATGAAGACAAGCCAATCTTTTTAAGCATAGGATATTCCACCTGCCATTGGTGCCATGTTATGGAGCGCGAGTCGTTTGAACACCGCGATGTTGCCGAAATATTAAACAAAAACTTTGTAAGCATTAAGTTAGACCGTGAGGAACGACCGGATATCGACCATGTATATATGAATGTGTGCCAAGTTATGACGGGCAGCGGCGGATGGCCGCTTTCAGTTTTTGCCGACAGCGATATGCGCCCGTTTTTTGCGGGAACTTACTTTACAAAAGAAACCTTTAAACTTTTGTTGGAGCAAATAAGCAACACATATAAAACAAACCGCAGCGCATTGGACCACACTTACCAAAAAATAATTACCGCCATTGAGGGCTATACTCCCGGCGAAACATCTACAATCGGCAACCCGCAGGAAACTGCATTTTCATATTTTGTTAAAGCATACGATGCAAAAAACGGCGGGTTTGGCACAGCGCCTAAATTCCCCACACCTCATATAATTTTATTTTTGCTTGCATATTACAAAGCGTACAATAAAAAGGATGCGCTTTATATGGCGGAAGGCACGCTTGACGCCATGCGCCGCGGCGGTATATACGACCATATCGGGTTTGGGTTTTCACGATATTCAACCGATGAAAAATGGCTCGCGCCCCATTTTGAAAAAATGCTGTACGACAACAGTTTACTTGCATATGCATACGCGAAAGCGTATAGCGTTACATCATCAGAAAAACATTTTTGCGCGGCGCAATGCACGCTTGATTATATAACAAGGGTTTTGCAATCGCCCGAGGGTGGTTTTTATTCGGCGGAAGATGCCGACTCCGAGGGTGTGGAAGGCAAATTTTATTTATGGACAAAATCAGAGGTTGAAAAAATTTTAAAAGAGGATGCAACCGAGTTTTGCGCATTATACGATATTACCCAGGCGGGGAATTTTGACGGTAAAAACATACCAAACCTTATAAAATCCGAAATACCGAAAATCAAGTTAAAATGGGCTGACGGGTGCATTGACAAGCTTTTTAGCCATAGGGAAAAAAGAGTTCACCCGTTTTTGGATGACAAAGTTTTAACTTCATGGAATGGTCTTGCCATTGCCGCTTTTGCTTATGCGGGCCGCATTTTAAAAAGAGATGATTATATTGAATCCGCCTGCAATGCCGCCAATTTTATTGGGCATAAGCTCACGGATAAAAACGGCGGGCTTTTATCGCGGTATCGCGACGGAGAGTCCAAATACACCGCGCATGCCGAAGATTACGCCTTTTATATATGGGGGCTTATTGAACTTTACAGGGCGGCAGGGGATGTTAGATATCTTGAAAAGGCGCAAAACCTTACGGAAACTTTCATTGACGATTTTTGGGATAATGACAATGGCGGCTTTAATTTTATAAGCCGTAAAGGAGAAAGGCTGATAACCAACCCCAAGGATGTTTACGACAGCGCAATGCCTTCTGCAAACTCAGTTTGTGCAATGAATATGCTTCGCTTGGGCGTTATAACAGGCGATGCCGGATACAGCGAATTTGCGGAAAGGATTTTTTCTGCCTTTTCAAGCGATATTGCCGGCAATCCCGCAGCTTGTGCGTTTTTAACGCTTGCATATTTATATAAAAAATCTGACATAATAAAAGTTGAGATAAAAACAAAAAATCAAAGCGATGTGCGCGAGTTTTTAAACCTTATACCAAACGATGCGGAAGTGCTAATAAGCGAGCCCGCGCACGGTATGCAAACTGATGGGCGAACAGGAGCGGAATTTTTTGTGTGCAAGGGCAGAAAGTGCTACCCGCCCGTTTCAACTACGGAAGAATTGCTAAAATTATTAATGTAGAGGTGTTGAAAAAATGAAAAGCAAACCGGACGACCGGCGTGACAATGTGGAAAAAATCCAAAAAAACATTGACAATACTATGCGTAATATAAGGGCAACAAACGAAATGATAGAAACAACACACGACGAAAAAGCGAAAAAAGACCTTGCGGAAAAAAACAAACGCCGCATGAGTTCACTTGAAAAAATGCGATTTGAAATTGCAGACGAAGCAAGCGCCCGTGAACAAGGTTATGACGACGATTACGATTACCCAAACGATTATAATGACGAATATTAAAAAAACCCCCGCAAATCAGCTGCTTTGCGGGGGTTTTTGTATGTAGGGTTATTTCTTAATTTGTCCTTTGTACTGTTTTGCTTATGCAAAAAAAGCTTATTCCCGCTTATTATAAATTAACTCATAGTATTGTTCCAACGATTGCCATGCTAACCAAAATTATTCTTGAATTATACTTTTTATAATTTCATCATAAAATTTACGATTATATTTTTCATTAAAAAGTACATTTTGTTGGCAAGTTGCAGTCATTAAAATATTGCCTTTTCTAAACACATAGTATATAGGTGAAGTCTCCATATCTTTTGTTTTTGCAATAAAGGGGTAGACTTTAGATTTCTTATAAAAATTGGGGATATCAGTTGGTCTTAGAACTACTTTTCCTTCTTCGACTTGTGCCGGTAAATCATTTGAAACTTGCTTTTCCCTTCCGTATTCATCTACCATGAATGTTTTATTGATATCTATTGTCAAGTATCTCGGGTACTGACCTCCGTAAGAATATGTATATTTAAATCTAAATGTAGGTGTTATTCCTCCTCTTTCCTTAAAAATATTAGCATAATATTTTTCCAAATATTCATCCTCTGCCAATAGCTTAAATTCATCTACGCTGCCTTTCCAAGCTTTTTGGTCTGCATCGATTAGATTTTTAATATCATATGTTTCAATCTCAATTTTGCAATCATCATTAAACGCAGAATATTTCTCACCATCTAAATCAACTTCCCATCCTAAAGGCACATCAATTTTAAAATTTTTATCGTTGCTATAAAAAGTATCTCTATGGTTTTTTAGAAAGATATTAGCTGTATTTTGCGGTATCATTTCAAAAACAGCAGTTTTTATCATTTGCTCAAATTCAGCTTTGTCATGTTCTAAACTTTTCCCATTAAAATGCCCGCTTATTTCATATGTGTAAGCGCCTTGTTCAAAACAGATTAATGTATCATTGAATAATACACTATTTTTGATGTAATTGCAGTTAGCAGTTTTAGCTAATGTTGAACCAATAATCCTTTCGGATTTTGCAGATTTTAGCTTTTCCCGATTTTTATAAGAATCAACTTGTTCAATAAACTCGTTGGTTATTGTGTCAAGAGTAATGTTATTTAAGTATGAAGTTGCATATATATGTATATTTACTTTAGCATCATTTTTGCAAAGTTTTATATCACTTGCGACTTTATCGTTTATTTCCCATCCGTCCGGAAACATAATATTATATTTAGCTGTTTTGTTATAGTATTTATAGTCTTTGGGCTCTTGCTTGACTACTTTTATTTGCTGTGTATTTTCATCATAAGATACTATTGAACCGAAGTTTTCAGATATAAATCGTAGTGGAACCATTGTTGTATCTTCAACCAGCAAAGGCGCTTGCGGAAGTTTTTGTTTTGTTTCATTTACTATAACAATATCACTGTCTATTTGAATCTTGATGCTAATATCATCCAATTTTAAATCTATGGACATATCATCGTCATGCCAGATTACCTTAGAGCCAAACGCCTCTAAAACAACCCTCAATGGTACCAGTGTTGTACCATTAATCACAAAAGGCTTTTTCACTTTTATATCTTCTCCATTGACACTAAGTGTGTTATCCCCAACTTTAAATTTAATCTCTACACCAAAAGCTATAATTGAAAACATAAAGATTGCAATTACTACTGATAGAAATATTTTTAATAATTTATACAAATAATTGTTACTAATTATAATCATTTGAATCTTCCCCTCTTAGTATTATAATCATTTATAGCATTTTATAGACAAATGTCAAGTTTTTTAAGCCTTTTTTAGACGGACTTATCTCAAAAACGGCTTATACGAGCTCGGACATTCATGCGCCGGTTTGTTGTTGGCTTGCGGAGTCCCACTAAAACAGATTCAAGAATGGTTGGGATATAGTTATTTTGCAGTTACAGCCAATATATATCTACACATAGGGG
>JALOAJ010000103.1 GCA_023228885.1 Bacillota bacterium | reverse complement strand
TGAAAAATATGAGGATATGACCTTGTATCTTGATTTTGGGAAGGTCTATTCGCTTGGTGCCATGGCTCTTTTGCCCGAAGTTTATATTAATGTACTCAGTGGTTTTACTCCCACATCGGATAACGCTCGGATAAAACTACACGAAAAACGGAATAATTTTTCCGTGTATTCCGTACTTCCGCATAAAAACAAAATAAAAATTAATCTGGGGTGTGTTCTGTAATCGTCAATATGCACTAAGACGGCGTTTTTAGACCCACTCTGCGTTAAAAAATCTTGTAGTAAATACATTACAACGGCGATTTTTTGCCTTAATTGTCTCAAAAATCACTCGCCTTTGTACACATTGCCAATTATAGAACACACCCTAAATAATTTACGATAAGGAGAAAATCTTATGCAACTTAAAGTTGTGCTTAAAAGCCTTGGTATTGAGGACTATCCGCCCGAACTTGAGGAGATATACCCTGCCGCCGCAAAAATGTATGAGGAGCATGGATATGAGATAGCCCTTGGCGAAAAACAGAGGGAATATATTAAAAAATATAATATGTTTTCGGATATTTATGACGATTTGAAGAAAACCGCTGATTTTTCACGAAAAAATGAGGCTGTACTGCGTTATTTGTACCTTTTGCAGTGCGTCATGTCGGAGGAGGAAACTGCAAAGAAATTTTTACGGCTTTTATTTTTGCCCCGTGGACTGGGGATGGAGTATGACCTGTGCGGATTGCTTGCGGTGTTGCAGTTTGCCCCGAAAATTGAGGAGCATCTGCTCTCCCGAGGATTGCCGCACAAAATTATCGAAGACACTTTTGACGAGTTTGGCGGCAAGGCGGTAGATTTTCGTGAAAGGTTTGGCAATACCGGTATCAGCATTTTTTTGGGTTGGCTTCAAAACTTTATAAATTTAAAAATTATCCGTGTTGACCGATTTAATTTTGAAATGAAGGAATTTTCGGGAAATGTTCGTGCATATAAATCAAATAGCGGTGCTTATAAACTTTTGGCGGATGATGTTATGGTACATAGAAGCGGTCAAATTTTGGGCAGTATCGGCTGTGAGGATGAGGAAGGCTCGTACCATGCCAAAATCACCGAGGACGATGCACTTTATACGGGCTTTGCAATAGGGGATGACGGGCTTGTAAAGGGGCGCACAAGCCTTGAAAAATCAAGCTGGAGCGAGGTTTTAAGAGCGGGCGACCCTGTTTTGTCCGTGCATATTCCCGCACGCCTAAGCCTTGCGCCCGATGTTTGCGATGCGTCTTATAAACACGCCGCCGAAATTTTCAGAAAGCATTATCCCGAGTTTGATTTTCGGGCGATGTGTTGTTTTTCATGGATGATGGACCCCTCACTTTACGATGTTATCGGTAAACAGACAAATTTAACCATGTTTTTGGATAGGTATATTAAATTCCCCGCAAAATCACGGGGCACTGGTGTTATGAGTTTTGTTTTTTTAAGCGAGGTGCAAATTCCCCCTGAAAAAATGCCGGAAAATACAAGCCTTCAGCGCAGTGTAAAGGCGCATTACATGGCAGGAAAATATATTTATGAGCAGGGCGGAGTGTTTTTCGATGTTTAAGGATACACGTTATTTTGAAAAATATGCAATGCTAAGCCTTGACTGTATGGGGCTTAGCAGCGCCGCTTTTTTGATGGGGGAAAGCCCTGATTTGCAAAGTGAGGGTACAGGCACGGGTATTGAAGTCACCCGTGCCATCTCGGAGCGTGCCCGCCTTCGTGAATTTGTCATGCATGAACTTAGGCGAAGCTACCCCACAATGGCGACCGACATCAGTTTTTCTGATGGAATAGCATTTATACAGGCAGTAAACGGCTTGTTCGGCGGTAAGATACATATTGAGGAAATAGAGAGGTCTATCGAGGTTAAAACCGCAAAACTTAATAAGAATTATAAGGTTTTTGCCAAAAATCATTTGTATGTTTTTACTTTTGATAAAAATTTAACTGCGGATTATGCCTTGTTCGCCGTTCGGAAAGCAAGACCCGAAGGAAAAGTAAGGTTTGACTTGTTTTTTGTAAATTGTGTGGACAAAATATATGTAACCGACGGCAGAAAAGTTGACACAGTAAAACTTGCCCCCGCCGCACAAAAAGCTATTGATAAAGCGATTAGGGAGAATAGCAAACAGAATACAGATGACAGATGACAGAGTAGGAGGTAAATATGAATATTCTTGTTTCCGCCTGTATTTTGGGCGAAAATTGTCGATACGACGGCAAAAACAGTAAAAACAGATTACTTATAGAACAACTTGGCGGGCATAATATAATCCCTGTCTGCCCGGAGGTTTTGGGCGGATTGCCCACCCCCCGTCCACCGAGCGAAATTTTTGTGGGACGTGTTTTCTCGAAAAACGGCAGGGATGTTACTGATTACTTTTTAGCGGGAGCTGAAAAAACCCTTGAACTTGCAAAAGATAAAAAATGTGATATGGCAATCTTAAAATCAAAAAGCCCCTCATGTGGTGTGGGGCTGATTTATGACGGCAGTTTTTCAGGCAAA
>JALOAJ010000102.1 GCA_023228885.1 Bacillota bacterium | reverse complement strand
TGTTGTATGACTGGGGGATTTTTTTAATATAGACCGCCATCTTCCTTGCTTTTTGAAAAACGCCCTGTTTTCTTATTTGCCGCTGAAATTTTCCTCACTGCGTTCGGAAAGTCGATGCGACATTATATCAAACAGATTTTGAAACATGAAATCAACAAAAACACAAAAAAATTTAGAAAAGAGAAATCGAATGATTTCGAATTAAATAAACCCCCTGCTTAAAATTGCAGGAGGCAAAGTTTCTGACATAAAATAAATATTTAAGAAATAAAAGTATAGCAGTTTCTACCCCTGTCTTTTGACTGATACAGAGCTTTGTCGGCTATCCTCATAAGCTCATCCAAACTTTCGTCTGGTTTTATTTTTTTAGCAACCCCTACACTTGCGCTTATGGTAAACTTTTCGCCTTTGAAATTATATTTATGATTTTCAATTTTTTTCAAAAGCTCATCAGTAATTTTATGCACCTGAGAATCATCGTATCCCCTAAGAATAATGCCAAACTCCTCCCCACCGAGCCTCGCAACAAGAGTTTTTTCTGAAAAGAAGGATTTAAGAAGCGCCCCCAAGGATTTGATTACCGTATCCCCCATTTGATGCCCGAAACGGTCGTTTACAGTTTTAAACATATCCATATCCAACATCAAAAGATGTATACTCTCCCCCGCCTTCTCCGCATTTTGTACGATTTCCCGTCCTATTTGCATAAATGCCCTGCGGTTGTGAAGTCCGCTCAAATAATCCATCAACGCCTGTCTTTTCAGGCTTTCATTAAGCTCATGCGCCTTGGTTGCATCATGAACTATCATAATACAGGCATTTGACGGCAACGCCCCGTCAATGCTCTTTGTGGTCACTTCATAGTACCTGACCTCCTCACCGACCTTCAACTTGATAACCCTATCCTCGGCATCGCAATATTTACGGTATAAATTAAGAAAGGAATTTCGATTTTTTTTCACATATTTAAGAAAAGTTTTGGCACACGGATTATAATCTATAATTTTGCCCTGACGGTTTAGTATTAACAATGCGTCCCTATTAAGCTCAAATGCCGTACTTCTTGCCAAAACCTTTGTTTCCAAAAAATCATATTTGGCTATTGCTATAATAACTGTGAGGCACGAAAGCGGAAGCAGTAATGCCATATAATCCAAAATAAGCCCAAAGGGCTTGACAAAGGTTAATGTCAACCCCAATGATGCAGCGACTGACGCTGACACTATCATTACAATTTTAAACGTATTTTTTTCCTTTTTATCAATGTAGTCGTAAAGGAAAATGCCAAGCGAGGCAAAAATCATCAGCATCGAATGTATTGCTTGCACAAACATCCATGGACCATGGATTTTGTCAAGAAAAAGTCTGCTGTTTATCCATGCAAAATTGACGGAAGAAAAATATAAATAATGGTAACTGTTTGTAAAACGCAACACAACTGAAACAACCGGAATGAGATAAATTGCCGTATACAAAAACCTTTTATAACGTGAAAAATAACCCGTGTACATAAGACCCACCGTAAGCCAAAGTGCCGAAACAAAAGGTATTCCCAAATACTCAAAGGTGTTCCAAAAAATAATCTGCTCTCTGGTGTTAGAGTTTAACTCCATCATATACCCGAACATATAAACGCATATTACAAGTCCCAAAAGGGAGGTTGCATTTGTATAATTTACCCTACTTAATGTTTTTATTACGGATGCATAGTGAATAACCGCCACAAACATAATGAAGAAATAAATGTTGATGATGCTGTAAGAAACCATGCAAAACACCTCATCATTAATATTATAATGTCGTGCGTGTGAATAAAATCAAAGTATAATAACTACTTTATAATTATTATACTTTGATTTTACGAAATTGTCAACATCCGTAAAATACCCATTAAATTTACGTTCTTTCTTTCTTTGTGACGGAGGCAAAACCCTCAAATATAGGAACTAAGGCAGCTGCCACAAATCCGCCCGAAAATCCGTTATTGTACAAATTCATTCCCGCATGAAGATTGCTTATATTCATTGTCAGCGTCATATGAAAAGCGCCCGCAATCATACCCGCAAATGGGCCGAAATGCCCGCTTACGGGTGCAAGAGTTGTTCCGAAAAGCGCCGCCATGAGCGCTATAGGCGAGAATACCTCATCGCTGTTTAAAAGACCCACTAAATATATGCCCCCCAGAACCGGCAAAATATTTTTCGGGTGCTTTCCGCATGCCCCAAACCCCACAACGGTTAAAATACCGCCTATTACGGGTCCGCTAAGTTCTCCACCCACCAGCAGCACATATGATGTTGATATAACCCCTAAAAGAGCCATATTCATCAGCACGGAGCAAAACCCGCCGACATCTACAAAATCCGTACCAAGCCTGCCCGTCTCCCTTAAAATCTTTTTTATTCCTTTCAGCCCACAATTGTTATACTTAAAACCAAACAGGAACATCGCCGCAAAAATAGAGTAAAGAATTATTGCAAACACCTTATTATTTCCCGATGAAATAATAAAAACCGTATCAACCTCTATCCCAAAACTTCTCAAAACCCCTATAAAAAAGGTGCCAATAATGCCCGATGTAAACCCCA
>JALOAJ010000101.1 GCA_023228885.1 Bacillota bacterium | reverse complement strand
GGCGCAAACAACAAAGGCAAATAGCATAAAGCGGAAACTTATAGCACTTTTGTAAACGCAAATGTCAACGCAATTGCAAAGCAAAGCTGTATGCAGCAAATACAACATTAAATAAACGCGGTTTAAATCCCGGCGGAATTGCTTCCGCCGGGATTTTTGTGCTGTAGCAAGTAGCGTGAAAGTGTCAAGGGGACGTAGTAATTGACAGGGTTAGCAAGTTGAGATTGTCAAGGGGCGTAGTAGCTGACACGATTAGCAAGTTGAAATTACGCTGCTGTCAAGGGGACGTAGTAATTGTCAAGGGGACGTAGTAATTGACACGGTTAGTAAATTGAAATTACGCTGTCTTAGCCTCCCTTGTCAAAGGGAGGGGGACCGCGTTAGCGGTGGAGGGATTCTGTGTATTGACAGATAATGACAGAATATATATAATGATACTGTAGTTTTAAGATAGTTTACAAGGGGAACAGAGTCAAAACAGAAAGGAACAAAAACAGATAAAAAGGCTATGTCAATTACTACGTCCCCTTGGCAGGAGCAGATACAAAATATAGCAAGTTTGTTAAGTGGATTATTCGAAAAATCTTTTTCAAAGGATAGTTGAAATGATTAAATATTTTTACAATCTGTATTTTGAGTATGATGAGACTATTGATTTGAGTGGCAAAATGCAAAAAAGCTCTTGTAATATTGGGTATTTTTCTTCAAAGAAAAAAGCTAAGGAGATCATCACCTCCTATAAAGATAAGCCGGGCTTTAATCAATATCCTATAGAATGTTTTAAAATTCAAAAAATAGGTTTAAAGTTTGATCATGAAATTGGCAATAAAACTGGTATTGCTTTGTATGAGCTTTCACATGAGTTTGAGTTTGAAAAAGGCAAAGATGAATGGACTATTTTTGGTGTATATAACTCAGAGGTGAATGCACAAAAAGAACAACACCAGCAAATGAAAAAGAGAAAATATGCCACATTGCAAAGTGGGTTCAACATTGCAAAGTGGAAAGTTGACGTTGACTTCGAATGGAAAGAAGGTTTTGAATCTTTTAGTAACGCAATAAGTTGAAAAAACAAAGTGAAAAATAAGTTATAGGAACAACAAAATAATAATTAGCAGCAACATAAAGTAACACCCACAAAACTTTGTCGAGGGGACGTAGTAATTGACACGCTTTAAACAGAAGGGCTTATCATCAAGTTTTTCTGCCGCAAGATAATAATTGCTGTATTTTTGTGCATTTGGTATAATTATTAAACAGAGTAAAAGAATGCCGTTTATAAAAGGGAAAGGTATGGTAACAATATTTGGAGGGGCCGGCTGCATAGTCTTTGCGGCAACAATATTTTATGTGATAAAAGAATATGTGCGCAGGGCGGGCGTAAGACGGCAAAACCAATATTTTGAGGTATGGTCGGACTCGTTTATCGGACTTATGTCTTTTTTGCTTTTTTCCGGAATGTTTACCTTTTTTGGTGTGTTTCTGATAATCGAAAGCAGCGAAAGCATAGCAGACGCTGCCGCGTGTTTGGTCTTTAATACGCTTTTTGCCGTGCTTGCGGTAAATTATATGCGACCCAAGGTTCGGGTCTATAAAGACGGCGTTTTGCTGGTATCCCGGTTTCTATCCTTTCGCCGCCGCAGCCTGCGCGACGTTGGGGCGCAAAAATTTAATACGCTTAGCCTCAAAATAGTTTTTATGGACGGACAAGGCCTACGGGTTTCAAATTACTGCATCAACTTTGAAAAGCTTGTCGTCGCCTTGAAGGCGCGGAAAAAAGAAGCGGAGGCAAGAGTCTGACGGATATAAAAATCCGTATGTCCTTGCCGTTTAAAATATTTATGCCGCTTACCGGCTTTGCCTTTTTGGCCGCGGGCGGATTGATTGCAGTTTTTTCCCGAGAGGAATCGGCCATGCCTCTCGCTTGGTTGTTTATCGGCGTGGGTGCGTTTGTGTTTGTGTTTTCCCTGCTGTGTGTATTTAGATGGAAGGTTGACATAGCCGGCACGCAGATAATTTATGTGCCGCTGATAGGTAAAACCAAAAATTATTCTATTGGCAGCGTCCGGAGCGTTTATATAAATGTAAGTTATCATTACAGAGGAGCAAAACACAAGGAAATATACTTACAGATGGAAACGCAAACAATTCGTATTCCATACCGAGCGGCGGGCGCTCGATTGCTTTTGCAGGCTTGGGAGCATAAAGTGCAATTCGATGAGGATGCATGATGAAGACCGGGCTAAACGCTACTTCCCGGAGAAACACCTTGTTTCTGCACCTAATGTCTGCATTTTTACCAGAAAAAACTAATGAGGAATCTTTGAGAAAACTGTTGACAAATGTTAGGGGGTGTGGTAATATATATAAGCTGTCCACCTGGGCAGCACTTTGAATCTCTAAACGGCTGTTGCCGTTTGCGTTCAAACAAGCACATTGACAACTGCATAAGAGAATAGAAAAAGATGTAGAGAGAACATCTTAGAGAATATCAGTAAAATTTAAAGTATAGTAAAGAGTAGTAATACGAAACACAAAATACTGACGATTACGCTGAGAGTCTTAAAAACAAGGAAATCAAGGAAGAAACCGAAGGAAAATATTAGACGATTGCACCCGGCA
>JALOAJ010000100.1 GCA_023228885.1 Bacillota bacterium | reverse complement strand
GAGTAGTTTTATTGTTGAATATTATATTCTTTACGGTATTTTACAAGGAGCTTAAAGTAACAACTTTCGATGCGGCGCTTGCAGCTGCGCTCGGTATAGCGCCTGCCATTTTGCACTACGCCCTGATGTCTTTAGTATCGCTCACAGCCGTGTCGGCATTTGATGCGGCCGGTGCTATCTTAGTTATCGCACTTATGGTAGGCCCCGCTGTTACGGCGCTGCTTGTCACCAAATCACTTGTCAAAACCGTGCTTGCCGCTGTGGGCATCGGGATATTTAACAGCAGCTTGGGGTATTATATCGCGTATTACTTTGATTTAAAAATAGGCGGAGTAATAGCGGGGGTTACCCTTGCGGTGTTTTTGACGGTACTATTTTTTGAGCCCAAAAAAGGAATCGCCGCAACGATAATCAAGCGTGCGTTTTTGGCTCGGGAGTTTACATTGATTGTGTTGATTGCGCATATCAAAAACCACCAAACGACAGAAAAAGCCGTAAAGGTAAGTACGGCTTGTTCAATTTCCCGGGATTTTAATTGGAACAGAAAAACTTGCGGCGTTTATATTGACAAGGCAATTTCCAAGGGGTATATTAAAAAACAGGAAGATATGCTTTTTTTGACCGAAACAGGCGAAAGATATATACAAAGAAAAAACATTCAATATGAGCTTGATTAAAAGGCGGTGGCTTTGTGCATAGAGCTGAAGAAGATTATATTAAATCCATATACGAACTCACGGTAGAAAAGCAGCGGGAATTGATAAAGGTATCGGAGCTCTCCTTGTTTTTAGAGCTTGCCGACCAAACTGTCAATGAAACGGTAAAAAAGCTGGAATCCAAGGGTTTACTGAATTTCATGCCCTATAAAGGAGTTACGCTCACAAAAAAAGGGCATAGAGAGGCTATTCGCTTGATTCGCACCCACCGTATATGGGAAGTGTTTTTGACGGAAAAACTCGGCTATAATTGGGGCGACGTCCACGAAGAGGCCGAGCGGTTAGAGCACGCAACAAGCGAGCGGCTGCTAAACAGGCTGGACGAATACTTAGGCTCTCCGCAGCAATGCGGGCACGGAAACCCCATTCCTTTGCCCAGCGGCAAATCAGAGCCCGTCAGCACTACTTCAATGTTCAGCCTTGAGGCAGGCGACTTGTTTAAAATTGTCAGAGTACAGGACAACCAAAATCTGCTTGCCTATTTGGATAAGCAGGGAATTGGCATTAACCAGCATTATGTGGTTAAGTCAAAAGACATCTTTGGTGAAATAATGGAGATAAGCGGAGAAAAAGTCCACCATTTAAGCAAGCAAGTTGCATGTATGATATTTGTAGATATTAAGTGATAAGCAACGCTTGCCGGCTTTTTACAGCGACAAAAACTTCATTTCCTCTGTCCAAAAGCGTTTGGGCAAAACCATGCACGCATTAACTTTATCCGGCAAGGCAATTATGGGAAACAGCCCGCTTACAAGCTTTCTCTTTGGCAGGTGATGACGGTGGATAATCAATGTCGTTATAAAAACTTCGCGTCCGTCCGTGATTTCTGTGGGCACTTTGACATTAAAAATGTATTTATGTTCATTTGAAATTATACTTATTATGTCTGCAAGATGTTTGGGGATGTCTTTTGCATCCTTATTCTTATACTGAAAAAGCTCTCTTGCAATTTCTCTCAGACGCAACGGCTGAGCGTCAAAGTAATTGTCCGTACTGAACAGTATCTCGGCTCCGTGATTTTGCAGACCGGGCTGAAAAAGGGCAACGTTTGCCTGCACCAAGGAAGCATAATAAACCTGTCCTTGCGTCAAAAAAACATTTTGCATTTTATATTGATTGCCTATTTCGTGGCTTTTTGTCCAATACGGCTGCCCCCTGAGCCTGTCAGAAAATTTAATTTTTTTTGTTAAAAAAGCATTGCGCATTTCTTGTATGTTCATTTCAAAATCCATTTTCCCACCTCTTATTTAAATTAATACAGTAATAAAGGGGATTAACTCCCGTGGCAAGCCTTATGCCCGCGCCTTTGGCGCCTTGTTTGTTTAAATTATATCGCCGGAAATACTCCCTGTCAATGTTCTTTGGCGTATATAGTCAATCAACTTCTCTAAATTTCAAGTTGATTGACTATAATTAACACTTCCGAAAATTTTTGCCGAAAATTATTTATAAGTGGTTTACTTACCTCATGAGTTAAGGATATAATAGATATAGGTTAAAGCCAAACTAAGTAGAACAAAATTTCAAGGAGATTTGTTTTGGCAGAATTTATTGATGATTCAGAGGGCTTAATCGGCAACTCTGAAATAGTTTTTTGGCAGGGCACCAGCAATAAAAAATGCGAGACCAGAACAAAGCTTGTTGTAATACCCTTATCGTTTGTTTGCAGTACCGTAATTGGAGTGCTGTTATTTTTTATGCACATACCCGAAGCGCTTATTATTCCGCTTTGCGTTCTTGCCCAAATAGTTTTTTTAAGAAAAGCATTGCGTCCGCGAAACGGTGAAAACTATTTTGTTACCGGGAAGAAGATACTTTTACACACACGCCCCGCCCACGCATGCCAGCCCAGCAGCTATTGGTTTACTTACGATGAGGTTATCGGCGCCTCGGTTAAACAAGGGCTTTGCGGCAGGCTTTTTGACTATGCCCACATTAAGGTTAACG
>JALOAJ010000099.1 GCA_023228885.1 Bacillota bacterium | reverse complement strand
GATATTACCACCGTTACGATGATATGGAAGTATATTGGAGAAGTAATTTTTAATATGTTGGTGCTTGTGGGGCTGATTAAAGGGGCGGATAGGTTAGTCAAGGAAATGCTCGGAACGTAAGGAGGGAAAATTAACTATGGAAATACGAATTAACAAAGAAATTAAAGATTATCATGAAAGCCTGTTTTTCGGACTGTCCTTTCGGCAGTTTTTATGCTCCGCCGCCGCTTTGGCTATGGCTGTGGGGGTTTATTTCGGATTTAGGGACATTGTCGGAAAGGAAACGGTATCATGGCTTTGTATAGTCTGTGCCGCACCGATTGCGGCGGCAGGCTTTTTTCAGTACCACAGTATGAATTTTGAGGAATTTATTGTAGCCTATATAAAAAGTGAGTTCCTCTATACAGGCATACGGGTATTTCAGTCGGAAAATATATTATATAACATTTATCGGGAGGTATTAAATGATACTACAAAGCAAACAAAAAAAGAATCAAGATGGAAAAAGAACCATTCCTAAAAGCGTTCAGCATTCCATTCCAATAAACCGCATTTTTAAAGACGGCATTATGCAGTGCGGCAGGCGGTATTCAAAGTCATGGCGATTTTCAGATGTGAATTATGCTGTTGCCTCGGATAATGATAAGCTTGAAATGTTTTTGGCACACAGCGCCATTTTAAATGCCTTGCCCACCGATGCTGTGGCACAAATCAGTATCTATAACAGGCAACTTAACCGAAATGTGTTTGATGAAATGGTTTTACCAACAGAAAACGAAAGCTTTGCAGTATACAAGAAAGAATTAAAAGAGCTTTTAGCGGATAAAATGTCCGAATCTAACAATATCGTACATGAAAAATATATAACAATATCAACGGAGCAGAAAAATATTGAGGACGCAAGGACAATTCTCACTCGTGTTGGAAGTGATTTAACTGCGGATTTTGCACGAATATCCTCTAAAATTACGGAGCTGGACTATTTTGAAAGGCTTCGTATTTTTTATGATGTTTTTCGGGGGAATGCAGACGATGTTTTTCAGTTTGACCTAAAAGCTGAAATGGCAAGAGGGACCCATTTTGTAGATAGTATTTGTCCTGATAGTATGGAGTTTAAAAGCGACTATATAAAAATTGATGATAGATATGCAAGGGTACTGTTTTTGAAAGAGTATCCATCATTTTTAAAAGATACTATGTTGTCAAAGCTTACTGATTTTTCAAGGAGTATGATGGTATCGGTGGATATTCAGCCAATCCCCACAGACGAGGCGGCAAAGGAAGTGCAGAAGAAACTTCTTGCCATTGAAACGGATATTACCAAATGGCAGCAAAAGCAAAATATGAACAATAATTTTTCTGCCAACATTCCGTATTCTTTGGAGCAGATGAGGAAAGAAATCAAGGAGTTTTTAGATGATTTAACCACTCGTGACCAGCGAATGATGTTTGTTACCGTAACTCTTGTTCATTTTGCAGATACTTTAGAGGAACTTAAAAGTGACACCGAAACCCTGCAATCCATAGGCAGAAAGCATTTGTGCAACTTCTCAATACTTAAATATCAGCAGGAGGACGGTCTGAAAACGGTTTTGCCTTATGGACTTGTCAATATCAAGGCAATCCGCACCTTGACTACCGAAAGCACAGCAGTTTTAATGCCGTATAAAACACAGGAAATCATTGACGAAGGCGGTCTTTATTACGGTGTTAATGCAATATCCCATAATTTATTGCTTTGCAACAGAAAACTACTTCAAAACGGAAACGGTTTTATTACAGGTGTGTCCGGTTCGGGCAAATCATTTGCCTCAAAACTTGAAATTGCTTTGGCAGCTATCTTCACCAATGACGATATTATCGTGTGCGATCCGGAGCGCGAATATTCTCGCCTTATCTCAAAACTCGGCGGGGCAACCATAAAACTATCGGCTTCCTCAAAGCATCATATCAATGCAATGGAAATGGACACCTCTTATGGTGACGGCGATGACCCCATACGGCTGAAATCACAGTTTATGCTATCTTTAATGGAACAGCTTGTGGGTGCAGGTAAGGTGGAATCCTTTGAGCAATCCATTTTAGACAGATGTGCAAGTAATGTGTATCGGAAATACTTAAAGGATAGTACACAAAAACCGCCCACTCTTGTGGACTTTAGAAATGAGCTTTTACGGCAACCCGAACAATCTGCAAAGGATATGGCACTTGCCCTTGAGCTGTTTACCGAGGGTAGTCTAAATGTGTTTGCCCATCAATCCAATGTGGACACTAATGGGCGTATCACCTGCTATGACCTTTTGGATTTAGGGGATCAGTTAAAATCTATCGGACTTCTTATCATGCTTGAAAACATCCTAAACAGGGTTATTTCAAACCGAAGAAAGGGCAGATACACCCGTGTTTATATTGACGAGGCGCATCTCTTTTTTGCCAATCCATATAGTGCTGATTTTTTAAACCGTGCATGGAAGCGTTTTAGAAAGTATGGCGGTCTGGTGACGGGTATTACGCAAAATGTGGAGGAATGTTTAAAAAGCGAAACCGCAAGGCTGATGCTTGCAAACTCCGAGTTTTTGCTTATGCTAAACCAAGCGGCAACCGACCGGGCGGAGCTTGCTAAAATTCTAAATATTTCGGATACTCAAATGGGACATATAACAAATGCGGCGGCAGGACGGGGACTGCTTAAATTT
>JALOAJ010000010.1 GCA_023228885.1 Bacillota bacterium | reverse complement strand
ATATTTCCCCGTTGGGTCATAGTTGTTTACAGGCACATTCCAATGGTCCCACATTCCGCCGAAAAATATTGCGCCCCCATCGGTGAAGGAGCGCGCATATGAGGGGATGCCGTTATGCCACTTTCCCGTACCGAATGTTCTGTATCCTGCACCTTGAAACGCCTCGCCAAGGGTTGTGTGCTCTGTCGGTATACCCTGCCCCTCCCCTTCTAAATGGAACAAGGTTCTGCCCGAATGGAGCATTGCCCTGCTTGGCATACATACCGCGGCAGCTGTTCCGCCTGGGATATGAGCATGTGTAAATACTGTTCCGTTTTGCGCAAGCCTGTCTAAATTCGGCGTTATTATCTCATCGTTCCCGAGCGCACCTATCGTGTCAAAGCGTTGGTCGTCAGTAAACAAGAACAGTATGTTCGGCTTGTTCTCTTTTTCCGGTTTTCCATTGCAACTTGCACCCATAAAACAAAACTCCTCCTTGTTGTATAAGAAATCGGTTTTTGTTATTGCCATTGTTTCCGTAAGCCCTTTTAAAACTATGCGGGGCTTGAAATTTCCGTACTTTATGTATAAAGGAGCCGAACCGCATGGGGTTCGACTCCCTTAGGTCGGATAAATATAAAGTTATTTTATAAAATCTCCCGTTTTGTTGACAACAGGTTTAATTGTTGAAATATTATCCCATATAAAGAGCTTAACCTTGTCTCCATCACTTAAAGCGGGCCAGTTTTCCGACAAGTTTTCAAGGGGTATGCTTCCGCTAAACCCGGCGTTTAGGCTTACACTTTGCAAGTGCACCGCTCTTAGCTCAAAAGGCGCAGCATCGTTGTAAACAGCCACAATAAGATTGCCTTCCAATGCCTCGGGAGCGGTGATATCCACGCCGTTTACCTTTGACGATTCATATGAAACCGAATCAAAAGAAAATTCCTCGGGCTCTTGTTGAGCCACCGTTTCAATATTAATCTCGGCTATTGCAAATGCATTATTTTTTCCCCCGTAGTTTACCCTGATATACTTTGCCATAACCGGCGCCGCCGTAGCAGGGCTGCCGGTTGAAGGCGTCCAAATTCTTTCGTTGGTGTAGGGGTCGTCATCGGTCGAAATATAATAACTGTTTGCCGTTGTATTCCAAACATACCATGTGGAATGTTGCCCCATCATATGCCATGTGCCGTTGTCCATATCTCCATTTGTTGAGTCGCTGCTGTAAAAGATATTGGGTTTTCCCGGAGCCGGGTTTATCCTGTTGGCGGCTGTATCGAAATAAGGAAGAATGCGTACCGCCGTTACAGGCACAGGGGCATCCCCCACAAGGGTAATAAGCAAAGAGGGAATATTGCTTTGTGCGGATGTGGATGATTTCCAATATGTATTTCTATCACCATCGATTATTTTTTGTGCGTTGTGATCCGAGTCCGCATTATTGTTCCCCGAAATTCGCACATCCTTTTGCGGAATAACAATCGCTGGCGGCGGAGTTCCTTCTACAACCAACTCGCCAATCATGCAATTTTTTGCGCTGTTTCCCGATGCTGTGGATTTTGTCGCCTCAAGACGCAGGTATTTGGCTTTAAGAGGCGGGTCAAACACCTGCTTCTTTTCGCCATCGCTGTTGGGTTGTCCCATCCAATTGCCGTTTGTCACTACCTCAACCCAGTCGCCATCGGTGCCGTTTGTAGAGTTGCTGCTGTAATAAATGTTGTATTCCGAAATTTTATTGCCATCGCCGTTATTTCTGGAAAGATATCGAAGCGCATCAACGGTGTAATCCTCCAACGGCGGGGTTGTAAAAACAATACTGCCCAAATTTATTGTTATAACCGCCACATCAGCCGTGTCCTTATTTTGCGCAAAAGTTGCCCTACTATTATCCAATATGTATGTGGCATTATTATTATCCGTTGCAGTCGGAAAATCCAAGCTCATTCTGCCTCTGGGCAAGTCCGCTGCAAGAGCGCTCCCCGCCCATATGGCCGCAGCTGCCGCCAAAGCAAAAAACGCAGTTACACCGCGGGCAAGCCTTTCTTTTGGTAACATTACATGTTTCCTCATTTTTTTACCTCCCCTTATTTATTGTACTGCACAGCAGTAAGTCATATTAAACCGTTGCCAAAGTTTTTTAAAACCGCCATGTTTTGATTTTGGTGCATCTATTGAATCGGTGTTCAGCAAGCCTACTTACGGTTTGCACCTATGATACAATAATTATATTAAACCAAGGACTGTTTTTTCTACTGTACAATTTTAACTTTTGGTTGTGCTTTTAACTTTTTTTGATGCGCCTGCAACTTTTTACAGAATTTTCGACCTTTTACCGCAACTTTGCGCCGTCAGGGGTCAGCGTAAGCTCGCTTACCGCCAAGCCCGCCTCGTCCGCTGCGTTGATTTCATCCGCAAAAAGCGTAATTTCATAGTTTCCGGCGGAGGGCAGGTATACCCTGCCGATTAAGCTTTCTGCTTCTTCATAACAGTCAAAACCGCCGCTGTTGAGCTGCTTTTCATTTTTGTAAAGAACGGCGGAAATTACCTTTCCGTCGCATTCAACACGCACTTTGTGACCGCCCACCCACTTTTTATATTTTTTGGATAGGGTTAAAAGCTTAACCTTAAAGCCGCCCGGTCTATAAACCTTAAACACCCAGCGAAGGCTGCCCTCCGCAACGAACCAATTACTTACAACGCCTGCGCTGTCAACGCAAATCGGCGCGTCTGATACCGCGCTGTGGTTTTCGGCTTCCACCGCTGCATCCGAATGTTTTTTCGCCGTTGCGGTATGCACGCTTTCGCCGCTGATATCCGACAAATAAGCGGGCAGCCGAATTCCGCCGTCGGGCTGTTGAATTATATTCTGTATAATGTCAGGGTTGCCGCACAGCTCCAAGCGTATAACATTTATGTACTCACACGGAGGGGATGCGGGGAGATGCACGCAAAGGGTATGCATGTCTGCCGATATGTCATGAAAATCATCTATGGCAAGCGGCTCTTTCGGTCTGCCGAGTATATACGCTTTTTCAACCTTGTTGCGCAAACCGCCTATTTCAATTTTATCCCGCCATTTAACGACATACAGATAAATAACATTCTCTTTTGCAGAGGCGTAGCCCCAATCAAATGCAGCGGGAAAAGGGGATGCGGAAGTTTTATAAACAGCCTCGCCGTTAACGCTCATCCACCGCCCCACATTTTTTAAAATGCCAACGCTTTCTTCCGGCACTTCTCCGTTTGCTTTCGGACCGATATTAAGCAGGCAATTTACCCCCTTTGACATTAGCCTTACCAGTATGTGAATTACCGCATCGGGGCTTTTCCAATTGCTGTCGCCGCTTTTATAACCCCAAGTATCATTAAGCGTAACGGGGGTTTCCCAATCACCCTCCATCTTGCCGGCGGGTATTTGATTGTCGCCCAGCGAGCCGTAATCGCCTATTCCGACCTGTCGGCTTATGCGCCCGCTGACAAGACAGCCGGGTTGCAGCTTTTGAACAAAACGCTTTAAATCCTTGCTCTGCTCAACCGTTATCCCCTGTGGGACATCAAACCAAATTAAATCTATATCGCCGTACCCCGTCAATATTTCTTTTACCTGACCCTTGCATTTACCTTCAAAATATTTATTAAATTCCTTTTCGTCCGGATTATAATCCCAGTTGTTCCCATACCCGTTAGGGTCCTCCCAATCATGCGCTTGGCTGTAATATGCGCCCAGCAACATACCATTCCTTCGTGCCGCCGCCGATATTTCCTCGAAAGGGTCACGATGCGATGCGCCCATTTTAACGATATTATAATCGCTCACCTTTGAACCGTACATTGCAAAACCATCATGGTGCTTGGTTGTTGGCACAATATATTTCATGCCCGCCTCTTTCGCAAGCTCTGTAATAAATTCGGCGTCGAATTTTTCCATTGTCAACTTTTCGGCATATTGGCTGTAATCACTCAGAGGAATACGCTCACGAAGCTGTATCCATTCGCAAATTCCGGATGTCTCTTTCCCATTCCAATACCCTTCCGTTGCCGAATAAATGCCCCAATGTATGAACATCCCAAAACGGGCTTGCCGCCATAATGCTAAGGTCTGCTCCGGCGTTCTTGTTTGGTCGGCTGCCAAGTCATTTTTGTTTTCGTTGTTGTGCATTTATAAAACCCTCCATAAAAGTTGACTGTCATTAAAAAACTTCAAACTTGCAAAAGTCGGCGTTTATAGTCCTTCCCGTGCCGCCGTTATTGGCATACATTCCCACCATTGTTCCTGTGAAATTGAAATCGTCCTTTATTCCTTCATCGCTCAAAAAATTGCAATCCTCAATTTCGCCGACCATATCCCACGCAACGCCATCTAGGCTATGGGAAAAACGCCGTAGCTTTCCTTTTGTTTCAACTCTTAAGTAAATGACATTCGATTTTATCTCACCTGTCAGCGCAACGCGCGATATATCCCCTGCGCGGTTTTCAATAAGGCTGATTTTGGCGCCGTCCTCATAAATCAGACACAGCTTAATATAATTTTTTGTGCCGTAATAACATATTAAGCCCGCCTGCTCGTTATTTTGCTCCGGTTTAAATTCCATCTTTAAAACGGCGGTGTAGCGGTGTTGGGTTTCCCTTTGCAATATAATGTTTTGCGCATCCCGACTGTTCGTGTCCGCAGCAGCCGTCTTAATTCTTAAAAAACCTTTTCTTTCGGTTAAACTCCACATATCGTTGTTTGGATTTCGGACGAATTGCCATTGAGCGCCCAACCTGTCGGCGGAAAAGTCATCCGAGTAATCCTGCTTGCGGGTTTGAGCCCCGGTATCAGGCGCAATATGCTTTTCACTCGGTCCCTTTCCTTCGTTTATGATAAACCACCCATCCTCCGTCCAGCTTACAGGTGACAGACATGTTTCCCTTCCCAATGCGCAAAACCTGTCGCTGTTTGGTCTGCTGCATAAATATACAACCCACCAACTCCCGTCATACGCGGAAAACAGCTTACCATGCCCCGTCTTTTGGATGGGGGCATCAGGGTCTTTTTGCATTAACACAGGGTTATGCGGGCTTTCCTCGTAAGGTCCGTAAAGGTTCTTGGAACGGGCAGAGGTAATTCTGTGCCTCCAGCCTGTCCCTCCTTCCGCCAAAACAATATAATAATAACCGTCCTTTTTGAAAAGATGCGGACCTTCCGGCGAAAGCCCCGTACTGCCTTCCCAAAGGGTGACGGGTTTACTCTCCGCCTTTGTGCATTCCGAATTGAGCCTTATAATTTTTGCACCTTTGTTTATCAGCATATAATGAGTTCCGTCATCATCAATAAAATGCGAGGGGTCAAAGCCGCCATCCCATATTTTAATTGGCTTAGAGTAAGGACCTTCCGGCGTTTTTGATTTAACGATATAGTTTTCGCTTTTAGTGTTGCCCTTTTCACCCGTTATCACGCTGTAAAAAATATAATAAACCCCTTGCCAATACGAAATATCAGCCGCCCACACCCCGCACGAATCGTTGACGCGCGAAAGGTCAAGCCATTCGCTTTTTGTGATGACATGACCGATATGCTCCCAATTAACAAGGTCTTTTGAATGCGATATTATAATTGACGGAAAATATTGAAAAGTTGAGTTTACCATATAATAATCCTTTTCAACCCTAACTATTGATGGGTCGGGGAAAAATCCCGACATTATGGGATTTTTAAAACTTTTTAACATGTTTTCCTCCTTTTAATGTAAGCCGTTTTCGTCGAATATCGGCGCTCTGCCAGCAATGGGGGTCAAATTTTCATCCCATAAAAACAACATCAAACTTGCCGCCGTGTGTCCTTCGGGTATATTCAAAGCCGCCTCATAGCAGCCTTGCCCGCTTTCCATCTGCACAACGCTGATTAATGATTTATTTTCATCGTAAATTGCACAGTACGGCTTCACACGGGCAGGGTCTTGCCCGACTGCGGTTACGCAAACGGACAGGCTTTTATTCGAGCCGCCAAGCCCCGCGCTTGTGATGTTAATTCCGCCCGTGTTGTATATATGCGGCGTATTAATTTTAACCGCAGGTCTTTTCAGCATTTCGGCAGGAATTGCGCCCTTTGGCACGCCCGGACCCGAAAATTCAAGTTGCGGTGCGGCTTCCCGCCAAATAATGTCTTTTTTATTCGGGTTCGTATTATACCTTTCAGGCGAATCGGCTCTAAAGTCCGAATAAATAACCTCAATTCGGTGGTATCCCTTTTCCAGCGGAACAGACCATATCCGCGGCGCATGCTGGAGCCTTGACGGATTCCATTCAACGCCGTCTATCCTCAAATGCAAATTATACCCCGCCATTATATTGGTTTCTATAAGTTCCGAAGGCGCATAAAACGAATATACCCCTGTTTGCCCTATGTCAAGATAACCATCATAATAAAGCGTAAATGTGCCGCCACGGTCACATTCAGACCCAAACAGTTCGCCCGTTGCGCCGTTTGCGCCCGTTTGCGGAATTAAGCCCAAATAACTTCGTTTCCACTCGTTTTCCGTGCGCCTGTAAAAAAGCCCTTGAACCAAGCCGATTTGGTTTTGCGCCGGTAGCGGTGCGGATTTTTCAAAGGTTGCCTGCGAAATTGGGGAATGTGCCGTAAATCCGTCCGCCGTGCCGTCGTTTCTAAACGCCTTTGCCCTAATATATGTGGTTGAATTTATTGTAAAGGGCGCCGTGTAAAGCGGACTGTGCTGCGAAGGCTCTGTTCCGTCCGTTGTGTAGCGTATTTCCACTCCCGATGTTTCGCAAGCCAGCTCAATATCAACAGACTCGATAAATGTTGCCTGCTCGGGCAGTATTTTGACATTGTGCACAGGGGTGTTAATTTTTTTAAATGTAAGCGCGCCGCCTTCATGGCCAAACTCAAAATTTTCGCCCGGCGGCTGCTTTGGCTCGCCGTTTATTTTAAAATATGAACAGCCCAACACCACGCCGGAAATCTTTCCAGTTACCGATTGATACGCAACCGCTTGCACTGCCGAAAGCCCAACCGCCCCCGCCGTCATTTCAACCGGCTCTAAGGTAGATGAGGAAACGGAAAATACATTCCCGCCGCAATCAAGCTGTGCTTTAAAGCCTGTTCCGCCCGTTCCTGTTTCAAGGCTTTGAATGTTCCCGACATCCCCTCCAACATCGGCTCGCGGCACAATAAGCGATGATATAACGCCATTCGTAAAGGTTGCCTTGGTGTCCAACCTTGTAAAATTAGACACCTTATATGAATTTGAGGCATTGATATTTTCAACCGTCTTGCTGTCTGCAATGGGTGCAGATGAAAAATTATATATAGATAGGTTGGCTATCCCCGCATCATTGGTTTTAACATTGTTGTTTTGCGCATTAACGATAATATTTGCATTGGTAAACGCCTTGTAGTTTTTAGGCGTGTTAGAACCAATAGGCAATGACGGCAGCCTAAGCTGTCGGGTATATGTATGCTGAACAGGAGAATTTAAACGGTCTGTCAAAACCCAAACTCCCACCTCTTTTAAAAATATTGCGTATCGGGTGTGAACCACGCCCCTTATGCCCCCCGAAAAGTTTCTGGCATAGACGCCCGAAGCAAGGTCAAATGACGAAGAAGTGTGCCACGGCCAGTCGGCAGGCTCCTGCCAAGCAACGGTCATTGCGTTTCGATGGTTCCAGTAGTATATGTCATTATACATTGCCTGAAGGCTTCCATCAACCAATACGGGCGATTTTATCGTATCGTAATTTCCCACCTCGCCCGCCACTATTAAATCCTGACCAAAGCCGCGCAAGGTGAACACATTGCTCCCGCTCGTTGTTCTGACGGTGTAATTACCCGGCTTGGGGGAGCAAAACAAAAGCCCTTCTTGATTGTCTTTTTCCCAATTGTTGCGCATCATAAAAAACCCGCCCCATGGGTACCCGGATGAAGTAAACGAAGGCACAGAACCGTCCGGGTTGGCGGAGGTTGCATTTAAAACTGCCGCTGTATCGGGCTGCAAAAGAGCCTCGGGCAAGGACATGCGCGCATACTTCAAAACATTGGAGCGCCAATCCCTCATATCAATGCGGCAGCCTGATGGGAAAGTTCCGTTTATTTGCAACATTCGGGTTAAAAACGAAATGCGTTCTCCGAACTGGTATTTTAACAGCGTTTTAACCTCCGGTTCCAGCAGCTCGGGCTCTAACAACTCTATTTTCTCTAAAAGTTTGGGCGCATAATCCAAAAATTCGTGGTTATAGTGCAAGTTTTGCTCTTGGTCGGCGCCGTCGGAAAGGTTGCTGTATGTCATATACGCTTTAAGTCGCTCGATGCCCTTTTTGCCCAAGTAATCACCGCATGTAAAGCCCAACCTTTTAAGTATCATACCGGTAAGCGCTATTGCCTCATAGCCCCCGTTTGTCCAGTTTTGCGGGTTGGAATCAAAATAAATCGCAGCGCGAGGCATATATTCATCCACCATCGTGTTTAAAACCCTTATGGCATCAAAAGGAGGAACATCCGAAAAAGCGCCGCCTGATTTCAAGTTAGTTCTCATCAGCTTAAAGTAGTACAATAAATCCGGATGACCGCGCCCTTCGTCCGGAATGTCTGCCGGCAGACGGTCAAAAAGCAGGTTTTGGTTCATCGACCAATCGGACGCATACTCACCAAATCGTTCGCCCATACCGTATTCCCCTTCGTATGTGTTTAACATACGCGTAAACTGAACAAAGTGCCTCATATATTCATACGCGGCGCCGCCATACGATGTCCAAGCAACCTCACCCGGCTTGCCAATATAAGCGGAGTTCACCGCACCGTCCATTTTACTGCCCGCCACCCCAAAATAAAGGTTGACGGCAAGCGCTTTTGCCATGGGAGAGGCGGCATTAAAAATAAAATCGCTCCAATCCAAATTATCCAATTCAAGAAGCTTTTCGGTAAAAAAGGTGTAATATTCCCTCAACGCATCTTCCTTTTCACCGTTTGAATATAAATATCTTACATATTCAAACTCGGGGCGATCAAAATCAATATGCTCGAAAAAGCTATTGCACAGCGCGGTGAGCGAATTATCCGAATTTCTTTCCGCAACGCTTGTCGACTGCTCCGTATTTGTTGAAGGAGCGGTAAACCTTGAAACCTCAAGAACGGTTAAATCGTCCATTCCGGTTTCTCCCTTGAAGGTAAGCTGTATAGAATCAAAAGTCATCGGAAGCCCAGGCATTTGTATTTTATTGATTTTTTTAGGGGTTCCGTCATTGGCAAAGATTGAATACGCCCCGTTTGTTTCCACAGCCAAAATAATTCTTACCCATTGGTTTGCATCAACGGAAATGCTGCCCGAAGCAGGAGATGCAGGTGTGCTTACAGCGCTATGACCGCAGCTTAGCAAACGGTAGCCCGCACCTTGTGACCGTGCCTCCAATTCAATGGTTGCGCCCGCCTCCGCCTTATAACGAAATTCAACGACCATATGATATTCTGTGGTTCTAAACGGAAACTCTATTTCAGCGTTTTCCCCCGAATATGAGTGCAGCACGATATTATCCTCATGCTCGGCAGCGGCTTTTAGCCCTACCGCCGAGCGTTTGGCAGGAATATCATCGCCGTCGTTTAGCTGCTGCCAGTTTTCAAACGCAAGCAGACAGGGGGCTTGCAAAAGCTCCTCCGCCGCATTGATTTTATTTATGTAAACAGTTTTATCAATCTCGTAACTTATGTTTGGCATATATTCCCATGCCGCTAAAATAGCCTCGGCAGATAAACTTTTTTCTGCCCTGCTTATAAGCGTTTCTCCTTTGGCAACACTCAGCCGGTCAAGAAAATGCTCCTTTAATGTGCCGTTTGCAAGGGTATTTATGCTTTGTTCAGCGTTGTAAAATGAAAAAGCATGCCTATTTTCATATTCCTCCAAAAAAAGCTCTGCCAATTCCGTGTCGCAAAAAGCGGTAGCTGAAAGATTGTCCAACCATACGGACGACACTATATTGCCGCCGCCCTTCCCGGACAAAACCAAATTAAAAGAGGCGATACCTTCCCAATCAAAAAGTTCAACGCTTTTTGCAAATACAGTTTTCTTTTTTTCTTTATCATATATGCGGATATTTAAGCTGCTATCCTCTCGATATATCCGCGCGGATAGCCATTTTTTGTTTTCGGGGATGTAAACGGCGCCGGGTTTTTCCATTGAAACGCCGCTTCCCTTGCAAATTTCTGTGACAACCTCTCCAATTTCATCGTTGCGCGCCGTCTCCAGTCTTAGCGACAGCATTTCGGTAGGGTTTGACAGCATAAATTGAAACCCGATTATATCCGATACCGGCAAGGGTATTGTAAGCTGCCGTTCAACACCGCCGCTAAAAACAGTTTCGGCGGCGGGTGAGGGCGCAAAATCTTCTCTTTTGCTTGCAATCGCCGCAACGCCATCGCCTTCATATATAAGTTCGCCAAGTTCAAAATCGGAATAATCTTCCCGCATTAAAAAGCTTTGCATTTGCGCCTTGAGCAGGTTCAATCTTTCGGTAAGCCCTGCCCTTTCATCCGCATTCACAGCTTTAATAAGCTCCTCCGCTTTAAAGACTTCCGCCCGGTTTCTTGAAACTTCAGCTTGACAAAGGGCATCGTCGGCAATATGGTAAAGACCTTTGCGCAAAAGCGCCAAATCGTCACGATATATCCTGCCACTGCCGCCCGACGGTACGGAACCGATATACCTTACAGACATGTGCGACAGCCCCTGCGAAAAATCCGCGCCTGCACCGCCGAATGTTCCGGAGTTGCTCTTTACAACCAAGTTTTGTTTTTTATCTATTACTCTAAACTCATACCTCCCGCTTTCCACAACCACACTAAGCTCAAGAGTGTACCACACATTGTTTTTAATGCCGCCATCAGCGGTGTTGTTTACCGTCCAAAGATTGACAAGAGCGTTATTTGCTTTTGTGCGCGCGTTCATCAAATATTGCATATTGAAAACTGTGCCTTCAAAACGCACACGCTCGGTAATAAGAATTTCCCCCGTTGCAGCGGGGGAAAAGTTGATATCAGGCATATAGCCGGAAGGGGTATTTTGACTGAAAACCTGCATTGACACCTTGTTCAAGGGCTCTTCCGGGTCTGCCGCTACGGTAACGTTATAATTGCTTACCCGATATAAAATATCGCCAATGCTTTTGTTTTCATAATCTGCTAAAACCGTATCACCGATAGCATAAGTGCCCGTCGGTATAACCGCCGACACGAAAATGAGCGCCATAATTAGCGAAATAGCCTTGTTTTTCATAAGCCCCTCCAATCGCAAAATCATTATTTTATCCGCTTTGCCGCCGCATATGAACCCAAAGGTATTGCGGCGGCATAAAGCGGTTATTCCGCGTTTCTCTTTAAAATGCCGTTCGGCAAGCTTTGTCGCTCAATATCCGGTCCTGAAAACTCTATTTTCGGCGTACCCGAGAAAATAAATTCCGTCAAATTAGGCTTGTTGTATTTTTGGGGAAACCCGCATCTAAAATCGATAAATACAACCTCAAATTTATGAAGTCCCTGAGCCAAGGGCACAGACCATGCGCCAAAGTTGTGCCAGTCAACGGTGGGGCGCCATGTTTCCCCATCAATTTTCAGTATAATCTCATACCCTTCCATAACATTGGGTTTTAGCCATTCGTCCGGTGCGTAAAAATTATATGCGCCGTCTTGCGGTATGTCCAAATAACCTTTGTATCTAAAGGCGTATGTGTCATCCGTTCTTCGTGGAGAAGTATCAAAAAGGCTTTCTGTTTTTCCGGAAAACAAAGGCTTGAAGCTGTCTAAATTAACCATAAACTCCTTCCAATTCCCCTCGTAATAATCAAAATCAAGCCCATCCTCAACAATGGCGTCAGTTGCCTCTTTTATCGGCGTTTTAATATATATCGCCCTTGAAACAGGCGTTGCCAGCGTGCCCGATTGGGTTAGCACCTCGTCCTTGACGCCCTTTCGATATGCTTTTGCTTTTACAAGAGTTGTTTCCCTTATTGCAAACGGCCTATTATATACCGGTGATTTAACCGTCGGTTCGCTTCCGTCAACGGTATAGCGTATTGTTGTGCCTTCGGTGGGCGTGCTAAGCTCTATTTGAAGCTCCGAATCAAAGGCAGACACGCCGGGGGATATTTCCACCTCAGCAATGGGTCTGTATATCGGAACAATGTTGATGCCGGACTCAAAGTTAAACTCAAAATCAGCTTCACTATTAATAGCCTGCCCGTTAAATGAAAATCTTTTACAACCCATAACAACACCGGACAGCTTTCCTGCTGCATTTTTTGTAACGGTCAGGCTTTCGCATTCTGCCGAGATGCCCTCTATGCTCATACTTGTGCCTGCGCTGCTGCCGGCTATATAGCTTATATGAGAACCGTTTTTAAGCCCCGCCTTAAAACCTGCGGTTCCGGGGCCCGCGCTTAGAGGTTCTATGCTTTTAAGCTCATCACCCAGCGTTTGTCTGGGATAGATGGCGCTTACAAGTATTTGCTCGCCGTCGCCCGAAAAGGTGGCGAGCACATTTTGGAAATTGGATATCTTATAGCTGTTGCTTTCGGGAATATTTTGCGTTCTTGACTCTATGGTCACAGGCGATGTGCAAAAACTGTAAATTGAGATATTCGCCTCTGATTTTTGTTGGGTTCTCACCGCCGAGGCTTCCTTGTCAACCACAATATCGTCCGGGTCGAACAGCTTATATCCGCCCTGCCTTCGAGGACCGCCCGGCGTTACCGGCAACTTCCACTTTTGAGTGTAGGTGTGTTCATCATTGCTTGCCATTCTGTCGGTAACAATCCAAAGCCCCGCCCCCCTGGCAAAGCCCACCTGCCTTGTATGCACAACGCTGTTTAGCACATTTAACGCTTCCTTTTGCTGCGCCTCAAAACTTATATCCACTATGGCATCACCATAAACGCTGTTGTATTGTTCCGGGTCTATTTCCTTCACCAAATTTGATTCTGAGGCCGCTTCCGCATTTTGCTTGCCAAACTTCCCGCTGTATACCGATTCCGCAAAGTCGTAGTTTTCAGAGGTGTGCCAGCGAAGGTCGGCGGGGTTATCCCATCCTGTCGTCATAAAATGTCGATGACCCCATGTGCCGATACCGGCATTATAATTTTGCTCCTGCCCATCAACAAGAACAGGTGATTGAACGGTGTCATAATTCCCCACCTCGCCATGAACCAGCATATCACGCCCGAAAGCGCTGAGAGCCAAAACATTGTTCCCCTTTGAAACTCTAAAATCATAATTGGCAGGGTGGGGTGAACCGAACATAAACGCATACTGGCTATCCTTTTTCCAGCCCTCACGCAGGTTATAAAAACCGCCATACGGGAACCATTCCGATTTAAACGGCGGCTCCGCCTCACCGTTGGGTATCGCTGCCAGCAAAGCTTCATTTTCAGGTTTTTCAAGCAGTTCGGGCACACGCTGTTGCAAGAGTTTTACAACATCGCCTTTAAACTGCCGCAAATCAATTCTGCAGCCTGATGGGTAACGCCCTTCCACGGTGAGCATATGCAAAAGAAAATTTCCCCTTCTCATCATGTTGTCCTTTTGTATGTTCATCCACCAATCAGGCATATATCCTTTTAAAACAGTATCGTAAATCGTATATGTTTCGCCTATTGAATGTACCAAATGCTCCATATCATAATGCAGGTTTTGCTCATGGTCGGTTCCGTCCTTCAAGCCGTGAACCGTTGACAGGCTTTCAACCCTCAATCTGCCCGCATCGATAAGATACTGCGCGCATTTAAAACCAATCTGCTTTAGTATCAGCCCCGTTACCTCAGTATCCGATGCCAGCTGTGTTGACCAGTTTTGAGGGTTCGAACGCATATATGTAATCCATACGGGCGGGTATTCAATCACCATTTTCGCCAAAAACCTTGCCAGCGTGTTTGCAGGCAACGCATGCTCGGTAGCCGGATATTTGTTAACGGCGGTCTTTATTTGGAATATCTGGTCGGCAACAACCCCCGTACCGCGCATATTATCTCCTACTTCTGCGGGGTTGAGTTCCCTGTAACCCCTTTCGTTAATGCACCAATCGTCTATATATTCACTCCACTTCATTATAAGGCTTGCGTTACCCGTGTTCATGTACCTGTCGAACAGCCCGTTAAACTGATACAGTTGATACATGGGGTTTGAGGAATTAAAATATTCCGATGAAAAAGACGATTGCTTTTTGTTATGCTCCCAATTTATTCCGCCGGGCTCGCCCAAAAACAGCGCCTGATTTCCCCTTAAAAAGGTGTTGTTCATTAAAAAATCTGCCGCCTGGTTGTTTGGGCTGCCCTTTTCAAAGGGCAGGTCATATTCTTTCGGAAGGGTTTTTACCCAATCCATAAAAAACGCATGATAAGCTTCAAGCGCTCCGGAATGGTCTCCCAAATTATATTTTTCTTTTACATCTGCCAAAACGGGCAACTCCAAATCAATCATGGCAAAAAACTCATCCGCAAGAATTTTGGTCTCCTCAGCCGAGTTTCTGTTTTTAAACGCCGCTATGCGTTGCTCATAATCATCGGCATAACCCCCGTCTTTGATTTCCGTTTTGTCAACAGACAAATTCATGCCAAAGCGCACCTTCCACAGCTCGTCAAGAAATGCGCCATCCTTTTGCGAATCGAACATATTTTTTATTCCGCTTACTACAATTATACCACGGTCATCCCAAAACAGTTGCTTGTTCAAAGCTTCAATCACGCTGCGCAGCGGGAGCATGGTTCTGTCTTGGATTGTTTGGGCGGCAACATCCAGTTTAACCGACTTGCCGTTTACAAGCATCTCTTTCTGACCAAGAGTCAGCTTGATGTCTACACCGCCGCCCGATACGGTAACCTGCGATGTTTCAGAGTTCCATCCAACCTTCGCGCCGCTGCTTTCAGCAATAAAGCGCACAGGCACAAGCGTTCTGCCATCGACAATTTGCGGCGTAACAGATGGGTTTTCCTCGTCTATAAGCTTAAGCACATTGTTTACATACGACCACGGCTGCCCCACATAAATAACAACCGCATTTAACAGTTTCTTTTGCAGGGGCTCCGAATAATATCTTTCGTTTAATGCTGCGGACTTGCTGTTTTTCTCCGTTTCCAGCAAAAACATTTCCTTATCCGCTTTATACACCTTTAGGTTATCGACATAAATTTTATTTTCACCGCCTGGGGAACCCATGTATCTAAGATAGAAATTTTTAAACCCTATCGAAGTATCAATATTTTTTGGCATTCCCGCACCCTTCGCCTCGAATAAAATTTTTCCGTTGTTGTCCAAAACAAGGGTATCTACCGTGGATTCATCCAAATTTAAAATTTTGACCATCTTGTACCATTGGTTAAACTCGGGTGAAACTTGACCGATGCCGCCGGGCGATATTGTCCACAAGGTGAGCACATTATTATTGTTGCACCTCATGTACATAATCTGGCTGACGCCCGAACCCTTAACGGAATTAATCATTACATCCATTTCCATAATTAGCGTTCCGCTTGAGGTTTCTTGAATATCAAGCGCAACCGAATCCACAAACCCGCTTGTGGCTTTGTCGCTAAACAGTTGGCGTGCGGTCATATTTTTCTCGTCTGTCGGGTCAACCTCCGCCTCAATGTTGTAGTTGCCGTTCGTAAAAATTTTCTGACCTGCCTTATACTTTTGATAGTCGTTAAAATAGAGTAATTTTTTAACATAGTCTTGTTCTGCCGCCCGCACGGCAACCGCCGCGGGATTAAATATTTGCAACAAAAAGACAATGGCAATAAGCTGCGATAAAAATTTTTTCACTTTTTTCCCTCCTAAACAAAACTTGGTCAATCGGGCAAAATAAGAACATCGTTGAGTTTTTCCATATAAATATGCAAAACCACCTTTTTCCCCTTTTGCAAATAGCTTTCGTCGCTAACGATATATTTGTTCCTTTCGGGCGAATACTCCAACACCCCGGTATCATTGGCAATATTCACAACCCTTCGAATGGGTTGCTCGCTTGATGTGGCAAACGCAATTGTTTTGCCGTCGCGAATTATTATTTCGCCGTTCACTATGTTATTTCTGGGGTCGTGAGCCGCGCCCATTTCCATCTTGTCGAAATAAGGCATATTGTCCGACGCCCTAAACACAACCTTAAAAGCATCAATGTAGCCATCGGCGTTTAAATTAAATTGTATAATATCTCCGTATTTTAAATCTCTAAATGCAACATCCTTAATACAAATCGGGGTTTGCGGAATGGAAATTAAATCGTCATCATCACTAAATACTGCTTGCTTTAAAACTTCCTCCCCCCTCCAAAACATTTTGGCAGCCCATACTACTTGCCCTTCTTCGTTAACCATTTCGGTTATCCTTTCAACAAAGGCAGACCGCGCTTGAATGTTGACATTACCCGAGCTCCCGCCCTTTGTTGTTTTTAAGATTGCTACCCTTGCAACATTTAAATCGCTTGAATCGTATATCTGTATGCCAAATTGATTGTCCTTGGTAAAGGCGCCCCTGTTAACCTTTTGATAATACTTTAAATTGCTCAAATTGGCAACGAAGGCGGGAACCTGATAAATAAGCGTGTTCTCGGTAATTTTAAATCTTCCCACCCGTCCGGCGCCGTTGGATGTGCTGTTTCCGTCAAAATCTTTTGAAAAATTTGATGAATATGGAACCGGCTCTGCCTTTTCAATGTTTTTTATTATATTATCCTCTGAAATACGAACCTTTAGCAATTGGTCTACCCTTCTTTGATAAACCCCCGCCGCCACACCTGCCTCCGCTTCCTCCTGCGTAACTCCGGCGCCAAGCTGAGTTGTTTTTTCATCCGTGCCCCCGGGGTTAAAATACACCTTTGTTCCATCCGCATTCGTGAGTTGGAGCGCAGCAAGCAAATCTCCCTTCAACTTCTCGTCGTTTATTATTACCTTAGGGTCAACCTCTAAAACCTTTACTTCCGAGCTTTCATCCAAAAGCATAAATCTATATATGTTTGACATACCCTTTGTTTTAGTTGCTTTGATGAGGTAAACATATTCGTCCTGCTCCTCCTCCGCTAATTTAACCCACGCTATGCCGCCGAAACAGTCCAAAAGAAAATCGCCGCTTGCGCCTATTTTTATACTACTCAAATTCGCAGTATCCCTTACCTTGTAAAATTGCCCGTCAATTCCATAGCCTTCATCGGATATTTCCGAAACAACACCGCTTATTACAGTTTCGCAAGCTTGAATATATGTCACCTTTTTATCCCTGCTTCTTGCCACTGCGATTGCATCCCATTCGCGGAGGTCTGCATAAGAAATTTTGCTGTCTTCTTTCATTACCGTCCATTCCGAGCCCGACCCAAACATTCCCAAATCATATGTATTTGCGCCTTTGGTGAAAATCACAGGTTGGTCAACGGCAACTGCCGATACAACGCCAATTGTGAAATCCGTAATAAACACAATGTCATATTTATTATCGCCTGTATTCTCGATAAGGGTTATGTATCCTATTTCAGGTATCAAATCGCTGTCTTGAACTTCCGATATTACGCCCCCGTTGTAAATATAGACGGCCTTCTCGCTAATCTGCAACTTATGTTGCATATCCACCTGCTCATCGATATAGGTTACCGTTGCGTTTGCCGTTTGCACGCCGGTTACGCCGCTGATTTTATCGTTTTCTATCGTTATGGTTTCCGTTGCGTTTTCATCTTCCGAAATATATAAAATGGTTTTTTCGCCATCACGCGTTTCTTTATATAGAAATCTGACATTCCTGCCCAGCAATTCCGGCGCATTCGTCATTCCGATTTTAAAATTTTCGTTTATAATTCCCGAACCCGACTTAATGTCGATTGCAACCTCATCATCTGCTAACCCCGCATTGCCCTTTAATGAAACGCTTTTAGTGGCGGTAATCATACCCCTTGAGATTTGAGAACTTTGGTTTGCCGCAAGGTTGGACATACCCGTGTCAAACTGCAGCGCCTCGCCTGCTTTATCGTATTTGGTAACCGCCGCATCAATGCCCAGCGCATTGTAAAGCAAAATAACGGCATCTCGCCTGCTTATTTCGGCGCCGGACGCTTCTCCTATTCCTTTGAGCAGCCCCAGTTGCGATGCAATAAATACATAGCCATGAGGAAATCCTCCTCTTGACTGCGCGGGAGCGTCATATCTAAGCGCCGACACCACCATTTTTACGGCTTGTTCAAAGGTGAGCATATCGTCCGGGAAAAACATGTGCCGCTCATTATGGGAAATAATGCCCAACTGCAACGCGATGTTAATGCTGCCGCTTGCAGGGTGGCTGATTGTCACATCATAAAAATCCGTGGCGAACGGTGCTGCCTCCGCAGCTTCATAAAGACCTAAAAACCTTATAACCGCTACGGTAAAATCTCCCCTTAAAACGGTATCCTCCGCCGCCTGACCTTCCTCGCCCAATTCATCCGTTATTCCCAGCGATGCCAAAATGCCTGAAGCGTTTTTATAGTAAGCGTCTTCTGCCCCAATCGTAATCATTAAGCATTGCTGCATAATTAGGGCCGCTATGATAATTTTAGCCACAATTCGCCTTACAGTCATAATGCAAACTCACTCCTTATACATTTTAATTGCCTGCTGCGGATGCAATATCCAAAAACCGTCTTAAAATTGTTGCAGCCTGCGCCCTTGTCGCATATTCCGCGGGCAAAAAGAGGTTATCATCCGACCCGCGCATAAGACCGGAGGAAAACACCAGCTTTATGTCCTCATACGCCCAATCGTCAATGCTTTGACTATCGGCAAAAGAAATCTCTCCGGCGGCATCGCCAAGGCTTTTATACCTTAACGCCCCCGCCATTATTTTGGCAGATTCCTGCCTCGTAATCGGATCATTCGGTCGAAATTTTCCTTCAAACCCGCTTATTATTCCGGTCTGCGCCACAGCGGCTATATCAGCTTCATACCAATCGCCCGGATTGATATCGGCAAACTTAATGCCGCCGCCCGCTCCGATTTCCAATATCCTTGATATTAAAACGGCAAACTGCGCCCTTGTTATAAGCGAATCTGGGTCAAAAAGCCCTCCGCCTACGCCGTTTATTTTGCCTTTTGATGCAAGATACTCAATATCCTCGCTTGCCCAATGCCCTTGAAGGTCGCTAAAGTTAGCCGCCCCTTGCGCGGCATCATTGGCAGGCGGTGCAGCAACCACAGGCGTGTTGTAGCTTGTACCGCCGCCTGACGACGCCATGCCCCCCGATTTGTTTTTGCTTTTCAAGACCAAATAATCATACGCATCGTCAAGCAAGGCGGCTGCGTTATCAACCTGAATTTGATTGCTGTTTTCCGCCAGGTACACGGCTTGGGCGTCCGTTAACGCTCTTTTAAACGAGTTGATTCCGCTTTCCACATAATCGCTTGTATTAAGCCCTTTTAAGCGGTCATCGGCATTTTTGATTTTTACCGATAAAGCTTGTTTGTCAACAAGCTCAGTTACTTCAAGATTATCGATATATACATCCGTTTGCGCGTCAAAGGCTTCCGAAAACGCCTTAAATCCGGTTCCCGATATTGCGGTCAACGCCGACAAATTTTCCTTGCCTGCCTTTTTGACGCCGTTTACAAAAATACCGGCGCTTGCTTTGCTTAGGTTAATGTTAAACTCAACCCTTTGCCAGTTGTCGGCAAAATCATTGTCAGGAGTAAACGAGATAATTTCGCTGCCAGAAAGTACAGAAACTTTATCGCCTGCTACCTTTAGGGTAAGCCCCGCTTTTTCGCTTTGGTTGCCGTACAAATTTATATAATATGCCTGCCCAATGCCGCCGTTTAAAAAAACATCGGCTGACACAAGCAAATTCCCTTTAGACAGGGCAAATTCATTTTTAATGTCTGCCGCCTGGGACGGACCGGACGGCTCCGCCTTTTTACAGTTTCCCGAGCCCCGAGGGTCCTCCGCAACAACCGACTTCCACCCATCCCCAACAGCGTAAACTGTTTCGAGCTCCTTGCCCTCATAATCTTCAAAATACAACTCTCTTACCGCAAACAGCCGACCGTCTATTTCCCGCCCTGTTCCCGTTACAATAACACTAAAGCTACGGACAGCCTCGCTTGTTCCTTTTTTTATTGTCGCTGTTAAAATAACCTCGGTATCTTCCTCATGCCATTTGGGGCGTTGTACAACACCGTCTTTCGATATCACATCGTTGTTTGACGAGCTCCATGTTATGGCAGAACCGTATATGCCGACTGTTTTAAGCTCAAAGCTTGTTTTTGTAGCGGCGGGAATTTTTATTTCTTCGGCATCCTTTTCAACCGCTTCGTCGTTTGTAATTATTCGGCTTTGGTCAAACAACAGCTTGGCGTCTGTAAGCGCAAGCTCTGCATCGATAATTTCACCTTGCGATGCCCTTGTCTTAAAAAGCACTAACTTTGCCGCCTCAACTGCATCTTTAAAGTTGTCAATCGCCTGATTTGGATAATTGCCGGGCTCTTTGCCCGCAACCGCCGAGCCGAGTGCTGTTCCGCTTTCGGCAACTGCGCTGTTAAGCCCCGAAAAGTCGGGCGCATATCTGTAAACGCTGACATCGTCCATCCACAGCTGGGTGGGGGTGGTTGAATTGCCTTGAACTCTGTATTCAAGCGACCTTAGCCCCACGCTTGAATCTACCGCTGAATTTTTGGTGGTGCGGATAAACACTCCGTCTGCATACTCATCTACAACTTGATTGTCGGTATCCACCAAATAAAGAACCTCATGCCATTCATGGTCCTTGAACAACTGCCCGTACGAATTTTCTTTTATTACCGTAAGGGTAGTAAGCTGGCTGCTTGAACCCCTCAAGCTGACGGTTAATTCAAAATCCGTGGAACTCCCTGTAAAGAGCAGCTTTTGCCGAATTGCAATAACGCCCTTGCTTGCAGGAAAAGAAAATAGCGTGTTTCGTTGACCATCAGTTTTGCCCGTCAATTCCGTATCAAAAAAATACCAAAACCCCGCTATATTCGTTTCGTCCAATGGGTCATACCTGGCAACCAGTCTTAGCTTTGTAAAATGCTTAACAAGCTCCTCAATTTCACAATTGTCAAAATCATATTCGAAAATACCCATCGATTCCGGATTTTCGGTAAATGTTAAAACTGCCGCACCGCTTGGCTGCCCCCCGTTTTCTTCCGTTGCGGCATAGCGCACCATGACGGATACATTGCCCGAAAAAACAGGGCAATCGGCATAATCATACGGCTGATATTCTGCGCCGCCATCCGTTGAATATTCCATGGTGTTGTCGGCGCCAAGTATAATATTTGCATAATCATCCGCCAGCACAATAGGAGCCTCTCCCAATTCAAAGGGAATAGGTTCTCCTAACGGGCTGCCGCCGATGGATTGCTCAGAAGTTTCCGGCGCCAATTCCTCGCCGTATACGGCATTCAAGCCAAGATGCGCCGTGCTGAAATAAGCAGCCGTAATAAAAGCAAGCAATAATACTGCAATGTTCTTCCTTATTGCCATCATCATATTACACATCCATTCCCTATATATTGCGACCATAAAAAGCTTCGCCGCTTATCTGTCGGCATATGCCTTAAGGTATTCATCCACTTGACGCTGTGTCTCGGCAACGATTTTATCCGACCCCGCCTTTTTCATTTTGCTCACCATTTCAGCATATACCGATTCATGGTCCGGAAGGGTGCCTGTTGCCAATGAATTTTGAAATTCCCTCGACACAGCCTGACATTGTGCAAGCTCGGTGGTGATTGACGATTTATCAAGCACGAAATCTATCAGGGGAATGGGGTCCACCAAAACTTCCTCATTTAACCCTTTTATGTAGTCATTATAATCATCTGCGTACGCTTGGTTAAGGTATGCGTTGAAGGTGTTTCCCACAGCCCACTTCCAAAGACCGTATTTACTGTTGCTTTGCCCGATATCGGCGTAATCGAAGGTTTCAATTCTGATGTCCGATATTTTTTTATAATGCTGCCCCTCAAGTCCGAATACCAAAAGATTATAAAGCTCTGCACCCTTTTTGGTGTTCATCAGATTCAACAGCTTCATTGCCGTCTCGGGGTTTTTGCTTCCGCGTGGAATAGCAGTGCCTGTGCTTGTGATTTCTCCATCGTAATAATACCGCTTATCCATAGGCACCACTTCAATGGGAAAACCATACTGTGCGGTTTCCTTTTCGTTATCTCCTTTAAAATAGCTGTGCGCCCAAATAAGCGAACCATCCTGTTTTCCGTCATACGAGCGAGGGTCCTGCACGGTAATAATGTCTTTCCGTATGTAACCCTTTTGGTACCATTGCGCCATTTTGTCAAAGTACAGCTTTGTTTCCGGCATTTCAAAGTTTGCAACTACCCTCAAACTTTTATCTGAAATCCTTACTCCGCATATGCCCCCTACATTATAATAGCCTTTTCCCTTTGTAAAAATAAATGTTGGCGGGCTGACGCCAAGTTTTATGTCTCCGTTTTCCTTCGCGTTTTTAAGGTATTCCTCTATAACATCATAGCACGCCTCGTTCATCGTGTCGTTTTGGGCGAAAATTTCCGCCGCCCTTTTAACATCCCAGTATTTATCTGAAATCTCTTTATGCGTGCGTAACCCCACCGGGCTTTTAAACATCATTTGATAGTTGGGCACGAAATATGTGCCGCCGTTTATTTTCTTAAAGTATTGGTCGGGGATTTCATTTTTTATATCCGGCGCATATTCTTCAATCAAGTCATCAAGCTGCATATATGCGCTGCCGTTGACCGTTCCGATTATGTCCACAAGCCAGCCCGTCCATGCAAGGTCTAACGCTGCGTTGGCGGCAGCATAAAGCTTCCATTTTTGGTCATAGTCTGCAATCGGATATATTTCCAGTTCAAGGTTTACATCCGGCATTACCTTTTCAAGCCTGTTGTTAAATTCCGTCATAACCGCTTGGCTGTCTGTCTGTTCGCCGGGGCCAAGCATCATCCACTTCAGCGTGGTCTTTTCCGCCCCCTGCTTAACCGTGCCGTTGCATCCCGAAAGCATAGCAATCGCCATGACGCCCGCCAATATAGCGCATATGGTTTTTTTGATGAAAATTGCCATAATGTAAATCCCGCCTTTTTTAGTTATTTTTATATTTTAATTATATCTAAAATCATGCCTTCTTTTAAACTGTTCTATCTTTACTTTTGGTATGAAATTTAACCTTTTTAAGTAACCTTGGGCATCGTCATGCGAATTAGCGTGCCGCGTTCATCGCTTTTTACTATTTCCAACGAATAATTTTCCCCGAAAATCAATTTAATTCTTTGGCTGAGGTTTGATAGTCCAAGGTTTTTGCCTTTTAAAATATACGCTCTGGCAAAAGTGTCGTTTATCCCACTCTTTACCTCCGCCGTCATTCCCACGCCATCATCCTCCACCTCGAAAACCAAGTTTTCGCCGCTGATATAGCCCCGAACCTCAATGCGCCCGCGTTTTTGCTTCGGCTTTATGCCATGATATACCGAGTTTTCAATAAGCGGCTGAAGGCTCATCTTAATAGTCTGTAAATTTAAGGTTTCGGATT
Organism: Bacillota bacterium; assembly: GCA_023228885.1. Taxonomy (GTDB): domain Bacteria; phylum Bacillota; class Clostridia; order Monoglobales; family Firm-18; genus JAAZFB01. The sequence goes on along the minus strand of JALOAJ010000010.1, from coordinate 49,525 downwards.
CAACATTAAAAACTATGTCGAACATATCTCCAAACCTTATGCGCAAAATTCTCGCATAAATTCTTGTATACTCAAGTTCTTCCTTAACGGAGGACATAAATGTGTGGGTGGCGGAGCACGCCCGCAAAAGCTTTGACAGCAATAAAACCGCCTCGGAAACCTTGTTTTCATATCCTAAGTAGTCTACCGTCATCCAGTTAATCGACTCAAGCGTATTATAAATAAAATGCGGGGTTATTTGGTCTTGAAGAATTGCTATATGCGATGAATTGAGCAGCCCGATTCTGTCGCTTAGCTCATTTTTAAGCTGCTCATTTGTTTTTACGGTTTTTAAAATGTTGTCAATTATATACCTTATTTCATTTCTCAGCATTCCCTCGGGGTTTTCGTTCCATCTGTCGGGTTTGTCTATAACAGAAACGATGGTGTCAATAGGCTTAAACGCCTTTATGGAAATTGTAATTGAAATTATAATCCCCGTTACGAACGCAAACAAAAAAATGAATACTTTATAATAAAAGGCGCCGTCGTTTTTCCTTTGGTCAAACACATTTTGCATCACCGAAACATATTTCCAGTTAAATTTGCTCGATTCGAGCATTGTGCAAAACTTTTTCCCATCCTTGTCGGTAACTAAGTATGCTTGACCCGGGCTTGCATTCTCGATACCGCAAAGAGCTTCCACCTCGGAGGATGGTTTGCTAATCAATTGATTGTTAAAGCTGTAAATAATCCGCCCGTTTTCGTCTATCACATATGTATCCTGCACCGACGAATTGTTCGCGCCGTCAATCATACGCCGCAACGCCGACATTTTGATGTTTACGACAACAGCGCCCAAATAGTTGTCGTTTAGCCTAACGGGCGCGCACGCGGACAGAATATAAGAGCCGGAATCATCTCGCCTTCTAAGCCTTATGTCAACTGTATTTTTGGGTGTGTCATTGCTGATTTCATACCATGATTTGTCTCCGAACAATTCAAAACCCTCGTTTGCCCTTTTAGAAACAACGAAATTATTTTTTTGCGAATAAATATAAATCGAATCAATATTATCATATACCAAGGTGTATTGTTCAATAACCGAAGATACCCTGCCGACATGGCTTGCGAATGTGTCGCTATCGTTAAATAATAAAAAACTCCGAATATCTTCGTGCAGCGTAAGGTTTGCCGCCAAAAGCCTGTTTTGCTCAATAACAGTTTCGAGCAAATCGCGATTTCCGGTAAGCGCATTTAAATTTATTAAAGCGCTTTCCTTGAACTGAGTTGAATCAAAGTTTTTATTCAAAATATAGGATAATACCGTAATGGGGATAAGAACCAAAATTATGATTAAGGCGGTGTTTCTGACAAAAATGCTTTTAAGGCGATAATTTCTTATGTAATTTATCAGCTTGGATTTTCGGCTCAAAGTTTATCAGCCCCCCAAAAAAGAACCTTGCGGCAGTATTCCCGCGGGGTAAAGCCGGTGTATTTTTTAAAAATACGGTTAAAATATCTGCTGTTATATCCAACTCTGACGCTTATTTCATTTATGGTGTAATCTGTGTTAGAAAGCAGCTCTATTGCATGCTTCATCCTTACGCCTATAAGATAGTCGGTAAAAGTTTCGCCGGTGTGCGTTTTGAAAAATCGGCTAAAATATATCGGCGATAGATATACCGTGTTAGCTACATCATCAAGGGATATGTCTCTCATATAATTTTCATCTATAAAGTTCTTTGCCTGGCGTATGACCGACTCAACCTGGTTGTCCTTTTCGCCTGCCATCATGCAAATGTCTGAAATAAGCTCCTCTGCCTGTTTCCTCATTTCGGAATAGCCTTCAGAATCCGAGATTTTCCGCAGCCCAATTCCAACCTCTGCCGGTTCGGGTGCGGCAAACACTCCTTTTAAAAGAAGCTCAAACCATTTCAGCAAATTAGCTTTTAAATTATCCGCATCGCTTTGCCGCATTTGTTCAAAGAATGCGCTAAAAAGGTTAAGCGCCTTTTCACCATCGCCCGAAAGCATATATGCGCGAAGCAGTTTTAGTTTTTCGCCGTTGGCATCGCCATCTTTGGGGTAGGCAACCGCGCCCGCCAGCTCATAAATGCCCTTAAAAGTTTTTAAAACCGTATAGTTTACCTGCATTGAAAAATAATCAAAAAGGTTGCTCTTTATTTCCTCCAAAATTGTGCATAGTTCTTTGTAAAAATTTATTTGCTCTTTATCCGCAAAAAGGCATATTGTTTTTATCGTATTGTCTAAAATTAAAATAGGGTAAAACAGCCACCTGCTGTCGGCGCAATTTATTATGTTCCAAATTGCATTGTTTAGCCCTTCCTTGCCTCTGCCCCACGCCGCAAGAAATTCGTCGTAATCTTCAATTTTTATATCTATAACCGCACAATTAGCCTGTTCAGGGTCGACGTTCAAGTCCAAAAACTGCATACGGTTTCTAATTTCCTCTTTGCTTTTAAACGCATTCATGGCAAGCCCTATAAAAAACTCGCTGCGAAAAAAAGAAAGCAGCTTGCGGTTACGCTCTTTCTCATCAAAGCTGTGTCTTTCATTTTCAAGCTGTTCACGGACAGCACACAGCACACTTTTCATTTGTTTAAAATCGGTCGGCTTTAATAAATAATGCTCTACATTATATTCAATTGCCTTTTGAGCATATTCAAAATCCTTATAACCGCTTATAAGAACAATTTTACTGCTAAGACCGTTTTGCTTTATGTAGCGGGCTACATCAAGCCCGGATAGGCTCGACATTTTTATGTCGGTAATAACAACATCGACATGCTCTTTTTTTAAAATGTCAATCGCACCGCGCCCGTCGGATGCCGTGTGGGTTACCTCAAATCCGGTGAGATTTGTCTCGATAAATTTTTTAATTCCTTCTCTGATATTAAACTCATCGTCAACCACAATCACTTTAAACATTTTGCCACCGCCGCTTATTTTTCATAATTTAATAGTACACGATAGCATGGGCATTGTCAAGGCATCAAGCCCCTTCAAATGCCGCTAAATCATGGTAAGTTCACAATGGGTTAGCCCTTGACCGAGCCGATGGTAAGCCCTTTGACAAAGTATTTTTGAAAGAATGGGAAAATGATAAGCATTGGACCGGCAGCCACAACGCACATTGCAAACCTTATGCTTTCTGTCGGTATATTTATCATGCCTCCCACAAGGTGGTTATCCATCCCCTCGTTCATCATTGTGTTAATAAACTCCGCCTCGCGCAGTATTCTTTGCAAAAGAAATTGAAGGGTGTAAAGACGCTTATTGTTTATGTATACAAGCGCCGTAGCCCAATCGTTCCACCTTTGCAACAGGATAAAAAGCGAAATTGTCGCTATAACGGGCTTAGACAGGGGCATAATGATGCGGAATAAAATTTTTAGCTCACCCGCCCCATCCATTTTTGCCGATTCAACAAGCGCCGAGGGCAAACTTTGAAAAAATGTTCTCATTATAATTATGTGCCATGCATTTGCAAGCCCCGCAAACAAATATATCCACACGGTGTTTCCAAGCCTTAAATACTTTGTTATAAGTATGTATGAGGGAATCAAGCCCCCGCCGAATATCATCGTGAAAAAAACAAAAAATGAAACCTGTTTTCGATATGTAAAATTACTGCGCGAGAGCGGGTACGCCATTAGCGCCATTATCATCACGCTGCAAAAGGTTCCAACCAGCGATGTGAAAGTGGTTATTTTGTATGAGCTCAGCAGTTGCTCGGGGTTTTGGAAAACATATGTATACGCTCCCAAATCAAAAGTTTTGGGAATGAACTGATAGCCGTATTGCTTTATATCCATATCGTTTGAAAAGGATATTGACAACACATATATAAAAGGTATAATAAACGCCAAGCTGAAAATTATGAAAAACAAATGAATCCCAATTCTATAATCTATCTTAATTTTTCTTTTCGTCACCTTTTTTGCCCTCCAGTTTAATACAAGCTATTTTCCGGGTTAATTTTTCTTATTATCTGGTTGCTGACCGCCACCATAAAAAGCCCTATGAACGATTGGAAAAACCCAACCGCCGATGCCATGCCGATACTGCCTGAAAACAGCCCTCTATAAACATATGTATCTATTATATCCGTTGCGGGGTACAAAGCCCCTATATCACGCGGAACCTGATAAAACAAACCAAAATCGCCCCGAAACACGTTACCAAGGTTTAAAATAAGCATGATTGTCATAATAGGCACTAAAAACGGTATTGATATGTATATTGCCTGTTTGAAACGCCCCGCGCCGTCAATCGTCGCTGCCTCATACATTTCTTTGTCTGCCCCCATCAAAGACGAATAGTAAATCACGCTGCTCATTCCAACATGCTTCCAAACATTTGATATTGTAAGTATGGGCGGCCAATACTTGAACTCGGAATACCATTGCCTTTCCTCAAAGCCAAGTGATATAAGCGCCTTATTTAGCACGCCGTAAGCAGGGTTTAGCATTATAAACGTTATAAACGCCACAATAACCCACGATAAAAAATGCGGCAATATCATGGTGGTTTGATAATACTTTATAAGGCTTTTATTTTTTAGCTCGTTTAGCAGCAAGGCAACTAAAACAGCCGAAAACATGCCTGTGAGCATAAACAAAAAGCTGTATCCCACCGTATTTCTTGTAATGCGCCAAGCATCTTGCGATAAAAAGAAAAATTCAAAATTTTTAAGCCCTATCCACTTGCTCCCGAATATGCCAAGTTTGTAGTTGTATTCTTTAAAAGCTATTAATATACCACCCATGGGCAAGTAATGGAATACAAAAAAATAAAGCAGCCCGGGCAGACATAACAAAAAAAACTCGGCATTGCTTTTAAAACTTGCAAACCTTCTGTTCGTTTTAAGCTTCGCCCTGTCTTTTCCAAGCTTTGGTTTCGCACTTGTCATCCCGTAAAGACGCCTCCTTTTAAACTGTTGTCAAGCATACCGTTTCAACCCTTTTATGCCTAAAAACAGTATATCAGCGCAGCGCTTCGTTGGTATACTGTATTATTATAACTTTAAGCACCTATTTTAACTTTTCTGCCTTTTGCGAAACATTAACCCCTGTTTTTATTGACATATACTTATCCATTGTTATAATAAGTGTATAAATTAAGGGGGCAATCGTATGCAGATTAAAATTGCTGTCAGCACCGAAATAATAAAAAAGTATAACAAAAACTTTAAAAAATGTATAGGGTCGGGCAGGCTGTCTCTTGCTCTGCGCCAAGATTATATGGAAAACCTTGCAAAGGTGCAAAGGGAAATCGGCTTTGAATACATAAGGGGGCACGGCATCTTTCATGATGATACGGGTGTGTACAGAGAGGAAATAAAGGTCGGCGCCACGCCCGTTGTCACACTTGAAAGACCTTTATTTAATTTTAAAAACATCTTAAAAATTATTGATAATTTGCTTTCTGTGGGGATAAAGCCGTTTGTGGAGTTTGGGTTTATGCCGGAGCAGATGGCAGCGGGAGATAAAACCATCTTTTGGTGGAAGGGTAATGTTACCGAACCAAAAAATATCTCTTTATGGGTTAAGCTTATAAAAAACTTCCTGCAAACTGCCGCCGATTATTACGGCATCGATGAAGTAAAAAAGTGGTATTTTGAGGTGTGGAACGAACCGTGTGTCGATTTTTGGCAGCCTGTTTCCGGCAATAGAGAGGAAGAATACCACAAGCTTTATAAGGCAACGGCAGAAGCGGTGAAAAGCATATGCCCCGACCTTAAAGTCGGAGGCCCTGCAACACAGGGGCAAGGAGTAGATTGGGTTTCCAGATTTATTGAGTTTTGCGCATCGCAAAATATAAGACCTGATTTTATAAGCCATCATGTGTATACCGGATATGACAGGCGTTTTGAAGGTGAATTCTGCTACATGGAGCATGTTCCCCCTTCCGACGCGGTAGAAAAATTTAAACAAATTTCAGACATTGCCGAAAAGAACGAATTTCCGCTGCATATAACGGAATGGAACACCTCGTACAGCTGTATTGACCCTATTCATGACACCGCCTTCAACGCCGCATATGTGGCATATATACTAACGCATGCCGATGACTTGGCAAATTCGTATTCATATTGGGTTTTCAGCGATGTTTTTGAAGAGGCGGACATTCCCCGCGCACTGTTTCACGGAGGATTCGGGCTTTTGACTGAAAACGGCATACGCAAGCCTGTGTTTCACGCATTCGCCTTTGCCAACAGGCTTAAAGAAAACATCCTCCGTTTGGACGATATATGCTGTGTAACAATCGATAATTTCGGCAACATAAGCATGCTGCTGTTCAACCCCGTTGCAGGGCAGGGCAAGGATATAAATGCAAAAATTGAAATACCCTGCAAATTTGATGAGGTAATTGTTTCGGTTCAAAAGGTTGATGAAAAAAACGGAAACGCCTACGAAGTATGGAAAACGCTGGGAAGGCCGCGGTATCCCAAAAGGGATGTTATGGAGATTGTTAAAAGGGCGCAATACCCCTCAGTTGATGTGTATAGGCTAAAATCAGACGAGGGCAAAGCCAAAGTTTTCACCACCCTGCCGGCAAATGGAATTCAGCTAATTGAAGTTACAAAGCTTACTGATTATACGGATGACTACCAAGGTCTTAAACCCGTCAATGCTTAAAATAAACTGCGTTTTTGAAAGGAGAAGTTAATTTGTCAAAACGACCGAACATACTTTTTTTATTTTCCGACCAACACAGAAAAGATGCCATGTCATGCGCGGGGCATCCAATTGTTAAAACTCCTTCCATGGATTTGTTGGCGGAAGACGGCGTGATGTTTTCAAATGCCTACTGCCCCACACCCCTGTGCATACCGAGCCGCACCGCCATATTTACGGGGCGTTTCGGTCATAACACCGGGATACTTGTAAATAAAGGAAGGCTGCCCGAGGGCGAGCCTACTTTTGTTAAACAACTAAACGAAGCGGGTTACCGCACATGCATGATAGGTAAAACCCATTTGGGTCAACACGCCCCCGGCGGAAGCGCGGAATGTGATAAGTGGCTAAGCGACATGGGTTTTACCGACACACTCTCCCAGGCAGGCAAATGGTCCGATGCCAGACTGACCATAGCGGAAAATCCCTATCAGCAATATCTTGAAAAAAAAGGACTTATGGATATTCTTAGAGATGATTATAACAAGCGTATGGAAAAACATCATCCGACGGAAGGGGGCAACGAATGTTGGGAAGATTCCCCGTCCGTTCTCCCGGAGGAGGATTTCGGCGATTTTTTCATTGGGAACCAAGCAGCAAACTGGATAAAGGAATATTCGGATGATAAGCCTTTCTTTTGCTGGTGTAACTGGGGAGGTCCCCACGAACCATTTGACCCCCCGCTCCGTTATCTGAAAATGTATAGCGAATGCACTCCCGACACGCCTATTGACGACTTTATGGAAAACGCTCCCACCCCTCTTATTGAGCGAAAAATAAAGGATACGGGAAGCGCCCCCGCAAATGCGTGGCAAGCTGTTAAAGCAAGGTATTACAGCCTTATAAACGTTATAGACGACTCCATAAAGGATATTTTATGCGCTCTGAAAGAAAAAAACCTTTTGGAAAACACTATTATTATATATGCTTCCGACCACGGCGAAATGCTTTACGACCATGGGCTTATACGCAAAAGCTGTATGTATGAGGCATCGGTGGGCGTTCCTCTCATTATAAGGTGGCCGTCGAACTTTATAAAGAATGTCAAGGTTAACCACCCCGTTTCTTTGCTTGATTTAACGCCTACCATACTTGAGCTTGCAGGGGCGCAGCCGTTGCCCGTAATGCACGGTAAAAGCCTTATCCCATTATTGGAGGGTCAAACCCCATACGAGCATGGTGATGTGTTCAGCGAAATGGATTGCATGAAAATGCTAAGGCGTGATAATTGGAAATATGTTTATCACCCCTCATGGGACACCCCGCAGCTTTTTGATTTATCCGATGACCCCGAGGAAAAACAAAACCTGTCGGGGCTTGCGCATTGTTCGGCGTTGGAGAACAGTCTGAAGGATTCAATTTTGAATTGGATGATAAACACTTCCCAACGCCCCAACTCCAACGAGTAAAAAAACATCCAACGCCAAGCGCTATCAGTCGGCAAGAATAGCGTCAATGTCACACAGCTCTTTTTCGGTAAACACCGTGTTGTTCATAGCCGCGGCATTCTCCTTTATTTGAGCGGGGCTGCTTGCGCCGATTAGTACGCTGGTTATGTTGCTGTTCCTCATAACCCACGCCAATGCCATTTGCGCAAGCGTTTGGTTTCTCTTGCTCGCTATTTGATTAAGCTTAGCCGCCTTGGCAACCTTTTCGGGCGTTATATGCTCTTTTTTCAAAAATCCAACAGTTTTGTCCGCCCGCGAGCCCGTTGGAATGCCGTTTAAATATTTATCGGTTAAAAGACCCTGTGCAAGGGGGGAAAATGCAATCGCGCCTATTCCTTCTTCCTTCAATGTGTCTGTAAGCCCGTTTTCAATCCATCGGTTAAACATGCTGTATGATGGTTGGTGAATAAGGCATGGAACTCCAAGCGTTTTTAATATATCCGACGCTTTTTTCGTCTGTTCGGCGGTATAATTTGAAATGCCGGCGTACAAGGCCTTGCCCTGTTTTACGACATGCGCTAAAGCGCCCATTGTCTCTTCAAGCGGTGTGTCAGGGTCAAACCTATGCGAATAAAATATATCCACATACTCCAAACCCATGCGCTTCAACGATGCGTCAAGAGAGGATACAAGATATTTTCTGCTTCCCCACTCCCCATAAGGACCATGCCACATAAAATGCCCTGCCTTTGTAGAAATGACCAATTCGTCACGACAGCCCTTAAACTCATTTTTTAGCATTTTGCCGAGGTTTTCCTCAGCGGAACCGGCGCGAGGGCCATAGTTATTGGCAAGGTCAAAATGAGTTATTCCAAGTTCAAACGCCGTTTTTGCCATTTCAACCATGTTGTCGTATTTGTCAACACTGCCGAAATTGTGCCAAAAACCCAACGAAACCGAAGGCAACAAAAGACCACTACGACCACAGCGATTGTATTTCATTTCCGTATATCGACCAGACTCATTAGGTATAACCATAAAACCCCTCCGTTTTAAATTTTTCGTACTGTAAAGTTAAATGAAATTTACAGCCCCAACCCTTGCGCAATGTCTTTGCTTAAGCACAGGGGAGTGAACTCCCCTGTGCTTAAGGCTTCGGCTGCATTATCTTATCACTAAATTCGGTTTTATGCAAACTTTATATTTTCTATGTGTTCAAAAAAAGCGTGGCGTGCCGTTCATGCAAGACATTGTAAGCATTTATGATTGCTGATTCTGCTATGAATAATTTTTTTGAGTTGTAACATTCGGAAAACTGTGCCATTGAAAGCGCTTGACGGTGGTTCTGACTATGAATTTCTTGGCTGGTGGTCTATTCCTCGTGATGAAGTAGAATTATCTGAAAAATATGATGCCAACACTCCTATATATAAACTCGTTGACCTAATAGCGAGGTGGAGGTGGTTGGGGGATGAGCAAGAAGGTGTTTTTCTTAAAAAACTATATGACAATATGGATAGCTTTAAGGGTTTTGACCCAAAGATATACGAATATATAATCAGCTTGAACCCACCACAAAGCGATATAACAATTTTAAAAATGATATCTTTCGAGCCAATGAATGTGCTATCAAGCATTGAGTGTGTGCTTTTGGCAGACGGTGAAATAATCAGCACCCTCTTTATGAACGAAGGAAAAATATACAACGCCCAAACAGAACTGCCTGACGGCAGCACGGTTGCACTTCCTAAGAATCCCAATCGGCAAGGCTACATTTTCTAAGGATGGTATACCCAGCAAAACGGCAAAGGGAATTTATTTACTGATGAAACCGCAGTAATGGGGGATATTGCGCTATATGCCTTTTGGATAAAAGACCCCGAGCCTCAAAAAAAGCCATCCTATAAAGGCAACCCTGTTGTTATTCGTGTAGATAATCCTAAACATCAGCCCCATAAGATGTTAGCCAGACCTTATCTTAATGGATATGGTGATGGAACCTTCCGCCCCGACGAGCCAATGACTTGGGCTGAGGCTATGACGGTGCTGGCAAAAATATCTGCCGATTATGACAATGGTATTGCGTATATTAGCGATTATGTATCTATGGATAATTATAAATGGCATTCTAATTATGTAGCATACATTGATAAAAAAATTAACCTTTTTGATGTGCAAAAACCATTTTCGCCGGACACGGCAATTACAAGAAAAGATTTTTCTATTATTTTAGCAAAATTGCTTCAATTGCTACCTACAAGCAATGCGTCCGGGTTTAGTGATATTTTCGATTCAAACCTTGATGGTTATATCGCAATTTTAAGTCAAAGAGGATACATAAACGGCTACCCTGATGGTACATTTATGCCGGAAGGATGGCTAACACGAGCAGAAATTGTCGCCATTATGAACAGGGTAACAGGTTTAACCACTACAAACGAAGGTAAAATTAGTTTTACAGACATTGCCCCACATCATTGGGCTTATGATTATATTATGTCTGCGGTGGAATGAAAATCCGAAAAAGCCCCAGAGACCGTCTAAAAGTTAGTGCAAGTAGGAATAATCACCAATAGAAAGGTGGTTATTTTCATGTCAAGAACAAAAAACACAGTACAACACTCGCTTGCAGAGGAACTTGCAAAAACTTGCCGTACACAGGAGGATGTAACTAACGCTATAAAGGCGCTGTTTGCTGACAAGGTAGAAACTATATTAAAAGCAGAAATGGATGAACATCTTAGATACGAAAAGCACGATATATCCGGCAACAACAGCGGTAATTCCCGTAACGGCTATAACCGCAAGACTATTTCAACTTGAGGTTATGGGTTGAAAGCAATTTCAAAAATGCTGTTCCTGCTATCATTTCAAAGGAAATTTGGAATCGGGACAATTTCTTTTATAGGACAAGGTAAAAAGGAATGTCAGAGCTTCTTCCGGTAAGCCTTTCAAACGGTATACCGGTCTTTTAAAATGTGATGATTTCAGATGCAGCTTTGTATCAAAAAATAGGTATCGTAATGATAAGTCGGTGCGGAACCGGCGTTACATTGAATCTGACATAAAAAAGTGGCTTTCACAGAATAATAATGTCGAAAAATATATTCAAAAGTTAAAGCATAGGATTTAAAATATTGAACTATGTGCCTAAGGATGTTATGGAGATTTATTGATTTTGTTGAACACTTTGCTGAATTGGGATATAGCCTTCCATTAATTTCTGTAGTATCTGTTGCGTTACCGCGAAAGAGGGTGGAAGATATGGCAAGAATTTTAGAGGAATTATATTATAGAAACATCAATCCGAACACCAAAGGTGTCTTATGACAAGGCTGCACGAATAGCAACCGACAATGAAGAAAAACCCTATTAAGCTAACCCTACTCTAATTCCTAAACCGTAACAAACGCCAAACTCACAACCCAAAAACCATATGTAAGGAACGAGGGTTGCTCAAGGATAATTAAATCAATTACTTTTTCTGCTGAGTCGGCGCGTAATCTGATGCTCCTGAATATACTATATCTTCGGGATTCGGATAATACCTCGGAACGGATAAATCGCGCTGATACAGCCGCATATGCTCTCCGTGGGGTAATATGTCCACTACATCGCAGCCACGCCATATAACGGTTAATTCAGCGCCCCTTACGGTTTCTTTTACTTTAACGGTTTCTAAGGTATGGGTTATTGTAACAACCGCATCTGCCGGAACATCCTTAAACACCATCAAATTCTCGCCATCAATTGAAAAATCCGCTGCTATTCCATTGATTACGGCCCTAACATCATGCATAAACGGATATTTTCTTATTTTAACATCACAACGGATATAAACCGCAACGGATAGCTTGCCTTCATTGGGATATTCCATAACAACACTTGCCTCGGATATGGATTTGTTAAGCGGAATATTTACGACAACTGCATTATTTTCAAACAATACCGCGTTATTCCACACTATCGCAAGAGCGACAGGCGCCATACCAACACAACATCCCGCAATTGAACGAAACTTGGTAAGAGATATTGATGTTGGAGTTGACCCGCCTGAAAATCCGCCAATCATCCGTTTGCCGATATCTTTATAGGTAATACCGTTTTTATCTGGAAGACTGTTGTCTGAAACAACATAATCCGTATTCTTAACCTGATTTTCAACAAGCTGATTGCGCGCAAAGTTATTGATATCATTCCAATACTCATCATATCCCACTAAAGTCAGCTCATATGCGCATTCAATCATATCCTTTATACAGCAGGTTTCGCAATGCTCTTCCTCAACCGGATGCCATTGTGCGTATTCCGGAACCCAGCCAAAGTCGGAGGATATGGAACGAATATAGTCGTATATTTTTTTCCCGCTTTCAAGGTATGCTTTATTTCCGGTAACACGGCCCAGGTAAACCAAGCCGGATGCCACCCATCCGTTAGAATGAACATGACCAAAGAACTCCATTTTATAGTTGAAATAACGCGACGGACCTAACAAATAATTTGCCATGCCAACCGCCAAATCAAGCGCAGCCTCATCATTGGCATACTCATAACGGCGCACAAGCGAGTGTAGCATAATAGAGTTGCGGATTGCCTGCTCACCGCGTCCGGTATGCCGAGTTAAATCAAAGCCCTTATCCCGCAAATATACATCATTCGGAAATTCATAAACAGGCTGCTCTTCCACGAAATCGCCCGACCAAAATGTCCGCACCTTACGTTCGGTCACCAAGCTGCGCATACCTCGGATAAGACGGGCTGCAATCCTTTCAACATCAGTATCGTCCGGATTTTCTTCCAGTATTTGATTAAGAGCCGGCAAAATATACCCCATTTCATGAAAGGAGCTGTGGTTGGTATGCGTCCACGAATAATCCTCGTGGAATCTAAGCCCATGCTCCCCCCAAGACTTTAATAAATGTCTGCGGAAGGATTGTTCAACCTCCGCGCCCACATCGGTGTTTAGCATTTTGCGGACATGATTTATAGCTTGATACCAAGAACCGACAAGCTCCGCGTCATCAACACGGCAATGCGCAGCTTCTGCGGGCTTTTTATGAGGCAGTATAAGCCAATATGGAAGGTTGTCATATTTTTCATCCACCATATTTGTAAGATAATTTAACGCAAGCTCTGCGTTTTTTAACGGGTCAAACTGTTCATACATTTTTATACTCCTAACTGTTATAAAATTACGGCGTTAAAATCGGAAAGTCTGCTCCGCAGCTCCGTCGTGTTTATATCCCTTGCCGGACAGTCGTATTCAACCGCCAATGCTGCAGCCGTCCCCACCGCCTCGCCCATCTGGTTAGTATTTATCATAACCCTAAGGGCGCCGAAGGCTTCAGCCTCAGCATCTATCATTCTTCCTGCGAACAGTATGTTTTCTATCTTTGTATCTGGGACTAAGGAACGGAAAGGAATCTGATAGTATGTAGGGTAATTATCACATTCTTCCCTCCATCTCCCCATTACAGGCAGCTCACCTGATTGCTGTATCGTTTCCGTAACGCCGTTCAAATATCTGAATGTGATGCCTGAATCGTGGCTGTGATGCCGATCCGTCCGGTATGAGCCGTTTCCTATCGCGTCGGGATATGTTATCCCCATAAGTAAATCATCGGTTTTTATTTTATGCAGTGATTTTATGTGATAGCTCTCCCTTACGCCTATATAGGAGGGAAGGGAGAGCAGAGTGATTTTTTCACCGTTTTCAACATATTTCCGAAACAAGTCCATGTACGCCCGAACCTGTCTGCGCCCTTCCATTTCACTATAAGTCAAGTCGCCGGCATGAGCGCAGTTCACATCAAAAACATGTGTTTCGGCGTGCATTTTAATATTGTCCGTGTTCGGAATTACATTGCGCCAGCCCCAATCCTTTTGTAAACCGAATTCTGAGCCGTGTTCACGTATCAGCGCGCTGAAGCTGGGGTCGTTTGCCCCGTAAATCTTGGCACAAGTAGTCGGAGGCTGTAAAGTATCATATGTATATGAAGCTATCCCTATTCTGCGGCATAAATCACCGTCACCTGTGCAGTCAATGAAAAATTTAGCCTTGATTGCCTTTCGGCCATCCTTATTTTCTACAATTACAGCCGTTATGTTATTATTCTCTGTAATTGCGGATGAAAATAAAGTATGAAGATATGGTTTTATTTTATGCTCAGAAACAAGAATATCAAGCTCTATCTTAAGTTCCTCAGTATTCATTATGTTGGCGCTTGATACAGTAGGTTTGTGGATAATTACCGCGTTTCTTTCAGCCAATCGGTTAATCACCATTTCGCTTAGTCCGCTGATAATTTTTTTACTATGCTCGGCGTCGAAAATGGAATGCCATATGTGGGTGAGTCCCGAGGTCGCTGCGCCGCCAAAACTATTCTGTTTTTCCACAATGGCCGTCCTCATTCCCATTTGAGCGGCTCGAACCGCCGCAAACACTCCTGTACTGCTTCCTCCAAGAACACAAACATCAACTTCATCAATTATTTCAATTTCTCTTGCCTGTTCAACAATTTTCATTATTATAGTAATCCTTTCCTCAACAGACCTATCCGGTAACCCTGCGTGGGCGAACAGGTTTAGTATTATTTTGAATGTTTTTTACGATACTGCGTGGGCGTCATGCCAAACTTTTCTTTAAACCGCTTATTAAAATAAGAAATATTTGAATAGCCAAGCAGGGAGGCAATTTCCGAAACGGGTTTCTTTTTTTTATCCATAAGCAGCTCGGTTGTTTTTTCAAATTTTTTGCCTATCAGAAACTCTGAAAAATTAACTCCCGTGCTTTCCTTGAACAATCTGCTCAAGTAACCGGGGCTGACATAGAATTTCTCAGCTGTGGAATTCAGGGAAACGCCGTTTTCTATATTTTCTGTAATGTAATTGACGATTTTGTCTATAAACTCACTCTTAATTACAGCATCCTTTAATTTTGAGCTTTCATCATATAAATTAATGAGATTGTACATCCATGAAACGCAATCATTGATTGAGTCTATATTGTTAAAGTCAAAAAGCAACGCATTTTTATTGATTTCCTCGCTCTTTACATTGTGTTTCTTACTTATTCGGCATATCATTTTTAATATATGTAAAATAAAGCTTTGCGTATACTTAAAGGAATAGCCTTTGCTTTGCGCCTTATGAGGAAAATTAGAAAGCGCTCTTTTCAATTCTTCGAATTTGTTGGATTTTAACAACTGCTCATAGGGCGCGGCTTCCGCTTCAAGCTCGGGATTGTTTTTTTCAATGCGCTCAAGCTCATATTCAGTGAACACATTGCCGTATCCGTAGATAAAGCTATACTTTAGGTAGCCTCGGATACGCTCATACATTTTGCTTAGCTGTTTTATCGTATCGGTGTGTCTGCTTATTACAATATTGTATTTTATTTGCCCCAAAGTTTCATAAAGATGGTCAATGATAAATTCCTTATCCTGAAATATCTTGTCCAGAGAATCGGCGTTTACAATACTGACTAAACAGTGCGAGGGATAACAAATACTGAAACAGCAGCTTTCCTGTGAAAAAAGACTGTCAATCTTGTCGATTGCCTTTCCGATAATGAATTCACGCTGAACAAAAGGGAGGTTTTGGAATACGCGGCTGTTTATATCAGTTAGAATAATGGCGTATTCCCGATACAGGAAATTTGGATTTACTAACTTCAAATGCTGCAGGGCGTCCGCTTCTCCCGATATGTTTCCGTATAAAATATCCATAATGATTTTGTGCTTAATAATACCTTGGTTTTTATATATAACATCCTGCATCTCATCTATCTTATAATTCAGGTTGGTTATAACATTATTTATATGCATAAATTCATCGTTGTTCATGTTATCCGAGCCTTGAGATTCCATGTGACCGTACATGTGGCCGTATATGGAATCTAAAATCATTTGAATAGGCTTATACATATGAGATGTAATTGCTATTAACCCTATAAGGGTAACAATAACAATAAATATAAGTAATGTTATTATAAAATTATGTGAAATATTAATCTGACTTTGCAGCGTTTCAACCGGGATAGTGGAAATGTACATCCAATCATTCTCGTCAGATTTGACCCATGTTAACAAGACATGCTTTCCTGCAATCTTTGTAACCCGGAAGGATTCCTCGCCACTCAATATTTCCTGTATATATTCCTTCTCCAGCGATATGAGTGAAGGCTTCAACCCGTATTCCAGAAGAAATTCGCCGTTGGAATCTATGACAACCATAGAGCTATCAAATCTTAAGACCGACTGCATGTGCGCCCAAATCTTGTCATAATCCAAATTTATCACTACGCATCCGAATCGTTTTGAGGAGTGCGAAAAAAACGGTATGGTTTGCGCAAAGGATACGATCCGCCGTTCTTGCCAAAACACGCTGTTCTCAACAGTTCCGATCCATCGCGAGCTTATCTCGGCACCGACCGTTTCATAGATTAAATCAGAATTAACGATTTTGCTCATATCTACGGATGGATTCTTAAGGGAAAAAATAATTCCTTCTTTGGAGGAAAGAAGCGAATCGTCTGCTTTGCGGTACAGCCAAATTGAATCTACAAAGGAATTGTTAAGTGTAATCAAGGAGAGCATATTTTGGGCCGAAATCAGGGTTTTGTTCTTTGAGTATGAGAAGGATCCTATAAAGAAATCTAACATTCCCTTTTCCGACGAAACATCCAAAAAGCTCTGGTTTACGATGGCATTAACACTGTTCACAATTTCGGCATCCACAAATGTCTTTACCTGTGTCAGCCTTGTGTTTGCAGATTGATATATTTCATTTCTCAAATTGTTGTTAAAGTAAGAGGTTAACAAATACAATAAAATGAAGATAACAAAAACAACGAAAACAAAATATATCATAAATAGCTTAAAACGGTAACTGTGTTTTGTGTAAGACAATAATTTTGTGAAAATATTTTTCAATTTTGTGAAAATGTTTTTTTGCATTAGCTGCATTGTTTATTTTCCTTCTCGTAGGTTTATACTATTTTTCATTTAGCCCATAGACAAGCAAGCTTGCCTATGGATGTCGAAATCAGCGGCGCTTTGGATGAAAATTTTTGAACATACTTAAAAACCCACATGTGAGCTCCTAATTTATAGTCCGATCAGGGTATTAGTAGTTATTAAAAACCTCATGACCCTTGCGTATATTTAAGTCTTCATCTAAAAATGCCATATAAATGCCAAGGCAGGTCAGTGCGTCCTTGCCTCTTAGGGGATGAAGGTCCGCAACCGGAGAGGTGCACAGCGCATGAGCTAAAAATCCAATATTATATTTATTGAAAACCGCAAGGTCTTGCTTTATCGTTTCTACATGCCCTTTTTCATCCTCCGACCCCCATATACATTCGGTTATAATCACAGGCTTCTTATATTTATCTACAAGTTCCAGCAGCTTAATTAGCCGGTTCTCTCCTTCCCCTTGCGGATCCCCCACTTTATACGGGTGTATGGAAATAACATCGGTAAAGCCGGCTAACGCATCTATATCATAATAGGTTCTCTCCTCATTTAGCGCAAACCCCTGTGAGCCAACGGTAATAGGACGGTCATCGGTTTCGCGCGCCTCCTCCGCCATTGCTTTTAAAAAATTAATGACCACTTCAATCCATGGAGGGTTTTTCACAACCGAATTAAAGGGCTCGTTGGAAATGTCATGTATTAAAATGTTACCCTTTTTCGTTGCTTCCATGCTTTCGCGAAGATATGTACGGTAAGGCTCATAGTCTCTTTTGGATATGTGCTTTAAAATCGATGCGGCAAAGCCTCCAAAATTCGGAATGCTTGACCATCCGTTAAAATATGTGGGAATGCAAGCAAGCCCTGAGGAGGTGATTATATCCATAGCTGTGCGCACATTGCTTAGGAATAACTTCTTATCCTCGCACCATGCGTCAAAGCTGAGCCAGATACGAAGGGTATTTATTCCGGGAAACGCCTCCTTCCCCGCCTGTATCAGCTCACGGTACCGCACCGGATCAAATTTTTGCCACACCGTCACTCCGGTGGCGCCCCAGTCGGGCTGAAAATTAAAGCCACGCACACGGGAATACTCTTTAGTTATCTCGTGCATAATAGACCACACTCCCTGTTCTTATTTCAATACTCTTTTCATTATACTGCTGCGTATTCCCTGAGTCAAGCAAATTTCCGCATTAACCGATATTAAAAAAAAAGTGTTTAAAATATCAAATAAGATGTGTATTTCTCATATCGTTTATCTATCGTTCTGTGAGGTTATTGCCGGTCTGCAGATAATTCTTAATACCCAAATTTTGGGCGATGGATGATGTATGAAAGAAGAATTCGCAAAAAAGTAGCTATTTTATCATTTCTTTTGCGTTGACATATATATACTGCGTGCTATACTAATAAATAGTTGACAAATAACTGCGAAATACACTTAATCTGAATGTATTGGTGGATCAAATCAAAGGATACATGCCGAAAACACGAATCGACGGCTACTTAGCGCCTTTTATGTTTATGAACAATAACCCGGAGGAAATCATGCGGGAAGTATGATTAAACCGAATGAAAAGCGGCCCTCTTTACAATTGAAATTTGGTCCATGGCAAAATGATTCATAGACCTCATATACTAATATCATTTAAAATTATTTAAGAAAATGTGTCAACACTTGATTTATCAATGTATTTTAGTGTTGATGCCTAATTAAATTTTATTAAAATTGTTATGGAGACTATAAGTTTAGTGGATCGTTTCTTAACTAAAATTTCGAACCGTTTTTCAATTGTGATATACAAAGTAAAAAGAAATTGTGAAATATTGTGAAATGATAAGGCTGACAGAAACAAAAGTTCTTAGCTTATGCATGGCGATACAGATATATGGAAGATATTGAAGCCGTTTATCGCAAGTGCTGTAGCTATGGTCGATAACATAAAAAAGGTGAGGATTTTGATGAAAACATATGTAACATATATAGTTAATAAACGCACGCTTACGGTTCTTTTCAAGCTATTAAACTATATTTTGTTGCTGTGTTTTGTGATTTTATTCAGCGGATGTGCGGGAAATCTTGCCGAAACGAAGAAGGACTATTCCGAGCCCGAAATAGTCATAAGCATAGTTCCGCAGAATGACCAGCCTGTATCACCGGATTCGCCGGTTATGAAAGAATGCGAACGAATCCTGGGTGTAAGATTTGAGTTTATATACTTTGACAGAAACAGAGCGAAGGAGTTTTTGAACCTCCACATTTCATCAGGGCAGATTCCAGACATTATGAATTTGAACAACGAACAATTCAACGCGTACACCCAGCAAGGCGTCTTAGCTGCCATACCGGAGGAGAAGCTTCAGCGGATTGCGCCGACGATACACAAGCATACCCTCCTGAACCTTGGTGAGAACGCTTGGAATCTCACAAGATTAAACGGTGAAATATACGGTATACCAGTAGGGTATAACAGCAACGGCATATATCATTTTGTTCCGATTTGGCGCGATGACTGGCTATGGAATGTGGGGATTTACAAAATTCCCGAAACACTTCTGGAGGCTGAGGCTGCCTTCTATAAATTTGCCCATGAAGATCCGGATGGAAACGGCGTTGATGACACCTACGCCTTATCGAATACCGGGTTTAGTACGGTGTTTGGGGCGTTTGGCGGCATACCCTTTCAATCGGTAGGCGGCTCAAACAGCTTCACATGGACAATTAGGGAGGATGGAACCGTTGTAGCGACTGCTGTTATGCCTGAAATGAAGGATGCACTCACCCTGCTTAACAAATGGCACAGGGATGGGCTTATTGATCCGGAATTTATAAGCGGCGAAAATAAAGGAACCTATTGGGCGAATTCCGTATCATTCCAAAACGGTCGAATCGGATTTTCGGTTCCGGGGCATGCCTATCATGTGGCTAAGCCCTTTAACGAAAAGGATGCCGCCTCCGACCATTATTTCTATTTTAAAGCGCTTCAGGGGGACGATGCGTCATATGTTGAAGGGCGACCACTTATCGGACCTGACGGCTTGTCCGGAACCGAAATGTGGGGAGTCTACAGCGGCGGCGCGGTCAGTTTGGGAAAGGGCGCCGCCGAGGACAGCAGAAAGATGGATAAAATTTTGGAAATGTATGAACTGACGAACACGGATTATGCGTTCGGAATGATGGCGCAGTATGGATTTGAGGGTGTGCACTACGAGATTGACCCCGATGTCGGGCTTATATACATAGGGGAAGCCACCGATTCTAATTTCAGGGCCAGGCTCGGCTTGGGAACCAACGGTTTTTTCCGGGCACCGGCTAACTATAAATTATATCCGCGTATTCGGACGAAATATATGGAAAATATGGAGAGTCATAAGTATGTTGATAAATACATTAACCCCATATGGGGAGGGCTTCCGTCCTATCCGCAGTACAAGGCGTTGATTAAAAAAATGATTATAGAAAATTATACATTGTTTATATCAGGGGAAAGGGATATAAGTGAGTTTGACCTTTTTGTGGAGGAGTTGTACTTCTCTGGGCTTTGGCAGTTGACGGAGGAGGCGAATGAGTGGTACCGGGAAAATCAATCAGGCAGTGAGAGATAAGCTGTGAAATAATTAAAAACATATAAGCATAAATATTTTAAAATTGGTAGCAAACTCAAAGGAATTAAACCCTGTTTAGTTTTGTACCATGCTTTAGATTGTTTGTGAAACACTCAATTAAGTTGTTAGATACATCCGGCTTTCATCTTGAAGTTGTGCGAAGGCGGTTTGCTTGCGGAAATTAAGAAAGCAGTTAAAAAGACCGTTGGATTGAAAAAAGTAAGACAGCTAATCGAAGCGATAAAGGGTTCAGCCGATTTCTAACATGGCTTAGATTCGGCAAGGTTAAGACTTAAATATTTGATAGCGGAGCTGGATATGCCAATCAAATACTTGGAATAAAGGGAATTGGGATTGTGACGACGGCATCGTTTTTGGTCGAGGTTGGCGACACGGCGAGGTTCGGCAGCGACAGACAGATTTCAAAATATGTCGGATATAATCTGACTGAGAACAACTCCGGCAAAACAAAAGCGGCGCTTGCATCTCAAAGCGCGGGAGGAATGTAAGAGAAGCGGCTTTGATTGCTTACTCAGTGTGATGTGATAGGGTAAGTTTTATGATAAGCATTAGTGAATAGGCAAAAATTAAAAACGTGAGAAAACACGAGAAAATCAAAAAATATTTCAAAGAAAGATATAGGAGGTTTTATTGATGAACAGAAAGCTTTTGGTATTGATTGCGGTAATTGTTATGTTAGGGGCGGTTTTGCCTTCCGCTCCGGTTTTCGCCGACAGTCCGTTTTCAACGGGAAATGGGGACGGATTAACTGCCGCAACTGCTTATGAAATTGCAAATGAAGAGGATTTAAGGCTGCTGGCAGTGAGGGTAAACATTGATAATACGAACTTTGGAGACAAGTTTTATAAGCAAACGAACGATATTGAGTTGTCGGAGGCATGGAAAAACACCGAAACAATAGGGAATAACACACATATGTTCTGTGGTGAATACGATGGACAGGGATTTAAAATAACCAACTTTAAATTAGTGAGCGAATCTAACCTTAATCCATATTATGCAGGCTTGTTCGGATATACGGGAGCCGGAGCAAAAATTACAGGTGTTAATCTTGTTATTCCAAGCGAAGGAACAGCACTGACCTTTGCCGGAACAGTTCAAAACTTTTATATCGGCGCACTGATAGGACATATCAACGGGGCAACGGAAGTTTCGGAATGCTCACTAACAGGCGGAAGCTTTATCGCTAATGTAAATATTACGCGGACCGGCACCGGCGCTAACAACGGAAGGATCGGAGGTCTTATAGGATATATTCACACAAACGCGGCAGCGGAGGTAAGTGATTGCTATTCAGAGGCAGATTTTAAAGTTAGAAATACGGTTCCTTTCAGCAAACTGGGAGCCACCACCACAGTTATTGCAGGCGGACTGATCGGGCGGTGCGACAACGGAAGCTCAACGATAGACAGATGCTATGTAAAAGGCAATGTGGATATTGACCTAAGGGGGTTAACCGGAGTAAGCAGCACAAGAGCCAATGTCGGAGGATTTATGGGGGGTGTAGGCGGTGTTATCACAAACTGCTATGTAATCGCTGAAAAGGTTGCGGTCAAGTCTGACAGCAATGCGCATGTCGGCGCTTTCGGCAGAACGAGCAACACCTCCTACGGTGTGTCAAACTGCTATGTATCAGGAGTTTCCGTGGATACCAACCATTCGGGAAGCGGCACCGGCGTTAATAGCACAAGTTGCTTTATAGGCGCAGGCGACGCAGCTTATATAAGCAACTGTTATTACGGCTTAGTTACCTCAGACGCACCGGAGGCTAATCAGGCTGCGGCGAATGGAGCGGTGGAATTAGACGCCGATGAGCTTAAAAACCCGAATTCATTTACTGGATTTGATTTTTCTGATATATGGACAGCAAGCCGCTATGTAAACAACGGTAGCCCTGTGTTGCGCGGCATTGGCGAAGGAAACCTTTTTGAAATTACTAATATATACTTTACGGTAAATGGCGGTAATGCGCCAGCGGCAAGTATATCCGCATCGGATGCTATAGAGGCAAAGGTTTCTGTAGACCGCATGAAATTAGGAGCGGGAAACAGTGTGTTCATAATTGCGGCGCAGTATGACACTATTGGTAATGCATTAATTAGGCCATGGTGTGATAATGTGGCTATCCCTGCCGGTGACGGTGATGTTACGGTTACTCTTGATGTAGGCGGACAGATAGATTTGACAGGCTCCAGCTTCAAGCTGATGGTATGGCGGGATGCAAAGGATATGAAACCGCTGTATAAAGGATTTACACCGATTACCATGAATTAGAGCCTGATAACACAAACCGCGGCACATGTCCTTTTTGTAAATTTTGCACCATGCTTTGCAGGGCTCACCCGGTGCGCCCTGCAAAGCTTAATGAATTCAGGGAATCATAGGGGAGATTGTTTTGAAAAAAAAGGTGTGCATATTTCTTACGGTATATATTTTATGCGTTACGGCAGCTTGCCCTGTTGTCGGAAACCAAGCGGGCATTGCTACGATTGATGACGGGAAGCTGCACTACAATTCCTATTCCGACAGAGGGGATATACTGCCCGATTTTTCCTATGTGGGATATAAGCATGGTGAGGAGCCGATTCCTAAGGTTCCCGTTAAGATTACGCTGAACCCAACGGGAAGCACTCGTAGTGATGCAGGAAACATTATCCAACAGGCGAAGCAGGAGGCTCTGGGGAACGCGGCGCTGACGGACAGCAATTATGAGAACATAGTTGTGAAAAGCTCGTCTACAACAGGGCATGTGCTCAACAACGAGACTACTAAGCAAAATTTTTGGAAAGCGATAGACGGCATTAAGGACGATCAGCATAACAGATGGGGATATAGCTCTATTGCTGTAACAGGAGAGAAAAGGCTTACTCTTAATCTGCAAAGCCCCAAAACTTTTCACACGGCGGTTATTTACAGCTATCGCAGTAACAATGTGGCAGGTGCACCGCCACCGTTATCAAGCTTCCGACTTAGAACTTTTGCGGAGGACAGTCTTGAGGGAGGTGTTAACACCCCCGATGTGCCTCATTCCGGTCTGACAGCAGGACGTGTGATGTCCAACAGAATATACAGAGATATTGTAAAATTCAACTCACCGGTTAAGGCTCAGTACATCAGCTTATATTTCACTGCCGTTTCGGGCAACCCCGGAATTCATGAAATCGAGCTTTATAACGATGATTCGCAGATGATTCAAGATGCGATTGATTCCGTTTCGGCATTGCAGCCGGATGAAAATGGTATAAGAGGCTCGGTGTTGCTGAAAAAGGGGTTATACACGGTTGCAAAGCCATTGGAAATCAGCGCGTCAGGCGTGGTCCTTCGCGGAGAAGGACAGGGAAACGACGGAACGATACTTTACGCCAACAGCAGGACGCAATATACAGTGATTACCTTATCAGGTTCCGGCACGCGGCAGGAGGAGGAAGGGACAAGAAGAAGAGTAATTGACGATTATGTTCCCGTTGGCTCGCAGCATGTCCTGGTCAATGACGCGTCAGGTTACAACCCGGGAGACGAAATTGTCCTTCATGTCCAAAAACAGCAGTCATGGATTGATGAGCTTGAAATGGGAGCAGAGGATCGATTTTTCATAAACTCAATTAGGAATCCGATTGCCTGGACGACCTCCGCCTATCAATACCATTATGAAAAAACGGTTACGGCCACTGACGGAGGCTGTGTTTATTTTGATGTTCCGATTGTGGATTCGCTGAATCAGGAATACGATGTGACAGATATATACAAGATGTCATGGCCAACAAGAATCGAAAAATCTGCGGTTGAGGATCTGCGGATTGAATCCTATTTTGACCCGGCTGTCAGCGAAACCCGACCGAACGGCTGGTGGTCACACAGCGACCTTAACCACGCCACAACCGGCATTTCGGTTAATAATGCGGTAAATTCATGGGTGAAAAATGTAACCTCTGTGTTTATGTCCGGCGCAAGTGTAAGCATTGGAACAGGCGCGAAATGCGTTACCGTTGAGGAATGTGAATTTTTAGACGGAGTATCGCCCATACTTGGCGGCTACCGCTCCTCCTTTACAATTTCCGGTCAGCAAAATTTAGTTATGGATTGTTATTCCTTTAAATCAAGGCATGACTTTTCGGTGGGTCAAAGAGCTCCCGGGCCTAATGTTTTTACAAGAAGCGAAGCGGAGCATACCTACTCGTCTTCCGAAACACATCAAAGGTGGGCAACCGGAGTCTTGTTTGATAACATCAAGTCACAGGGTCCTGGCTCCGGGCTGGCGGCGGTAAATAGGGGTGATGCCGGAACAGGGCACGGCTGGACGGGGGCGCAGGTTGTTTTTTGGAACTGTAACACTCCCTTGATTCTCGCAATGAAGCCTCCCACCGCACAGAATTTTGTTATAGGCGCCGGTGGAATTCATTGCAGCGAGCCGGGACGCGATCTGTCAGGCGGCGCTGACTGGACCAACGCTCAGTCGCAAAGTAATTTTACATATGATGGTGTATTCGCAGTGGGGGACGCTCATTTTGAACAGCTTGATGATCTTGCGCAACCGTTAAGCTTGTATGAGAGGCAGATGAAAGAGCGTGTGGGCAAAAGCCGCACCGCTTTGAGCCTTGTAAAGGTTCTCGAAAATGGTGAGGTTGAAAATATTGACAAACCGAAAATAGGAAAGCTTCGCGCGGAAGCTCTTGTGAAAAACACAAGCGAAGAAGCGCAAGACTATCAATTAATAATGGCGGTTTACAAAAATGACTGCTTGACAAATTTGGCGTTTTCGCCCGTGCCGGCGGTAATAGAAGCACAGAAACAAGGCAAACTGATTTCAGACGAAATTATTATCAGTGATACGGAAAACATACATGTATCCGTATTTATATGGCACGGAATAGACATCCTAATGCCCGCCATAGAAAGCAAAAGGTATTGAACCAAAAAGAGGGCGGATGGTAAAAAAAGTGTTGCGTAGAGGGGGAAGCTTCAACATGATAAAAAGGTTTTTAGCGGTTCTTACGATAATGGCGGTGCTTAGCCCGTTTATTTCATTCCAGACCTATTCCGCTTTAGGAGATTTCTCAGGAGGAACAGGAGTGGCAAACGATCCATATTTGATTTCGACAGAACAGGATTTACGCGATATGGCATCGCTTATAAATGACTCCGAAACGACTGCTGACTACAATGACAAGCATTACAGTCAGACGCAGGTCATTACGCTTGAGAATTCCTGGGGGGATGTTATAGGAAGGACTGCAGCCAATGCGTTTCGGGGCGAATATGACGGCGGCGGTTTTTTAATAGCTAATTTAAGATGGACTGCGGCAGCCGTAACGGCAAACCCTTATGTAGCAGGTCTTTTTGGATATGTAATGGGTGACGCAAAAATAACAGGCGTCAACATAGTGATTGCAGTCGGTGGCTCGGCGCTCACCATTGGCGGAGACTCAATGGCAGCCCTTCATGCCGGCGCGTTGGCGGCAAATGTTCAGGGCTCTGTAAAAATTACAGATTGTTCTGTATCCGGCGGCGCTTGGAAGATTGAAAGCACCCTGACGCGAAAAGGCGGAGTCGGCGTCTATGTCGGCGGATTGATTGGTAGCATTGAAAACGCTGCGGCTGTATCTGTTACTGGTTCTTACTCTGAGGTGAATGTGGGTTTTGAGTCAAAAACCCGCATTACAGGTGTAGCCTCTAATCATAACTATTATGTTGGCGGCTTTATTGGGCGTTCATCGGTCTCTGCCGAAAATGCCGAGATAAGCAGATGCTATTCAAAGGGTAGCGTATCGGCTGACTCCACTGTTATTGAAAATGGCACTGCCGGTGCCAGCGTTTACGCCGGCGGTTTTATGGCGCAAATTGGCGGCGCCGTATCCGATTGCTACTCAACTGCGGAAACGGTTTACGGATACGGTTCCAGAAATTCATATGCTGGCGCTTTTGCCAACACGACATTCGACGGAAGTACAGTGACCAGATGCTACTCGGCAGGAACCATCGTGGATGTTAAGAGGGCAGGCTCTACGGCGACTACACGTGCGGATTTGTTTATCGGCGGCGGCACGACTGTCCCCGATCCCAATCCGGTTACCGGCTGTTATTACGGCTTGAATGTGGGATTATACAATCAATTGAACCGGCATGAGGTGCTCGATTTGCCCGCTAACCAGCTTAAAACACAATATGCGTTTGATGGGTTTGATTTTGACAATATATGGGGGAATAAGGGCGGCATAAACGGCAATATGCCCATATTAAAGGGTGTAGGAGAAGGAAGCCTTGCCTCAGAGTTAACCTTGATTTCCGGTATGATTACATCACATACGATAAATGTGGGAATGACAGGAATGGCGGTTGTGAGCCTTGCACTTCGGGATGCAACAGGAGAAACTTGGATAAATAACGAGGTGACATGGACATCTTCAAATACAGATATAGCAACGGTTGACGGAAACGGAAACATAACTGCAGTTTCCAAGGGCGGCCCAGTCAATATAACCGCAGCAGCAAAAGATAAAAGCAGTGTAACCGCAGTATGTACGGTGACCGTAACAGCTGCTTCTACTCCTTCTATAAATATAAACCCGATACAAAACGGAGTGTTGACAACGGGAAAGACGGGAACCGCGACATTTAGTGTAGCAACGGCAAATATTGCAAACTCCTCTGTACTCACAACCGTATATTGCTCGGATGCTCAGGGGTCTGTGGGAGCTCCGCCGGCAGGTGTAACAATAATCTCCTCCGCCGTGTCAGGCAATGCATCGACCGTTACCGTGTCGTCATCTGCGGCTACGGCGGTGGGCACATATTATTTTAAGCTGACCGGGGGAGGAGCAGAATCCAATGTGGCTGTCGTGACCGTGATTGAACCAATTCCGGACATAATCATACATCCGGAGCAAATCGGAGCTTTAATGGAAGGTATGCCGGGCACTGTGGTCTTTAATGTGTCAGCGGAAAACATTCAAGACGGAACTGTATTCGACATCATATTTTGTACAAACGCATCAGGCTCTGCAGGAGTTCAGCCTACCGGTCTTTCCATTATGGTGGCTCCCTTAGCCGATGGCGTGTCAACTGTTACAGCAGCCATGACAACTGCCGTGGCCGGCACATATTACTTTAAGCTGATCGGAGGCGGCACGGAATCCAATACGGTGGCAATAGCCGTGCTCTTAGGTGATCTTTTTTCAGGCGGCAAGGGAACGCCGGAGGATCCCTTTAGAATTTCGAGGGATCAGGATATAAGAGAAATGGTATCTCTTATAAACGCTTCCGATACCTCGGCGGAATATAGCGACAAATATTACAGGCAAACTCAAAGCATTGCTCTTACTTCTGCATGGGGAGCTGCGATAGGAGACACTGACGCCACTGCGTTTCAAGGAAAATATGACGGCGGCGGATATTCGATAACAAATTTCGGTTGGAGCAGCGCGTCAAAAACAACTAATCCTTATATCGGTGGACTTTTCGGTTATGTAGACGGAGAAGCTGAAATCAGCGGGGTAAATATTGTGATTCCCATTGCTGGAACAACGGTAAACCTCAGCGGATCCGGGTTGTCGAATTTTTTTGTCAGCGCTTTAGCTGCGAATATAAGAGGAACTACGGCGGTTATGGATTGCTCTGTAACTGGCGGCAGAATAAATGTGGTCAGTTCCATAAACCGTTCACGTTCAGTGGCCGGCAGGGTTGGTGGGCTTATTGCCTGTATTGACTCGGCTGCCTCAGGGGTGACAATAGACGGGTGCCATTCGCTGATTGATATAAACTTGAATGTTGCAAGAGAGATCACCGGACTGATCGCTAACCACACATATAACATGGGCGGGCTTATTGGAACCAGCCTGTCCGCTTCCACTACCACAAATAGATGCTATTCAAGGGGCAGTGTTTCGGGTAACGCAGGTGCTGTTGAAGGAACGCAGAACTACGGCGCTACCATTCAGGTGGGCGGGCTTATGGGTACGGCCAACGGTACGATAACCAACTGTTATGCGGCTGCGCCTTCGGTTTCCGCCATCGGTTCCAGAAACATATTCACCGGAGCTTTTGCCGGGACTGGTTCGTCGGGATACTCGATTTCAAGCTGCTACACAGTGGGAACTGAAATAAGCGCCGCAAGGGAGAATTCTCCTACGGGTAGCGCTATTATGGATGTATTCATGAGAGGCGGCAACAGTGAATCCATAACTAATTCTTACTTTGGTGAGATTACCGGCGCTACATCTAACGCCGCTTTGCTCACTGAGCTTGTTGGGGATGAGTTGCGTTCGCAGTATGCGTACAGTGGATTTGATTTTGCCGCAATTCCGGTATGGGGCAGCAAGGTTGGAGCCAACAACGAAATGCCCATACTGGGCGGAGTAGGCGAAGGTAATGAAATATCAACCTTAGCCTCCATCGTGGGCATGGCGGCTGACAGAACAATAGGGATAGGGGATTCCTGGTCGGCGGCTTCAAATATAATATTAAAGGACACCAATGGCAATGACTGGATCAATAATGAGGTAGCATGGTCTTCCTCTGATGAACGCGTGGCGTCAGTTGACAGCGATGGAATGATAAACGCTATGGCAATAGGAACGGCTGTAATAACAGTGGCTGCGCGAGATAAAATCAATGTCTATAAAAGCTGCGTGGTAAATGTGACGGCGACGAGTGAGCCGGATATAGAAATTTTGCCGGTTCAAAACGGAGTGCTGATAGCCGGAACGCCGGGAGAAGCGGTCTTTTCCGTCGTCACGATGAACATTGATGACGGGGCGGCTTTTAATGTAATATACTGCGCAAATGCAGACGGCGCACCCGGAAGCCAACCAGGAGGCATGACCGTCATGGCAGCCGGCGTGACCGGTGAAAGGTCTGTTGTTACAGTAAACGCAACGGGGGAAATCTCGGGCGGCATATATTATTTTAAACTGATTGGTGAAGAAGATGGAGAATTTGGCGGCGCAGAATCTAATGTAGCATCAATTGTTGTAAGCTCGGCCGCTCCCGCGATAACGGTGGAGGCGCCCCAAATGGGAGAGGTAAAAGAGGGGACGGCAGGAATGGCATCATTTAACTTGACAACCGCGAACATAACAAGCGGCGCACCCATTGTCCCAATATACTGTGACAACGAGGGGAACGACATAGGGGCGCCTCCGAACGGGATAATTATTACGGCTCACGCCGATTTAGTGACAGTAACGGTTTCACCGGAGTCCGTGACCGGAACCTATTACTTTAAACTCGCGAGCTGTGGAGCGGAGTCCAATTTAGCATCCTTAGTCCTGACTCCCGCTCCCAGAATAAATATTGCAACAATCCAGAGTAAATTGTTGGTTCAAGGGATTGCGGATGCGGCGGTGATTGATGTGATAGCGGCTAATATTCCCGACAATACGCCTCTTGAGGTGATATATTGCACAAACAGTGCCGGAGAACCCGCAAGCCAGCCGGTTGGAATAACAATTACCGCAAACGACATAGTCGGTAATACATCAAAGATCTATGTAACCACAACAGAAATTGCGGCGGCAGGTATGTATTACTTCAAGCTTACGGGCGGAGAAGCGGTTTCTATTAATACAGGCGCGGTAGTCATCAACGAGGCGACAATAACCATAGGCAGACAAATGGGAAATGTGACCGAAAGGGTGAATGGAAGAGCCACCTATGAGGTTGAAACAACATATATTCCAAACGATACCGCTCTTGATGTGCTGTACTGCAACGATGCGGCGGGAACCGTCATAATAAATGAGCCCCCCGCAGGCGTGGACATATCCGTTTCCGACATATCAAATAACACATCTCTGATTACCGCACTAACCACAACGGACACAGCCTCGGGCACATATTTTTTCCGCTTAACAAGCGGAAACGCAATCTCCAACACTGCAGTGTTGAATATCATTTCCCGTGGAGCTTCCTCCGATGTGGTGGCACTGATATCAGCCTTAGACAACAATGCGGCTTATTACCCGCAGCTGAATTGCATTGCATTAACACAAAGCGCCGTATTGGGATACAGTGCAGAGGTACCGAGCGGAACCGCTATGATTATTCCAAGCGGGATGACATTAACAATTTCGGAAGGCATAACATTAACAGTTTCGGAGAACTCCGGTCCTCTTGTTCTTGAAGGAAACGGCTCACGGGTGGAAACTTACGGCATCTTGAATGCGTCAAACGGTGAGTTGTCCATAGCGGACGGGGCAATGATTGGTGTCTTCGGCTTAGGCGGGCTGTCGTACGATGGAGTGAATATCGTGGGTACGAAAGACGCACCGTCCGTATTTACCCTGGGTGAAGGAGCAAACATGAACATGACCTGCTTGCCGAGCGGTAATGTATGCAGGTATTCCTTTACAGGAGTATTTAGGCAAAATATTGATCATACAATTGACGGCGGAAGAAAAATAATTAGCCTTCAAGGCGCATCCCTAATCGTGGCGGGTGGCGTTTCCTTGACTTTAACGGGAACTGCAGCCGAAATGGACAGCACATCTTCTATTTTTATAGCAGAGAGAAGCAAGCTTGCGGTTAATTCCTTATCTTCCATAAAAGCGGATAAGGGTGCCGTAATCAAAGCGGAAAGCGCCGGTGGTCTGGTCACAGACGGAGGGAGTCAAGCTGCAGGGGTTATGGGGAGCGATGGAATGGGGCACTGGCTGCAGGTGCCGGGCGCACCTGTTAATCTGATGGCAAGTGGCATTACACAAACCTCACTAACCTTGAGCTGGACTATCCCCGAAGGAAGTGTAACAGGCTACAGCGTGTATATGAACCGTTCAAAGTTTCAAGCTGAACTCACCGCGACAAGCTTAAGCTTTTCCGGATTAGCTCCATATACCTCCTACACATTTGAGGTGACCGCTGACAATAACGGGGTCAGCAGCGAACCGGCTGTGCTTTCTGTCCGAACCCTATCTGCCAGCGGCTTGCCTGGAAGCGGTGGAGGTGGGGGAAGCAGTGGCAGGGGAGGAAGCGTCACAAGCGTGGGAATCAATATACCGTTGATAGCGGACACGCAGCCTACCGAAGCCGGAAAAGAATCCAGAGAGGCGTTTAAGGATGTACCCGGTCACTGGGCGTATGTTTCAATCATGGCACTTTATGACTTGGGAATTGTGAATGGCGGCGGTGATGGAGATTTTTATCCGCAGAACAATATAACGCGCGCTGAATTCATAAAGATGACACTTTCCGCATTTGACATTCAGCCGTCCAGTAAGGGAGAAATCTCTTTTGCCGACATTGATTCCGGTGAATGGTACGCTCCATGGGTAGTGGCGGCAGCTGAGGCAAAAATCATCACCGGATATACAAATGGCTTGTTTGGCGCAAACGATTTTATCACACGGGAGGACGCGGCAACGGTGATTTCCCGAGTCGCTGGAAGCTCTTACGGCCTTCAACCCGCAGATAATATGGTTTTCATGGACGAGGATAATATAAGCGAATACGCCAAGGAAGCGGTTGCGTTAATGAAAACCGCTGGCATAATAAGCGGCTATCCTGATGGAACATTTTTACCAAAAAACAACTTAACGCGCGCCGAATCCGCCAAAATGATTGAAAAAGCAATTGAAATTTATGTATCAAAATAATGACAGGAGATGGGAAGCATAGTGAAAATTAAAAAAATTATAGCTTTGGCAATTTGTATTACGGTGGCGGGCAGCCTGTTAATTTCGTGCAGAGGCGGTAACGGAGGAGGAATAATCCAGGAATCACCTGTTACGCAGCCGGGAGAAACATCGTATCCAATCAATACAGATAGGACGCTGACCTATTGGGTTGATTTGCAAGGAAGCATCAGCGCGAATTACAAGAGCATCACTGATACACCTTTAGGAAAAGAACTGGAAAATGAAACCGGGATAAAGGTTCAATATATACATCCACCGGCTGGCCAAAGCGATGTCGATTTTAATCTAATGATAGCGTCCGGCAACCTTCCGGACATAATAGAGATAAAGTGGATAACCAGATATACGGGTGGCCCTGAAAAGGCTATTGCAGAAAACATTATCATTCCCTTAAACGATGTGTTTAAAAACTACGCTCCGAATATGACAAAGTATATGGAGGCAAATCCTAATGTTGAAAGGGCCGTGAAAACGGACAGCGGTAAGTATTTCGCTTTTCCCTTCGTACGCGGAGATGATATATTACTGACCTCGTACGGACCCGTTGTTCGCAAGGATTGGCTGGATGAGCTGAATTTACCGCTTCCCGAAACCATTAGCGACTGGCACGCCATGCTTACTGCATTCAAGGTGCAAAAGGGAGCCACGGCGCCCTTTGCGGTAAGTAAGGATCAAGGAACCTTTTTTATTCTTGCAAACGGCCTATTTTCAGGAGCATATGGGTTAAAAAAAGAATTTTTTATAGACGATGGTCAAGTCAAATACGGAGCGTATTTGCCGGAGTATAAAGAACTGCTGGCGACCCTGCAAAAATGGTACTCGGAGGACTTGATTGATAAAGGCATAGGAACAACGGACGGCAAGGCTATGGACTCCTATGTATTAAACGGCCGGACAGGGGCCTTCGCATGCTATCCCGGTTCAACACTTAGTAAATATGTGCCTGCATTTGAAGCACAGGACTTAAATGCGGAGCTTTTGCCGGTGCAGTTTCCTGTTAAGAACCGGGGAGACGCAGTGAAATATACATCAATGGTACACCCTGTGGACGCATCGAATCAATTTACGGCAATCACCGCGAAATCCCAAAATGTTGAGCTTGCGGCGCGTTTCCTCGATTACGGCTACACCGAAAAAGGGAATATGTTGTACAACTTTGGTGTGGAAGGCGAAAGCTATAATATAATCGATGGATACCCCAAAATGTCTTATTTTGTAATGAACCATCCAGAAGGCTGGTCGGTTTCGCAGGCGTGGTCCGCATATGCAAGAGCAACCTACAGCGGCCCTTTTGAGCAGCGCAGGGAGTATATAGAGCAATATTGGATGCTGCCAGGCCAAAAGGAAGCTTTTACCGCGTGGAACAGCAGTGAGGCCGTAAATCATATTTTGCCTCCGGTTTCAATAAGTGAGGGTGAAAGCGCACAATTTTCAAGCATTATAAACAATGTTAAGACTTATGTCGACGAATATAGCTTAAAGGTGTTATTGGGAACGGAATCTCTTGACAATTTTGATGCGTATATCACGCAATTAAAAAGCTTTGGAATTGAAGACGCCATTAAAATGCAGCAAAACGCATACGACCGGTACATGAACAGGTAAGGAATTTATATTATTTTTCAATTCGCAACAAGGAAATTGTTTAATTCGAATTGACATTAAAATATATACAGTGAAAGGCTTAGATGACCATGGATATGAATACAAGAACCGAAAAAAGGGGGATAAGCTTGGGAAGTAGAGCAAAGCATACATGGACGCTCATAAAAAATGAGAAGTCGCTGTACATCATGATTATCCCGGTGTTGCTGTACTATATTATATTCTGCTACATCCCAATGGGCGGGGCAATAATATCCTTTAAACATTTTTCACCGGCGCAGGGACTATGGAACAGCCCGTGGGTTGGTTTCCAATGGTTTGAGGAGTTCTTCCGTTCGCCGTATTTCGCGCGGACATTTACCAATACGCTGCGCATAAGCCTGGCGACCATTTTATTTGGATTCCCTGCGCCAATACTATTTGCTCTGCTCATAAACGAGCTTCATGGAACAAAATTCAAAAGAATTGTGCAAACATTAAGCTATATGCCGCATTTTGTGTCATTGGTCGTAACATGCGGAATGGTAATTGAATTCACAAGATATAACGGAGTAATTACGCAGGTTCTGGGTATATTTGGCTTTCCGCAGAAAACGATGTTGCAAGAACCCAACTTATTTATGCCGGTTTATGTAATATCAGGAATATGGCAGGAGGTCGGATGGGGCTCGATAATTTATCTGTCGGCACTTGTGGGAATAGACCAGCAGCTGTATGAGGCGGCAAGAATAGACGGAGCCGGAAGAATAAGGCAAACTATAAACATCACCCTGCCATGCCTGCTTCCAACGATAATCATAATGCTTATCTTAAGAATCGGCGGACTAATGAATGTGGGCTTTGAAAAGATTATTCTGTTGTATAATGACGCCGTTATGAGCAAAGCAGATGTGATATCATCGTATGTATACAGAAAAGGCTTATTGGAAGCTAACTGGAGTTACTCTACGGCGGTGGGGCTGTTCAACGGATTAATAAATTGCATACTGCTTATATCTGCAAACACAATAACCAGGAAGTTTGCAGACACAAAATTGTGGTAACAGGGGAGGATTTATATGGGCTTGGAGTACACAAAAAACGAAAAAATATTTAATTATTTCAATAAGGCATTTTTGACGGCGTTATTGTTTGTTATAGCATATCCCCTTTACTATATACTGATGGTATCATTTTCAGAGCCGATGCGGCATATGGCACATCAAGGAATACTGTGGAACCCTTTAGGTTTTACATTTGATTCTTATAAAACGGTTTTGCAAAACTCAATGATTGGTATAGGATACAGAAACACAATAGTAATTGTGATAGTCGGAGTGGCACTGAATTTGACACTGACAAGCTTTGGCGCGTATTTTTTATCCAGACCAAGGGCTGTATTCCAAAAGCAGGTAATGTGGATAATAGTGTTTACAATGTTTTTCAGCGGAGGGCTTATACCCTTTTACTTATTGGTAAGGGAGCTGGGTCTCTATGACACTCTGTGGTCATTGATATTACCGAACGCGATAGGCACATTTAACCTGATTATTATGAGAACAGCATTTATGTGCATACCGTACAGCTTGGAGGAATCCGCGAAAATGGACGGAGCGGGACATTTTACCATCTTGTGGAGAATAGTGATGCCGCTGTCGCTGCCTACAGTCGCGGTGATTATCCTATACTATGGAGTGCATCATTGGAACGCCTGGTTCAATGCGATAATTTTTATTAAAAATCGGAATTTATATCCATTGCAGCTAGTGCTTCGTGAAATACTGATTGTGAATGATACGGCATCAATGACAAGCGGGGGAAATGCCGCGGATACACAGATGGTAAGTGAAACGATTAAATATTCGACAATGGTAATCGCAACCTTTCCGATATTGTGTTTATATCCGTTTTTACAGAAATACTTTGTCAAAGGAATTATGATAGGCGCCGTGAAGGGATAGTACATAATCTTAAGTGATGATTGAGAGGGGTTCATTATGAAGCTTAAAAAAGTATTCAAAAAATTTATTTGTCTGACAGTGGTTTTAGCAGTGGTTGCTACACCTCTTGGCTTTTCCCATGCGGAAATCTCCCTGTCTTCCGCGCTGATACTGGATTTGCAAGCCTTTAATGTTATAGAGGGGGATGTGGACGGTGGGGAACTTGGAAAAAATATTACACGCGCGGAATTTTCCGAAATGCTGCATAAGCTTTTGAACTCAGACGATCAGTCTTTAAGCGGCAGCGCCTCAAAATACGCGGATGTTCCGGGCGAACATCGGTACTTGCCGGCGATAGGCTTTTTGACAGCAATGGGAATCATTGACGGGGATGTAGACGGAAATTTTCACCCGGAAAGAAACCTGACTGTTTTAGAAGCGTCCATCATGCTGGTAAGGCTCTTGGGATATGAGCCTCAGGCCAAGAACTACGGCGGCTATCCTGAAGGATACTTGATTTCGGCGGGGTACTGCAGGCTCTTAAATGGCGTATCAACGCCTGCTAACGAGCTAATAACATATTGCGAGTCGTTGTATATGATTTTTAACGCGTTGAATGCAAACCGCCTAATTACCAGTCACTACCGTTCCGATGGAGCTCACACATTGAAATCCGGAGATACCCTTCGAAATTATTTGTTAAATAAGGAAGATGATACCTTCAAGGTTCGCGGCGTTGTTACGGCAAACTATGATTCATGGCTTCTTGCCCCTAATGTCAATCTGAGGGATGATGAAATTATGATTGATGATGTTGTAATACGTGCGGGAAATACGGATGCCGCATCTTATTTGGGTCTTACGGTTGACGCTTATGTAGTATTGGAGGAAAGCACAAATAAGTATATCATTAAATCAATATTACCCGATGAAAGAAACAATATCATTGATATTATTGAGAATAAGGATATTATCAGCCTAACAAACGAAGAGGTTTCCTATGAGCAAAACAAACAAATCATTACGAAAAAAATTGCGCCCAATGTCGATTTATTATATAATGGCCTGCCGCGGGATTGGGCAAGTATAAACACGGAAGAACTCATGGAAGGATATATTACATTCATCTCAAATGATGGGGGCAGCGAGTACAATGTGCTGCTTTTTAACGAATATCAAAGTTTTGTGGTCAGCTCAGTCAATCCTGAATCATACCGGATTAATTTTTCGCATGATAAGCGTTTAAACGGCAAATCCGGTATCATTTTAAAAGATGACAGAAACATATATCTTAAAAGCTATATATATGATGCGGACAACAATCCGGTGGCAATTGAGGATATAACTCCGGGGGATACAGTGAGCATATTTATTGATGTGGATGAAACCTTAATCAAGGTATATGTGTCAAGAAGCCAAATTGACGGTATAATTGAGGAATTTTCTTTAGACCCCGGGTTTATAGTAATTGGCGGTGCAACCTATGATTTAGGAAAATCATTTGCACAAGAGAGTGGTTTTAACAAGTTTTTGGGCAAGGAAGTGACCATAAATTTAGATTACAGGGGAAATGTGGTATATGTTAGCGAAGGAGTGCTTTCTGATTTGAATTATATTGCACTTCTATCTGTGAGGGATAGAACAATGCAAAGCCCCTTAGCAAAGGTTTTATACGGCAATGTGTTCTCCGACAGCGAGGAAGAACCGTCTCCGGATTCATACTCAGGATCGGTTCCGGCTATCGCAGCAAAAAATAAAGGCATCGGCACCCTGGAATTTGCCGACCGGGTATCCTTTGAGGATGAAACGGGCATAAGATCATTAAAAACAAATGAAATCACACCGTTTTTTCAGGCAATGCTTGACGAAAGGACAAATGTCGGCGGAACCGCAATAAAATCCACCTCCCTGCCCCTTAAGTATCAGCTTAACGCAAAGGGACAGATAACTCAGCTTACGGCTCCTAAGCTTGTCGGTCGAGACTGGCAGGTCGGAAAGAAATATAACGCGTATGAAAAAACATTTTCAGGCGATGTGGGCAACGGCGCTTACGGAATCAGAAACCGCACCATCGCGCTGTGCCTGCCTCAGATAAACCAGGAATCCGAAGACGATAATTATTTAGCGGACATTGAGCTTAATAACAATCAATTCTACTCGATAGAAGGCTATGACTTTGACGAGGACAGCGCCTGTGTGGCTTTGATTGTAATCAGTGCGAGCATGATATATGATGTTCCCGGCAGCTCCATTTCAAAGTACGGGATTGTTTATAAAATGAGTAAAAAGCTGGATGAGGAGGAAAAAGAAAGAACATTCGTAAAAATAATCACATCGAAAGGCCCGGAGGATTTCTTTGTATCCGAGCACGCGGGAGGATATAATTTTAGCGGGCTTAGAACCGGACAGTTAATAGAATATTCTCTGAACAACAGTAATGAGCTTGATGCGTATACTCTTATACAGCATCTTGATTCGTCTGTGTTTAAAGCTTATACTTCTATTGACGTCAACTCCGAGGTGTTTGTGGGTGATATTGCGGATGTTCGGTATAATCGAGTATCCGAATTGCTGAACCGCAAGGTCGATATTATAAATATGAGCGATGGCATGGGTTTTTCAAAGAATTATGATGTTCAAATCAGCAGCCCGCCTCCAGTTTTTGTGTACAACTTAAAAAATGATACCGCAAGGCTTGGCACTCATGACGAGTTTATGGATAATGCGTTGTATGTTGTGGTGTATGCGACCAGCGTAAGCAGCAGCGACCCACGCGTTGTGCCTCGGGCTATTGTGATAGTCCAATGAAAGTAAAGGAGAACGGATATTTATGAAAAGAAGAATATTAGCACTAATATTGGTTATGGTTTTCTCGTTTGCTTTAACACCGGCTTCGATGGTATTTTCCAGTAAAGATACCAACGCTTCAGGGCTGTTAGAGGAATTTGGGTTTACGGATGAATACCTGGAATATTTGCAGGATAATCCAAAAGCGCTGCTTGAGCTGATGGTTGATATGGGCTTTGAAATAGACGATTCCGCGGAAGACATAGACGAATGTGAGGATATTTACTGTGACCATATCTCTGACGAAACTTTGGAGGAAAATGGCGAAACGCCAAAAGAAAGTTTGGAAGAATCCATGAAAATTCAAGCCGAGGCGTCTATCGAACCCATGTCTGAACAAAGCGAGGGGTATACTTCCTTCGCTATGCAGGGAATTATTGATGCCTTTGCTTTCAGCAAAGACCCTGATTTGCAGGTAAGCTTTGACTTTAGTAATTTTGAATTTGTCGAGCCGAGAAATTATCCTATGGATGAGGAATTATTCGGCGTTTGGGATCCGGTGATAAACGATTTCGTGCGCGAAAGCAAGTCGTTTAATCTTCAAGGACCCACCGGAGCTTTAGTAGGCGGACGAATAAGAGTGATGACTGTTCCGCTTTTGGATTATGACTATGTATCGCCGTATCCCGGGGTGAATTTGAATTCGGTCAAGCAAGCTGCTATAGAGGGGAATTATGCTAAGGCTAAGGATGAATTATATAAATATTATCAAAAGAAATTAGAGGCGCGCGGCGTAACAAATGCGGCTTCGGCAGATCGTCAAACCCGCTTGCGTGCCAATCTTCTTCTGCAAAATATGCACCTTGCCAACAGTAGTTACGCGAATGTAGGCGACATCATCTATATGGATTATTTAGGAAGCGATTTTAAGCAAATAACTTTTGAAATGACGGAGCAGGCAGTTCGGTTTATGACCGAGCGAAACACCTACAACTGGCTTATGCCCGTCCAGATTTTAGCGGTAAACAAGGACGGATATGAAGCGGAATTTTTAAAGGGAGCAAAAGGGGAGGATGGCTACTATCCTGTTTTGGGAGAATCTCCTTATTTGGAAGTAAAAGTAGGAAACACAACGAAATATATCCCGGCGAAGTATATTACATACACGCGGGCAGGCAATCCATACGCCAATCAAACTTTTGGCGATGATCCTGCTATCTATGCCTGCGAATCCAGAACCTCTATAAGAACCGCCGCCAACACCGACCCGCACAGCATGATGAAGCTGCCCGTGGATGAGGGAACAAAAAGAACATATATCATGTTCGACCTTCGTCAGGGCATGAACGCCGGAGAGCAAATTTCCTCCGCCACCTTGATTATGCGGGGCAGATTCTATCCGGCAAATGATGGGGTACAGCCTGCCGTTGCCAATCCGCCGCATCCCAATTACAAGAAAAGGATTGTGGCACTCACTCTTGGCAATGTAGGTTGGACGGATAAAGCCAGAACAGGCGCGGATGCTCCTATGGAAGAGCTGTATTTCGGCAATCAATCAATATTTAATGTTGCGTTCTCCTACGAAGGTGAATACGGAACTGCATGGAGACAGCCTATCATCAATGACGGAACCGACCCGGTTTTGAGCCGGGGAGGAAATCCGCCGCCACGCTTTGAGGAGGACATATCCAGAGGCAGCAGTTGGTATAGCATAATGAACAATCAATTTTTGGCATCCGGTAATCAGCTTTACGCACAGACATTTATTATGTATTTGCAGGATTGGATTATGAAAACCTACAACCGTTACACAGGAGGGCCGGGCGTAACCTATCCGAGAACCTCAGGCGGAAGAAATATTCCGGGCTTGGTGGGCGGAGGCTGGAGAAAGGGCTTGGATTTGCACAGCCGTTCCTCCAATTGGCCGGGAACGATTTCCCGCCTGATGGGATCCAAAACCAGTCCTTCTCCTATGACGGCGGAGATATTTACGGTATTTTTGAAGTATGCATGGAGCATGGGAGAAACTCACTCGCAGTACTGGACCAATCAGGAGGCGGGAAACAACTGGGGTACAGCGTCTACCAATGGATGGTTTCAAATCATGGGGAACTATCCCGAGTTTTTTGCCATAGACAACCCGGTTTATGACAAAAACGGTGAAATGCTGCGGGACAGTTGGATTAACATACTGATGGAGCGGATTGATGAAAACACCGGCAATATGGTGTTTGATGATGGTGCGTGCTGGGAGCTTGCCGCCGGTTATAACCAATATGCGATAACCACAATGTTTGGTCCAAGGAATACGGCTGAATCCCTGCAGTTTGACCTCCAATTTTCTGATGTGTTAATCCAGCGCATGGTTGATCTTTGCCGCGCCCTTATGATTACGACCGCCCCCGGCTGGAGAAACACACAGATAGGGGATGGCGGTGCGTATAGCAAAAGCAGCAATTTCAGGTCGGATATAGCCAAGGCGGGATATTGGCTGGAGCACCACCCTGTATGGGGACCGAAGGTTCAGGATATAGTATGGGTGGCGACCAGAGGAGATGAGAAAAACAGTAAGGCGAGAGGCACCCCGCCTGATTTCACCTCATACAGGTATTGGGATTCCCGAAAGGTTGTGATGAGAACCGGTTGGGACACCAACGCACTTTTCCTGTACACAAGCGCGGATGCCAACGACGGCTCCCACGGGCATTGGGATGATAACAATATTATTGTCGCAGGATACGGAGACAGCTTACTTTCGGACTCAGGCTTTTATGCTTACGATTCTGCAGGAATGAATCTTGAAATACGATGGCTGTATTCAAGCCGAGCGCATAATGTGATGCAAATGAACGACTTTTCCTCGAAGTCACACGGCTCGTCTCATGACAAAGCCTTGCCTATCACAGACGGCAGCGCCTTAGACCAAAATGGAAGACGAGGACTTCGTTTGGGAAACATAATGGAGGCAACCGTTTTGAACGACGCTTATGATTTCAGCAGAATTTATTCGCATACTTATAAGGATTTAACCTATCGGATTGATCCGGTAATTCTGCCAGGCAAGGGGGACGGCTCCATTCCTCACGATGACGGAATGGATTATAAACGCAATATATTGTTTGTCCGCCCCAACTTCTGGATTATTTCGGATCATATGGATCCCGTGGGAGAGAATATAGGCAAGGTAAATAAATATTCTCAGCTGTGGCATATGATGCCCGAGGCTGGGATTTCCATTGACGGCTGCATAGGACCGTTTGAAAACAACACCGTGAAGATGGACAGCCGGGTGGCCAACACTGTATTTGTTACGGAAGCGGGAAACGGAACCATACGCTCAAACAGGGTTGGAGGTGCGAATCTGATGGTTGTGCCTGCCGACATAGACAGCGTTGAGCCCATGCTTCTTTGGGGAAGGGTTCATGCCGGCACAGGCTTGTTTAACTCGCCCTACGGAGTTTTTGAAAAGCAGGTTAAAGGCACGACAAGCATGGATACAATCCTGTTCCCCACAAGACCGGGTATCTCGTATTCTGTAGATCCGGCGCCTCTTGATATAGGGGTGGGTAAAGGGGAGGCCTCTGCCTTTAAAGCAAATGTAAAGGACACCTCGGGCGTGTCAAATGAGCAGTATGAATTTTCTTATTATATACTGCATGATTTGAGCAAAAAAAGAGACATTGCTTTTGGAAGCACTACAACTGACGGGGAATTGGTATATTATGAAAAGGACTTGAATAACGGCCGTCCCCGCCGGATTATTTTAAGAAACGGCTCCTATATAAAGGATGAAACTGAAGAAATGTTTGCGGTGCAGGATCGGGGCGGTAAAACAATACCGGAGCTGTCGATTGAGTGGAACGGCGCAAGATTGTCTCTTGTAAGCTCGCCGAATATTGAAAATGATAACCGGTCTATCCGCTATGAAGAAATTGACGACAGATATGAAAGTGTTGTGGATTTGACAGATATTATAATTTACTCATCGGTGAGGCCCGTCGTGGTTACGATGAACGGAACGCCGCAGTCGTACAGTTATAAAGACGGATATGTGTACTTCAATTCCACTCCCCCCA
This sequence comes from Bacillota bacterium, assembly GCA_023228885.1. GTDB lineage: Bacteria > Bacillota > Clostridia > Monoglobales > Firm-18 > JAAZFB01. The sequence goes on along the minus strand of JALOAJ010000010.1, from coordinate 6,838 downwards.
CAGGAGGCCGGCCGGATATCACTCCCCCGCCTATCAGCCCCACTTCTCCGACTAATCCACATGGCGGCGGTCGCGGCATTTCATCACCCATCAACCCCGCGAATCCAGATAGCACTGGCACTTCCGGTGGCACGGAGCAACCGAATAATCCAGACGCTTCTGACAAGGACAAAATGAAGGAGCAGGCAGCAGGATTATGGTCGGAGCAGGAATTGGTGTATCTGATTGACCATGGCATTGTAACCGGCTCGGACGGCTCGCTTAACTTGAACACTCAGATCTCACGGGCGGAATTTACGGCAATGATCCTGAGAATGCTGGGAACAGAGCTTAAAAGTTCATGGAGCGGAAGTCTATTTGATGTTTCTGATGATGAATGGTATACTGATATTGTGCATACGGCGTTTGACATTGGTCTGATAGAAGGCAGCGGCGGATACATTCGCCCAAACGATCCTATAACCCGTGAGGAAATGGCTAAAGTGCTGATTATCGCTTATTGTATGTCTTCTGATGGTGCTGTAAGCGAGGAACCGCACAGCTTTACGGATCATGACGAAATAAGCGGATGGGCGACAGATTATATAGACAAGGCTTATTCTTTGGGGCTGATAGTCGGATATGAGGACGGGTCCTTCGGTCCGAAGCAAAACGCAACTCGTGAACAGGCGATGGTTATGACTTTTCGGTTAATTCATTCCTTAGGGGTTGATTAAAGAAATCCTGAAAAAGCAAAAGTAATGATGAGGAAAAATGGCAAATACCTTCTCCGAAATTATCATTATCGGAGTGGTCGGATTTGGATTGGGATCAAGCTGCGTATTTGCTGAAAAAAACGGTAGGAAAACGCTTCTATTGAAAAAGACTGAACAAATCGGGCATAAATTTATAAATAGCTATGATTATGGACGAGGCTGGGGCATTGCCCCAGCCTTTGGTTTCACGGCAAATCGGTTCTTAAAGATAATACTTCAGCCTTGCTAAAAAATGCAGTCACAGTAAGCCTTCATCAGGAGTGGAAGAATCAATACGCAATTAATAGTGTTTATGTTAAACTAAGATCCAAAAATAGCATGTTTTGCAACTGAAAAGCGGTCCACTACATACTAAACCTTTCGGGTAATATAATATTTACCCGGAGGTATGTGAGGGTATGAAAATGTTAGTGGATAAATTACATATAATCGGACTAAAAGAAAATAGTTTTTCCAACTAAAATAATCCGCCTCCGGCATATACTTGGGGCTTCTTCTTAAAATATCATAGCTGAAATCAATACAACTTACATAACCGGTAATTCCTAAAATCTCCAATCCACGATGTACTGCGCCAACATCATATCCTGCATCAAGTGCCAGTCTTTTTATATTCATGCCGGTCTCATTTTGGATTTTTTTAACATGCTCTAAGATTATATTTTTTACGCTCTTGATTAATGAACTATCGCTTACAACAGACTCGCCCGTTGCAATCCCTTTTTCTACTTTGTCAACAGAACGATTATCCGATAGTCCCTTAAATTTCAATTTGTTAAATGAATTACCCTTAAAGTGCGTATAAGATAATAATTACAATAGTTTTAGGAGCTGTATCGCAAAATTATGATACAGCTCCTTAGTTTTAATATTTATTTGTTGTTTATATATTTTTTTCTTCATTCTCCCTTATTCCAGGATAGTTTTTATCAAGCCATTCATTTCTAAAGGGATTAATGCCCTCTGCAATTTCCTCGGGTTTATTTGATAAAACCCATGATTTTTTGCGATAAAAAGGATTTTTAAAGGTATTGGTAATCCGTTTACTGTTTTCAAGACTGTCCATACAGGCACGAATACAGCCTTTTGCACCGCAAACTGCGAAATAGCCGACATGTTTCATAACATAATCATAATATTCAATTACTGATTTATTATTATTATCGTTAAAAGTAGCCCCCCATTGTGCTTGTGCCATTGGGTAACATAAACGATAGGCTTCCTCTTCGCTCATGTTTGAATTCTTGACCTCAAACTCCATATTCGGAAATGATTTTTTTAGAAAAGGTGAAATTTCATTATTAAACCCATGATGTGTCAAGGTGCAACGTCCCATTTGCACATTGCCGTAATATACTTTCTTTTCACCATAATCGATCTCGACCTTGCTTAATTTATCATTAACAGGAGGAACAGCATTTCCGGGGCATTTTCTAACACAGGCACCGCAATGTGAACATATAGTGCCTGTTTCCAATATTGGATCCGGTTTAAGCTTTGCATCAGTAAATATTAAACCAAGTCTAAGTCTGGGTCCAAATTTTTTATTTAGAAAAACCTTTGAATGCCCAATTTCACCAACACCCGTCCCTGCAGCAACCAATCTTATACTTGTAACAATGTTCGGCGGCAGCTTCCCGGGGGCAACAGGCTCCATAGCCGGATTTCGTTCCGGCACACCCGGATAATGAGGCACCGCCTCCCAGCCGAAATCTTCAATAAATCTGGAAAGTTCATATGTAAGTCTTGGGCGTATTGTTGTATTTAACCTGTTATAAGAATAAAAAGTGTAATTATGCCAATGTGTCCCCTCTTCTATTCCCCTATACGATCCCCTTGGTATACGCATAACAATTGCAATGACGGATTTTGCGCCGGGAAAATAGTTTTTTACAGACATGAGGGGGGGAGCGTTATCAAACCTTTCAATGTTCCCGATACCGATATCATCAATTCCCAACTCTTTTGCTTTATCTTTAATCATTTTAGAGGTTAATAACATCATCTTCACCCGCATTCTTTTTATAGTTCCCATTGATATCCAATGCCCATTCTTTTGATTGTCTGAATTGATTTTCAAAAATGTTTTTCACTAATGATTCCTTTTCAAGATGCTGCAAACAAGTGCGGTTGCATAATGCCGCTATTCTGTCCGGTTTGCCTGAGGTGATGAATCTATTTGGCACAGCACCATTTTTACACTTGGCACAAAGGGAATAGTCAATCCTTGCAACTTTCATTTTTTTACCGCAAATTTCAACCGTTTCATATTCAGTCTTAGATATTGCGCCTAAAGGACAAGCATCGGCACATTTGCCGCATTCATCACAAATTTTGTCTTCTAATATTGGGGAGGGTTCGATTAGGGCATCTGTTATAATCATATGGAATCTTTGCCTTGAGCCAAACTCAGGGGTAAATACCATACCGCTCCATGAAATTTCTCCAACCCCGGTTGCAACAGCCGCATAGTTAAAATCAGGATGGACATTAGGAGCAGGTCGGTCTTCACTGACAGACACCCCTTGTGCAAACACTTCGGTTGGATTAGGAAAGATAGGAACAGCCTCCCAGCCGTCGTCCTCCAAAATCCTTGTTAAATCATAGCAATCTGTAGTTAAAAAGTGATCCTCTAATCCATGTCTTGTGAAGAACTGATAATCGCTGAAATTTGTCCCCTCTTCTATTCCTCTTAATGTACCGCGGCAAATCCGTTTCCCTAAAAGTATAACCGTATTACCCTCTGGAAAAATCGAAAACGGGTTATACTTTGCCTCCACTTCCCTAAACCTGGATTTGTCAGCAAATCCTAATATATCGATACCGATTTTTTTGGAGAAAGCAATTAACTTTTGTTTTATATTTTCCATAACAATCTCTCCTTTAATTTATATATTAATTCTTTTGTATATATTTTACCTAAAAATATTTTTATAATCAATTAGTAAACCAATCTAAATTATTAACTTTTCGATACTTTACTTTATAAAAACAATATGATAAAATACATTTATTAAAACAAAGAGGTGTTTTTTTGAAATTAGATAATATTATAGTAAATTCTTTATATATAATTAAGTCAAAAACCTGCCCGAAAGTTTTTAATGTCGCTCCCAGAAATCATCATAGCCTATCATATAGATTAAGGGGGGAGAACATTATTTACAACAAAGGAGTAAAAACATTTTCCAATGCTGATACAATAACCTTTGTTCCCAAAGGGATAGCCTATACACATCGCATTGTTTCCGATTCGGAGCAAATAATTATTCACTTTACCACAAAAGACTGCATAGGAAATTCTATTACAATCTTTAGGCCACCCTTATATGACATTAAAGAACTATTTACTTTCTTATATAATCAATGGGAATTAAAACAAAAGGAAAATGATTTGCAATGTATGTCTATTTTCTATAACATTTTAAGTTTAATTGAAACAAAGACTTCCCTAAGTAAGTCCTGTAAAAAAAATAAATTCCTTAAAGAGTCCATAGAATATATTCACGCTAATTACAGAAAAAGTGACTTTAATATTTCATCGATTTATGAACAGATATATATTAGCTCGGCTTATTACCGCCGAACATTTAAGAAAGTTTATCATTGTTCACCTATTGAATATTTAAAAAAACTAAGAATAAATTATGCTAAACAACTTTTACACAGTGGGTATTATAGCATAGCTCAAATATCCGAATTATCAGGTTTTTCAGCACCAACTTATTTTAGCTATGAATTTAAAAAAGCAACAGGTTATCCCCCAACAAAATATAATAAGCTGTAACATATAAAGGGGCTGTATCACAATAGCCAACAAAAAAGGCAGAGAATCTTGATCTGAAAGTTGAGGAATTTCCGCTTTTTTGGTGTAATTTAATTATGAATAATAACATAAAAACACAAAATAATTATAAGCGCCAAATATCCTCACACCTAAGTGCCTTAGCGACAGCTTCGGGCATAAATTGTTCAATAGCATTTGGGTCGTTATAAATGTCCTTGCTTGGTGCGTTTTCAAAAATATAAGTTAAATAAGCGTAAGGATTTAAGCCATTTTCTTTGGCCGTTTCAATTAAGCTGAGCATAATTGCACTTGCCTTTGCTTCGCGCGGAGTGTTTGTAAACAAAAAGTTTTTGCGGTCTATTACAAAAGGCTTTATGCCTCGTTCGGCTCGGTTATTGCTGATTTCAAGCCGCCCGTCTAAAAGATAATGTTCTAAATATTTGCGCTGCCCAACGGCATAATATATCGCCTTCCCGGTCTTTTTCCGGCAAGGTCTTTAATGTCTCATCAAATTTCTACCGCACATGCGCCCAGCAACCTACTACCGTTATGTTACCCGGCAGGGAGTGGTATCCGCCATATCCGTCGGCATGCAGCACATCCGCTTGCAAAAGCTCTAATTGACAGTCCGCTCTCAATTCGTTCTTGCATAATCTGTGCCCAATGTGACAAACGATACTCTGCCGCAATTTCTCTTGTGTCTACCAAAACTATCACTCCCATTAATCTTGAAAACCCACATGCGGATTTTCAAGAGATTTTGGAATAATTGTACCACTTCATTGGAAGTTAAGGAAGGTGCTGTCCTATTTGGAGCTTACAATCTGAAAAGGATAATTTGTATTAACATTTAACTGCTTGAATAGCTGAGTTCTTAGCTATTTCAATTTCAATATCACTGATTTCTTGGTCGGAATCATTAATATACAAATTTGAAGGAGTGTTGCCTGTTAGAAAGATATACCATGTAAGAGCAATTGCAAATCTACCAACACCTAAATCTGCGTGAAAACCATCTCTGTGTACTTTTTTTATGCCGTTTGATAAAAGGTTTTGCATACATTGACCGGCTGGAATTATACCATAAGCATTTATATCGTCACGAGCGGTTTTGTAAGCCGTTTTTATATCGTGAAACATATTTTTATGGTCTTTATAGCCCAAATTTAAAAGTTTTTCACTCCCCTGTTCATATGCCCATGTTTGATGTATTAGCTGTTTGGATTTTGGTGAATGATAGGACACATATTCTGAAATTCTACTTAAGTAAGGTTGATAATAATCATAAGAAAAACTTTGATGGCTCGCTTGTTGGAAGGTAATAAAATCCCAATCATCACTCTGAACAGCTTCTTTTAAGGTGACAAAAATGGCCGTATTCTCTCCGTTGAAAGTAAAGGCGTACTCTTTGGCATCGTTATTTATTTTTTTATAGTGGGTAGCAAGGGAGCAACCTCCAATACACAAATTAACTGTTTTAATATTAAACTGATCCATCTTGGCTATTTGGTGTAAATATCTATGTGCATCTTCGGAAAAGCTATTTCCTATTGATAATATTTTCATTGCAATCCACTCACCTTTACTTTATCTATCTTGGAGTTTCTGAAATAAAGAACAACATCTGCGCTGACTAAAATGAGGTTAAAAGTATAGAAAAATACAACATAATCAAAAGTATTTACAAACTTGTTTATTATTCCACTTATATATCCCAAAACAAGTATCATAAGGAAAAACAAGCTCTTGCCTTCAGAAGTTTTGGACCTGTACGATTTTACAATGGAAAAAGGCCATGCCAACCCAAAACACAAAAGCATTATAACTTCAAAAACTTTATTCAACACTTTCAACTCCTAAAAAATATATTATAGTCCTACCGATTGCATCAACCCAACCAGTTGTATCAACAAATCGACCCTTTGAATCACCTTCGTTATTTAATGTTCTAACATCATTAGATGTTGGCGTGTGTTTTATTGCAAGAAAAGGTTTTATAACAAAAACATAAGCGTTATTGTATTTAACATGTAAAGTTCTCAAAAACACTTCATAATTGGCTTGGAATACAGTGTCTGTAACATAATTATCATTTGTACCTATATTGATTACTACCGCTTTTGCATCATACCTTGAAAAATCTCAATCTGATGCTCCACCTTCGGACAATGTTTATGCTAAAATAAAAATGTAGCAAATATAAATGAAAAAGTGTAGCAGTCTGGACAAAAAAAGTTCCAGTTGCGAGCACCCTAAAAAACGTGTATCCTTAATGTTTGGACGAACATAAAGGAAA
>JALOAJ010000098.1 GCA_023228885.1 Bacillota bacterium | reverse complement strand
TCCGGAATTTTAATTATGGTTCTTTCTGTCTTTTGTGCGTTGTTTCCCGCTTTCAGAAAATTAGACGAGAAAGAATTGAGCGACGGCACCTGATGGGAAATGAAATTAAAAATATTTTTAGAGATACAAAGAGTTTTGTTTGGTTCGCACTATAAATTTGATATTCTGATACGGTTTTGATATAATCAATTTCAGCAGACTTCTTGAGATTTTAAAACGTAGGAGGATTTAATTATGATAACCAAGTCAGATCTGAAATATCTTAGGCGCTGCATTGAGCTTGCCAAAACTGCACTGGAGAAAGGTGATGAACCTTTCGGCTCTGTCCTCGTTTCAGCCGACGGAGAATTGTTGGCGGAGGACCATAACCACGTTGCGGGCGGCGACCATACCAGGCATCCGGAGTTTGCTTTGGCAAGGTGGGCAGCCTCAAATATGACAGCCGAAGAAAGAGAGCGGGCGACAGTATACACATCGGGAGAGCATTGCCCAATGTGTGCTGCGGCCCATGGTTGGGTTGGGTTGGGGCGAATTGTTTATGCAAGCTCATCTAAACAACTGGTTGGGTGGTTAAGCGAAATGGGGGTCAGTCCCTCCCGTGTTCGAAACCTCCCCATCCAAAACGTTATTCGTGATACTATAATAGACGGTCCCGTCCCGGAACTCTCCGAGCAGGTCAGGGAACTCCATCGTCTGTTTTACGAAAAAAAGGGTTAAAAAAGAAAATACAAAAATACTGCTTTATAATACAATTTTTATTTTTAGATTGTATTTTACTATAAAATATTGTAACATTATATAAATGAGATAAAAAAGAAATCTTACTAAGGAGATGTCATCAATGATAGGAAAGTTTTTTTACCGTGTTCTGTGTGGGTTTTTCCTGGGACTAAGCATTTTCGCCCCGGGTTTTAGCGGAAGTATTATAGCGATTGTTATGGGAATATATCAAGATTTAGTACGCATGGTTTCAAATCCTTTTAAAGATTTTAAACAAAATATGAAATTTCTTTTTCCGCTTGGCATCGGCGCAGCAATCAGTGCAGTTTTGTTTGTAATTTCCTTTAAATTTTTGTTTGATACATATGAAAAAGCGACATATTTGCTTTTTGTGGGGCTAATTGCCGGGAATTTACCTGTTATCCTTGCCGAGGTAAAAAAGTGCGGTTTTCAGAAACGTTATCTCTTTGGGGGTATTGCCGCCTTTGGCGTGGCATTGCTTCTGGGTGTTTTGGCGGCGGGCAGCGGACATGCCTCCGCTGCGGATGGAATGAATGTCGCCTTGCCACTTTTGGCGCTCAGCGGATTGGCGGCGGGTGTTACCGCTTTGATGCCGGGTATGAGTGTTTCTATGGTTCTAATCATTATGGGTGTTTACAGCTATTTAATATCCGCCGCAGATGCACTCTTGCATTTGGATTTTGCGTATCTGGTTCCTTTTGGGCTGTTTGGTATCTGCACTGTTATCGGATTAGTGCTTACATCAAGGGGAATTAAATCAGTCTTTGAGAAGTTCCCCGGCTTTGCCAATTCCACGATATTAGGGTTTATGTCAGGCTCCTTAATCGGTATCTTGATACAAAGTCTTAGCATAAACGATTTAAATTTCGACTGGCTGCTCGGCGGTGCAATGCTTACGGCGGGATTAGCCGTTTCCATGCTGTTTGTTGTGCTGGGGAAGGCTATGAACAAGGCATAGGAAACTTTTTTAAACGGTTCGAAGGGCGGGCTTTACGCACCGCCCTTTTTTCGTCAATGTTTTAAGTGCCACTGTTTATCCGCTTTTATACCTCTCTAAACCCCTTGCCTATAATGTTGCTGGTATTTGAAATCAGCATAAAGGCATGGGCATCAACACCCTTTACAAATTTTTTAAGCAAAACCGCTTGTGGATTACTCATTGCCGTCAGCACAACAGTTCTTTCATCCCCGGAAAATGCACCCGAGCATTTCCAGCTTGTTGCGCCCCTCTTTATATTTTTCTTAATGTATTCACAAACCTGGTCTGGGAAATCAGTAATTATTATAAAATATTTTGAAAGGTTAAGGTTTTCAATAACACTGTTTACAAAAAGCACCCTTGCCAAAAGCCCGAACACCGAAAAAATACCCGTTTCAACATCAAAAACAAAAAATGAAGAGGCAACGATGATAATATCCGAAAAAAACAGGGCTTGTCCAATATCAACCGAGGTATATTTCCTCAGCAGCATAGCAATTATGTCCGTGCCGCCGCTGGTGGCAAAATTGTTAAACAGAATGGCACTGCCAACCGCCGGCAGCAAAACCGAAATAATAAGCTCCAAAAACGGTTCACCCGTCAAAGGCGCATCCAACGGCACCAGCCTTTCAAGCGCAAACAGCAGTCCGCTTAAAAGCAGACTGCCATAAACGGTCTTTATGCCAAACGACCTCCCGAATGCCGAAAATCCAATCAAAAGCAAGAAAACATTTATAATAACAACTATTGCCCCGGGGCTGATGCCCTGTATAATACTCCCTAAAACAAGGGATATACCCACCACCCCGCCGGTTATAAAATTATTTGGAAACTTGAAAAAATATCCTCCCGCCGCCACAAGTATAACACCAAGCGTGATTAGAAGAAATTCTTTTATCACTGGAATGTGTTTTTTCATTTTTTATTTTTCTCCGTATAATTCCATAAGTCAATACACATTTCGTCAAGCCCTCGGGTTGCTTCCCACGAAAGCTCCGCCGCCGCCTTTTTGGGGTCTGCAT
>JALOAJ010000097.1 GCA_023228885.1 Bacillota bacterium | reverse complement strand
GTTTTCAAGCTCCATGCTCTCGCTTTCTACATGAAAGACTCGGCTTATCAATTTCCTAAGACTTGTTTCTGTGATAAGGGAATAAGTAAAACCGCCTTTGTAGTTTGTGGTTTCACGGATATAGTCCTCTGCAAACAAGCTGTTTTGCGGTTTTGCCGTAATGATATGCACCTTGTTATCTTTCATTATGGGTATAAAACTTATATCAAGCAGGGTTTTGTATCTGCATTTTAGTGTAAAAGTGTCCGCCTCAATATTTTTAATACTACTTATCATGTCATAACCGTAAATATCATGGTAGAGCTTCATCAAGTTATCTTCGGTTAGTATTTTTAAATCAAGCAAGGCTCGCTCATCAGATACATTTGTTTCTGCCCGATATTCTTCAACCTGCTGAAGTTGCTCTTTTGAGATATATCCCTTGTCTAAAGCTGTCTGAAATAATATTCGTTTAGCCATTGAAACCACCTCGCATCTTTAAATTTGCTAAAATTGCTTTTACCATATTGTAATCATCAGGGGACAGAAGATGTTTTATGGTCTGCAATTCAAGCCTGCCGTTTTGAATGTGCCAAGCCGCATTATCCGCAATATGAACATTGCCACATTTGGATTTTCCACGCAAATAGTCACGAATGGCATTGGGTCTTTGCCTCTGCATAATCATAGAGGACACGGTATCGTCTACAATTAGCTGTTCCACTAAGGGCAGAACATTTCCATTAGTACCTCTGACAAGGGTTTGGTGGAGTATCCCTTTTAATACGCTTGCCAACTGTTGGCGAATTTGCTCTTGCTGACCGGAGGGGAACACATCAATAATCCTGTCAATGGTTTCGGTTATGCTTTTGGCGTGCAGAGTACCATAAACCATATGCCCTGTTTCCGCTAAGGTAATAGCATTTTGAATGGTGGGCAAATCACGCATTTCACCGATTAAGATAATGTTCGGGTTTTGTCGCAGGGCGGCAACCGTGGCAGCTTCAAAACTTTCTGCATGAACGCCCACCTCAATTTGTTCAATCCGGCTTAAATCGGAGATATGGATATATTCGATCGGCTCCTCAATGGTTAAAATATTCTCATACCGAGTATGGTTTATGGCATCAATCATGGATGCCAAGGTAGTTGTTTTTCCGCTTCCTGTTTTGCCTGCTACTAAAATTAAGCCATTGTGAGGACTGATAAACTCCTTGATGGTATCCGGCATCAGTAGTTTTTTAAGGGGCAGAATTTTGTCACTAAGCAATCTAAGTGCAACATTCATTCCGCTTAAACTGTAATAAATATTTGCACGAAACCTCCTGCCCATAAACTCAAAAGCGCCGTCAATGGGGCAGGTGCTTTCCCTGTTTTTAAATTTATGATACTGACAAAGCATATCCGGCAAAAAACTTTCTACAAACTTGTCTATATAGTTAATCGTTGCAATGTGACTTTGCTGTTTAAACTCACCGTTTATTCTAAGCCATGTGGGTTTGTTTTGTGTGATATGAATGTCCGAGGCGCTCTCCATAGCCGCATATCTTAAAATATTCTCCGGCATAAACACCCTCCTTATCTTGATTTCCCTTTAACAGGGGCTGACTTTGATTTTTTGATGGTCTGTTTTTTAAGTTTATCCAAGGTTTCTTTTACGGAAGGCTTAGTAGTCCTCTCGGCTTCGGGCATTTTTTTCGAGCCATTCCCGTGCGCTTTTGATTTGCTCTTTTGTGGAGCATCTTCTTTCGTCGCACGGGCTGGGGCGTTTTTTGGCTGTTCGTGCTGTTCCTCTATAAAATCATCTTTATCGGGAATGGGACAGCCCATCTTTTCCATGATATAATTTAGCCTGCCAATATCCTCATGCTTTGCAATAATATCAACCAAATTGCTGTCCCCGGTCTTGTCAGCAACAGCAGTGTATAGGACACCATATTTTTTTGATTCACCATTAAATGTGGATAAATCATTTTTATCAATTTGTAAAATACAAAGCTGTTTGCCCTCCTTAATCAATTTTTGGATATTGGTTTTCCCCTGTGTTTTTTGATTATCCTGCATGACTGCAATGAGCAGAGCCGCCAAGTTTTTCGCCCCAAGCCCTGCCAGCTTCACCGCCGATTCCGTAACCTGAATTGCTTCCTTAACCATTAAATCTGCTACTTCGCTGCTTGTGTTCATGAATGTGTTCCTCCTTCACATAATTTGTTTTTTCCTTACTTTCATCAATTTGATGTAATTTTTGTGCAATAATATTTATATCGTTTTCGATATTTTCACATAGTTTTTTATCCTTACGAAGTTCACGAAGCTGAATATTGATAGACGATATTTGGGATTGAACATCGGATTTTAATTCCTCCGTATCAGCCGCCTTTTTTTGTGTGTATAAATCTTCACGGGTAGAAACTAAGCTACTCATTTCTTCCTCAATTTTGTTCTTTGTGGTTATGAGTTCCGATTTGGCGGTAATATTATTTTTATGCAAAAACCGAAACTGTTTTTGATACCGCTCAAACTTCAAAAGTTCCTCACGCATAAAAAAAGACACCTTTTTAGGTGCCGTCCGTTTTTTAACTTTGCCGAGCAGATATAGGTAGTGGAAGTATAGAGCCATAAAGCCTTTAATTTTTTTAGGTTTTAAAATGCCGAGAGTGCCTTTCATGAGTTTATATCGTTTTGGCGGCTTACGCTCTACTGTATCAAGCTGTCTGATTCCTTTGCGCTGTGCTTCAAGGCGCAGCCTTATATTTTCCTCCGTATAA
>JALOAJ010000096.1 GCA_023228885.1 Bacillota bacterium | reverse complement strand
CCACGTCAAAAGCATGATAAACATTCACGAACACACGTCAAGCATTATAATCTTTATTAAAAATCCAAAAACAGTCAACTTTCAAACAATTTCTCCATGAATCCAATCGGGTCACAAGCAATGTGCAGCCGCTTTCCGCGCAAACTTGTATATTTATTGCCAATTTCGGCAGTTTTAAGAATGGCTAAAACAAACTTTCTGATAATATTGAGATTTTCCGCACATTGCTTATCCAAAATCGGACTTTCGTCCTCACGCAATGTTGTGTCCAAAAGCCAATGGTAGCTTTCAACTTGCCAATGTGAGCGAACCGCGCGCGCGAAAAGGTTTGTGTCAACACCTAAGCTGCTGATAAAATAACGAGTATCTATTGTCGTTTTGCCGTTTTTCGTGGTTGTATTACGCGTCATACCGATTGTTTTCAATCCTGACCACTCTGCCTTTTGTGTCAGCCAATCAATATTTTCTGTCTGCCAATATTCACGTTTTTCTACACCACCACGCGCTTTTTCTGTCGTTTTGTGATGATAGCTACACTCTTCGAGAAAATCCTCAAAATACAATTTCACATCATCGTAAAAATTATGCTGATTCCCTTTAAGCGCAAGAACATAGTCTCCGGCTTTCTCAATAATTTTCTTTGCAATATCCTTTTGCGTACCCAATGCGTCGGTAGTAACAATTTGATTTTTAATATTCAGCCTGTCTAAAAGCTTCGGTATCGCAGTGATTTCATTGGATTTTTCGCTAACTTTTTCTTGTCCCCAACACAACTTGTTCTCGTCAACTGCGCTTACAATATGGTTCGGTTTTTGTTTGCTTGTTCCGTTGCCGCGTTGAGTTTTACCGTCTATTGCAAGGATCTTGCGTAGCTTGCTTGTTTGATTCTGCTCTAAAAGTTCGTTCCATTGCTGAAGAAAACTGTTTAGATAATGCGGTGAAACTGTTCCCATAACTCGCCGCATTGTGTCATAACCCGGGATTCCATTAGGCAATTCAAGATATTTTCCAAGCAAACTCTCGTGATATGTCGCCCATATATGAATATCCTTCATTCTATCGCAGTTCGCAAGGGTTGATATTATACAAATTGCTATGACATCACCGATTTTATGCAATACTTTCCATTCCTCCCGATGATCCGATGTATCGTTCAGATGTTCTAAAAATTCCTCTAACCATACTTCTTTTTTCATATTCATTAGCCCCTTTAGGCTGATTTTACCACTTTTATGCCCTCTTCGCTATACTTGTAACCATTTTGTAATTTTTCGTGCTTTTGACGTGGGCTCAGACAATATTTTGTGGCATTATGAAAGGGGTATGGTATTATGGAACGGCCGATTTTAAGGATTTACAATAGAAAAGACGGGCGGATTGAAGGACGGTTCATTAAAGGCTATGACAATGCCGGAACAACGCTTTACGGTGCGGTTTACGGCAAAAATGAAGAAGAAGTAAAGTTTAAATACAACATTATCCTCGCAGAAGGGTTAAATTTCACACCAAAGGAAGATTATAAAATAACGGTATACCGATGGATAGAACAAGAATTGGAGCGGAGAAGGTTCCGTATTAAACCGTCAACCTTGCGCATTTACGAAAGGTATCTCAAAAACCACATCAAGCCCGCCTTTTCCGAAACAGAACTATATAAATTCAACCAAGATAAACTGCAAAACTTTATAGATGAAAAACTTGATGAAGGACTGTCAGTGCGAACTGTACAGTCCATTTTTATTTTTATAAAGTCATCTATGGCAGATGCGGTTGAAAAACAGCTTATAAAAGATTTCTTCAAACGGATTTATATTCCCAAAGTCAGGAACAAAGATATGAGGGTATTTACGGAATTTGAGCAAAAAAGGATTGAAAACTTAATCAGCAGCCGCCAAAGTCCTCACGATATAGGGGTTTTAATATGCCTTTATACAGGGATAAGGATTGGTGAGCTATGCGGACTTATGTGGGAGGATATTGACCTTGAGAGCCAAATGATGCATATACGGAGGACGGTGCAGAGGATTAAGACGGAGGACGGTGCAAAGAACAAAACGGAAATCACCTATTTGTCACCTAAAACAGAGGCATCATACAGGTCCATTCCTCTGCCGTTGTTTTTAAATAATATATTGGTTGATTATAAAGAAAGAAATCATGGGCAGTACATGATGATGGACGGTGATAAAATAATAGAACCAAGAAACCTACAGTATAATTTCAAGAAAATACTGGAGCAATCGGGGGTTTCCGATGCCAATTATCACGCAATTCGGCACACTTTCGCAACAAGAGCCTTGGAAAATGGGTTTGATGCAAAAACCCTTTCGGAAATCCTCGGACATTCCTCGCCAACCATTACGCTGACTAAATATGCACACTCTCTTTATGAGCATAAAAAGCGTAAGATGGAGTTTCTCGGTACCCTCTACCAACCGCCAATCGTGGGCAACATGGTCAATCCCGTGGTCAATCAACTTTAAAATGCAGGATATAGCATAGTTTTTCGGTATTTTTCGCATAAGTTATTCATTTGCGAAAAAGCATGAAATTCATGTTTATATTATAACACATTTTTCTGTGTTTTATAGTGGCTTTGACAAATGCCCAAACATTGCGGTGTTTTGGCATCTTACTAAAAACAGAGTGGACTTTAAATAAAAGTGTAATGTTGTAAAAATCTTTTTGACCACAAAGATGCCACAATGCCACAAAAGTTTCATGGCCGGTGCGTTCAATGAAATTTTCAAGGAGGCTTACGATTATGGAGAAAAAAATA
>JALOAJ010000095.1 GCA_023228885.1 Bacillota bacterium | reverse complement strand
TTTACGGGGTATGAATTCAAGATAATCGGCTGAAACAAGTATATCCCTTGGGTTATCACTGCTGCGCTCCCACGCATATCTGCCGTGAAGATGACCGTAAACACAAATCTTAACACCAAATTCGTCAAGCAGCTCGCTCACCGCAAAATCGGGGGGATAATGCACCATTGCCACAATCTCATCCGAAAGCTTTTTTCCTTCGGTAAGCGACAGTCTTAACCGCAGAAGTTCCCTTTCATATATTTTTTCATCTTCTTTATTAAAATCTTTGTCAAACGGCGACTTCCATCCTCTGGCGGCACAAATGGCTATATTTTCGTACAAATAGGCATTATTGTGCAAAAAAACAAAGTTTTTGCACCCGTTTTCCTCTAAAAAATTCTCCAATTTCGCCATTGTACTCCACCAGTAATCATGATTCCCCTTTGAAATAATTTTAATGCCGGGCAGTTTGTTTAAATAATCAAAATCTGCTTTTGCCTGCTGGAGATAGGTCGCCCATGATATATCTCCACATATCAGCACGGCATCATTTTCATTTATGGTTTTATTCCAGTTTTCAAAAATTCGTTCTACATAATCATCCCATTCTCTTCCGAAAATGTTCATTGGTTTATTTATTCCCAACGGTAAATGAAGGTCACTGATTGCGTAAACAGACATGATTCACTTCCTTTGCATAATTCAATTTAACTTCGGCAATGATAAAATCGGAAACACATCAAATTTCTTTGGAGGGCGTTATGAAAAAATCACATGACAACGAACGAACCATCGAAGGCATAAAGTGCATAGTTGACAATTGCAGTTACAACACTCTCGACGGAAAATGCACTGCTTCAACGATAGAAGTTGTCCCTCGGGATGCTTCAAATTATGACGAAACAGACTGCGCCACATTTAAAACACGCGACAGATAATCTTAAGGACCGCCAGCGGGCGGTCCTCTCTTTTGTTATCAAATAAAAAACCGCCGAAACCATGGCAAAATATCATCCATTGTTTATCCCTAAAATTTTCTCAACCATTGTTTTCATGGAAGACGGCGTACATACTTCCTCAAATCGCACCTTTTTTTCGCCCAATTCGCTAAGCGAAGCCGGAATTTTTATCCCCGAACGCTCCGACAGCTTTTCAATTATTTCAAGATCATCCATGCTCTGTATATTTTCTTCCCCGAAAACCGCTGCCGCCACGCTTTCACTGAATTTATAGGGGCTTGCGGTGGATGCTATCACTGTTTTTGTTTCGTCCCCCGTTTCCTTCACATACTGGGCATATACATTCATGCCAACCGCCGTATGCGTGTCAAGAACATATGAATACTCTTCTTCGGTTTTCTTTATCTGGGCAATGGTGCCGTCGTCATCACAAAAACCCGCCCACAAAAGTTTTGACATGGCATCTCTTGTTTCATCATCCACTGTGTATGACCCGTTTTTAGAAAGTTCCCCCATCCATGTGCGGATTTTCTCCGTGTCGCCCCCCGTTATGTCATACAAAAACCTCTCCAGATTACTTGAAATAAGAATATCCATCGAGGGTGAAACCGTGGTTTTAAAACTGCGGTTTCTGTCATATGTTCCGCTTTTTATAAAATCCGTCAAAACATTGTTTAAGTTTGACGCACAAATCAGTTTCTTAACAGGCAGACCCATGCACTTTGCATAGTACGCCGCCAGTATATTCCCAAAATTACCCGTCGGCACAACAACATTTATTTGAGCGCCCATCTCAATCTGCTCATTTTTAATAAGGTCGGCATACGCAGAAAAATAATAGACAATTTGCGGTACAAGCCTTCCCCAGTTTATGGAGTTTGCGGACGAGAGTACTATATTCTTATTTTTCAGAAGTTTTTCAAATTCTTTATCGGAAAAAATGGATTTAACACCGTTTTGAGCATCGTCAAAATTACCGTCAACAGCACAAACGCCCACGTTTTCCCCCTCCTGTGTTACCATTTGCAGCTTTTGGATATTACTCACGCCGTCTCGGGGGTAGAAAACTATAATTTTTGTTTTGTCAACATCTCGAAAACCCTCAAGCGCCGCCTTTCCCGTGTCGCCGCTTGTCGCCACTAAAATAGCGATATCCTCCGAAACGCCTTCCTTTTTTGCGGAAACCGTTAAAAGATGGGGCAAAATTTGCAGTGCCATATCCTTAAACGCACAGGTGGGACCGTGCCAAAGTTCCAAAATATAAAGGTTCTCATAAAGTTTATAAACGGGCGCAACCGAGTCTGTTTCAAACTTTGTCTTGTTATAAGCACTGTCAACACAAGCCTTAATTTCATCATTATCAAAATCTGTCAAAAACCTTCTTAGGATATCCACAGCCCTGCCCTGGTAACTCATTTTAGCCATATTCTCAATTTCATACCTTGTAAGCCTTGGTATTATTTGCGGCACAAAAAGACCCCCGTCACGTGCCAGCCCCAAAACTATTGCACCTGCTGCCGAGGTTTGAGTATTTTTATCACGCGTGCTTTGGTAATACATAATTCTTCAATGCCTTTCCGCTTGCCTGTATTTGCCCGATGTCTGCTGGTAATTTACAAATATCAAGGAATGTCCAATAAAAACGGATATTTTAAGCCATTTTTATTGGACATCTGTGCACCCGGCAAGCCCCGGGCGCATAAATATTAATTTACAGGCTTTTACGCTATATATTTTTTAAGATGCTCTCCAACTGTTTGTACGTTGGCACTTATAGTAATAAGCATTTGTATGTTAAATTTTGCACAAAGACCGTTTGTCCGCTCCATAAAGCTTTCCAGTTCTTGCTCCG
>JALOAJ010000046.1 GCA_023228885.1 Bacillota bacterium | reverse complement strand
TGGGCGGCATCATTTCCAGGTACAGAACGATTGCCGGAATTGATATCGGAGAACGGGCAAAGCGCGGAATGCACTCGCTCAGGCACCCTTATGTCAAGCTATAACTAAAAATTATTTTTAAATTCCCAAACAACCTCTACAAGAACGCCTGCTATAGAAGGCTGCCTGATTTACCCTTATTATGCTCATAATGGGAGGTTAAGCTAAACCCCCCACAAAGGAAACTTCAATATAGGATTAACAACTTATCTTGATTTTGGACATAAGAAAACCCACCACCAAGGGTGATTTAAATTTGTTATTTAGCTAATTTTGCTTTATTCCATTCAATTTTCAAATAAGTTCTAATAATATTCCTTAAGAAAATTAAATCGTTTTGCAGATTAGTTATTTCATTTACCATATCTTTCTTTTCTTTCTCTAATCGGTTCACATTTAAAATATCTTCAGTTTGATAGTGCGGTTCTTCCACATCCATCATCTCCTCAGCTTCTTCGTGGTAATATTCTCCGACTTTAATCATTTCAACATTATGGTACATCTCTTGTTGAGCTTTGTTTATGGATTTTTGAAGTTCGGCCAATCCGCCTTTTTGAATAAAAACATTGTATTTATTTAATTTTTGAGATAATGAAATTAAAAAACTTACAATCAACTCATTTTTACCTTTATTATTTTCTCTGTTGAGTAGAGTGTTCATATCTGCATTTTTTATTTCATCATCTTCGTGTCCGAAGTATAAAATTAGTAACTCTGTTTTTTCTATTGAATGATTAAAATCTATTTGAAATTTATCAGCCTCTTGTGGATTAAGCATTGAGAAATACAAAGATAGTAACTCGGCTGAAAGATTTCGTACTTTTTGTATCCATTCAATTCTTGCGTTTGCAATAAGGTTGGCATCTATGTTAGCTTTATTTATTTGCTCTTGTAGCCCTAAATTTTCCTTGTGCCACTCTGCTTGCAACTTTGTGTTTTCATCATTCATTTTTTCCTGAAAATTATTATTATGTTCACTGATTTTATTAGATGCCCGATTATTAAGTACTACAACTATAATTGAACCAATTATAGATATTACAGAAACTATAATTGCAATAATATTTCCACTATTCCAGAAAGTTTCTGATGAATTATTAATAACCTCAATAGTTCCTTCGATACTCATTCTAAAACCCCCATTATTTTTATTTTAATAATGTCTATGAGCAAAGAGCCTTTTCCTACAGCGAATAAGCGGTCTGTTCACAACGACAGAATCTGAAAAAAGTGATAAAAAACCTTACGCAGGTTCGATACAACAATCGACAACACAATAGTATACTTTATTGGTTAAACGCATATGCTTTTAATTCATTTTAAATAAATTTTATAGCATGAGCATCACAATCTACCGTGAAACCTCTATTCATGATAACCGCAGTTCCAATTTCACATTATACAAAAAGAGTTGTGCCATGATGATAATTTTAATTAACAATTCTTCTCTATTGGTCATTTTCTTACTCTCCTATGTCGTAATTGCCGAAATAATCGGCTCAACTTTTTGATACAGTGCGTTGGCTGCAGTTATAAGAGTGGTAGCGGTTGTTGCTCCCGTCGTCGCACCTGCAACAAAACCTTTTATTCCAGTTAAAGCCTTTTTTAAGCGCGAAGGTTTTGGCTCATCAGACTTTACCTGCTCATCAATAATCTCTAAATCATCCAAAACCATATCTTTTTCATCCTGCGTAGCAGCACATCCTAATATCTCTGTGCGAAGCAAAGTAATTAGGTTTTCGATCTGATGCAAATCATTTAGGGTCACAATGTTGTTAGAATTAATGCCCTCCCCAGCATTAGCAGTTCCGTAGTTGTTTTGGATATTTTGATTAATCTGAGTACCGTTTTTGGGGTTTTGTGTTTCCATGACCATAATCTCCTTATTTAATTCGTCAATAATAAAATCAATAAGTGGCTTAAACGCTTTTTCATAAAATGCTTGAATTTGATCAATAAATTTCCTGCTTGAAGAAAAATTGAAAGCCATCGCTATCCCTAAAATATTTGTGCTTTCATCTGCGGCTAACTCATTAAGAAATGCTACCATTGCTTTTACATGGTCACCTTCATCAATTGGAATATTGAGTTGATTGTTACATCCATAACCGCTGTCTGAAGTTGCGAAAAGTTCACAGTCGTATGCGGAGTCAGCAATTTTTCTTTCTATAATATTAGTAATCGCTACATTTCCTTTTATATAATTTCTAAATCGCAAAAGTTGAACACGTTCTTGTTGAAATGCTGACCGAAGAAAATTCGACGATATTCGCCTAAATTCAAGACTTGTGTTTTTTAACTCAATAATGTCACTCATAAATCCACCCCACAATACGCACAAAATACTTTTGAAAAGCCAGCGCAGTAAATCACCTTTTCAGTGCGCCCGCAAACTTTACACTTAAAAATTTCTTCGGTAGTATCACGCTCTTTAAGTTCGCGAACATTTCCTTTTTTGAGAGGTTTAAAGCTCATTTTCAGAAACTTGGATTTGTTTATGTTTTTAGCCATCTTACCAAAGGCTGAATTGATTTGATCAATCATATAATTTTGAGCAACTTCTTGTGCCATCGCAATTGTTTCTTTTGTGTAGAAATGGTCTTTATTATGAGTTAAACCACAGTATGGGCAAAACAACTCATCAACTGGTTTCTCGTCATCTTGATATTCTGCCGCTGACAATTTAAACTCCGCTTCACAAAATGGGCATTCAAAAGTTACATACCCATCGGAATCGCTTGGCAGTTCGAATGTAAAAGTCACTTCGCTCATTTTACCACTCCTTTATATTCCCCTCACAATTTGCAGGATCGAATTAATATACCCTTTAGTTGCGTATGACTTTAGACTGGAATCCAAAGTACTCATATTTCAAGTGTTCTCGATTTGGCTTTCAACTTCCCATAATTGCTATGATAAGTTTGCTTACAATTTTATAAATCAGGTTGGCAACCCTTGCTGGATGTAAATATTGGACAGAATTTTTTAGCCTTATTTTTTCTTCCATCGTTCAATAGGTGCTAATTTCCCACATTTACCATATCTATTATTTCTTGGTCAACGAAAACAAAGTGCCCGTCTTTCCAAGTGACATAATTCTTGTAACTCTGAGTTCCGTGATATTTAATCCCATCAAACCCCTGTAATTTACAGCAATCAGAAAAGTATGATGGTATCAAATATTCTCTCGGGACTTTTTTATTTGATGTAGGGTCAAACTTAAATCGGCAATATTTCAAAAATACATTTTCCTCATTTTTTGAAATATCAACCATTCGTATCTTTCCTTTTGGTCTTAACTTTGCCACTTGCACCTTGTTTTTTGGGCTGTGCTTTCTGACTTCCTCGACAGCCCCATTTTTTTGGTCTGAAAAATAGAAATAGTTATCGCCAATATGATTAAACCGTCCAAACGATGTAATCCCGTGCGGCGCACAAGTCATATCTTCGTCAGTATAGGGGGATGCATCATCATCTATTGTTCGAGCATGATAAAAATACTCCGAATCAAATGATATGGTGGTTTCGATATTCTTCACGAGTTTCATTATTTTTTCGCCTACATAGTGTGCTGGTCCTAATGACGGATACGTAGACAAATGACGATGCAATGCGAACAGTTCTTCCTCAGTTAAATCGCTAAATAGTCTTGCGGCAGAAAATATGACGTTTACTTCTTTTGCTTTGCAGTTATCGTCCGGATTTGCTTCAACAAAAAATGTTGCATCCTTACTGTTGTAGCTTATGTTTTCAGAGGTTGATAAGTCTATTGCGGTTTTTGTATGCAGGGTAGCTATTGAAGTGCGTAATCCTCTTGGCAAATCTACATCAATCAAATTAAGCAATGGTTTGTTTAATCTTAGCAACGCAATATTAGGCACTTCAATAATAGCACTTTGCAAAGATTTTGTTATTGCTTCGATAGCAGAAAAATAATTATTGTGCATAAGACTGCTACGAAAAGTGTTTATAGTCTCAGTCAGATAAAATTGCTGCGTGCTGCGTAGAATTTCAGTCTGAAAACTGAATGCATCTAAAAACGACTTCATCATCTTTTCGTTTCCTAAAAAAACATCATTAAATTGGCTTGTAATGCCCATTGCTGATTGAATGGCAGTACTTGTAGCGAAGATATTTGCTTGTCTTACCGCACTTTCCAACGCAGGGTTAGAAGCAAAGAGGTTTGTTGCCACTCTCATGTTTTCTAACATGGCTTTCATAGCGCTATTCTCATAAGGGTTTATCTTTGCCATCCGCGTTTCCTCTCCTTACTAATTTCCTTAAAGATTCGCAGCAAATCACGGTAATGCTCATATTGCTTTTGCCGCGCTGATTTCTACGGGGAGGCCATTGCTAATGTCGGTTGTCAGAACGTCAAAGAGGTAGCGAATATAACCAAATAACCTCCAGCATCATGCCACTCATTATAACCAAAATCAGCATCGAATCGAATTGCGTATTTTTGCTATACTTGAATTTACGATTATATAAAAACTAAGCCACATATATATTCAAATAACAAGTACATTTATATTATCCAACACTAATTCCCAGTAGAAAACAACTGATATCTACATTATAATACAAAAAGGGCAAAATGTAAATACTGGAAGTCGGGTTTTGTGGTTTTTAAAGGATTATTGACATCATGATATATCATCAGTAGCTATTGGTGCTGGGTAATTTAAATACAAAATCAAGATTTGAGTATTCCCATACACGATTCCTTGTGGTTTTGTTTCTTTGCGTAATAAGATTATTTTCATGCAAGGTAGAAAACGCTTTAGAAACAGAATTGTACGACAAACTAAGATGCTTTGCTGCAACAGGAATACTTGTAACGGGAAAAGCCTTAAGGTACTTATACACGCTCCAAAGACTTCTCGTTTGTTGTGTTGCCGCTTTCAATTTTTCCTCATCCAGCTTGATTACCTCTTCATATTTTTTAAACAGTGCTACGCTGTTTTGGGTAGCTTCGATGATAGTCCGTACAAAAAATTTAATCCAACGTACATAACCGCCGCTGTATTGTGTTGTACTTAGTATATCAAAATACTCGTTTTTATTGAAAAACAGATGTTCAGATAGGCACAGTCCGGGCAATGCTTTGCCTGCGATTTTATGCAAAGCCATGAATATCAAGATACGTCCAACAACCCCATTATACTTCTCAAATGGGTGTATCATTTCAAACTGATAGTGTACCAGTGCGGCTTGAATCAGGGGATCATCCCCGCTGTCATTCAGATAAGCAGAAATATCGGCCAATGACGGTAAAACGGCTTCGGGAGCCGTTGGATTATAGGTTTTTAAGTTCAATATTGCATGTTGCAAAAATGTTTGGGTGTTGCGGATACCTATTTTTTGCTCTGGTTGATAACCATATAAAGCAATACTGCTTATTTTGCTGTAATTCTGGGCTGTAAACTGAATACCAGTTGCTGCTTTATATGCTGAAGCCAAATTGTTTATAGGCTCTATATCACCCTTGCCAGTACCCCTTCTAACCAATATATCACTAAAATCTGGTGCATTATAATCTATCGTTATGGAATAGGTGCATTCCTTTATGAGAATTAGTTCACAAAACGAGTTTTTATTTGGCGCATACTGAATCAAACCTTCCAACAGCCCAAGGTTGCGATGTGCCGTGACCAAAAGAGCAGCAAGTTCCTCGTCCATTTTGAAAAGCGTAGCGTCTTTCAATGGACGAGGAGTGAAGGTATAATATGAAAAATTCAATTTTTCATTTTTTCTCTGTTCAGTGTAATCTCCTGTATACGGGCGCATTTCTATCCCTCAATCGCTATATTATTTATTTTCATTATAGCAGATTATCGAGAATAAAGGAAGTGCGATTCTAAAATTAATTTCAATAAACCACAAAATAATGCAATAAAATAATCAATTCGATATCCATGACTTAGACACACTTTTGCGATGAACATTGTTGAGAGAGGGGGAGATTTAAAAAGTCTTGCATCGCTGTTAGGACATTCAGACGAACAGACATCACTTATCTATTTGCATACCCATGATAAAAAGAAGAAGGCAACTATTGCTTTATTGGAAAACGACAGTAAAACAGATGAGTTTGTCAAAAGCAAAAAAAGTGAAAATAAAAATGTTACAGTTGTCATCGATAAGGAAGCAATGGAGTTGTTTTTAAAGCATGCTCCAGATCAAGGCATTGACTTTACAAACCCAAGCGAATTTGTAAAGAACAATTTATCCATTTTAAAAGTGGTATAAATATAATGGTGGTACTTTATAGTGGTAAATGATAAAAATCTGTTGTCCTCGTTTATTTAAAAAACATTTTTCGCATACTAAAAAATAGTGGTACTAAAAAAATGGTGGTAAAACGAAAAGTAAAAGCCCCTGAAATCCAATGATTTCAAGGGCTTGATGGTAGCGGGGGGCGGATTTGAACCACCGACCTTTGGGTTATGAGTTTCTCGCAGTTATTCCAATAATTTTATTAAGACTTAATAAACCCAGTAAGCAAGCGGCTTTCAGGCATTTGGGAAATTTTAATTCCAATAATTCCAATGAGTAATATCGCGTGAAGTGGTACGTTATGGTGGTACGGTTTAGTGGTATGGTGGTACGCTTATAGTGGTATGCTTAATTGGAAAAATGCGGAATATTTCTTGAAGGTCAGTTTATTAGTGAGCATGGAAGTAGGGCATCTAATCAGGTGTCCTACTTTTTATATATAAATAATCTATATATTAGAAAATGAAATAACCGGCTTATTGCAATGATGTCTACAATCCTTTGCGTTGGGAAAATTTTAAGCTGTTTATACATCATATGGATACACTAATGTATAAAAACAAGAGGAAAAAGAAGACCGTGATATAAAAAGTTGTTGTTAATTAAAGGTGCAGAGCCACATAAAATTCGCCATTTTAAAAACCTTTAAATCCCGTATCAACACTACGTTTTTATTAAGTATGCAGGGGGCATTCGAAAATAGGATCGTCTTTGCACTCTTAAACTGGAAAACCACACTCAAAACGGTATAGTCTTCGTGCGATTATATTCTCCCTTCACTGTTTCCATAAAAAAAGACCTAACATTTTGGAAAATTATAGTGCCTTTTTAAAAAATAAAAGCAATTGCGATTTCCCCTTAACTATGATATAATCCTTTTATATGGAAAAGATAAATTCAACTGTTGGGGGGTGCATTTATGCGTCTATTTATAAAAAACCCGA
Source organism: Bacillota bacterium (assembly GCA_023228885.1). GTDB lineage: Bacteria > Bacillota > Clostridia > Monoglobales > Firm-18 > JAAZFB01. The sequence continues at coordinate 9,376 of JALOAJ010000046.1, read as the reverse complement.
GAGTGCTATCGGTTGCGGCATTTTCCTTTTCATTTGCATATTTGCTGTCCTTCCTGTTTGAAGGGCAGGTACTTTACGGCTTGCTGGAGCATTTTAATGTTCCTGCGAATACTTACATCCTAAGTGCTATTATCGCACACCTTGCCGGGCTTTTCACCTGTGGTTTCTTCGTACATACGCCAAAAGCGGCAAAGCGTGTTTTGTGCAGTGGCTTGCTGGTGAGTCTGCTTGCCACAATATCGTTTTTCTTTCGGCCTACGGTGCTGTGGCTGACGACTCTGCCTCTTGCCTCTTATACCACCGGCTGCTCTTTAGCGGCATGGGGATATTTTCTCAAAGCATTTACTCCTAAAAACCAGCGCATTAAAACCTGTGCTGATGCCTTGATTTACTCCAATTTGCTCATGATTGCCATAAATATGACGGCGGTACACCTATCGCCTTTTTCGGGACTTTCTTTTGCTATTATTTGTCTTATTATAGGTATAACACTTTTTATTATATTACCCGACAATACGGAGCACGGCCGGTCAGAGGAAGAAAAAACCGTGCAGCACAGAGACGTAAAGCAGCCTTTGCTCTTATTATGTCTGTTCGTTTTTATCATTACCATCAATTCCGGGCTGATGTATCATGTTTTTGGCCCTGATTTTGAACATCTTACGGAACTGACAAGTTGGTATTGGGCGGTTCCATACATTGCCGCCCTTGCCGTAATAAGAAACCTTCCGATGGGAGCAAACAGGTCTAAAATCTTGTATGTGGGCATGGGTATGATTATGGCTTCGTTCATCAGCTTTATGCTGCTCGGGCAAAACGAAACGGACTATCTTATTGTGAATACTCTGATGCTTGGTGCCTGTGGGATTTTTGATTTGTTTTGGTGGAGTATTCTCGGCGAGATGCTTGATTATACTGATAACCCTGCACGGGTATTTGGCATTGGACTTTCGGCTAATGTGGCGGGTGTTTTGTGCGGCGGAATGATTGGAATGGGGGTAACCTCCATTCGGATTTCCGGTGCGGAGGTAGCGGTTATTGCCCTTTCGATTGTATGTGTCACGTTGGTGCTGCTGCCAACCCTGAACCGACAGCTTATCCTGCTCTTAAAAAGCCATGCCTACCTTGCCGCCTATGACCGTATGACACAGGCGCAGCAAGATACGGCTCTAAACCGGATACAAGCCCTCGACCCGTTGACCGTTCGGGAACAGGAGGTATTGCAGCTCGTTCTTTCGGGCAAGGCAAACCGTGAAATTGCCGGGGCATTATATATCAGCGAAAGCACTGTTAAAACCCATGTTCGGAACATATTTTCAAAATATGATGTTCAAAGCAGGGCGGAGCTTATCAGCCTTCTCTTGAAAAACCAATCCGATGCGTGACTGAAAACCCGCATAAATACTGCCTCTCATACTTTAGTATGAGGGGCTTTTTCTGTAATTTCATACTTTCGGACGATGACTTTTTATTTTTTTTACATTACACTATTCTATAAAGGAGGTCTGATAAAATGCAAGCAATCCGAAAACGGCGCAATCTGTATGCGGCGCTTTTTACAGGCTGTGTTTTGCTGATAACATGTTTTGTCGCAGGTCATATGAGAGAAACTGCACTTGCCTTTGGTGGTGCCGGTATTACCCTACTGATACTTTTTATCTTTCAAAGCCGTGTGGCTTCTGACGCAGGGCTAATTTGCGATAATTCCATACTTACGGTTCCGTCCGCCGTTGTGTCTGATTTGGAACGCTCGGAGACAAAAACGATGGATGAAACGGTGGTATCAACCTTTGGCGCATTGGTGGGCGACAAGGTTTACAAATGGGGATGCGATGGATTAAACGGTTCCAGACTGCAAAGTATTGAGATAGACAGTGAGCGAATAAGCCTGACTTTCGGAAACAAAGTGCAAACTTTAAAACTGGAGTTGCTTCATGGCTTAGATAATACTGAAAAGGTTTCGCAGGTGAAACAAAAGTTTCTTCATGAAACAGGTGTAGAGGCGACGGTTAGCGGTTGGTAAAAATATTACTTGGCAAAGAAAGGATAGGATAAAATGAAAATCAAATCAAAAATCAGAAGTATGGCACTGTTATTAGCTGTTGTTATTATATTTTCCCAGGTGCCCTTAACTGTTTTAGCAGAGGAGGGCGAAGGAGAGGTAAAAATTATTAACACTGCCGGAGCAGCGTGGGGTGCGTTTGGTCAATACGTTGAATACGAGATGGATGGCTATACCTTTAACACAAAAACTGCCCCTGCCTACAAGAATCGTGAGGCATGGAGCAAAATGACCGATAAGCAAAAAAGGACTACATACAATGCCATTTATACAAAATCGGCAAAGAAAGCCGCCTTTGGCAATGAAGGCTTCCAGGAAATAACGCTTTGGAATAAGGCAAGCAGTTCATATTACAAAGCAAACAAGCTTTGGAAGTCAAGAATAGCAAAGCGGGATTACCCTGTGCTGACTGCCAAGTTTGGAAACGGAAGGTCACTTGCTACTTTGTACCCGGAATACTCTGAGATTGCAAGCTATCAAATTCCTTCTGCAATTGCATGGTGGGAAAGGGCAAAAAACTTTCAATCTGCCCTTGATGCGGTGGAAAAGGAATATCAAATAGGCAGAGAATACTATGAAAAGACGGTGGAAATGCGTACCAAGGGTATTGCAAACGTTGTAACAATTACCATTACACAATGTACGCTGATGCTTTCCGATATGCTTTTTGTACCAAGCGTCACAAAAGGTGCTGCCAATGAAGCAAGTAGCCAAATTGCCGATATTTTCAATGTTTTAACGGGCTTTGCCTCAATGGAGGACAGCGATTTTAACGAAAAGTTTATTCGATATAAAAACGGTGAAACGGGAGTTCCCTTTACCCCGGAAGAAACCGTCAAGCTTTTTGGCGCACTTATGGACACCTATGCAAAAATGGCAGAAAACAGCCTTCCTCGCATTGATGCAGCCATGAAAAAATTAAAATACCGCTATGAGATGTTAAAAGCCGGACACCAATTTTATCTTAATGAGCTTGACCTTAAAGAGCGGGAGAAAGCACAGGAAAAGGCAGCTTATGAGGAGTCTTTGCTTGAAAAGTATCCAAGTGAACCAATTCCGCCATCAGGAAATTACGAAGGGCTGAATTTTTCTTGGTTTACCGCAGAGCAACTTGCCAACCAGTACGGCGAATCTATAGGATATACTCAGGCGGAGCGAAAAGCTGCTGTTTTTGATGCTGTGCTAACCAAAAAAGCGGAGCTTGATGCGGAAGCGGGCAGCGATGCCCTAATCCTATGCCAAAATATTATTGACACATACAACATGGCGGCGGATTGCTTGGCTCAAAAGGCTTTGGAGCTTGGAATATTGGAAACTGATGTAGAAAACGGGTGCTCTCCTGAAACCATAAGTTCCTACATAAGCGTTGACTGGGACAGTGACGGTTATTGGGATTTTTTAGGCAATCGTACCTTTGAGGAAGCTCTGTATGTAGATGCTGTTACACTATTTAAGGAAAGTTGGCCTCCACTTTTGGGAAACCTTGAAAACGGGAAAACGGCGCTTACAGCACTAAAAGCCAGCATAAAGCCGTTTATAGACTCGAAGGACACACTTCCTTCCGAACTTGAGCCTTATCTGACGGATTTATCCTCATATATGGATCAACTTCAGCAGCTCAAGGATGATTATTGGGAGCTTTATAATAGTGTGGTTTGGGTGCCGGAAGGATATAATTCGTCTTACTTTATCAATCCCCTCAACAATGCCAACCATGTGGAATACCGGGTTAATGCCGTTAGTGATGCATATACAAAGGTCATCTGGCCGGAGGACAATACATTGTATACAGATGTAATTAACAAAACAACAACTGTTATTGAAAAGCTTCAAAGCACAATACCCATCACCATTTTCAATAGAGGCTACGAGCTTTATGAAACAGTATCAGAGAAGTTGGAATATGTGGAAGATAGGAAGAAAAAGGTCAAGGACTATTACGACAATTTTCTTGCTGATGAGGCCGCATACAACCATGAGCTGGACACGCGCCTAAATGCCTATTTAAAGGTTCAGGAAAAAATGGCAGAAAAGTTTGTACAGCTAAAACAAATCATCGATGGCTATGAAAACCTGTGGGAGGGCGCATACTTTGAAGGGGCAGGCGATTATGGCAACTATTATAATTACGACACCACCAACATACAGTATTCCGCATTTGACGCAAACGGAATCCGAAACTATCTAAGGGGCGGCGGTAACAGATTCACTCTTCTTTCAAGCCTTCGTGCATTGGCCGAATACTCCGCGGCTTACGAAGCTATAGCAACGGATTTGATGGCGCAAATACAAATGCTTGACATCGAAATGGACGCACTTTTAGGCGGTGGGCTTTACGATTACGCCGCCCAAAAAGGAAAAACGCTTAAAAACTTTTATCATTTCCGGGATGAGTATAATACGATCAATTGGATAAGACTTGGGAACAACTCATACTTTGACTTGCATGACATTGAGTACATTATGAATGCTGTTTCGGGTGACACGCAAATGATTCAGTTGATGAAGGATTACCGGAGCGAGCTGCTTGGCTATCTTGGCGCTTCGTCGGTCAATAATGTTAAGGTTAGCAACAGAATGCATGATATATATAAATATGCTTCCAGAGTATATGAGCTTTACGACGGTAGTTTTTACACCGGAAGCCTTATGACAGAAGACCAGAGGACAGAGCTTTTGCAGATTTACAGAAATGGAACGGGCACAGGAGATATTGAGGGAACTCTTTATGATATTACAGATAAGCATAACGGTACCGCCTATGGTTTCTATAACCTGCCGTCTGACAATGGTACGGATTCTTATAATCCTATGGGCAGCTTTGCAGAACCGTCACTTTCGGGCGACAGGGTGGAGATGACAGCTCCCTTGTACCACCCGGTTACATCAAGCATAACCAATGCTTCAGCAACCGTGTCTGTATATGGCGATAATGGATGGGAACCCCTTGATACAGGTAGCACCGTTTTGCCAATGACCGTTGCAAAGAGCGGCGGAAGCTATTTATCTTCCAACACCGAACTTGGGCTATTTGGAACAAACAACAATGTGGAAATTGTAATTGACAAGGAGAATGACACCATTTCCATGTATACAGCGGGGCTTGAAAATAACACGGAATATAAATTTGACTGGGATATTAGCTACACCGTTGACGGTTACACAATGTACGAAGAAGGTGACATGATAAAAACCATAACCTATGAGCCGACTGTTGTTGTAAAGGCAACTATGCAGGAGGATAGCTCCACCTCGGCAATCGTTACCGTGACCAATCTGACAGGGAATACGCTCAGTGGCAGTTATGTTTATGTGAACGGTTACGGCGAGGACGGCGAACCGATTGCAACAGCAGGCACACCCCTTGATACTTTGGACAATATGCAGACCGCCGAAATAACACTTGAGCTTGACAAGCCGGTTTACAGCGTTTTTGCCTATGTTGAAGATACCGAATCTACAATACCCACATCACTTATTATTAAAAATGACGGAGTGGACGCATCAAATATTTTCGCCCAGCCATCCTCAACACTTCAATATACCGCCGAAGTCTTTGACCCGCTTGGAAACCTTCTGTCCGGAGAAAATGTGACATGGACTGTAACGCCTTCAGAGCAGGGGATCAATGTTGAAAACGGAATGGTGTCAATCGGTGAAAATACGCTCCCCGGCAGCTATACCATAACAGCAACAGCAAGCAGCACGGCCTATGACGAGGTTATTCTTACCATAGCGGATTCCAAACCGCAAAGTGGACTGATTTTTAATGGGCTAACAAAAAGCGGCGGTCTGATTACCGGCGGTCTGACGCTTCGAATTGTCAATGACGATGCAGGGTTGGAAAGCTGTGACATTATGATAGCTATATATGAAAAAGACAAAAATAAACTTGAAGGCTTAAAAAAGGTTACAATAACACTTAATCAAGGAACAAACGAAATTGAGCTTGAAGATTTGTTATTTTCCGTTCCCCCCGCAAAAATCTATGAGGTCAGAATTTTCAGTTGGACGGCGGTGAATACGCTTATGCCGATAATAGATATTTTTATATCAGATATTTAAATGGCGCAAGAGATGGGCAATGAAGTGTTTTTGAAATCAATTTTATATAGAAAAGAGTGAAAAAAATGAAAAAATGGTTGAACAGATTTTTATCGCTTTGCATCACTTCAGGAAGCTATGAAGTTATTCCTTGAACACGCAGATAAGCAAAACCTTGATTGTACCAATCCGAGTGAGTTTGTAAAGAACAATTTATCTCTTTTAAAAGTGGTATAAATGTAGTGGTGGTATTTTGTAGTGGTATATTTTAAAAAGGCTATCGTAACTAAATATTTAAAACATACTTTTCACACCTGCAAAAATGGTGGTATGAAACAGCAAAAAAGTAGTGGTAAATGGAAAAGTAAAAACCCCTGAAATCCAGTGATTTCAAGGGTTTGATGGTTGCGGTAACCATAAGGGGCATAGGGAAACCCTGTATTTATAAGGGTTTGAGCGAATAAACAATGTTCAAAATTCAAGAAAATGATTAAAAGGCATTACTTTTGGTTGCTATAGCAATAAAAGTAATGCCTTTTTTTATATAAATTCTGTATGTGGGGGGGAGCAACTTTGACCAAGAATTTGAAACTTAATTATCACTATGCTGAAAGAGCCGAACAATATAGTTTTTATCGTATGCCTAAAATTTTATTTACAGACAATCGTTTTAAAAGACTTTCGACAGAAGCAAAGGTCTTATATGGCTTGATGCTTGACCGTATGAGTTTATCTGTAATGAACAAATGGTTTGATGAGGAAAAGCGTGTATATATTTATTATTCTTTAGAGGATGCAATGGAACAGCTTAACTGCGGTAAGGATAAAGGTGTCAAGTTGTTTGCTGAACTTGATACTGGCAAAGGCTACGGACTTATTGAACGAAAAAAGCAAGGTCAGGGAAAACCCACTATTATCTATGTAAAAGAGCTATTCGGTTTTTCCGAAGTCTTGACTTCTGAAAAACCGAAGTCTACACTTCTGAAAAATCGAATTCAAGACTTCGGCAAAGCAGACCCTAATAATACTGATATTAATAATACTGATATTAATAATACTGATTATAATGATACTGAAATCATATCATATCCTATCAGCGGTGAGCCTATGGAAAAATCATCTGCTGATACGATACGATGGATTGATGAGTGCAAATCATATAAAGATTTAATCAAGAAAAACATTGAATATGACATTATCAAAGCACAGTATGGGACATGGCTTGATGAAATTGTTTTAATCATGACCGATGTGGTATGCTCACGCTCCCCCACGATTCGGATAAACAAACAAGATTATCCCACAGATGTGGTGAAAAGTCGTTTTTTGAAAATTACATCCCAGCATATTGAATATATCCATGATTCTATAAAAGATAATACATCTAACGTCCGTAACATACGGGCGTTTTTAATTACCACGATATACAACTCACTTGAAACAATAGATAATTTTTATACTGCAAAGGTCAATCATGATTTATACGGATAAATTTATGGAGGTGTTAAAAATGTCAAAGGTTATAGCAATAGCAAATCAAAAAGGCGGTGTCGGCAAAACCACCACAACGGTCAATTTAGGCATTGGCTTGGCAAACGAGGGCAAGCGTGTTTTGCTTATTGATTGTGATGCACAGGGCAGTTTAACTGAAAGTCTTGGATTTCCCCAACCAGACGATTTGCCTGTTACCTTGGCAACGCTCTTGCAAAAAGTTATTGATGAAAAGCCAATTGCAAAAGACGAAGGTATCCTGCACCACAACGAGGGCGTGGACTTAGTGCCTGCAAACATTGAATTATCGGGCATTGAAACGGTGCTTGTAAACATCATGAGTCGGGAACAAGTATTAAAGGAATATATCAGCCAAATCAAAGCTGACTACGATTTTGTGCTACTCGACTGTACTCCCTCCCTTGGTATGCTGACCACAAACGCTCTTACGGCGGCAAATGAGATAATCATTCCGGTGCAGGCTCAATATTTACCTGCAAAGGGGTTGGAACAACTTTTGAAAACCGTTTCGAAGGTGCGGAGGCAGATAAACCCGGGTTTAAAGGTTGGCGGCATTCTGATGACAATGGTAGACAGTCGAACAAATTTTGCAAAGGGTATTTCTAAGTTAATCAGAAATACATACGGGAACAATCTGAAGGTTTACAAAACGGAAATTCCCCTATCTATCAGAGCTGCCGAAACTTCGGCAGTAGGAAAAAGTATATACAGCTATGACAAAAACGGTAAGGTTGCACAGGCGTATCGTGCTTTAACGAAGGAGGTGCTAAATAGTGAAAAATCCCGCATTAAACATAAGTCTGACCCCGTACGATGATATTTTCAAAACGGACGAGGAACGGAATACAGAAGAAATTAAGCCTGTTGCCATTTCAGAGTTGAAACCCTTTGAATCACAGCCTTTCAAGGTTTTGCTTGATGAAAGTATGGATGAACTTGTTGAGAGTATCAAGCAAAGCGGTGTTTTATCCCCTGTTATTGCAAGACCCCATAAAGATGGCGGCTATGAAATTCTTTCAGGACACAGACGGGTAAAAGCCTGTGAACTTGCAGGGATAATCGAAATTCCTGTTGTGGTTAAAAAACTTGATGATGATACTGCTACCATACTTCTTGTGGATAGCAATTTACAGCGTGAGAATATTCTCCCCAGCGAAAAGGCTTTTGCCTATCAGTTGAAGTTGGAGGCGATGAAACGAAAGGCAGGCAGACCGCCAAAAGAAAATTATGTTCAAATTGAACATAATTTAAATACTAATACTTCAAGAGAAGAATTGGCAAAGGAGATGGGAGAAAGTCAAGCACAAGTTCAACGCTATATCCGTCTTACCAACCTCATCGACCCCCTACTTGAAATGGTAGATGAAAAGAAAATCGCTTTAAATGCCGCTGTTGAAATATCCTATTTAGGCTCAAAGGAGCAGGCGGAACTGATAAAGGTTATAGAAAAAGAAGAAACCTCCCCCTCTATTGCACAGGCTTCCAAAATACGTAAGTTTGCAGAGGAAGGACGGATAAATGTTGATGTTATGGACTCCATTATGCAAGAGCAGAAACCGGAAAAGGTGAAAATTACTTTTAAAGAGGATAAATTACGAAAATACTTTCCGAAACACTATTCTGCAAAGCAGATGGAGGACACCTTGCTGAAACTGCTTGAGGATTGGCACAGAAAAAAACAACGTGAACACGAACGCTAAACCGCCTTTTTATCAGAAAGGGCGGTTTTTACATTTGGAGGTGTTGGTTTATGGATGA
>JALOAJ010000094.1 GCA_023228885.1 Bacillota bacterium | reverse complement strand
CAACACCTTCGGCAACAACAAAGTGCCCCAGTTTGTGGGACATGGAAATAATATCCCCCACTAAAATATTATTTTCGTTTCCGGTCAAAATTTTATTAACAAAATATTTATCAATTTTTAGGCAGTTTATATTAAGCTCTGTTTGTCTTGCCAATGAAGAATACCCCATCCCAAAATCGTCAACCGCTACTCTCATCCCGCTTTCCCTCAGATGCAAAAGCTTATTGTTGATTGCGGAGTAGTTGTTTGAAAAAACAGATTCGGTAATTTCAATATCAATATTTGAAGAGTTTATTTCACATTCTTTAATAATTTCCATGAGATTTCGGTTAAAATCCCCCCTTAAAAGCTGTATCCCTGAAATATTTATCGAAACACGAATATCCCGAAAACCCTCCTCCTGCATTCTTTTTATAAAACAGGACGCCATTCTAAAAATCTTGTTACCAAGGGGAACTATTAAAAGGGTTCTTTCGGCAATGGGTATAAATTCTGAAGGCGGCACTATCCCAAGCTTATCACATCTCAACCTCGCCAAAGCTTCAAACCCGTAAATCCTGTTGGTTTTCAAATCAATAATAGGCTGATATTCAAGGTATAAACTGTCTCCGCCGTATACCGCACGGTTAAGCTCCTCTATAATTGCTTCTTCCCGCCTTAGGCGGCTGTCCATATCTTTGTCAAAGAAACAGCAGCTGAAAATTTCATTTTCACTTGATTGCCTCGCAGCAAGGGATGCATTTTTCAAAAGTATGGTTGCCTCCCCGAAAAAGCCCTCTGCCTCCGCAACGCCTATGCCGCCCTTTATGCTGTATGAAGTAGCCAGTTCTCTCAGCACACGAGGGATTGCATCACATAAATCCTCTAAATCATTTTTGGTTTTATATCCTTTTACATAAATCAAAAATATGTCTGAATACAGATGGAACAGTCGGCGGTTATCGCTTTCAAGCAACATCAGGCTGTCTCCCATGTCCTGTATAAGCTTTTCCCCGTAATGATAGCCCGACAGCATACTTACCCTTTTGAAGTTTTTAAGGTTTATAAGTATTATTGCCTTTTTCCCATCCAGCGGCTGCGCAAGCTCGTGATTTAAATACTCGTCAAAATACCTCTTGTTGGGCAGTCCTGTTGAATTGTTGTGGTAAGCATAATATGCCAAATTTTTGTTTCTTACATATGCGGAAAAGGTTGCGGCAAAAACCAGGAAGAAAATAACAATGAGGGCTGTGTTTCCGATAAAAGTTAAAGTCTTTATAAGTGCATCTGTTTCTTCCGTGTTATGCTCTATAACAAGACTGCCAATCCTTGAGCCGTCCACAAAAACCGGCATCGCTAAGGTGTGGACATTTTTTTCTAAATTGGAAGAATCAAACCTATGCTCGTTCCCGCTTTGTATTATTTCAAGCATTGCATCCGAAAAATGTAAATCCCATTCACAAAATGAGTTTGCGGTCACATTCATATATGTATCAAAAAAGTACGCCGCCTCAACAGATTTATTTTCTGCAATTTCATCCAACAATCTCTGTATTTCAAAATTAGCCAAAAACTCATATATTTTTTCGGCAAGAATTCCTATTTGCACAAACTGCCCGTCATCCGCCGTATAATACCCGAATTTATAGTATACCCCCGTTTCAAGGTCCGCCCTTATATCCTCAACCAACCTTTTCTCTCCGCTTTCCATATAGGCATAAACGGGATGCTTTTCATGCGGACGCCAGCCTATAAACTCACCTGTGGTAGAATAAATCACCTCACCGTTTTTGTCGTAAATATAAATAACGTCTGCGGCGATGGTTTTTGCCAGTTCATTTAGCTCCTCATTACTTATTTCATCCTTAAAACGCGAAACCATCTGGCTTGCAGTTTCAATCTTTTCATTCATCAGATTATTGATAATCTCCGTTGCGGCAATAGCAGTTTTAAGTCTTGAAGTATAGCTGACAGTAATTTGGCGAACATCACTTTCCATATGTTCGTAATAATATCCTCTAATACTGCTGATTATTATAAAAACCGCCGCAAACATCACGGACACCGAGATAAGAAAAACAAGAAAATATCCTAAGTAACTGACTTTATCGGGACTGCTTCTTTTCAAAATATCCCTCCTTTGTACGGTCTTTCACAAAACATGTTCCCTGTTTTTTACGGATACATATTAATTTATATATTAATAACAAAAATGTCAAGTAAAATTTATTTTTTTATGTATTTTTACCTTCGATTACCAATGTAAAAGGACCTTCATTGACAATTGAAACTGTCATGGCGGCACCGAAAACACCGCTTTGTACCTTTTTAAATTTGGGCTTGCACACATTTATAAAATATTCATAAATTTCCTCGGCAATATCGGGCGGTGCGGCATTGACAAAGCTTGGTCTGTTTCCCTTTCTGCAGTCGGCACACAGCGTAAACTGTGAAACCACCAGAAGCTCCCCCCCTATATCTTCGGAAGATAAATTTGTTTTTTGGTTTTCGTCCGTAAAAATCCTAAGTTTTGCGATTTTTCCCGCAAGCTTTTGTGCCTGCTCCTTCGTGTCCCCCGCTTCAACCCCCAAAAACACCAACAGTCCCTGCCCAATTTCGCCCGCCACATTCTTTTCCACTAAAACCGAGGCGCTGCTGACCCTTTGAATAACTGCTTTCATAATTAATCTCCATCCTCCGCAAGAAAACGCCAAAGCCTGTTTTGGTCCCTCTCGGCTGCGTAATCAATGCCCACTCTTTTGTCTGTTTTGTATTTTGGCTTGTACCCGTCATCCTCAATCCAAATTTCATTTGATGTTATGAGGCTTTTCCCGTTAACCCCACCGTCAATACCCAT
>JALOAJ010000092.1 GCA_023228885.1 Bacillota bacterium | reverse complement strand
TTTACACCTTCTTCAACTTTTTGTTGAAAAAAAGTGTATCATATTTTACTTTTTACTAAAAGCCCTTTTTGTACATTTTTTTACCACCACTTTTGTACATTTTATCACCGCCACTGACATTTATACTACTGCTGCAAGCAGAATTTCAAGGCACATGTATAAAAACACAATTTTCTGTGAAGGAGTAACAAAGCTATGCAAACTAAATGGGCTAAAAAACTGATAAGCGCTTTAATTGTTCTTGTGGGCATACCGCTTGTTATGGCTGTTGGCGTTTTGTTTTTTGGTGATAGAAAATATAATATCATATCAATGATTATCGCCATTTTAGCCTGTGCGCCTTTTTTTCTGCGCTTTGAAAGGCAAAAAAAGAGCTCACGGGAAATGATTATAATTGCAGTTATGATTACCCTTAGTTCAATCGGCAGGTTTGCGTTTGCCCCAATTCCCGGTTTTAAACCCGTAACCGCTATGGTTGTAATTACGGCTATATATTTTGGCAGCGAGGCAGGGTTTATAACGGGGGCATTTTCTGCGCTTTTATCTAACATATTTTTTGGGCAAGGTCCGTGGACACCGTTTCAAATGTTTGTATGGGGCTTTTTAGGTTTCTTTGCCGGGGTACTTGCCTCAAAGGGGCTTCTTGATAATAAGATTCAGCTATCTGTATATGGTGTGGCAGCAGGCATTGCATTTTCACTTATGATGGATGTTTGGACGGTAATTTCAATGGATGGATTTTTTAATATGTCAAGATATTTAGTTGCTGTTGCGGCCTCTTTGCCGTTTATGTTCATATATGCGGTTTCAAACATCATATTTTTATTAGCGCTTGAAAAGCCGATTGGAAAAAGGCTCGAACGGATTAAAGTCAAATACCAAATTACAAATAATTAAACACGAGAAAGTATTCGGCAGATTGCAAGGCGGACTATGTAAATTTACACAGTTTTCTTTCACTAAGGTGACCACAGCATTAGGATTTAGTGGGCAACCGTGGGGGTTCAAGCCCCTTCGCCCGCACCACATCTTGTCTGAAAGGTCAGTGTTTACACGGCTTTTCAGACTTTTTGTTTGTCGTTTTTCAAGAAATTTAGTATAAACTTCTTTCGTTTAACCAAACAACCTAAAAAACAAAAATAGCAGCCTCATATTGCTGCTATCAGTGTCTTTATTCCTATCATATTTGTCGCTCTGCGCATATTGTATGTAAGAAAACTAAGCCTCAATTCCGCTGCGGCTTTTTCGTTGCCCCGACACAACACATAATGTGCACCATCGTTCCATTTCACAGTTCCGAATGGATGCTCAGAAAGGCACATACGCTCTTTCATCAACTTCTTCGTCACACGAATTCGTATCAAAATCTGTTTCCCTGTCTGTTTTTTAAAATTGTCAGGCAGTTTCACATGTGAGGGAAACTTCGGTAACTTAAATCCATCCACCCGGTTCATAAGCACCGGTACATACTCACTATCAGGTTCGAAAGACACATTCTTATACGGTGGAACTGTGCATTTGTTTTGACATTGCCTACACGCTGCGCGGTTGGCATACACAGTGTTTGTTCGCCTTGTTCTCATTTCGCTTAATATATATCCCATAGGGCGGTAACTCTGCCATAATCGCTTTTTCTAAAACAGCTTAAAATGCGCTTTTCATCTCCCTAAAGCTCTATGCTGATGGTGGAATTCTCGTAACACCTCAGCACTGCAGCAGTAGTCGTATATGTAAAGTTTTAGCAAGTCCTTGGGATCATAAGGCGGACATCCTATTTCTTTGAGAGTAGAATGAGCAAAGCCGCCCGTCCATATTTAGACTGTTCACAAAAGCGTCTATCACGCGAACAGAATTATCTTCACTAATATAATCCCCATGTTTAAATCTCGTGGAATTTGCACTGCGTCATTAAACATACGAATAGTAATGTTTTAAGTTGTCATAATAAATTATGATTGGAGAGATGAACATGAAACAACAAATTTCATCACCTACAGAAAACGGGGCATGGGGGCGTGCAACGATAGACACAATTCTGTCAAACAAAAAATACATAAACACAATTGTTTCAATCGAGAAATATTTCGATGTTCAATTTGAGAAGGATAGATGTTCCAATATTAATGATAATAATACCTAAAAGACCGCGCGGTGCAATTCGCAGAATGTACTAAGCGGTCTTTTAGTTTGCGGAGAATGTGGCAAAAACTTCAGACATATAACTCGTGCTGGTGACAAAGTAGTATGGAGATGTGTTGATAGGGCTGAAAATGGGGAAGATGCACTATGTAAAAACATTCATTCTATCGCAGATTTGGAAGTTGGGGAACATGTTTGCGAGAAGCTTAGCTTAGCAGAATTTGATGAAGATTTAGTCAGAGAAAATATTGGAGGTATAGTCATTAACCTTGGCGAAATGGAGATAAATATGAGTAATGAAATTGAGCAGGGGTTGATTCTTTAATTCTGTACAATTTATCCAATATATGATATAATAAAGATACGAGTTCAATAATCACAACATACTTAATGTGAAATGTGAGTTGAACCACTGTCGTTCCGGTTAAGTGCAGTAATGGAGGGTATCAAATGATATCATTGAGTTTATTGGAGATGCAATTACCGTAGGTGCTCAAGCTGGAAACAAGATGGATAACAATGCTTCGAGCGATTATGCATGGCTTGTTGGGAAAGGATTGGGCTATGAATACACACAGATTGCATACTCAGGATATACATTGTCCTGTATTTTACAATATAAAAATATAACAAATATAAGTATAAAAGTGTAGCACCCTAACTGGTAAAAGTGATCGATAAAAATAGTTATTTTAATTTAATAAGCGAATTTTGCAGTCGCCTT
>JALOAJ010000093.1 GCA_023228885.1 Bacillota bacterium | reverse complement strand
AAACCAGTATTTATCAGATGCCGCTTTTTTTGAAAAAGGCAAGCTTGCAGATATATGCATGATTACATCGCCTGACCGGCTCCACAGGAGACATGCGGAGTTTGCGCTCAAAGCGGGCTACGACATTTTGCTTGAAAAGCCCATCGCCTGCACGGAGGAGGATTGCCAGGCAATTTACAATCTTGCAAAAAAGCTGGGCAGACAGATTTCAGTTTGCCATGTTCTCAGGTACGCTCCATTTTTTCGCGCGATAAAAGACGAACTTTGCACCGACAGATATGGCAAAATAGTAACGGTAAATCTGACAGAAAATGTTGGTTTTTTGCATCAAGCACATAGTTTTGTGCGCGGAAACTGGAGTGTTACGGAAAAATCTTGCCCAATGATTGTTGCAAAATGCTGTCATGATTTGGATCTTCTGTCCTGGATAATTGGCAAACGTTGTAAGTCTGTTTCCTCATTCGGTGGCTTAAGCTATTTTGTGTCCCGCAACGCGCCGGAAAACAGCGCGGAGCGTTGTTTGGATTGTGCGGTCAAAGAGCAATGCATCTATAACGCAGAAAAATTTTATGTCACCGACAGGTTCGATCAAGGTGTGACCGGTTGGCCTGTAGATGTTATCGCTCCCGACCCTACCAAGGAAAAGGTGTATCAAGCCTTAAGAACAGGCCCTTACGGACGCTGCGTATACCGTTGTGACAACACGGCTGTGGATCATCAGGTTGTCAACATGGAGTTTGAAGAGGGGGTAACCGCCCATTTGACCATGACTCCGTTTGCCATGGATGCGGGCAGGGATATTCACGTACATTGCGAACGCGGCGATATTCTTGGGACAATGGAGAAAGGCCTTTTGCATTGCAATATATTCGGCGGTGAAAGAAAAACAATTCGTTGTGATGACGCAGGTTATGGCCATGGCGGCGGGGATTACTTTTTAATAAAAGACCTTATTGATATTCACAGCAACAAAAATGCCTTGCGTCTTACTGACATCGGCAATTCGCTGCAAAGTCACATGATGGGCTTTGCAGCCGAAAAATCACGCATAAATGGCGGAAAAGTTTTCACATTGGATTGAGCAACTATCAAGTATTTATATGATAGCGGTTGCAATAACAACTTGGAAATTATGTTAGGCGGCAAGATGCTAATCGGCTGTTTATAATTTGACTTGTAAATTTTAATGTTTGACACAATAGTTTAGTGAAGCGGTAAAAATCCATTGGGAGGACATTCTCCCAATGGATTTTTATGTTTTAGTCGCAAATATGGAGGATTTAGTTTCTGAAACTTGAAGCTTCTACGGTTAGGTTGTTAAACACGCATTTTTACGTCGAAAAAAGTATTTGTAAATGGCGACATAAAGTTTGAGGAAATAGAATAAGAAAGCATTTGTGCGGCTCGGTGACCGATTTTATAAGCTTGTTGCATGACCGCCGGAACGGGCCTTGGAAGCATAAGGTCAATCAAATCGCAATCATTATCAAAAACGACCATTTGATAGTCGTCAAATATAGTTTTGTTAAGCTGGGACATTGCGTATATTATTTGAGCGGCGTGTGTACCGCTTTGAGAAATAATTCCGTCTACGTTTTGAAGTTTATCTTTCAAATAATTTGTCAAATCCTGTCCGTCATAATGTCCGATGTCGTGAATTATAATGGGCTTTTCATCGCCAAGTGCAGAGATATAGCCCTCTATTCTTGATTTTACCGAACCAATATTTGAAGAACAGATAATTGCTATGCGTTTACAGTTTTGCTTTTTAAGATAATTCGCCGCCAAAAGCCCCATATCAAAATGCTTGCTGGACACGCAAACGCCGTTCAGCCCTTTAGGCTTTGTGTCTACAAAAACGATAGGCAATTTGTTGATTTGGGGCGCTAAAACTTCGCTGTGATGTTCATAGTCAATAGTGGGCATTATTATCAATCCCTGCGCGCCGGCTCTGCGCGCAAAATGTAAATTTTCTATCTCTTTTGACGCGGAAAAGTCTGACGGCAGCGTCAGCAGCAAAATTCCGTTTTCATTGCAAAAACCTTTTATGCCTTCCTTAATTTCTGACACAAAAACAGTGCGGGTCTCTGGGCATATAAATGCAAATATTTTTTCAAACACGCCGTTTTCCAAGTCAGAAAGCTTTCCGCCGTCATGAATAAAACACCCTTTGCCGCGAACCCTGAATATCAGCCCTTCGCGCTCCAAGTCTGCGAGGGCCTTGCGTATGCTCGTGCGGCTCACACCAAAGCGGATTGCCAAGCTGTTTTCGCTTGGCAGAGTGCTTATGCCATTGGATAGATTTTGCTTAATAAGCGTGACAAGATAATCGTTAAGCATTGTGGTTAAAGGCTTTTTCATATATCAATTATACTTTAAAAGAGTAAAAAGTCAAGCCTTGATAAAAGAACATGTACAAGTTGTGTTTTTTTTAACTTCTAACTTCAAGAAAGGTATTTACTTTAAAAAAGTAGTATGATAGTATGAGTTTAACAAAGCTGTTCAAGTGCAGAACTTTAAGTAAGATAATGTGTTTATAGTCTATAGTATATTATCAATAAAATTATTTGGCAATAACTGTTTGCGATAGCGGCAGTATTGATAAAATTAAAAGGGAGAAGATGCCTTATGAAACAAAGATTATCCAGACTTGCTGTTATGTTGCTCGCGCTGCTTATTGCATTGTCCACCGTGGGCTGCACGCCGCCGGACAGGGACCCTGTTATTGTCGAACCTGATGATTTTGAAAACTATCGTGAAATTGAAATGTGGATAGGCGGCACTCAATGGAAAGGCGACAACGATATAATGCTGCGTTCTTTTTTGGATGACTTTAACGACGGGCTTTTAGGTGATGCCGCAA
>JALOAJ010000089.1 GCA_023228885.1 Bacillota bacterium | reverse complement strand
ATTCACCGGCAGGAAGAGTATCAACATCCCCCGCCGAAATTGTAACGGTATAATCAAATTTGCCCGCAGGCTCACCAATACGCACAAAGTCCTTTATGGTAATCTTAAACGGCTCAAAACGGATATATCTTTCCCCGTCTTTCAACTCGAAGCCAACTTTCAAGTCTCCTTCAACCATCAGTTCAGGAGGAACGGTAAAACTCTCGTCCGCCATTTCAAAAAAGTTGCCGTTTCCGTTTTGAGCATTAAGATAAGCCCGAACCTCGTATCTCGACTTCAACATCCGGTGACCAATCGTAGCCGTCATAGCGCTATAATTCATCGTTGGAGTTTTAGAAAGCACCAAATAAATTATGCCGTTTTGGGTCACTATATAGTCTGTTATTATCGTTCCCTCAGGCAGATATTCACCGGATATGGGGTCGCCTATATCGAATGGCACCGCATCCGATGCGAACATCTCAAACACATCCAAGTCGTTAAGGCCTATACCGACAGCCCCGGCAACGGTGGACTCCTGTACACTACAAAACAAATCAGGGAATACCGGCTTGATTTTTAAAACATTTTCCTGTTCGATTACTAAATCATTATCCGCCACATGCTCCAGCCTGTAATTGTCATTAAACTTTACATTTATTTGTTTCAACCTGTCTCACCTCACTTAACTTTGAAATTATCCTCAACCCATTTTTCGGTTGCCAGCCTTAGCTCGCCTTTACCTTGTTTTAACTTTGTTCGTCCAAAATCAATTTCAATAATATTATCGCTGTCTAAATGCAGCAGCAAATCATCATACCACTTTCTCATGCGCTCCAATTCATCCTTTAGCCTAATCAATTCCATTTCAATATCCATTCCTTACCCCCCTTCGAAGTTTTCAGTTCTTTATTTTTCATTATTGACATTTCCCTTCTTTTGTTATATTATTATTCATACAATAAACCATAAGGAGATGCCTTTATGAATAACGAAGATAAAATCTTAACCATGCTTGAAACGCTTGTTGAAGGTCAGTTAAAAACCGACAACCGCCTTGACAACCTTGAAAGTCGCTTTGACACTTTTGAAAATATCCTTCTTCGTATGGAGCATGACCACGGTCAAAAACTTCAAATGCTTTTAGACGCCCACGACGCCAACATTAAAAGCCATCAACAACTCGAAAATCGCACCGCCAAACTTGAAACTACTGTTGAAAAACATTCCGCCGAAATCGCCGCCATTCAAGTTATCAGTTAGCAGTTTTGAGTTTTCAGTAATTTTAAGCTAAAATTTAAACTTAACTGCAAACTAACTACCCCAAGCGCAAACCTCTACTCCAAGCTCCCGACTGTTTACTAACTACTCCGTCACCCCCTAAACACGCTTAAATCCCCATGCTTATGTTTTGCAGTGCCAACCGTCACATCGCCGTGAATATCCAGTATCCGCACATCGCCCATGCCCTTAAACATCAATGCAAAGCTGTCAAACTTCTTTATTTTCGCCTTAAAGTCAAATGTTGTAAATTCATTTGCATGGTATGTAGCCTTCCGCTCAAACCCCCCATTGTCCTTTTTGATGTAAATATCCAAATCGCTGTACCTTGCCATCTGCACCCGTATATAAATTTTAGAAAGCGTCTTTTTATTCGGCATGCCAAAGGTGAAGTCTTGCGTTTTAAATTCCCATTCCACACGCTCATCACCGCCGCCAAACTTATATACATTGCCGTCCTTTGCCAAACCGTGCATATGCCCATCTGCATAAGCCAACCCTACAAACTGCTTGTTGTCCTCTATGTGCCATAAACCGCTGTAAGTGTCATAAACATATAACTCCCACTTATCGCCGTCATAAGCGGAAATATAATACTTCCTGCCGTCCGTTCCCGCAATCCCGTTTTCAAAAGTCTTATTCAGCTTTTCTGAAATGTTGCGTGGCTGCCCGCCTGTGTACGCATAAATGCCTTTACGCCCCAACCAATACAAAACGGAATTAACCTCAACAACCGAACGCCCGTCAATGCATCCGGTCTTTGCAACTTCAACTATCCTATATGGCGGCTTGTTTCCAAAGCTTTCATACACCAAATCGGGCTTTAATATAACCACATTACCCTTGTATTTTATAATGCCCGTTATATCCTGCGGAGTGTCTAAATCCTCACGGTAACTGCCTACCGGGTTAGGGTTTCCCTCAACATCTGCAAAATTAGTCCAATCGGAATAACTACCTTGTGACGACACATATATATTGTTACCGGTTGCCGCAAATATACGGTTGTTGTCAACGGTGGCGTGTTGAATTGCCGGTATGCCTGTTGCAGGATATGTGCCTTCCCTTTCATACCAAAAAACCGCATTGCCATTAAAATCAGTATTTCTTGCCGGAGCATTGCCCTCTCTTCCTTTGTTATACCCAACCATAACTTTAATTTTAGAATACTTAGTAGTCTTTATTACATAACCAATACCTTTTTTTAAATAGCTATCCCCGCGAAAAAACCATGTTATAATTTTATCCGAACTATCATATCCAACAATGTACAGATTTCTTTCTACACCATTCGGCAAATCAGTAAGCCCTGTTGCGTTTATCGTCAACCTGTTTATGCTGCTTGTATCAATATGTTCAACGCCGTTAAACTTTAATGCGAACATGCAAGAATAATAGCTTATTGCTGTACCCTTTACCTGCACAAGAACGCTGCTTGTGCCTGTTTTAAATGTACCCGCTTCGCCTTCATAGTATCCTTCTTGTTTTGTTGCAGGATAAGTGGTTTTTACAGCCTCCGCCTTATTATTCACATAATCATAAACCACATTAGACGGATACATAACCACATTACCGTTAAAGTCAACTATTGCAGAGGTTTCGCCAACCGCAACATCGTTACCATTGCCATCTTTTACAATATTGCCGTCATAATACAGCTTACCGCCTGCTATATACCCTAATTTATCCCCCGCCGCAAATAAGTTTTGAGGGTTTTCAATCCCGCTTTCTATAACTTTCCTTGGCTTTCGAGGAGAGCTAAACGGAATATTATCCGAACTCATGTTGCGC
>JALOAJ010000045.1 GCA_023228885.1 Bacillota bacterium | reverse complement strand
AAACTTTCTTGCTATGTAAACAACAAGGCGCAAATTTCTTTCAATCAAAACCTTTCTTACGCCCTTTTTGTCCTGCTCAATTTTGGAAAATAACTCACTTTCTTCCTCTGCCGTAAGAGGAGGCGGCAATGCTTCACTTCCCCCGATATAATGAATATTTTCAGACAGAAATGATACAATCCGCTTCCATAGCCGTAAAATAATATTCAAGACCCCCCCTCCAATACATACGGATTTGTTAAAGCCTCATAGCTTGAATCAACCGAAAGGCTGTTTTCGCATAAACCTATTACTATGTCGTGCACCGTCTTTTCACCGAAACACACGCTGTCCGGCTTAAAGCCAACAATAACTCCGTTTTTTTCTCCGATGCAGTTATACGGTATAAACTTAATCTTTGCGTTAGCGGCATCGGGAAATTTGCATATTCCGCCTTCTTCCAAATACGCCAAAATACAAGGCGGAATAACGGGTAGCAAGCTTTTATATTGAACAACCATAACCGGGCTGCCGCTTATCGGGTCGTAAAGTGAATTTCCGGTATCCATAAAACAATTTATCTTTTGCGTTTTCCCCCCTACGCTCACCGTTGCAGCGCTTATGTGTCTTTCTTTTAAATAAAGCCTTTTACAATAAGACGATAAAAGCGCTATACAGCAATATGCCGCAGATGTGGAAATGACGAAAATTTTAAATGTTAAGCCAAAGGCGCCCTCTTTCCCCGCAAAACTTAAAAAACCATATACCGCGCCGCCAAACGCAAAGCTCACCATATAAAAAACCGACGCTGCTTTAATATATTGCCTAAATGTTTTTATGTTATATGTAACCGCTACCAAAAGCAAAGAAAAAATAAACTTTGATGCCATTGTATAAAGCAACTTATTATGCGGCAAAAACATGAAAACCGCATATGCAGCGCCGATTATACTGCCAAGCAACAGCCGTGCCTTAGATGATTTTAATCGGATAATCCGCCTTGTAGCCGCAAGTAATGCATAATTTACAACAGCGTTCAATATAAAAAGTTCGTCAATATACACCGTATTCATGCAAACTATCACCCTCTTTTGCGTTTAGCCTCTTTCGTTATTATACAGCAGTACATGCTAAAAATTTGTCGGAATATGAACACAAAGTAAATTATATTTTTTTGTGCTTTTTACTATTTATTTATTTTTGTTTTTATGGTACACTTATAATAGGCATTAGTGATTCGGATTTAAAACCCTTTATATACCGAAAAATCACTTTAAGCTTTTATGCTCCTTTTAATTTTTCCTGTGAAAAGGGCATTGTTGGGGGATAAAGTCAGTTACTTCCCTGCCACAAACATTAAAAATCAGCCGATGCAGGACGGCGGAATGAGGCATTTCTTATGATGAAAAAATTTACAAGCTACATAGCAGGCGCGCTCACCGGAATCCTTTTGGTTTCAGTTCCTATTTTTGCAGATTCGTACACCAAAACAATCGAAGCGTTGGTAAACTTTACAACCGTTAAAATTAACGGGAAAGAGGTTCAAAGCGATAACTTTGTGGTTGATGGCAAAACTTATGTTTGGATACGTGATGTTGCCGAAATGTTCGGCAAGCAAATAGAATGGAATGATGAAACAAACACCGCAAACATTGTCAACGAAATTACAAAGGTTGTGGCAACGGTTGATGACATTCAAATAACAAACTTGGATTTGAAAACAACCTCCGCATTAAATTCCAATGGCGAAATAAGTGCGGAATCAATACAAATAGCGCTTGATTTTGAAATTGATAACGCAGTAATTTTAAACCGGGCGGAAAAAAGCGGGCTTGGGCTTAGCGAGGATTTAAAAGAATATGCGGCAGACCAAATCGCACAATTCAAAGAATATTACGGTGACGAGGCTGATTCGATATTGGCATCATATAATTTGACGGACGAAAGTTATATGAAAATGATTGAGAAAAATATGATTACAGATAATTTTTATGCCTACTCAAAAGAAAATAAAGCCTTTACCGAGCAGGAAATAAGCGATAAATATGATGAGATGGCAGAATCTTTTATTACTGTCACAGCCAAGCATATACTTATCGGCACACAGGATAAAACGGACGACGAAGCAAAGAAACAAGCGGAAAAAATTAAAGCGGAATTAAAAACGGTTGATATGTTTGACGAGCTAATGGCAGAGTATTCCGATGATACCGGCTCAAAAGACGATGCCGAGGGCATGACCTTTGGAAAAGGACAAATGGTTCAAGAATTTGAAACAGCTGCCTTCACACAAGAAATAGGCGTTATAGGCGAACCGGTTAAAACCCAATACGGATATCATATAATACTTGTAACGGAGCGTTCAACGCAGCCGCTTGACGAAGTAAAAGAAATATGCGAAAGCAGCTTGTTTTCGGAATGGTTTGAAAAGCAGATTGACTTGTGGAAAAACGAAATTGTTATAACTGTTTTTGATGATGAGCTTAATGCTTTAAAAGATAGCCTTTAATATAGCGAAAATGTAATGCAAAGGTTGTGAATAAAACTATGCAATATACAAATTTGGGTAATACGGGGTTTGAAATCTCAGCGCTTGGATTTGGCGCAATGCGTTTGCCCGAATACGAGAAATCGGGAAAGTGGTTTGTAGATGAAGAACAGGCGCTAAAGATGTTTCATCGGGCATTTGAACTTGGGGTCAATTATGTTGACACCGCTTGGGGATACCTGCATGGCAACAGCCAATACATCGTGGGCAAGGCATTAAAGGGTTGGAGCGATAAAGTTAAGATTTCAACAAAATTGCCTGTTTGGGAAGTTAATAAAGAGGATGATTTTTGGTGGTTTCTTGACGAACAATTAAAACGCCTTGATGTTGATTGCATAGACTTTTACCATTTGCATGCGCTCAATGACGGCGCTTTTGAAAACAAGGTCAAAAAACTTAATATAATTGAAAATTTAGAAAAAGCAAAACAAAAAGGGCTTATCAAGCATAAGTCATTTTCGTTTCACGACACGCCTGATGTTATGAAAAAAATAATTGATACAGGCGCTTTTGAAACGGTGTTATGTCAATATAACCTGTTGGACCGAAGCAATGAAGATGCCATCGCCTATGCCAAAAGCAAAGGCTTGGGCGTGATAGTAATGGGGCCCGTTGCAGGCGGCAGGCTTGCCGTTACCTCGGATGTTTTAAAAAACCTTGTCAAGGGCACTTCAGGCACTCCCGAAATTGCGTTACGGTTTGTGCTTGCTAACAAAAATGTAAGCTGCGCGCTGTCCGGCATGTCTACAATCGAAATGGTGGAGGAAAACGCCGAGGTTGCCTCTCGTTGCGACGCCCTTTCTCATGCGGAATGGGAAAAAATCAGCAACACTTTGGAACAAACCAAAACAATGTCTGATTTATATTGCACGGGTTGTGATTACTGCTTGCCATGCCCGCAGCAAATTGAAATATCAAAGGCTTTTTTGCTTTATAATTATCATAAGGTGTATGGGCTGACGGATTATGCAAAGGAAGAATTTGCCCTGCTTGGTAAAAACGGCAAAGGGGCCCCCGACACTTGTGTAAGCTGTGGCGTGTGCGCCAAACGATGCCCGCAAAACATAAAAATACCCGAAAAAATCGCACAGACTGTTTTAGAATTGAAAGAATGATGGTTTTATGCCTTGCAATAATATGAAAAAAGCCCTCTTTGTTTTTAGCCGGCGGGGCAACATATTTTTGCAAGGCATTATTTTTTACAGCTTAAAATTTTCACCCGTTATTCCAACAACCGCGCCGTCTTTTATAAGCCCTTTGCTTTCTTCGTGGCAAAGCAGCCATTTGTTTTTTTGGAACAATATTTTGTCGTTGCATTCAAAATCAATGGGTGTGTTCGTGTGTTTTATAAGCCCCACAACCGCGCCGAACCCCTTACCGGACACACTAATCGGGCAATAGTGAAGTGTTGTTGCATACACCTCTATCGCCTCCCCCTTGTTAAGCCTAAAAGCTTCAACCTTTGAAGAATCATACTTCATATCGCCGCTTATATCCCGCATATCGCCAAGCAACAGTATAAGGTCTTTCGTCGCTATATTTATTTCAGAGCACTTGTGCCACTCAAGGGCGGCAAGCTCATTGTTATAACCATAACAATATCCCAGCTGCGTTTCCATTCCGCCAAAATACCTGTTTTGAATATCGTTCATAATTTCAAGCTTTTCAAACTCTTTTACGGAAGCAATATAATTTGCTCCCTTTTCAGGAAAGCTTATATGTTCTGCCGCTTTAACAATTTCGGCTGTGTCAAGGCTTATTATCCGCCCGTATTTATTAATTTCTTTATCCGTTACCCTTTTTATTTTCACACAAACACCCCTTTAATTCGTTGTTATCAGCAATCACAATGCATGCTTACACCCATTGTAGCATAACCTGCAATAAAGCACAATAAAAAGCGCTGACATTATGCAATAAACTTTACATTTTACCATACATATGTTATAGTATCAATCAATCGATTATTATAAAGTGAGATGTTAGTTTGAAAAAATCTTTGATTTTGTTTCAAACTAATGCACAAGTGCATATTTTTTGCGAAGAAAAAAATAAATTGCATGTGCGATAAAATAAATTTAAGCCCATAGAAAATTTCATTTGAAATTTTTGTTCCTGCAAGGGCGAATTTATTTCGTGCGCGGCAGGAATGGAGCTTAAAATGGTTCATAAAACTATTAAAATCTGGGATGACAAAGAATACTTCGGAGCGGATTCCAATTACATTCCTAAGCTTGACACTTATGTTCTGAAAGATTCAGACGAAAGTAAAGGCGCTGTTTTGATACTGCCCGGCGGCGGTTATGCGGGTTGTTCATGGCGCGAGGCAGAGCCTGTTGCCGTTTGGGCAAACAGTTGTAATTATCATGCGTTCGTGCTTTATTACAGCGTCGCCCCCAACCGTCATCCGCAACCTTTGCTTGATGTTACAAGGGCAATGTGCATTATTAGAGATAACGCAAAAGAATGGAATGTTGACCCTGAAAAAATCGCCGTTTGCGGGTTTTCTGCGGGTGGTCACCTTGCCGCATCAATCGGCAACCTTTGGGATGCCCCGTATTTGCAAGAAATTAAAAATATGGATAAAGGCAAAAATAAACCAAACGCATTAATTTTAGGGTATCCTGTTATCACAGGAAAAGAAAAATCGCATGGGGGCTCTTTTAAAAATTTGCTTGGTGACAATGCCTCGCAAGAACTCATTGACGAGCTTTCGCTTGAAAACAAAGTAAGCGAAAAGACCCCTCCCACATTTTTATGGTCAACTTTTGACGACATGGCAGTGCCGGTTGAAAACACTTTATTGTTCGCCTCCGCATTACGGAAAAACAACATACCGTTTGAACTTCACATCTTCCCTGAAGGGAACCACGGCCTGTCTCTTGCAACAAAACAAACATATGACGGCAATCCACGCTTTATAAAACCGGAAGTTTCCGTTTGGACAAAGCTTTGCAAGCAATGGCTTGAGGGTATTTTTTAAAAACGGGGGATTTATACTATTAAGCGTCAAAAAATAAATAAAATTCATAATGGGGGTTGGATTTATATGCGTCACTATGAAAATCTCAAAAACATAAGCGAAAACCGGGAGCCGCAGCGTTCATATTACATTCCATATGACACGCCGGAAAAAGCTTTGGAAGGTAAAAAAGAAAATTCAAAGTATTTCCAATCCTTAAACGGCGAATGGTCTTTTGCATACTTTGAGCGGGATATTGATGTACCCGAAACAATTACTGATTGGGGTAAAATACCGGTGCCTTCAAATTGGCAAATGCATGGGTTTGATAAACCGTATTATACAAATGTCAACTATCCCTACCCGGTTGACCCTCCGTATGTGCCTGACGATAACCCTTGCGGCGTTTATCAAAGAAGCTTTGAAGTGGCCGATTTAACACGAAAAACCTATATCAATTTTGAAGGGGTAAATTCGTGTTTATATCTTTACATAAACGGAAAGTATGTGGGCTGCAGCCAGGGCTCTCATTTAAATTCAGAATTTGATATTTCGAGCTATATCGTCGGCGGAAAAAATATTGTAACGGCAAAGGTTTTAAAATGGTGTGTGGGCAGCTATTTGGAAGACCAGGACTTTTTCAGGCTTTCAGGCATTTTTCGCGATGTGTATTTGCTTTTTAGGAATAAAAATCATATAAAAGACATTGAAATCAAAGCAGACGCCAAAGGTATTTATTGCGATGCAAGCCATTGTATATACGATAATGGTGTTTTAGTAGAAAAAATAAAAAGCCCAAAACTGTGGAACGCAGAAAAGCCTCACTTATATACTGTAATTGTGGAAAGCGCCGATGAATACATACCATTTAAAGTTGGCATGCGCGAAATTTCGGTGTCGGATAAAGGCGAACTGCTGATTAACGGAGTATCGGTTAAGCTAAAGGGCGTCAACAGGCACGACACACACCCAACTTTGGGGCATTACACCCCGTTTGAGCATATGAAAAGCGAACTTTTAAAAATGAAGGAGCTAAATATTAACTGTATACGAACTTCCCATTACCCGCCTGCGCCGGAATTTTTAAACCTTTGTGACGAAATCGGCTTTTATGTAATTGACGAAACGGACATAGAAATTCATGGTTTTACAACAAGGGACATCGGATACGGATACGACATAGAAAATGCCGATTGGATTTGTAATAGGGACGAATGGGAAGATGCTTTTGTTGAAAGAGCCGAAAGAATGGTAATGCGCGATAGAAACCACCCCAGCATAATAATGTGGTCAATGGGAAATGAGAGCGGATACGGAAAAAACCACGATGCCATGATTAAACGGACAAAACAATTAGACGACACACGCCTTGTGCATTATGAAGGGGCAGGCTTGGTAGGCGATAAATCTGATGTAGATGTAGTAAGCCGTATGTATACCCCAATTGAAAATGTGATAGAGTTTGCAAAAAGCGCTGATAAGCGCCCGTTTTTCTTATGTGAACACTCCCACGCAATGGGCAATGGACCGGGCGATGTAGGCGATTATTGGGATGTTATATATAAATACCCAAAACTAATTGGCGGCTGCATTTGGGAATGGGCGGACCACACCGTTATTGTTGACGGCGTCTGTAAATACGGAGGCGATTTCGGTGAAGAAACCCACGATAACAATTTTTGTTGCGACGGGCTGGTTTTTGCCGACAGAAGCTTTAAGGCGGGCTCTTTAAACGCCAAGGGCGTTTATCAATATATGAAAACAACGCTCAGCGGAAATTTGCTTACCGTTGAGAATTTATACGACTTTACAAATTTAAATGAATATAAGCTTTTGTGGAATGTTGTCTGCGATGGTGAAATTATTGAGCAAGGCGAGATGGTTTGCGACATAGAACCGCACAAACAAAGAACATACGCCTTGGATTTCACCCTCCCCAAAAGTTGTAACTTAGGTTGCTATTTAGACATAAGCCTAATGGGCGATTACGAGGTTGCAATGCAGCAACACAAACTTGATGTTGAAATCTCAGAAAAAAATATTGCCTTGTCCAAAGAGGTCAAAATAACTCATGAAAATGAAAAAATCCACATTTCGGGAGATAAATTTGATTATATTTTCAACAAACATTACGGCGGCTTTGAAAGCATTGTAAAAGATGGCAAAGCGCTGATTGACGGTGTTACAAAGCTAACCGTTTGGCGCGCTCCGACAGACAATGATAGAAAAATTAAATATAAATGGGGTTTATTTGAGGACAACAGAAGCGGGCAAAACATGAATTACCTTTTTAACAAGGTTTATTCTTGCACCGTTAAAGATAACACAATTACAGTTGAAGGAAGCCTTGCGGGTATCTCGCGAAGCCCGCTTTTACACTTTACTGTAAGCTACACAATCTTTGATAATGGCATCATTGAAGTCAATTTAAAGTGCAAAGTGAAAGAAAGCTGCGTTTTCTTGCCGCGGCTGGGTTTTGAATTTTTAATTCCAAAAACAGATAAACTTTTTAAATACTACGGCATGGGGCCTTGCGAAAACTATATTGACATGTATAATCATGCCAAAGTAGGCATGTATGAAAGCACACCGAAAGGCGAGTATGTGCCATATATAATGCCCCAAGAGCATGGCAACCACACCAAAACAAAAATGCTTTGCATAGGCGGGCTTACATTTGCCACGAATGACAAATTTGAATTTAATGTGTCAAATTACACATCCCGAACGCTGACCGAGGCAATGCACACCGATGAACTGAAAGAAAGCAACAACACCATAGTACGAATCGATTATAAGGTTTCAGGGCTTGGCTCAAACAGCTGCGGTCCGGAGATGCTGGAAAAATATCGGCTGAATGAAAAAGATATTCAATTCAAGTTTAGAATAGAATAAAATTAAAGCTATTCATCTTCGCTGTGCGAAAATAGCCCACCAACCCGTTATCTTAAGTCTTTTTTCAAAATGGGCTTAGATTTAAACAAAATTAAGTTGTATATTTCTAAGCCGGTTGAGATGTATCAAAATGGTTCAATCGCTTTAATAGAAAGACTTGTGCTTTTGGGATATATCTGAATATCCTGCAAGTACAAGTCCTTCGTTTAAAATGGCTGCATATTCCGTTTAAAAAACACACCTAAAAGCGTTCTTGGCGCTATCCCTCATCAGGAGTGTAGATTATGCTGAGTTTGGGACGGTAGCTTTCTGTCGCGGTGGTTCGCGCATATATCAAAAAGTTATTAAAATTGTTGGTATTGCCGTTTGTGGTATCGGTAAGAAGGAATGTCACAAAATCATTCTCTTCATTTTTAAGGGCGTCGACAAATATATTACTGCTAATCTCAACCGTTTCGCTTGCGGAAGGGGTATTGGAAAAGTTATATGTGACTGCTGCTTCCGGGGTTACAGGATTATTATCTTTTTCATAATTATATCGATTAGTTGCGGGAGCTAAGTACGCATTAGGCGCGGACCCCCTGTTCAAAATGGGGGCATTTGGATTGCCGTCCGCCGCGGCATCGCCCGCAAGCCCGTACCAACGCTGACCGGGATCTATGCAATCTAATCCGGTGTAATCGGAAGCTGAATTTAATTTAAAAACAGAGATCTGCTTATTGCCGGCATACGCGGTAAGGGTAAGTGAAACATTGGCAATACTTTGCCGCTCCTCTGCGGACAAGCCGCTGATGTCAAATTGCATATAGGACAAGGCTGTGCTAAAACTGTCGCTGGTCGAAGAAGGGTTTACGCGAGAAAGAGAAAGGACAGTTTCGTCCGCCCCGGCGTTGGATACATTAGTTCTGCCGGTTGCGCTTTTTGCATAGTAATTGTCATTATTGCCTACTTGCGCGGCAGTTGCCGCAAGATGCACATTTGCCACGGCCGGCAAATTCAAGGTTTTCTCGGCTATCAATTTGGTTTTAAAGGTTCTTGTAATACCCTCTGTTATGCTGCGACCTAATTTGTCCTTTATACCCGTAGTTAATGTAATGCGGTATTCCGTGCCGAGATCAAGCACATCGGTCGGGGTCCATTTAAACAGCGTTCCTCGTTGAAAGCTTTGCCAGCTGCCCGATACTGTCTCCCCGTTATCCACTCGTGTGATTTTGATATTTTCGCCATTCGTTACTGTCGCCGCGTCGATATCGGGGACAAACTTCACCGTTACCAATTCCTTCACATCGATTTCGGTTGCTCCGTCTGCCGGCATGACATACAATGCCATTGGGCTTAAATTGTCGTTTACTCGAAGATATCTGTCGAGGTAATCGAAACATGCCTTGTACCTGTCCAAGCTCAATGTGCTGTCATAGCCTGTGGGCGTTTCATGACCACGATCTTCCATGGCAAGTGCAAGGTGTGGAATATCTCGGCTTTCAAAATCTGCCACAAGACCCGGCCACCTTGGCCAGTTGCTTTCATCGTTCTGTCCGCAGGCAATAATGGTGGGCAGATAATCATCGGTAAGTATTGTAGCATGATTTGTGGTTCCATCGCCCATAGAGTAGTATCCGGCGGTCACGGCGCTTGAGTAACCAAGCCATGGTTGCTCCTCCGGCGTACCATCGGGAAACCCGTCAAATGTAGCGCGTTCCGGCTTCCCAACATGGTTTGGGTCAAGAAGTATCGCCGGACCGTATGACCCTTTGGAGTTCCCCCACATACCTATGGTCGTTGCATCGTAACCAAGCAAATCCGCCTGATACCTGACAAAACGCACGGCGGCGGTGTTTGTTTTCCTGCCGTTCCAGCGGTCAAGCCCATAAGTGGCCCCCGATTGAAATCCAAAGTGGTCATAGCGCTCAAGGGGGTTATAATTATGGTCATAATTTACAAAGGTATAACCGCGCATCAAAAATCCTATATAATGCGGACGCGGTCGTGACAGCGAGATATAGCTTTCAATTCCCCGCCTGGTGTCGGTGGAATTTTGATACATAAGAATCGGCACGACTTTTTTGGGCTGTGACGGATATGTTATATCCATACGCAGTTTGTAGTCAATGGGCGAACCATCTTTTCTGACCATTTGCGATGGCGTGCTGACCTTTGGCAGCCCTGATTTTTGAACTATATATGATTCCCTGTTATAAAGCTCCATCACACGCTCCAATGTGCCGAACGAACTGTGCTTATCCATCTCAAAATAGGTGAGGTCGCGCGCCAGCCGATAACCCGCCGGAACAACAAAGGCATTCACATCCTGACCATTAGTCTGATTTCTGAGATCTGTTCCGGTGTACAAGCGTGAATTTATCACATCTACGCGCAAGTTCATGATTCCAAAATCAATAACAGGCGCCGCCGCCTTGGGATTGTTCATGTAATCCGCCGTAATAACTATATATCCGTCATCAATAAAGTCGGAAATTATGGACAAGTCGGATTCCTGCCCGATTCGCTCCTCGGCATGGTTCATAATATATAAAATTACCGGGGAGCCTCCCTCAGGAGATGCCGCAGTCTTTGAGTAAATATTAAGACGCACATTTGTACCGACTTCTTTGTCCTCCCAAAGCCTGTCGCTCCTCATATATTCCGCCAATTCGGATATTACCGCCTCTTGAAGCATGTCGTTGGAGCAAAGGGGCATAAGAGTATCGGCATTCCATACAAACGCCCTAATCTCATGGTCTCGGCTTTCCGGTACATCAATTTCTACGCTTATGGTATTAAGAAGACCTGCAGTTATTTCACCCTTTTGAAAGGTCAAATGTTTCATATTTCCGCCCTCGAACAAGCCGGCGACTACCATAATCTCTCTACCGGCATACGATGATGCACCATAAACCTCAGCAGAAACCCTCATCGTCCCTTGCGTGAGAGCGGCGGTTTGCTCATACTGACCATCGCCAAGCTTTCTTTCGTATCTGTATACGATTTCTTCAAAATCAGATGTGTTGTAAACCCCGAACTGGCGGAGCGAAGGCACCCTCGCCTTGCCGTCGCCAACCTCATCTTGTATCCTAACCCAAATTCTTACCCAGCGAACATTATGCTTTTGCGCGGCAAAGAACTCAAAAACTTCATCCGCAGGGTATACTGCGCCAACCTCCGCTGAATAGGATGATTCAGGAATTATTGTCTGAAAACTTTCATTATCTGTCGAACCATCGATTTTTATTGTCTCAATAAAGCTGTTTGACTTAAATTCCTCATTGCTGTATACCTGATGCGTGAACACTTTAAAGTAGTCTGCATCCTTTGCCTCACCAAGATCTACCTTAAACCATGTCCAGCGGTCAGATCCCAAGGCGCTTGTACCCAGCCTCGTAAAGGTTGAAACATCTCCATCAACTAAAAAATCCCTGCTTGAGCCGGTAAAAACTGAGCCTTGCATGGTGGTAACCGCCTTCTTATAGGCAAGGGATTTTTCCCACCTCCAAGACATAAAGTCAACCTGAGCTAATACTGTTGCCGCTGCCGCACAGCAAATTGCAACAATGCCGAGCGCAGACAAAATCTTTTTAAAACGAATCATTTTTTATTCTCCTCCTTTTCATATTATATACCGGAAATAAACTCCGCCGGAAAATATGGACAAAAATCACCGTCCCATAAAAACACCTTAATGTAAGAATCATCCAAATTGTTGGGCAGCATATCAAAACCTGCTCTAAAGTTTGCCGTGCCTTTTGGAATGATCGTTTTTTTTTCATCGATATCAATCATCCGTATCCTGCCATCTCCATCATAAAGCGCCATAATTAGTATAACTTCGCGGTCATCTCCAGCACCGTTTTTTGCTCTTATCCGCTTTGCAAAGGGCTGCTCGGGCGTAAAGGACCCTTCTACCGCATCATATACCACCTCAAGTGGCTCATCGGCGAACACGGCAATCTCACGAATGCGGTATGGACATGCATAGTCCGGCGAAAACCCGTCAAATATGAACCGTATCCTTCTGGTTTTGATAGTTCTGCTATAATTATACGCGTGCACTTTAAGCTCATTGTCCACCACGCTTGCGCCGGGTATATCCAGCCATTGACTGTCACTTTGATACTGCACCTTATAGTTTCGAGCCGTTTCAGCGGGCTCTCCGTTTACCCTGCCGCTGACAACCATACTGCCAGTGATATTGTGCTCATCCCCTAAGTCTATCTCCACCCAAGCGGAATAGGGACTCTTTCGCAAATACCACTTATTTACGCCTGTGTGAGAGCCGATATCTCCATCCGTTAGGCATGTGAAATTGCTGTCCGTGTCATCGCCATTTCTCGAACCGATAACCGTTTTGCCAAGCGCCACATTGCGATGAGCCGCATAGATAAGCGTCCCTTCGGACATTGTTTCTCCGCTGAGGTTGTCTGTTGCCTTTACGGCAATGTTGTGCAGCTCACCCGGAAACATACCCTTTACGGTACAAACATACCTGTTTCCATTGCGAATTGCTGTGCCATTCACCGGCCGGTCATCGACAAAAAAGTTTAAATCGATAACCTCACCGTCCATATCCGCCGCCCAAACCGTCAAGACCATCTCACCGCTATGGAGAACAACGGATTTATCGGAGATGCCCGTCACACCCGCCATCGGCAGGGTATTATAGGACTGCTCGGACATCTCAAGTTCAAGTAACGTCGTATTCACACCATCTGCTCTGGGTATATCGACAATATCAAACCGCTGTGCCGTGACAGGAGGAAATGTAACAGTACTTCGCCTTTTTGTATTATCACTTACAGTTTTAATGGTGACCGGCGTATCGCCATCATAATATCGAAGCCGATAAGACTTAATTATCTCATCCCCGTTTGATTTCCCGCTTGTAATGACAAGACGGCTCACTGTTTTAGGAGCGCCGAAATCAATCCGTATATACGCGGCTTGCGAACCTGCCTTAAACCTCATGGCGGGCGCGTTCGGCGCGGTGTCGCCATCGATGAGCCTTTTTAGCGCCTCATCGTTGAAACCGGTATGATACGGGTACACCGAAAAAGCCGGAAGGGAATCGGTGTTGACACTCTCTGCAGGCCAATTCGTGTCGTTTGCAACATTTATTTTATGAAGCAGATTACCTTTTATTTTATCATTAAATATTACATTGCTCACCCTTGCACTTCCTATAACAATAAACTGCGATAAGTCGGTATATTTAACATTATTGGCATAAACCTCATCTACGCTTACATTACTGATAAATTTTGAAACTGCCACATTAAGACGAGATTCGTGTTGCTCTTCAAACACAACATTTTCTACCCGAATATCAGATATTGACCCGGTTAGTGCTATAAAGTCAATGTTTCGCGGACCTTCAAAAGTAGAAATTTGTTTTTCTACCCGTATATCAATATAGTGAATGGCATTCATCGTTTCCTCTCCACTTGTGGATTCCGCCACAATGCCCCTTCTACACTGGACAATATCGTTGTTGATAAACCAAATGTTGTACATCGGTCCCTGTACCTGCATACCGGATTTGTGTCCCGCGCAGGAATTGAAAAGGACATTATTGGAGAATATTATGCTGTGCGTCGGTACGCCTTTATTGGCGGCCTTGGAGCAAAGGGAATCATCGATGGTCATGACAAAACATCGGTCTACCTGCGCATACCGAGACGAGCATATGTTAATACCATCATTCTCAATTTTATATTCATTCACATCTTTATAGTTCAGCACCTTAACATTTCTAAGCAAGATATCCTCGCTGGTGTATACCGTGACCGTCCATGTCGTGCCGTCTTTAACTGTGACCCCTTCGACCAAAAAGTTCGTACAATCCCGTCCGCGAAGCACTCCGCGCCGATCCTCATACTTTTTAGTTTCATCATTAAACACCTTGTTAAAAAGATAATAACCGCTGGCGTCTAAAACCCCTCTGCCCCTTATCCTGATATTTACGGCATTATCTGCCACCATAAATGTGTCGCTATAACCTGTTCCTTCATAGTCCGATCGGTTTTCGGATGCCTTGATGACCGCCCCGCCCTCTAAATACAACTCAACATTATTCCCGGTTATCATAATTGTTTTTGTTACCTTATATACACCCGCCGGAATATACACCACACCACCGCCCGCGGCGGCGGCCTCGTCAAGCGCCCTTTGCAGGATATCGGTAGCATTTTCGCTGCCGGTTGGGTCAGCATTATACGGAGCCATTTTAATGTTGTATATACCCTCGCCAGCCATAGGCGGTATGTCGGTTTCATGCGGGTCGGCAAGTATGACCAACTTCTCAAGCGAATTGACTTGAATGATGAGGTAGTTTGGGGTAAGCGAACCCTGGCGGATTGTAAAGCTAAGTTTATTTCCGCTTTGTTGACCGCTGATTTTTAAGCTGTGTGGGCTTATGTTAAAAGTGTTTACCTTCTCACTTGCAGTTACGGTAACTGCTATTTCACCGTTGAATGAAAAATGAGCATAATGATAATCCATGAAAGATACCACATCAACATTTTTCCCCCCCGCCTCCAGTAAAAATGTTGAACTGACAACGGTGTAGTTGGCTTGTGGGTATACCGTCACCGTTCCCTCCGGCTCAGCGGATATATGTGGCGCAATTGCGCATATTCCAAACAAAATAATAGCAGCCAGCATAAAAGATATGATTCTTATTGTAAACACCTCTTTTTAATAAAATCACTATAACTTCCAAACCGGCATTTCAGGCAGAAGCGTTTCAAACTCAGTAAATAACTTTTCTTCATATACACCTGCATATTCGCCGGCTACGAATCTATTAAGCGCCTCATCGTAAAACCTATGCCATGACTTTTCCTCGCCGCCGGGGTTGATTGGGTAATAGCATACATTATTATCATCAGCCGCTGCTTTATCGCCAAGCGCATCACCCACCATAAGTACATTTTCATCTAAATATCCGGCTTTCTTCGCCATAGCGATGCAAGCGCTTTTACTGCCGATTTCCTGACCCGCAATAACCTTTACATATTTTTCAATGTCATGCTCAGCCCACTCTCTTTGCAGGGCCCGTGCGGGAGTGGCGGAAACAACTATTACATCAGTCAAGCCATTCGCTTTTTTTAGGCTTTCACGAACAAAAGAAAAGGGTGGTAAATTTTTAGCCATTTTTGCCGTATTGACATTTACCTTCCGGCTCCACTCAAGTGTATTAATCAAAACGGGATGAGGGGTTTTTTCTATTTCCTTCTTAAGCAATGGATTGCTAAGAATACTCTCCCTTTCAATCCATGCATTAAGCGGGGTAAGGTCAGGTTTTTCAAAGCCGTGTTTCATTACTTCCGGGTGTTCTGACAACAACTCAAAAAATCTGACTAATGCCGGAAAACGGTTCATGCCGCGTGACACAGAATAAAGATTTATAAACTCCCATGTTTCTCTTGCGTATTTTGATATGTGTTGCAAATTCCATTCTTTAATAACAGCAGGGGCAAAGCACTCCTTGTGCTTGAAATCCATGCTATCAAATACACAGCCGTCGGAATCTACGCAAACTAAAAACTTATGTTCCTTCTTAAAATTCATTTTAAGTTAACATCCTCCTCGTTGGTTATTGTCCTGGGCAATACATCCGCCGCCGCTCCTAAATTGTCCGGTTAGGCGGCGAATGTCAGTATAATGCTTTTTGTCTCATTGGTAATGCTTAATCTATAATGTTGTTTAATGTATGCAGCCGCACTACGGTGTCGGCAAAACAGTCGGCGTCTCTAAACATGGAGTCAATGAATCTTCGCTCCATAGGTACACCTTCATCTTGTGACCGTCAGAGATGAAATCAACCTTAGCCGACATTTCAAAATCGGTCAAATCCACCGTATCGCCAAGTTCCATATCGGGAATGTATAATACCTTAACATTTACCAACGCGTTTAATTTGTCATATGTCGCCCAAATCGCCATGGCGTTGTCTGTTTTCACTTTATTTCTCACGACCTTACCTGTTATATTGACAGTTTCGCCAAGCGTCGGTATCATGGAAAGTGCTGTGCCAAGGCTGTCTTTAAATTGAATATTATAGCCTGTATACGGGGCGCTTTCGGGCAGGTAATAGACCTCGAATTCCCTGAACCCTATTTGCTGAGCCGAGCTTTGCGTGGATGAAAATTTCAAATATTTCGCCGTGGTTACAGGCAAGTCAAGTTCAAAAATATCCCCGGCGGAACCATAGAGAACACTCCCAAATGTTGCAATGGACGACCATGTTGAACCATTGTCTGAACCCTCAAGCTTAAACGCTTGAATACGGTTAGTGGCAATGCCATGGGACATAATAACTACCTTGTTAAATTTCTGTTTGCTGCCTAAGCTAATCCGTAACCAATGGTCTTCGGGGTTATTAGAACTGTTTTGAGTTAGCCATGCCGAGGTTGAACTGTAATCGCCGTCAACAGCGTTTGTCATATGCGCTGTGGTCGAATTGGCGTTGCTGCCGGACTCGACAGGTTTTCTAAGAGCAAGGTTTACTGCTCCGAACACTACTTCATAAACTATCTGCGGCTTTCCGACAGAAGTATAAATCAGCTTATAACCTCCGTCAATAAAAGAGTCACCCGCTACCGGGGTGAGTCCATCAGGCTTAAAAACACCAAGAGTGCCATCGTTCGGGCAAGCTATATTGCTTATTAAATTCTCCGCGGTAAGGTTGTAGTTAGGCATCAACGATATGGTTTTGTTCTGTCCGTCCACCACATATTCCTCCGAGGTAACTATTGTTTTATCATGGTCATAATACACCTCAATTTCGGCAAGACCTGCCGCACGGCTGCCGCTTCCGCCACATTCCACGGTTCTTATCATCAGATACCGTGCAGTTGTAGTCGGCACCACAAAACTTTTATAATCGGGGTCGCTCGTTACATAGATATTGTCCATGGTATACGATTCGTCTCCTATTTGACTCCACGACCCGTTTTTCCACGATGCGTACTCCTCATTATCCAGAGCCTCCGTACCTGTCCAACCGTCCAAGCTGTTTGCATACTCGAAAATAAATTCACCGAGACCTCTCGGACCGCTGACATTGTTGCTCGCGCTGCCGCTTTTGGTATATAAAACGATTTCGTTAAAGGTTACCGGGGATTTGAAATCAATGTAAACCCACCGCTGATGATATCCGCTGTTTGACGAATTGTTCTGCCAGCCGTTTTCGGACAGACCGGTTATTCCATCATTTATCATGCTTGTCACAAATGTGCCGTGTGCGCTTCCTGCTGTTGCCTGCGGCAACTCGGGTGAATTATCAATGTTTAAGGCAAAGTTTACAGAACCGATTTTTATCGTGTAAATCATTGCTGTTCCCGTATCGGGCGTATAAATCAGTTTAAATCCGGTTTCAATCAAATAATTATCAGGCAGCGGGGTAGTGCCGCCGTCTTCAAAAATTTCATATGTTCCGGGTCGCGTAAAGCTAAGATTATCTATGAAATTCTCTACGGTGATATCGGGTGACGGAGGCGCCGTTATAGTTTTTTTAATGGTATTTATTTGATATATGTTCGATGAAACCGCTGCAGGCGGTAACCCACCGCCGGGAGTGTAAGTTATGCTGAGTTTGGGACGGTAGCTTTCTGTCGCGGTGGTTCGCGCATATATCAAAAAGTTATTAAAATTGTTGGTATTGCCGTTTGTGGTATCGGTAAGAAGGAATGTCA
>JALOAJ010000088.1 GCA_023228885.1 Bacillota bacterium | reverse complement strand
TGCGGCATGGCAGGCCCCCTGCTCGTGGCAGGTGGTGTAGTGCGTGATGCGGTCGGCGGCCTTATACAGCTCGTCATAGATGTGCAGCACCGCGCCGCCCGGATAACCAAAGACGGCATCCACACCCTGTTCTATCAATGTTTCAACAATAATTCCCGCTCCGTTAAGCTTCACTTTTGTCCTCCTTAAACCGCTGCTTGCTTCTGTTTAAAATTTGGCGCCCGTTTACTCTATATGGTTGCGCCGGCTTACTTGCAATTATTAAAAAAACCTGCGGCGGATTTGCCACAGGTTTGTTGACTGCTATATATTGCTTTCAACTAACTTTTGGCAAAACCCTATCCGCGCTAACGCCTACGACGATAACGCTTACAATAATTATTATAATGTCGGCTGCCGCATTGAACAGTCTTGCCATTGGTTGTGCTCCCTTATAAAA
Source organism: Bacillota bacterium (assembly GCA_023228885.1). GTDB lineage: Bacteria > Bacillota > Clostridia > Monoglobales > Firm-18 > JAAZFB01. The sequence continues at coordinate 2,664 of JALOAJ010000088.1, read as the reverse complement.
AAACAGCGATAACGCCATTTTGTTTGCCTCGCAGTCAAAGTTAAAAATTTACACCGCATGGCTGTTAATAAACCAAAACCCCACACCATCAAAGTGCGGGGCCGCTTGAAATCTCCATACCCCGGCACTTTTGCGCTTAAAGACAGAGCCTGCCCTTAGCCAAAGACCGGAGATCTAAAAAAACAATTACACTTTTGTTTAGGATGGGTAAAACTCATTTTACACCCCAAAAATTTAGATTTAAAAAAGTTTAGCACACGCCGGCGCGGCTGTCAAGCACATTGTCCGCTTTTGCTAAAATTATTGCTTATACAGATTATAAGCACAGCTAATTTGCCGATATGTCCAAATTAGCCGGTTTGTTTTCTCCCCGCTACGCATTTTGATTGTGGCATTTTTTGTCATATTTTATTTGGTAATCATTGGCTGTAATTTTGATAACTTTTTCAGTAGTGCTACGCAGGACAATTTAAAATGAAGTCAATAAACCAAGCATTTGCCTATATTTACGCAGGTTTTGGCCGGGTTTTGAGCAGGAAAAAACAACTGTAAGATTTTTGACATTTTATGCGGCAAAACTGTTGACATTTCCTGCGGAATGTTGTATATTTTTATAGCGTCGTTTGATGTCACGGGGTGTAGCGCAGTTGGTAGCGCACGTGGTTTGGGACCATGGGGCCGGGAGTTCAAGTCTCTTCACCCCGACCAATATCAAGGTAACCCTTCAGTATTGTGGGCCTTTAGCTCAGTTGGTCAGAGCGGTCGGCTCATAACCGATTGGTCCGCGGTTCGAGTCCGTGAAGGCCCACCACAATATCTCTTTAACTTAATATTATTTTGGCCTGGTAGTTCAGTTGGTTAGAACGCTAGCCTGTCACGCTAGAGGCCGAGGGTTCGAGTCCCTTCCAGGTCGCCAATCTTTTGCAAAACATACTTTGATAATGTCAAAGTATGTTTTGTATAAGGGATACACTCACACCGTTGCACGGCTTTCCCCCGTTTCGCACAAGCCGGATCTTGCCTTGGTAGCTCAGTCGGTAGAGCAGTAGACTGAAAATCTACGTGTCGGTGGTTCAATTCCGCCCCAAGGCACCATTTTCCCGCTGGTGTAGCTCAATGGCAGAGCAATTGATTTGTAATCAATAGGTTGCGGGTTCAAATCCCATCACCAGCTCCATTTTTAAACAATTTTATTCCGGGCAGGTTCCCGAGTGGCCAAAGGGATCAGACTGTAAATCTGACGGCGAAGCCTTCGGTGGTTCGAATCCACCTCTGCCCACCATAAACACACGGAATGACGTAAAGCGTTATTCCGTGTTTTCTTTTACCCTAAAACCTCTTTATCAGTTTGAAAGCGGATTTTGGTTTGTCGCAGTGCTTTTTTGACCGTTTTTTGTTCAATTCCGACAAGTTTATTCGGAATTGTTCACCGGTCAATATGATGTGGCGGCTGTGACTTTCAATTTTTGATTAATGAATCCAACAATAACTTTGTACTGTCAAGATCGATTGCGCTAAGCTCTTTTATTGAGCTGAGTACAGCTGATGCTGCAAAACCATAATAGCCGCATTCGTTATAAACTTTTGCAAGACTTAAAAGGACTTTGTTGGAATCGATAAAATTGTAATTATATAAAAGTTTTTCAAAAAGCTCAAATTCTTTGCACATTAAAATATCTTTAAGAATTAATGAAAGAGTGTCTAAAACGTCTTGAACTGCATAACCGTTCAAAAAGCTTTCGCTCTCGTTTTTAATTATAGCTTTTGACTGATAGATAACCTTTAACTGAACCTCGCTTATGGGATAATTTATAGTATTTAGCTCCAAAGTTTGGTTTTTATATAAATATATCAAATCTAACGCAATGAGAGTGCTTACTGCCGTATTGACAAGTCCCAGCATTATTTTAGGCTTATCGCCGCCCTCTACAACATTTTTTAAAAGTTGTTCTGCTTTTTCGTACTCATTGTTTAAAAAATACCATCTACTTTCCAAAATTCTTGCGTCGGTATTATAATCTTTATATTCGCTGTTTTTTATTAAATCAAGATATTTTTTTGCGTTGTTTAAATAGCCGGTTGAAAGCATAATATCTGTTAACAATAAAAGATTTGGAACATGAGTTATATTTGAAAAAAACATTTCTAATTTTTTTGCAGCTACCCCCTCGTTGTCTCCGCTATCTAAGTATATTTTTGCCAGCCGATATAGAGCAGAGTACTGTGTGGGTTCTATCGCTAAAAGCTTTTTACAAGCTTCTTCCGCTTCTTTATAAGCTTGCTGCCTTAGATAAAGCTCTGACAATGCAATGAGCGGCCTTGTTGTTGAACAGTTGTCAGAAAATTTAAGCGCACCATGGGGCACTCCCATTTCCATGGCTTTCTTAAAGCTTTTTTCTGCTAAAATGTCCAGCCTTAATTCCGCATAATACAATCCCTTACATAACTCCATATCTGTACAACCGGAATAATAATGCAGCCCCTCATTCAAAACCTTTATTGCCTCATTTATTTTGTTTTGTTTTTGCGAACATATTGCTTTTCTAAAATATAAATGAGGCCCGTATGCTTGGGTTTTTTTAGCGTTTTGCAATGAAAGGTCATAATACTCTGCAGCTTTTGAATAATCTTTTAAAGCCATATACTCATTGCCAAGATTAAATA
>JALOAJ010000044.1 GCA_023228885.1 Bacillota bacterium | reverse complement strand
AGCATTCCGCCTCCTCTTACGGCAGAGGAAGAAAGTGAGTTATTTTCCAAAATTGAGCAGGACAAAAAGGGCGTAAGAAAGGTTTTGATTGAAAGAAATTTGCGCCTTGTTGTTTACATAGCAAGAAAGTTTGAAAACACCGGCATAGGGATAGAAGATTTGATATCGATAGGAACAATCGGTCTTATTAAGGCGGTAAACACCTTTAACCCGCAACGAAAAATTAAGCTTGCCACTTATGCGTCGCGTTGCATAGAAAACGAAATTTTGATGTATATCAGAAAAAACAGTTGCCAAAAGAAGGATGTGTCGATAGACGAGCCGCTAAATGTTGACTGGGATGGCAACGAGCTGCTGCTTTCCGATGTGCTTGGCACGGAAAATGACATTATCCACAGCAATATTGAAGAAGAAGTTGACCGCCAGCTTCTGCAAATTGCAATGCAAAAGCTGACAGTAAGAGAAACACGCATAATGGAGCTTAGATTTGGGTTAAATAATGGCGATGAAAAAACACAAAAAGAAGTTGCGGATATGCTTGGAATATCGCAGTCTTACATTTCAAGGTTGGAAAAGCGCATAATAAGTCGATTAAAAAAAGAGATATCAAAAATGATTAACTGAATAAAAACACCCCTAAGGGATACAATATTTGTTAGGGTGTTGAATAGCTAATTTGCGCTATTCAATATTCCTTGCAAAATTCCCTTCGGAGGTGTTTTTTTTGGTTAATAAGGTTGAAATATGCGGCGTTAACACCGCAAAACTGCCGATTCTTTCAAACGATGAAAAAGAGGTTTTGTTTGCAAAAATTCAGCAGGGCGATAAAAAAGCAAGGGAAGATTATATTAAGGGCAATTTAAGGCTTGTTTTGAGCGTGATTAAACGATTTAACAACAGGGGCGAATATGTTGATGATTTATTTCAAATTGGGTGCATAGGGCTTATAAAAGCAATAGATAATTTTGATGTAAGCCACAATGTGAAATTTTCAACTTATGCCGTGCCGATGATTATAGGGGAAATAAGAAGGTACCTGCGTGATAATAACTCTATCAGGGTTAGCAGGTCGCTTCGTGACACCGCTTATAAAGCTTTGGCGGTAAAAGAAAGGCTTACAAGCCAAAATAGCAAGGAACCTACATTGGAGGAGATAGCAAAAGAACTTGAACTGCCTAAAGAGGATATCGTTATGGCGCTTGATGCAATTCAAGACCCGATTTCGTTATTCGAGCCTGTTTATCACGACAGCGGCGATGCGCTGTTTGTTATGGACCAGTTAAAAGATGAAAAAAATCATGACGACAGCTGGCTTGAAGAAATCTCGTTAAAAGAGGCTATGAAACGCCTTGGCGAAAGGGAAAAGCACATCTTAACCCTTCGATTTTACGAGGGCAAAACGCAAATGGAGGTTGCCGACGAGATAGGAATATCACAGGCGCAGGTGTCACGGCTTGAAAAATCGGCGCTGACCCAGATGAAAAAGTATATATAATGCCGCAAAAAAACAAAAATATTTTTAAAGGGAAAAATGTGTAGACAAATGATTAAAAATGTAGTATAATAAACCAAACATCCACAAATATACCTTTAAATTAGTCCTGCGAGGCTGATAAGGAAGAATACAGAGGTCAAGCACATATTTATAAATATGTGTTTACATTAAGAGCGTTTAATCCTTATCTTGCGTCTTGCAGCAGGTTAAGGATTTTTTAATATCAGCGGATGGGAGGTAAGAAAGTGAGCAAAACGATTGTTGTTATGGATGAAAAAGAAATGGAGCGCGCCCTTCACAGGATAGCATATGAAATCATAGAGCGCAACAAAGGAACGGACAATGTTGCAATTATCGGCATACAGCGCAGAGGGGTTCCCCTTGCACGCCACATAGCAAAAAAAATAAAAGCTGCCGAAGGGGTAGATGTTCCGGTCGGCATAGTTGACATAACTCTTTATCGTGACGACCTTTCAATGCTTGCAAGCCATCCTATAATAAACGGCACATCAATAAATTTTAGCGTTGAGGGCAAAACAATAGTGTTGGTTGATGATGTGCTATACACCGGGCGAACCGCAAGGGCGGCAATAGATGCCGTTATGGAGTTTGGGCGGCCGGATAAAATTCAACTTGCCGTGTTGGTTGACAGAGGGCACCGCGAACTTCCCATATCGGCAGATTTCAGAGGCAAGAATTTGCCGACGGCAAGCGGTGAAAGCGTGTCCGTTTGCGTAAAGGAGTTTGACTCGGAAAATAAAGTTGTAATAGAGAGGAATTTTGTATGAACAACCCCGAACAAAGCTTCGGCAAGGATTTACTTGGGCTAAAGGACTTGTCGGCAACTCAAATTGAAAAGATTTTGGACACCGCCAAAACAATGAAGTTTATACTGTCGCAAAAAAACAAAAAAACCGGTCACCTTGTGGGGAAATCCATAGTGACGCTGTTTTATGAAAACAGCACTCGAACGCGTCTTTCTTTTGAACTTGCGGCAAAGTATATGAGCGCATCCGCATCCGGCGTATCATCCACAAACAGCAGCGTGTTAAAAGGCGAAAACCTTATCGACACGGCAAAAACCATTGATGCAATGGGAACGGATGTGATAGTTGTTCGCCACCCGATGTCGGGTGCGGCAAATCTTATAGCAAAAAGTGTCAATGCAGGCGTAATAAATGCGGGAGACGGAATGAATGAGCACCCCACGCAGGCATTGCTTGATATGTTTACCATAACGGAAAAAAAGGGAAGGGTAAAGGGTTTGCGCGTTGCGATAGTTGGCGATGCATTACATAGCAGGGTTGTGCGCAGCAACATTTGGGGTTTGACAAAGCTTGGCGCAGAGGTTTCAATAGGCGCGCCCGCCACTTTGTTGCCGCCTGACATTGCAAAAATGGGCGCAAAGGTTTATAACAGCGTTCAAGAAGCAATTGTTGATGCGGATGTTGTAATGGCGCTCAGAATGCAAAATGAACGGCAAAAGAGCGGTCTTTACCCAACCGCTGCGGAATATGCGCATTTTTTCGGCATCAATGAAAACAGAATAAAACTTGCGAAAAATGATGCTTTGATAATGCACCCCGGCCCGATAAACAGGGGGCTTGAGCTTTCGTCCTCTGTTGCGGATTGCGAAAACTCGGTTATAAACGAACAGGTGACAAACGGCGTTGCAATAAGAATGGCAGTTTTATATTTATACACAAGAGGCAGGGAAGTATAGACAAATTCAAAGCTCCCGATGTTTACGCGAATTTTCACGCCTTATCCGGCTCACGATAAGCGCGGCGTAAAGGTTTCATCAAAATTTGTGAGTCGGAAAGGCTAACGGTGATAACTGTGAGAACAATTATAAAAAACGGGCGTGTGATTGACCCTGCAAATAACATAGACGGCGAGTATGATATTTACATTGAAAAAGGCGTGATTGAAGAAGTCGGTAAAAATCTTGATTACAGCGGTGCGGATATTAACCTCATAAATGCGCGGGGAAAAATAGTTGCTCCCGGGCTTGTGGATATGCATTGTCATTTGCGAGAGCCGGGGCAGGAATATAAAGAGGATATTGAAACGGGCACAAGAAGCGCCGCCGCCGGCGGCTTTACCTCCGTTGCCTGTATGCCCAACACACAGCCGATTGCCGACAATGTTGCGGTTGTTGAATTTATTAAATCAAGGGCTGAAAGCGTTGGGTATGTAAATGTTTTTCCCATCGGCGCTGTTACAAAAGGCTCGCTGGGTGCAGAACTTGCAGAGATTGGAAAACTCAAATTTGCGGGAGTTGTGGCGATTTCGGATGACGGTAAACCGATTGTCAACGATTCGATTATGCGAAATGCGCTCAACTATGCAAAAACCTTTGATACAGTCGTTATATCGCATTGTGAAGTTCCCGCGCTTTCAGACGGCGGCGCTATGAACGAGGGGTATATGTCAACATACCTTGGGCTCCGCGGAATCAGCTCGGCGGCTGAAGATATAATGGTTGCACGGGATATAATTCTTGCCAAAACGACAAATTCCGCAATTCATATTGCCCATGTCTCAACCAAAGGCGCGGTAGAGCTTATAAGACAGGCAAAAAAAGAAGGGGTGCGTGTGACTTGTGAAACATGCCCCCATTATTTTACCCTCACGGAGGACGCCGTTGAAGGCTACAACACCAATGCGAAAATGAACCCGCCGCTTAGAACTAAAGAGGACAGGGAGGCGATTATCCAAGCTCTTGCAGACGGCACTATTGATGTCATTGCCACAGACCACGCTCCTCATCATATTGATGAAAAAAACTGTGAATTTGACAGAGCGCAAAATGGCATCATAGGCTTTGAAACGGCATTATCGCTTGGTATAACATATTTGGTGAAAAACAACATTCTCACTATGAATGAGCTTATTGAAAAGATGTCGTATGCGCCGTCAAAAATAATCGGAATCAGCAAAGGCGCTTTATCGGAAGGTAAATCCGCCGATATTGTTATAATAGACGAAAATAAAAAAAGAATTATAGATGTAAATAAGTTTCATTCAAAAAGCAAAAACTCGCCTTATGATGGATATGAATTGAGCGGGGCTGTCCTGTACACCATTGTAGGCGGCAAAATCGTTGTGCGCGATGGAATTTTGTTATAACTTCGTGGGGGATGTCCCCCACTTCGTTGAAATGCATTAATGCAAAAAAAATTTCTGCAATCGAAATTTTTTCTACCATTGCGTTATAAAAGGAGATAAATATGTCAATTGATAAACTTATTGAGTTAATTTCAAAAAAGGGCAACCCAACAGTTGTCGGTCTTGACCCTAAGATGGAATATGTGCCGGATTTTATTATAAAAAAAGCGTTTGCCGAACATGGCAACGGTTTAGAGGGTGCGGCAAATGCCATATTGCAATTTAATATAGAATTGATTGATAGGCTGCACGACATTATTCCCGCCGTGAAGCCGCAATCGGCGTATTACGAAATGTATGGTTGGCAAGGCGTAAAAGCCTTACATAAAACAATACAGTATGCAAAGTCAAAGGGTTTATATGTTATTGCAGATGTAAAAAGAAACGATATCGGCACGACAGCGCAAGCATATGCGATTGCATATTTGGGTAAAGCGGATGTTGGCGGTGTAAAGCTGCCCGCCTTTAATGCAGATGCCGCAACGGTAAACGCGTATCTTGGAACGGATGGAATAGAGCCGTTTTTGCAATATGAGAAGGCTATTTTTGTGCTTGTTAAAACCTCCAACCCATCTTCGGGTGAGCTGCAGGATTTAACGGTTGACGGCAAGGCATTGTACAGTCATGCGGCTGCTCTTGTAAATAGCTGGGGAAAGGATTTTATCGGCAAGCATCAATATTCCGATGTAGGTGCGGTGGTTGGCGCAACTTATCCCAAACAGCTTGAAACATTGAGAAAAGAAATGCCGCACACATTTTTTCTTGTACCCGGCTATGGTGCGCAAGGGGGCGGGGCGGACGATGTTGTTTCGGCTTTTGATAAAAACGGACAAGGCGCAATAATAAACGCGTCGCGCTCTGTTATTTGCGCATATAAAAAATCAAACTGTAAGCCGGAGGATTTTTCGCTTGCGGCGCGCAAAGAGGCGATAAAAATGAGGGACGACATTTTAAAGGCGCTTAAATTATAAGGGGGAATGCGTTTAATTATGAAAGCTTTTTTAGTTTTGGACGATGGCACGATTTTTGAAGGAATAAGCGCCGGAGCGCAGGGAACTGCAATAGGAGAGATAGTATTTAACACTTCCATGACGGGTTATCAGGAGATTATTACCGACCCATCCAACTGGGGGCAAATAGTTTTGATGACATACCCGCTTATCGGAAATTACGGGATAAACGACCAAGACGGCGAATCGGGTAAAGCGCAAGCCGGGGGGCTTATCGTTCGGGAACTTTGTAAAGAGCCCTCCAACCATCGAATGACGCAGCCGTTGGGCGATTATTTAAAAGAAAGCGGAATTGTTGCCATTGAAGGTATTGATACAAGACAGCTTACAAAGGAAATCCGCAAAAGGGGTGTTGTAAAAGGCGCTATAACCACCGATTGTGATTTTGATGTTAAAAGAATAGATGAAAACAAGGTGACGGATGCGGTTAGGGCAGTTACCTGCAAAAAACAATATCAAGTCGGGTGTGATACGGCAAAATATAATGTTGCGCTGATTGATTTGGGAACTAAAAAAAGTGTTATAACAACTTTGACCGAGTTTGAATGTAAAGTAACGGTAATGCCCGCATATACAGCCCCCAAAACCATTATCGAAGGCGGCTTTGATGGGGTTGTGCTTTCCGGCGGTCCGGGCAACCCAAAGGAGTGCAATGAGATAATTGAAAACATTAAAGAGTTGCAAAAAACGGGTATCCCGATTTTTGGAATAGGGCTTGGACATTTGCTGATGGCGCTGGCAAGCGGGTTTGATACCGAAAGAATGGCAAATGCTCATAACGGCGCTAATTACCCTGTTGTACGGGCGGAAAACGGAGCATCTCACATAACCGTTCAAAACCATAAATATGTTGTATTATCAAAATCTGTCGATAAGGAAAAGGCAGATATAACCCATTATAATTTAAACGATAATTCCGTTGAGGGAATCGGGTATAAAAAGTTTGCGGCATTTTCCGTTCAGTTCTACCCGGGGAAATTGTTACAGCCCTTTGATACCGGTTATCTTTTTTTGGAGTTTGTCAAATATATGAAGGCTTATAAAAAAAGTTAAAGTTCATTGTAATTCGCACGCCTTATCCGGCTCACGATAAGAGCGTTATAAAAACATAATTTAAATTTGTGGGTCGGAAAGGCTGGTGGTATTGAAAATGCCCAAAAACAGTAATATCAAAAAGGTGATGGTTATCGGTTCCGGTCCGATTATAATAGGGCAGGCGGCTGAATTTGATTATGCGGGAACGCAGGCTTGCACCGCTCTGAAAGAAGAAAATATCGAGGTTGTGCTGGTTAACTCAAACCCTGCAACCATAATGACGGATAAAAACATTGCCGATAAGGTTTATATTGAACCGTTGAATGTCGACTTTTTAAAAAAAATTATAATTAAGGAACGACCGGACAGCATACTCCCCACATTAGGCGGGCAAACCGGGTTAAACCTTGCAATGGAGCTTGCCGAGCAAGGGTTTTTGGAAGAACAAAACGTAACGCTTTTGGGGACGAAAGTTGAAACGATAAAAACAGCGGAGGACAGGCAGCTGTTTAAAGATAAAATGGAGGAAATATGTCAGCCTTGCATAGCAAGCAAGGTTGTTGACAGCTATAAGGATGCTCTTGATTTTGCGCTTGAAATAGGCTTTCCTGTAATTGTGCGCCCGGCATACACGCTTGGCGGAACAGGCGGCGGCATTGCATATAATGAGGCTGATTTGGAGCAAATAGCGCCGAACGGGCTTAGGCTTTCGAGGGTTCATCAGGTTTTAATCGAACGATGTGTGTCCGGTTGGAAGGAAATAGAGTTTGAAGTGATGAGGGATGCAAAAGGCAATGCAATTACAATTTGCTCGATGGAAAATGTCGACCCTGTTGGAGTGCATACAGGCGACAGCATTGTTGTTGCGCCGGCGCAGACCCTTTCGGATAAAGAGTTTCAAATGCTGCGAAACGCCGCGCTTATCATAATAACGGAGCTTGGAATAGAGGGCGGCTGCAATGTTCAATTTGCGTTAGACCCCAAAAGCTTGGAATATGCCGTTATTGAGGTGAACCCTCGGGTTAGCCGCTCGTCGGCGCTTGCATCCAAAGCAACCGGTTATCCGATTGCAAAGGTTGCAACGAAAATTGCGGTGGGCTATCGGCTTGATGAAATTATAAATGCGGTAACAGGCAGCACATATGCCTGCTTTGAACCTACGATTGACTATGTGGTTGTAAAATTCCCCCGCTGGCCTTTTGATAAGTTTGTGCGGGCAAAGCGGCTGTTGGGAACTCAAATGAAGGCTACGGGCGAGGTTATGGCAATAGAGGTGTCGTTTGAAGCCGCCCTTATGAAGGCGGCACGCTCCTTGGAGTTGGGCATTTATAATTTGCAGCTTTCGCATCTTAAAAAGATGGATAAAGATGCGCTTGCAAAACAGCTTTTTGTGATTGACGATGAGCGTATTTTCGTTGTAGCGGAGGCAATGCGAAAAGAAATAGAAATAAGCGAAATTCACAGCGCAACCAAAATAGACACATTCTTTTTATATAAGTTGAAAAACATTGTTGAAACGGAGCAAAAATTGCGGCAGGGTTTAAAAGACGGGCTGTATGCAGAGGCGAAAAAGCTTGGGTTTACCGATGCCGTCATTGAGCGGCTTAGCGGGCAAAAGATAAAAAACCGCGCTTACGCATCGTATAAATTGGTTGACACTTGCGCTGCAGAGTTTGAGGCGGGCGCTCCATATTACTATTCAACTTTTGACAACTGTTCGGAGCATAGCGCCGGCGGTCGCAAAAAAATGCTTGTTTTAGGCTCGGGGCCAATACGAATAGGTCAGGGCATTGAATTTGATTATTGTTCGGTGCATAGCGTATGGGCGCTTCGTGAGGAAGGGTACGAAACAATTATAGCAAATTGCAACCCCGAAACGGTGAGCACCGATTTTGACACCGCCGATAAACTGTATTTTGAACCGCTTACGCCGGAGGATATTGAACACCTTGTGAAGGTTGAAAATCCGGACGGCGCAATAGTCCAATTCGGCGGACAAACGGCAATCGGGCTTACAAAAACATTGTCAAATCTTGGCGTTGCCATTATGGGAACAAGCGAAGAAAACATAGATGCCGCAGAGGACCGCGAAAAATTTGATAAGATACTTGAAAAATGCGGTATTCCGCGCCCGGCGGGCAAGACGGTATTTACGAAAGACGAAGCGCTTGAGGCGGCAAAAGAGCTGGGTTACCCTGTTTTGGTGCGTCCTTCCTATGTTTTGGGCGGGCAGGGCATGGAAATAGCTTTTAACGATTATGATGTTGTGGAGTTTATGGAAATCATAAACAGGGTTAAGCAAGAACACCCGATATTGATTGATAAATACCTTTTGGGCAGGGAAATAGAGGTTGATGCAATATGTGACGGAGATGACCTGCTTATTCCCGGCATAATGGAGCATTTGGAGCGTGCCGGCGTGCACAGCGGCGACAGCATTTCCGTTTATCCGCCGCAGCGTTTGCAGCGAAAGTTTCAAGATGTTATTGTGGAATACACAACAAAGCTTGCGAAGGCGTTAAATGTTGTGGGGCTTGTAAATATTCAATTTGTGTTATATGATGATGAAATATATGTCATAGAAGTGAACCCTCGTTCCTCAAGAACCGTTCCGTATATAAGCAAGGTGACAAATATCCCGATGGTCGATTTGGCATTAAAGTGCGTGCTTGGCAAAAAATTAAAAGATTTAGGCTATGGAACAGGGCTGTATAAGGAAAGTGATTATAAAGCGGTGAAGGTGCCGGTCTTTTCTTTTGAAAAACTGCATGATGTTGAAACGAGCCTTGGTCCGGAAATGAAGTCAACCGGCGAGGTGCTTGGCATTTCAAAGGATTTTGGCGAGGCGCTTTATAAGGGGCTTGTGGCAAGCGGTCTTAAAATCCCCACCGAAAATGCAAGCGTGCTGATAACGGTGCGTGATACCGATAAGGACGAGGCGGCGAAAATTGCAAAAGAGTTGTATAATTTAGGGTTTATTGTTTATGCGACCGAAAACACCGCCAATCATTTTATCAGCAAAGGGGTAAATACACGAACCGTTTTAAAAATAGGCGAAGGCTCGCTCGATATTTTGGATATGATGCAGGCACAACAGTTTGATTTGGTTATAAACACACCGACCAAAGGCAGAAGAACAGAGCGTGATGGCTTTAAAATGCGAAGGAGGGCGGTTGAACTTTCCATTCCGTGCCTAACATCTCTTGACACGGCGGCGGCGGTTATAAAATGCGTACAGCGCATGAAAAGCAACGCCGAAACAAGCATTGTAGATATAACAAAAATATAACTTTGTTGAAACGCATTAATGTAATACTATTTCTAATTTAAAATGTTGACAAACAAGTTGTCAACAGCGGCGTTGCCGCAAGGAAAATAGTATTGAATTAGTATAAGAAAAAATTTCTGCAATCGAAATTTTTTCTATCGTTGCGTTATAAAGCAAATAGTTAAAAGGTTGTGACTATATGGAAAAAACACATTCATGCACCATTGTTAAAAAAACAATGCTGTGCCCCGATACTTATGATTTTGTTGTAAACTTTCCGCAAGAGCCCAAACCAGGGCAATTTGTGCATATATCGTGCGGGGAAGGGGTAATGCTGCGGCGACCTATGAGCGTATGCGATTATTTTGACAATAATCTAAGGTTTTCATTTGCCGTAAGAGGTAAGGGAACAAAATTGCTTGCGCAACACAGCGTTGGCGATAAGCTTGACATTCTCGGACCGCTTGGCACAAATTTCGGCGTTGACAAAAAAGGCGATGGCGTTTCGCTTGTTATCGGGGGGGGCATAGGCATCTTTCCCCTTTTTTATACAGCAAAGTTTTTAGGAGAAAAAACAGAAGCGATTTTAGGGTTTAGAACAAAAGATTTAGTGATTATGGAAGATGATTTTAACGCGGTATGTTCAAAAACCCACATAGTAACGGATGATGGCAGCTATAATTGTGCAGGGCTCGTTACCGACATTTTCAAAGAACGGCTGCAAAAGGGGGATATAACATCCGTCTACACCTGCGGTCCGCGCGGTATGATGAAGGCGGTTGCCGAAATTGCGGCAGAAAATGATATATTTTGCGAGGTTTCGCTTGAGGAGCGCATGGGCTGTGGCATTGGTTCATGTGCTGTATGCGTGTGCAAAATAAAGGGTAAATATTTAAAGGTGTGTCAAAATGGACCAATCTTTAACGCAAGGGAGGTTGATTTTGATGAATAACCTTGATATGTCGGTAAATATTGCAGGCATTAGCCTTAAAAATCCGATAGTAACCGCCTCGGGCACTTTCGGCAATGGTTGGGAAATAAGCAGGTACTACGACTTGTCCGAACTTGGTGCGGTAACCTCAAAGGCCATAACGCTAAGCCCAAAACAGGGTAATCCGCCGCCTCGAATAGCGGAAACCGATTCGGGGGTGCTAAACAGCGTTGGGCTGCAAAATAGCGGTATCGAATTCTTTTTGAAATATGATTTGCCGAATTTAAGAAGGTATGACACAAAGGTGATAGCAAATATATCGGGCAACACGATTGAAGAAAACTGTGAAATTGCAAAAAGATTGGGCGGTGAGGTTGATTTTATCGAGCTTAACATTTCATGCCCCAATGTAAAGCAAGGCGGCGTTGCGTTCGGCACCGACCCGCGCATTGTTTACGACATAACCGGTCGGGTTAGGGAGCATTGCAGCGTGCCGCTTATTGTGAAACTATCCCCCAATGTAACCGATATTGTGGAAATAGCGGTTGCGGCGCAAAAGGGGGGAGCAAACGCCCTTTCGCTTATTAACACACTTTTGGGTATGAAGATAGATGTTAACACAAGAAAACCGATACTTGCAAACAACACCGGCGGCTTATCCGGACCCGCCGTAAAGCCCGTTGCGGTTAGAATGGTTTGGCAGGTGGCAAAAAATGTTGATTTGCCTATAATCGGCATGGGTGGTATAATGAGCGGTGAAGATGCGGCAGAGTTTATACTTGCGGGGGCATCCGCTGTTGCCGTTGGAACTGCAAATCTTGTAACGCCTACGGCGGCTTTGGATATTAAAAAGCAGTTTGTTCAATATTTGGTGAAAAATAAAATTAAAAATGTAAAAGATATAATAGGGGCTGTGATTGCAAATTAAAAACAGTTGCAGATGTTGTACGCCTTATCTGCCCACAGATAAGAATATGCGCGTTTTTCGTTGATTTTGTGGGCAGAGAGGTTGTGAAACTTTTTATGACAAGGGTTTTTTTTATACGCCATGGAGAGGCGGAAGGGAATATTGACCGAATTTTTCACGGTCATTATAATTCTAACCTTACCGAAAACGGAAAAGAGCAAGTAAGCCTTGTTGCAAAACGGCTTGCGAACGAGCCTTTTGACGCCATTTATTCAAGCGATTTAAACCGTGCCTACGAAACGGCAAAAGCGATTGCTAAGGGCAGAAACATTGAAATAATTAAAGATACTCGCCTGCGTGAAGTTTACGGTGGGAAATGGGAAGGGGTGCCTTGGGAGCAGCTGCCGCTATTATTCCCCGACAGTTTCGGGCATTGGGTTAACGACCCTTCAAAGCTTAGCATGCCGGAGGGCGAAACAATGGTTGAATTTCAAAACCGAATTTTAAATGTCGTTTGTGAGATTGTAAGCAACAACGCAAAAAAAGTTATCTGCATTGCTACGCATGGAACGGCAATTAAAGTGTTGCTTTGTAAATATTACGGCAATGAACTGTCGGATATGCCGGATATGAAATGGCATGACAATGCATCCGTAACGGTTGTTGATTTTGACGATAACTGCAATTCAATTGTAAGAATAGAAGGCGATAATGCGCATCTTGGTGAACTTAGCACTCTTGCTAAACAATCGTGGTGGCGAAAAGACCCTGCTAAAAATGAAGAATAGAAAGGAGCATATGAATTACAACTGTAAATTCATGAGAAAAGTATGGAAAATAACATTAAACTATTAAAAGAGGCAAATGTGTTGTTGGAAGGTCATTTTCAACTGACATCAGGCAGGCATAGCAGTAAATATTTGCAATGCTCTAAAATTTTTCAAGACTATAAACTCAGCGAATGTTTTTGCAAACAACTTGCCGACATTTTCAAGGACGAAAATATTGATACGGTGATAGGCCCTGCGATTGGGGCTATAATTATATCGTATGAAACAAGCAGGCAGCTTGGCGTTAAAAATATATTTGCCGAGCGTGATGACAGCGGGGCAATGTGCCTTAGGCGCGGGTTTAAAATTGCCAAAGGCGAACGCTTTTTGGTCGTGGAGGATGTTGTTACCACAGGCGGTTCCGTTAAGGAAGTGATAGATGTTGTTAAAAATTCAGGCGGAGAAGTTGTTGGCGTGGGAAGTATAGTTGACAGAACAGGCGGAAAGATAGATTTCGGCATACCGTATAAATCGGTTGTATCTGTTGAGGTTGCCTCATATGCCAAGGAAGAATGCCCGCTTTGCAAAAACAAGCTTCCGATAGAAAAACCGGGCAGCAGGAGGTAGAGGGTGTGGGGGTGGCATGAATGGCTGTCGGACATAGAGAGCGACTGATAGATAAGGCATTGGAATTCGGCATTGAAAGCTTTCAAAAGCATGAGGTGCTGGAGCTGTATTTATTTACACTTATTCCGCGTATGGACACTAACCCCATTGCGCATAGGCTTATAAAAAAGTTCGGTTCTTTTTATAATGCGTGCAATGCCCCTGTTGAGGAGCTTTTAAAGGTAAAAGGCATCGGCAGGCGCACGGCGCAGCAGCTAAAGCTTTTCCCTCAAATTACAAGGGCGTATTTGCTGAGCGCATACGGCGATAAAAAGATGTTTTCAAGCATTGAAGAAATTGGGCAATATTGTGTTAATTTATATTGCGGCAGGGTTAACGAGGCTATGTATATGCTGTGTCTTGACGCCAATAAATCTATTATAAAACAAGTGTTGGTGGCGGAGGGCACTCCCAGCCAAGTTTTTGTTGAGCCCCGTCAAATAATAGAGCATGTTACATATTCGCCGACCAATTCGGTGATTTTGTGTCATAATCATCCGGGCGGAACTTTATTGCCGTCGCAAAACGATATTGAAACAACGCAAAAAATAAAAGCCGCTCTTGCCACTATCGGCATTGAGTTGTTAGACCATATAATAGTGGGAAAGGGCAGCTTTATTTCGTTTTATGAATGTAATTTATAACTTCGTTGAAACGCATTAATGTAAGAAAAAATTTTTTATTATTGCGCGCCGTCTTTTTCACGAAGCTCAACACGCCTTATTTTTCCGCTTATTGTTTTGGGCAACTCTTGTACAAATTCAATTATTCTGGGGTATTTATAAGGAGCCGTAACATGTTTTACATGGTCTTGCAGCTCTTTTTTTAATTCCTCGGAAGGGCTGTAACCTTTTGCAAGTATAATTGTAGCCTTTACAATGTGACCTCTTATTTCGTCCGGCACGCCGGTAATCGCCGTTTCTAACACAGCAGGATGCTCCATTAAAGCGCTTTCAACCTCAAAAGGACCAATCCTATACCCCGAGCTTTTAATTACATCATCACTTCTGCCGACATACCAATAATAACCTTCTTCGTCTTTCCATGCAATATCGCCGGTGTGGTAATATCCGTCATGCCACACGCTGTTGGTTAATTCATCGTCTTTATGATAGCCCAAAAACATTCCGGGCGGTATAATATCGTCAATTTTTATTACTATTTCGCCTTCTTCGCCAATGCCGCATTGCTTGCCGTCCAAGAGTATGTCAATATCGTAAAGAGGTGACGGCTTGCCCATGGAGCCGGGCTTTGGCGTCATCCAAGGGAAATTGGCAATGGTGACAACCGTTTCCGTTTGCCCAAACCCTTCCATCAATTTTAAACCGGTAGCCTTTTTTATTCTTTTATAAACCTCCGGATTTAGCGGTTCACCGGCAATTGTGCAATAGTTTAGCGATGATAAGTCATATTTGCTCATATCCTCGCCAAGCATAAAACGATACATTGTAGGAGGCGCGCAAAAGGTGGTGACTTTGTATTTTGAGATTTTCTCCAACAGCAATTTTGGAACGAATTTGTCCATATCGTATGAAAATATTGCGCTTTCGCAAAGCCATTGACCATACAGCTTGCCCCACACCGCTTTTGCCCAGCCTGTTTCGGCTATGGTAAGGTGCAAGCCGTCTTTTTGGCAATTTTGCCAAAACTTTGATGTAATAATATGACCGAGGGGGTAAGCAAAATTATGCGCCACCATTTTTGGGTTGCCGGTGGTGCCGGATGTAAAATAAAGCAGCATAATGTCGCTGTTTTGCGGCATATCATCGCCTGTGGGTTTTGTCAAATAAGCGCTTTGCGCCTCAATTTCATCGTCAAAACACACCCAACCGTTCCGCTTTGCATTTGTTGTTATTAATACCTTCAAAGTTGGCGAATTTATTTTCGCCTGCTCGATATTTTCAAATATGTGCTCATCGTTTGCGCACATAACAGCTTTTATGTCGGCGGCATTGTTACGATAAACAATGTCTTTGGCGGTTAACAGATGGGTTGCCGGAACCGCAACCGCACCTATTTTATGCAACGCAATTATGGCATACCAAAATTGATAATTTCTTTTGAGAATAAGCATAACTTTATCGCCCTTTTTAATCCCAAGCGATAAAAACAAGTTTGCGGCTTTATTGCTGTATTCAGACATTTGCTCAAACGATATAATTTTTTCACCGTCGTGGTCATCACACCAAACAAGCGCGTTTTTATCGGGAGATTTTTTTGCAAGCTCATCCACAACATCATAGCCGAAGTTAAAGCATTCGGGGACATTGATTTTTAGGTTGGCTTTTAAATCGTCATAAGAATCAAAGTTTGTGTCTATGTATTTATTTATTAAATCCAATTTATTTCCTCCTGTAACTTGTGAAAATATTTAAAACGGTAATCGCGCTAAAAAATCAACGCAAGAAATGTAGCGCTTTTTTCGCCAATCGCCCTCATGCCATGCGGATATGCCGAATTATAATAAACCGTATCCCCTTCCGAAAGGGTTAAAACCGTTTCGCCAATTTTAATTTCGACGGTGCCGCTTAGCACATAATTCATTTCCTGCCCCGGATGCGAGTTTAAGCTGATAGGAGCATTTTCATCGGTCGGTTCTACCGTTACCAAAAATGGCTCCGCTTTTTTACCGAAGAAATTATATGCAAGGTTTTTATATTTATATTGCTTGCTGCGTCTAACATCAAGACCTTCACCCTTTTTCACAAGTGAATAAATGTGAAGCTTAGGCTGCTGCCCCGTTAAAAGCGTTGTTAAATCTACCTTCAGCCTATTTGCGGCATCATAGAGAAAGCTAACGGGAATATCCGTTTCGCCGCTTTCGTAGTTTAGGTATAAATCAACGCTAATTCCCAATTGCTTTGCAAATGATTGTGCGGATATACCTTCTATCTCCCGTAATTCCTTTAGCCTTCGGGAGATTTCTTTTATGTTTTCAGACATCTTTTATTACCTCCTTGTACACGCTCATTAAAACATACATTTGAATTTTATGCGCCTGCGGGCGCAGGTCTTAATGTAATGTATCTTGAAATTCGCTTACGCTCATTATAACACAAAAAAAAGCAAAAACAAACATTTTTTTAAAAATGAATTATTAAATTATAATGATAAATAATATAAAAAGGATTCATCTTTATGATTATATTTTAAAAAGGGGAGAGTTAATTGAAAAACGCTGTTTTGGCATTGGTTTTAATTCTTTTTGTCGGCTGTTCCGGCACTAACAAAAATGTAGCGCCGCCTCCGCAAACACCGCAACCGGAAAGTAAAAAACAGGTCAGCAATGCTGTGCTGGGCACATATTCCACGCGGCTGCTTGACAAAAGCAAAGCAAGGCTTAAAAATATTAATCTGGCTGCCGAGCAAATAAATAAAGTTACATTGCCGCCGGGCGAAACCTTTTCTTTTAACGAAACAGTCGGTCCACGGCTGGAAAACCGCGGCTTTCAAAAGGCGAAAATATTAATAAAAAAAGAAAAAACAATGGGCTATGGCGGTGGTATTTGTCAGCTGAGCACCACGATTTATAATGCCGCCTTGGGGGCGGGTCTTGAAATAGTTGAGCGGCATGAACATGAGGGAGAGATTGGGTATGTTGAATTAGGCGACGATGCAACGGTAAACTATCCAAGCCTTGACTTGAAAATTAAAAACAATAAAGCTGTTTCGATTAGGTTTAATTGCGAAATGAGCGAAGACGAAGTTATTGTAAAAATAATATCAATACAATAGCGGAATATCAAGCGATTTTCGATACGCTTAACCATTTATCATAAATAATAATAATTTCCTTGATTTTAGCAGGCTTTTATATTAAAATATACTTGGTAATATAGTCAGAGGAGGCTACATAATGTCAAAAATTTCATTCGAATACAAAACAGCTTTGCCTTTTTTATCGGAAAGCGAAATTTTTATGCAAAAGGAAATGGTAAATGCTGCCCACAATATGCTCCATGGTAAAAGCGGTGCGGGAAACGACTATTTAGGCTGGGTTAACCTGCCAAGCGGCTACGATAAAGAAGAATTTGCCAAAATACAAAAATCCGCCGAAAAAATTAATAAAAACTCAGATATTTTAATAGTAATAGGGATAGGCGGTTCGTATTTAGGGTCAAGGGCAGCGATAGAATTTTTAACATCGCCGCTATGCAATCATACACAAAAAACCAAAATATTTTTTGCAGGAAATTCAATAAGCGGGTCATATTTATCAGAACTTGCGGCTTATACCGAACAATATGACTTTTCTATAAATGTAATATCCAAGTCGGGCACAACAACCGAGCCTGCCATTGCATTTCGCATTTTTAAAGAGCTTGCAGAAAAAAAATACGGCAAATCAGGCGCCAAAGATAGAATTTTTGTTACCACCGACAAGTCAAAAGGCGCGCTTAAAACGCTGGCAGAGGAAGAAGGCTATGAAACATTTGTAATTCCGGATAACATAGGAGGCAGGTTTTCTGTCTTAACGGCAGTAGGACTGTTGCCGATTGCGGTAAGCGGCGCCGATATTGCCCGTATAATGGAGGGCGCGGCGTATGCAGAAAAAGAGTTTTTAAACAGTGATATTAAGCACAATGTCTGCTATCAATATGCGGCAGCAAGAAATGCGCTTTTGAAAAAAGGCAAAAACATAGAGATGCTTGTTAATTATGAGCCTTCATTGCACTATTTTGCCGAATGGTGGAAACAGCTTTTCGGTGAAAGCGAGGGCAAAGATGGGAAAGGCATCTTCCCTGCAAGCGCTGATTTTTCAACCGACCTTCATTCCTTGGGGCAGTATATTCAAGACGGCATGCGAGTTATATTTGAAACGATTTTAAATGTGGAAGAATCCGACTGCGACATTACATTAAAGGAACAGTCTGAAAACATAGACGGGTTAAACTTTCTTGCGGGTAAAACGGTAAACTATGTGAACAGCGTAGCTATGCGAGGCACAATGCTTGCTCATATTGACGGCGGCGTTCCAAATTTGCTTATAACAATTCCAAAACGAAACGAATACTATTTTGGACAGCTCGTTTACTTCTTTGAAAAAGCATGTGCCATAAGCGGGTACTTACTTGGGGTTAATCCTTTTAATCAACCCGGTGTGGAGGCATATAAGAACAACATGTTTGCATTATTAGAAAAGCCCGGTTATGAGCAGCAAACAAAAGCAATAAAGCAAAGGCTTGAGCAAGCGGGCTTTTAGTTTACATAATAATGTAAGTTTGACATTTAATCGGTAAACCTC
>JALOAJ010000086.1 GCA_023228885.1 Bacillota bacterium | reverse complement strand
CACGCTTGCAGTTAAACATTTTTCGGTTCTTGAAATCATCCATTATATCATCTGTTGTGTTATAAGCATTATCAAGTTTGCCGGTATTTGTGTCGGGAAATGCGCTTTTTTCCCATAAATAATCACGGACGCAAAGTGTTTTTGAACCATCCCATGCTGGGGAATTGGAAAAAAGCAGCCCCCTTATGAAATCTAACCGTCCAAACACCGTTGCGGCAAAGGGAAGCTCGTCAATTGAAAGGTCAAGATGCGTTTGGGCGGATGAAATATACGCCGGAAAATCGGGGCAGTTATGCTGTGCGGGAAAGGTGTGCAGGTAGCTGTCAATCATGTTATACACAGGAAAGTTTACGCGGCTTTTGGTTGCATATTTTTTATACGGATTGCTGCCAAGCCCTGTTAATATGTGGTTATGCTTTTTAACATAACTTTGCGCAACTTCAAAGTATTCATAAAACCTGTTTGCAATATCGCAAAGATTATCGCCGTACTGCATTGAAAATTCAAAATTATTGTAGGAATTGTCAAACGATAAAACATCTTTTTCGTTATTGATAATAAAGGCGTTTTCCCCATCAAGGGTTTTTTCTTCTACTCTAAAACCCTTTTTTAAAAATAAATCCAAAAGACCGTTTGCAACTTCACGCGATACCGGTTTTTTAGACATATTAAGCAATGGAAATTCAAGTTCAATTCCCACATTGCCCTTTCTCTTATTTTCAAACGGTTTTAAAAACCTATTATATATAATTTCCATTTTACAATCCTTTCAAAAGCTTTTGTTAATTTTTTAAATAATTATAAATCAGTATCAGTGCATCTGCATTGGTTAAATTTTGACTTGGGTGAAAATAACCGCCGCTGCCGGAAATCAGCCCCATTCCCCGCGCAAGCCCAACATATCCATATAGCTCGGGCGGGATTTTGTGGGCGTCCATAAAGGGCATTTTATAAATTCCGTAAAGCTCGGCAACTTCTTTGTACCCCGCAATTCTTATAAGATATTTAACCGCCTCCGCTCGCGTCAAATACCCGTTTGGATTGACGCTTTCCCTTTCTATCACGCCGGTTGACATAAATTCGGCGTATACCATGCTAAGCTCCTCGTTGGTAAGCGCAGTTTGTTTTTCGGGAATTGTTAGGGTTTCGGGCGATACAGCAGCAAGCAACAGCATAAAATCTTTTTGCTGTATAAAATCGTCAAGCACAACATTGCCTTGCGAAATATATATATCGCAATCAGCCAAAACTTTTATCGGAACAATTGCATAATGCCCGTCAAGCCCAATATAATCCAAGCCCTTTTGCGCGCTTGCCATACTGCCGTCATAGGTGAGTATGTTGCCTGTTTTGGCATCAATTATGGCGGGCGTTTGCGGGTTTACTATATAAGCGGGAACCGCGCGGTTTTGACCTTGCGAAAGATATATCAGACGCAAACCTATTGTTTTAAAAAAAATGTCATACGCTTCGGAGGGAGACAGTACATCGGATAAATTATCAAATTGAATGTTGTCCCACATGCTTGCCATGGAAATAATTTCATCGTTTGAGTTTATATCAAAGCTTATGTAATTGCTTTTATACGGGATGTTGTTGATTGTTCGTTCAAACAACACATTATATTGCGTTGCTGTGTTTTGTAATTGCGTAACTTGCGGAGAGGATAGCTCCGAAATAAAGCTCTGCTTATGTTTATCCAAAAATCTGGCAGAGATTTGCTTTGCGTTCTCGGCATTGAATGATGCATTATCTGTTTTATTGTCGGAATAATCATTTGAAAAACCCAATATATCAAGAGTTTTTGCATTTATGGTAACGCTCGAACGGTGCATTTCATTGGCAAGGCTTAAGGTTACAATGTATTCGCCATCTGCATTTTTATAGTGCTTTGCATTGTTTACCGTAAAGCTATCATCAATTCGCAGCGCATTAATTTTTTTAATGTGTTGCAACATTTCGTTTATTGAATATATTTCATCAACCTGTGAGGGGTCGAAGGGGGAGGAGGTAGACGATTTTTCAAGTATGGAAATCATTTCGTTATATCTGTTTGAAAAAACAGGCGATATGCTTGTTGTTGCCTTTCCGTTTAGAGCGTTTATTGAATTAGTTTGGGCAGGAACATATATTGAACCCGCGTAAAAATCTGAATTATACGCTTTTTTTCCGTAGCGCAGTTGCAAACCTATATTTTGTTTAAAACATTCTTCGGCATCGGACAATGAAATTATTTCATCGATAGGCTCAAATACAATATTTTCATTCCAATTACGGCTAAAACGCGATACCTGCCCTGTGCCGCCGTCAACCAAAAGGCTAACCCCATCGTTTGGGTAATTAATGCCGTTTACAATTCGGTTAAACCGAATATTAAATCCATTGGCGGCAAAGCTGTAAGTATTTGAATATATGTTTTTGTTAATTTCGCTTATAATATCATCTGCCGCAATGTTTAAAAAATCAAGCGCTGTTTGATAAGCCATTCCTTTGGATATTTGCGGCAAGCTTTTTTTTGCGGATTCGCTGGCTTTAAAATCCCTTACAAAATTTAGCACCGTGCCGTCATCTTTAGCAGTAATTTTAATTAACGGCTTGTCGGGGGAATAAAAAGAAATAGCCGAAAAAGCCCCTGAATCGGCAGCCTCGCCGGGGGCGTATTCCGCAAGAAAGAGCATTTTCACCGCTAACTTGTCTGCTATATTTGCATGTGCGGGTGTTTGATATGTAAACAAAAGCCAAACCAAAAACAAAAAGGCTTTTTTCATTTGTTTTCAATCCTTTCGGATACTAATTATCTATAATTATATAATATATCAACGAAAATAACAATAATTTTGCCAAACCGTAATCATTTTTTAAGTTTTTTAAATATGCGTGAAGGGTTTTCGCCGAATATCAAACTGTCGTTTTATTATGCCGCATAAAAAAAGTATAATTAAAATGCATAAACCGATGCATAGCGCTTTAATCGAAAAAAACCATGTGTTATTGACAGTTGCCGATTTGTTGCTTGCAAAAACTTGCAAAGCCGAGGGAGCAAGTCGCAAAAAGATTAAGGCATATATGCTTGCAATGAGCGCTTGAAACGCTTTTGAAAAAATTAAAATATAGGGGGATAAGCCAACTTTTGATATTATACCTGCCACCTGCAAAATAACGCTTATGCCG
>JALOAJ010000085.1 GCA_023228885.1 Bacillota bacterium | reverse complement strand
AAGGTGCGCGATTTTCAGGGATTCATGGACGTATACTTCAACCGCGGCGGCGACTATGTTGCAAGCTTTGAGGCGTTTACGTCAGATATTATCAAGCCCTATTCCGTCGCAATGACAGCGCTGCTTGCACAGTCGGCGGATAATATGGACGCTGATGCCGTGGGCGCCAAGTTTTTTGGCACAGAATTTGCGGACTTCAGCCAAAAAAGCCGTGACAGGCTGCATAAGCTGTGCAATGCGCTTATTCAAGCCGTAAATCGCGAAAAGCAGCTGCCCGAGCAGGAAAAGCAGGATATGCTCACAATGGCAAACGCTCTGCTGCACTCTGTAGAGACCGCCGACAAAAATCTTATTTACGCGCTGTATACCGGCGCAAAACACATGCTCAAGGGATTTAAAAACTGCGTTTCATTGATGAAAGACCTTGAAAAGGTGCTCAGAGAATATGGCATAATATCTCGCAAATAAATATATGTCAGAGCGCAGTATAATGCGTACAATGACACACGCAAATATCATTCGCTTGATATAATGTAATATCGGGGTGTAGCGCAGATGGTAGCGCGCATGGTTCGGGACCATGAGGCCGCTGGTTCAAGTCCAGTCACTCCGACCAAAAACCGCAAAAAGCGGTAAAAACAGGTTGAAAACGAAAGTTTTCGGAGCAGTAAAGGTAAGGTAAATACCTCTACTGCTCTTTTTTATTGTTTTTTTCGGGATTGTGATTGCTTTTTTGGGGAAAGATTTGGGAAAAGTCGTTCAGTTTCTTTGTAAACTTTTCCTCCATTTCCTTAGATATTTTTAAATAGTGTTGTATGGTTACTTCACTTGTTTTGTGCCCTGCCCAGTCCGATACAATTTTAATAGGTATTTCAGCTTCGTAGCAACGGGATATAAATGTTGTGCGTAGGTCGTGCAGCCGGTGTTTGGGGCAAACTTGCTTGAAATACTTTGTCACAGCATCGCCAAGGAAAGGAAATAGCCTGCCGTCCTCTGCCGGTGTAATTTTCTGCAATACCTTTTTTAGGTTTTCAAATATGGGTATTGTTCGGTCGGAAGTTTGTGTTTTAGTTCCCGGAATATGCAGCTTGTTGTTTTTCCAGTCAATATCACTGACCGTAAGCCTAAGAGCTTCGGAACGTCGGGCACCCGAATACAAACAGACCTTGAAGTAATCCCGATAAATTAATGGCTCAATATCTTTAAGAAATTGTCTTTCTTCTTCACGTGTGAGCGGTTGGCCTGTTGTTCTTGTGTGTTTTTTGCGTTTAATGCCCTCTGCCGGATTTCTTTGGCAAAGTCCATTTATAACTGCTTGCTTTAAACATTCTTTCAGTAAATTGTGTGCGGTCTCCCCTGTCCTCTGTTTATTGTCAATAAATTTATTGAGAAAAATTTGCACATCCATGTTTGTTATTTTGTCAAGCTCTACGTTGGGAAGTCCTTTCTTTATATGGTTTCTTATAATCCTGGTGTAAAGGTAATATGTATAATCTGATACAGTTGGTTGCTTATAAACAATAAGCCATTTGTTTAGCCATTCATGAAACTTAATAGGCTCTGGGTTGTCTTTCCTTTTCTTGTGGTTTTTTTTTGCAATCAATCCTTTGGCATATAACTTGTTTAATTCAGTTATACATTCGGCTTCTTCGGCTGAATAAATATAATGAGTTTTTCCGAGTATCATTATTCGCCCTTCAAATTGATTGCCCTTTGGGCGTACAGAGCCGCCCAGTAGCTTCGGTTTGCTTTTTGGCATAATATCCTCCTGATTAAAGACATTATCCCAAATTTCCCCAAGGTTATAAACTTTGTTTATAATACTATCGATTTTTACATTTCTTTCTTTTTTTACCTCCTTTATAATTTCCATTCCGCATTTGACTATGGTCCATGCTCTGGCCTCTATGTTGCTGCTCATCTGTAAAACCCCTTTTTACAAATGATAGACTACTAAAAAAAGTTTTTCAAGGTGTTTTCTTTTTTATCATGGAATACAATAATTCAATGAAAATTTCTTTGTCCTCCGGGTCAAGCTGATTGTATGCTTTGATTACCTCTTTTTCTTCTATAGATAAAGTAGATTCGGCTTTGATTTCTATAAATCCATAATCGTTGGTTCTTCCTATTAGTTCATCAATTGATATTTGAAAAAAATCCGCCAATTTAAGTAGTTCTAAAATATTCGGTAGACTTTTTTTGTTTTCCCAATTTGAAATATTTCTTTGGCTTACGCCTGATAATCTTGAAAGTTCGGATTGGGATAAGCTTTTTTCTTCTCTTAACATTTTTAATTGCAAATTATTCATAATTCCCTCACGAAATAAGTCTACAAAAATATTTCTAAAAAGTATTGACTTAGAAATAGTTTTCTGATATAATTATAAACGTTTAGAAATAGTTTTCTAAATAATAAAAAAGCCCATGTATCCATGTTGGGCGAAGGAGTAAAAATCATGGAAGTTAAAATTAATGCGGTATTTTGTGCGGCGCGGTCTTTTAAAAGCAAGGCCGGTAAGGACTGTAACCTGGTGGAGCTGCTCGAAGTCGACAGCAAAACCAATTACGGCAAGCATAGCACCATGTTTGTTGACAGCATGCCGACACTGGCTCAAAGCCTGAAGTTCGGTGACACAATCGAAGTGCTGCTCGCGATTGAGTCGGCCGGGGAAACCCCCAAGCTCCGGGACATTACTAAGAAGGTTTCCGACAGCCCGTATAAGTTTAGTCCGGTAGCTTAATTTCTCCTAAGCCCTGCCGAGGTTCTGTCCCCCTGAGCCTTGGCGGGGCTTTTATACTATTGAGGTGTGTTTTATGGGTAAAATTTTGCAAAGTTTGCGCGTTCCGTTCAAAGAGGAAATAACCGGGCATAGCCTGCTTAACGTCATTTCCCGCGCGCAAAAGGCTTTTAAGGTTCGCGGTGAGTTTTGGGTGTATGAGCGGACATTTGGAATTATAACCGAATTCTTTGCCGACACCGTGGACACAACATATTTAACCATGCACAAGCTTGTTGTGCAGTATAAGTATAATTTTAACTCTGGCCAATGGTCGGAGGTGGAATAATCAAATTGGAGGTGAGTTTATGGCAAATTATCTATCTAAAAAAGAGCAGAATTATTACAACAAGCATACCAAACGCCGGAATGACCGTAAAGCAACTCCGGGCGAACGCAAGTATTCGGGGGCTTGG
>JALOAJ010000043.1 GCA_023228885.1 Bacillota bacterium | reverse complement strand
TATCGTCAACAAAGAAGTCGGCGGAGGACTGTCTATCCCCACCGTTAAAATACCTAAAATGCGCCTCGGCATCAGCGCCCTTGTTTTTATTTCCTGTATCATGGATTACAATATACTGCGGTTTTTGATTTCGTTTGGTTTTGTTATATGCAATTTGCTTTTTATTGATTGTCATTGCTATCCTCCTTCAGTTTGGCAAGAGCATCCTTTAGTGCCTTTGGTAAAGGCAAACCCAAAGCACCCCAGTTTTCGAGAATTGAAAATCCCTCGTTTGCAATATAGTAAGTAATTGATGCTACTCTGAAAATCACCGTTTCTCCAACCATAAGTGTGTCAAGCTGCGTGGCAAGCGCCACAATCAGTAAGATGCCTAACTTTTTTACACCGCCAATGTAAAACTTGCTTGAGGTAAACTCCTTGTTTGCCCATGCCTTAATAAACCCGCTGATAAAATCAATTGCGATTAAAATCAAAAGGACAGCCATCAGACTGTCCATTCCACCGAAAACATATGCCGTAAAACTTGCAATGCCTCCGTATAAATATTTTAGTTTATCCATCAAATCATCCCTCCTTATAATGCTTTGTTCAAAACTCAAAATTGCGACTGTAGGAATTTTGAGTTTCCTCTTTGCATTTCAACGAAGTGAGGGAAATCCCTCACGAGTTATAAATCTGCAAGTAGCTTTCACCCGCGTTAGTATTGTTGTAATAGTGTGTAAGCGATATATAATAAAGGCTCCCGCTGTTTAGTGCGAAAGCCTGAGAATAAAAGTAACCGCTTGACATTTGGTTGAAACCGCTGTCATACAGCCGAATTTCATGGTCACCGCTGATATGTTTTTGCTTTATGCGATACATTGCTGTTTCACTTGGAG
Organism: Bacillota bacterium; assembly: GCA_023228885.1. GTDB lineage: Bacteria > Bacillota > Clostridia > Monoglobales > Firm-18 > JAAZFB01. The sequence continues at coordinate 18,270 of JALOAJ010000043.1, read as the reverse complement.
TAAATTCAAACAGTTTCATCTGCTCGGATGTTGATGTAAAGTACCCCGAATACACTTTTGGCAGCGATACAAGAGCGCCGTCCACATTGGCAAAGATCTCCTTGACCTTTGTCAGCGTGCCGCCTATGTTGACAAACACCTCGTTTAAAGCTTGTTCGATACCGTATCTGTTTGGGAAAATACCGTATTGAAATTCCCCTGATGCAAGGTCTGAGGTTGTTACGCTTTCGCTAATGGTCAGCTGTTCAACGCCAAACCAACTCTCCCACGCCCTGCTGCTGCCGGGGTTTGAGGAGGGCACTACTGAAAACTGGGTAATGTTGTAGTTTGGAACATCTGTGTCTATGGTATATAGTCCGTCACTCGGCATAGTAAAACTTAATATATTTGTCCAGCCGCCGCTTTGGCGATAGACCTTAAAATCCCACGAGCGGTTAAACACTGTCCCCGAACCTGTATTTTCAACATCAACCTCCACTTTGATATGCTTTACACCGGGAACGACATTGTTAAAAACCATGGGATAGGTGTAACACCCATTTAGCGTAATTCTGTTTTCCGACCACTTGTTGCCGTATTTCGCATTTTCTCTATATCCGCAGTAGGGATAATCGTACCCAAATGATATTGTTCTGCTCATAATTAAAACACCCTCAGCAAAACATCACCATTTGAAGTAGCGGGAGGGGTAGAACCCGAAGTCCAAATAACGATATTTCGTACCTGTTTTGTGGAATAGGCTGTGTTGCTCTGCGCTGTAAGCATGGCGTTCATGGTAGTTGCAGTATTCTTGCCAACAAAATTAGTATCCACATAGCTTTTATTTGCAATATCGTAGGATTCAGAGGGACTTTGAATTTTCGCCCTACCATAGCTATCCCGTAGAACAAGCCGTCCTGCCGTATAATCATTTGTGGCATAGTCCAGCTTTTGCTTGTCCCCGGCGCTCATAAAGCCGCTTGATGCCACCGTTGCGTTAGCATGACTGCCGCTTTGGATATGATTTTTACAATCCTCCAAAGTAACTGACGGGTCAGTGTACCAGCTGGCTTTACCCGTGATTGCCTTGATACGATTGGCAAGCCAACCGAGCACAATTGCAATTTTACCCTTTGAAACTGATGACGGAGCAGTATTTGCTGATATGGTAGGGGTCAATAGTTCATCTAAAGTATCAAAGTTTTCATTCAGCACCGCAACATCAGCGTTCTCGTTATACAGCGGTTTTTTAAATCCATAATTTGTTGTTGTTTTCGGCATATTTCCTACCCCCTAAACCAAATCAAAACTTTATCCTCTGCTATCCGTTTTAGCACAGGGTACCCATTATTAACTGACTTTACTGCAATGCCGCCCTCGCCGCATCTGCACAAATCCCCTGATTTTAAGGTGCCGTCATCGTAGACAATCAGTTTTCCAAGAACACCCACCGTTGCCCATTCGGGGCGATTTTGCCTTGGAACATATTCCTGCGCGCTGTCCCAATCAGGATTTAAAATGGGCTGACGCTCGGTATGTTCCTGGGTGATAGTATTTCCCTCGGCGTCTTTTTCCTCGGGGATAACCACATCGTGATACTGTACCCTGCCGAAGTCATCCGTCACAAACTTTCCCTGCCAGTGCATTTCACCGCTGTCGCCTATGATGGCAGGCATTGCCGAGATAATACCGATAGGGTTATCAAAATCATCAGTCTTTACAATCTTATCCTCAATCAGTTTCACAAAATATCCCGCCCTGTCCTCACCGTCCGGATTGCCGTCCTGCCATTCAAAGAACTCTGCATAATCGGCGCAGGGTGAGGACAGTGTTCCGTCTGTGTGGATATCCCCGTTTTGTAGCATTTTTATTGCCAAGCCTTGGGCAGCAAGTGAAGTACCGTTGGCAAGGCTCCATGAATACTCCCCCGGACTTGCACCGTATCTGCCATATACTGTTGCACCGGCATGGGCAGCAATTGTGTATAGCCCGTGTGCTTGTGTGTATGAGCCTCCTGCCATGCCATATCCGCTGGCAAGGTTGTATCCGTTGGCTTGTTCAATCCTAAAAACATATCCATCGCTAATCAGAGCCTCACCATAACCGCCCCAGCCGAGGCTTGCACTGCTTGACAGATAAATCGTCTGCCCCGATACACTTACTACATCCGCCACGGTGTGTATGATTGTATTTCCGTTATTTCTATATCGAACCAGCACCTTGTTTCCGGCAAGCCCAGAAAGATTTTCACCAACTGCGGCAGTCAGTGTTTTTGCGGTGCTGGACATTGCTATGCATTTTATCGCCCTGCCCGCTGTTCGGGCATAGTTAAAAGCGGCAGCGTAGTACCCATAACAATTGCTGTTGTTAAACGCAGAGGAGTAAGATTGATGTGCCGATGCCGAGTTTGCGGCAAAACAACTCTGGCTTACCGCTGACGAGCCGTTGCAGGCAAATGAACTGGAGCCCTGTGCATTTCCGCTGTTTACCGCCGCACCTGATGAGCCTGACGCATTGCCGTAGTTTGCAGTAAAACTGTTCGTTCCGCTTGAACTTCTGCCCATGGTGACCGAGCCGTTACCGTTTTTCTTGTATTCCTCGCTCAGCACATAAAAGTTTGAAACACTTATATAATCCAAAATCGTATGCACATTGTCGGGAGGGTCACTGGATAACGCCATATCAGCTAAAGCAATGTATCCATTTGTCATATTTACCTCTGTAATGGTTGTGAGGTATTTCCCCGTTTCAAAGCTAACACAATTATACCAATCACTATCGCACCATGATTGATATATATTTACAACAACCCTGTCTCCCACTTTAACATTAAAACTAACATTATCTCCCGAATAGATGTAAAAATATATTCTCTTTAAAGATACATCCACCGATTCAAGGTATACATCATCCATATCCGCCCATATTGTTTTATTTGAGCCGATGACAAGATGGTTATCGCCAACAATGATGTTTTTCGTGCCGATAATCTTGTTCCCGTTACCCAATATGATATTGTCACCGCCGATTACGGTGTTGTCCTCGCCCTCCATAAAAATCTGCTCGCTTGCCGAACTGCTCCCACCGCATGCCAATACTTCATTGATTGCAGATACAATTTCCTTTGCATTGGTCTGCAGGTTTGCCACATCGCCCACATCGTTAAATGTCGCAAGACCTATATCACTTGGTTGTATTTCTGCCATTTACACTACCTCCCTCGCATATGCTCTGTTTTCGTTCCAGATGACGATGCCGTTTCCACCGTCACCGCAGTAATATGGAATGTCATCAATTATTCTAAGATTGTTTTTCACTTCAAAGGTTAAAAGGTTTTCCCATGAGTATGTTTTTACCTCGCTCCAAACAGACAGAGTGTCCAAAACATCCTGCCACAGACGGTAAGTGAAGATGTATTCCACCGCCAAATGGGCGGGCTTAATATCTTCAATCACCTTTTGTATGTCGGCAAGATTGTACGGCACACCCCGCTTGCTCATAAACTTTACTTCAAACAGGTAATCCCCTGCGTGTTCGACTATTTCAATTTCGCCGTTTACAAAAGATGCCGCTACATTTTTAACCATTGACTTGGTGACAGTGCCCGTGCCGCGCAGCCGGGATAAAACCCTGCCCCGTCTGGTTTCGATGTCAGCCACATTATCAGGGGATAAACCAACATCAGCCTCATGCTTTGATATGTCTTTATCGGTCAGCAATACAAAAAACTGATTTTCCGTAAGCTGTACTTCTTGTTTTAACCTCTCATACTCTGACTCCAAAGAATCAAACAAGTTACTCATTACCTTGGATTTTGCATAGTATGACGGCAGATATTTACGCAACGGTAATCACCCCCAACACAGGCACTGATGTTTCAGGCACCGATATATTTGAGGTAGCGCCGTTTACCTTTAAATTGCTGTAATCAAGCACTTCTTCCACACTTAAAATACAACCGCCGATTTGAGCATAGGAAATGTATGTTCCCGCAAAGGTGTTTTTCTTTAAATATGAAGAAGCAGCCTCGGTTATCTTTTCCGTTGCGGTTTCTGTTGTTACGCCGTTTGCCAGGGTTAGGGAAACCGATATGTTGATGGTCAAAGGCACTGCGCTTTCCACTGTAATCGCCGCACCGATCGGTCTGCTTTCCTCTATGTGCGCTGCAACCTCTGAAATTAAATCTTCGCTTGCAGTTTGCTTGTCGGAGTTTATGATAATGACTTTTACCGTACCGTTGCCGTTCCAAAGGGGCAGGCATTTTGCATCACCCACGCCGCTGACTTCTTTTGCCCACATGACATAGTGGTATTTACTGCCGCTGGTAGAGGGAAGGGATACCTTTTCAAAATATCGCTCACGCAGTTCATCATCACGTTCCTCGTCAAATCCTCCGCTTGTAGAAGAGGTATTTGTAACCGATATTAATCCGCTGATTGTAACGGGGAACCTATTTATTGCGCCGATTGGCACATTACCGGCTTTGCCGGGTGTGTCGCAAACAATATTGACAGTCACATTTCCCGTGCTTTCAATATATTTTGTTTGTGTTACCGTAAAAACAAGGGTATCCGATGTCACTTTATCACCGCTTGATATTACGGCACCCACATTACCCAAAACGGTAACAGTGCCGCTTGCATAGGTAGCAGCTTTTCGGGTTAATCCTTGCTCGGCTACCTTTTTGTCAAGGGATTCACCTTTTGCAGTTGCGGCAAAACCGTTTAATAAGATTTCGGATAACTTTGTATAAATCCCTTCCAGTTCCATTGCCAGCGGCTTTTGCGTGTCATAAAAAAAAGAGCCGACCGATTTGTCGAACTCCGAGGATATATTAGAGAGTAACCGTGACAGTATTTCTTCCTGTGTCATTTGTTTCTACCTCCAAACTGACTGTAATTCCGCTTTTGGTACGCAGCAGAGCAAAGTTTGAAATTGCCTTTATATTTGGGTTTTGCAAAAGAGCATCTTCAATTTCCCGTTTCAGTTCCGATTCCACAAAAGATATGGGGTAGTTGCTTCCGATGATTAAATCTTCCAAATGGCAGCCGTAATCTGTATCCGAATAAATTTTAAACCGTCCTTTTTCAGTGCGTAGGATTTTTTCAATCCACATGGTTATATCATCTGTTTCAACCAACTTTCCGTCTTTAACAACAAAATCACCATTAGAAAAGTCAAATAAAAAGGAGCGTGATGTCCGCTCTGAATTGTTACCGTATTCAATTATTATATTTTCTTCTACTTTGGGAAACATCACATCACCACCCCGATTACTATAAATTTTTGGCTGTCGGCATAAGGTAATAAAACAACTTCCTTGCCGAGATTAATATATTGCCCATCCTCATTAGTCTTCATTAAATCAATACAGCTTTTTATATGAGCGGAGGTTAAAATCACCTTATCCCCAAGCCGTATTTTTATATTGGGTAGTTCAATTATTGTTCCGATAACAGGTGAATAGCCATCTGAATTCTCTCGCTTTTTCAGCATTTTTGCAAGTTCTGTTATACCGTTTATATCAATCACCTCCGAAAATGGGCGTGAAAAAAGACGAGAACCTAAGTAATCGTCTTTTTTGTGTTGCCCCTATTTTTGCATTGCCTTTATGGGTAATATGGATTAGGCTTAAAAAGCAGGATAACCAAATCAACAATTACACCTATTCCAAAAATACCGCCCGTGCAAAGATATACTATCCCTAATAGTACCCTGCCTTCATAAAACTTATGTATTCCTAATACACCAAAAAACAGACATAGGAAAAATGATACCCATTTGCTTTTTGCCATTTTGCTTCTCAACTCCGCACTAAAATTTTATTTGTGTTATAGCTATGGATTAAACTTACACTCCGCAAGAAAGATAACTTTTATGTATTTTCACTATCGGGATCCTTAGAAAAACTCTTAAATATATCCATGATAATATTTGATATGGATTTTTTGTCTGTATTTTCAGTAATTGTACTCATAGCCATTTTTACTTTTTCTATAAATTGCAAGGATAATCTTGATTCTATTACATTTGTAACCCAGTCAATATCCTTAATGCTTTTTTTGCCTAAATGCACTTGCTCAAATGCATATATTGAACCTTCGCCAATAGCCGCCACAATACTTCCGGCAATAATTGCATTCAAAATGCTTGCACCTAAATTTACTCCCGGAATAGCTTTTAGGGCATTTATTGCAGATTTTGCTACCATGCTAACAGTTCCAACTTCAACAATAGAATTGAGAAACCTCTTTGTGTCCTCATTGTTTTTAATTCCATATATTTTAGCAATAGCATTAACCACGGCTATTTCTACCGGTGCAAGGATTAAAGCATCAGGGAATGGCACTGGAACGGCTCCAACCACTACCCCTGCCGTGGTTGCCACTCCTGTTACACCGTGAGCTAAGGCTCGTTTTCTGTTAAGTTTAAATGTAGAAATGTCAAGTTTCGCAGCTTCCATTCCTTCCGGCATCAATTCATTTGTCGCATCTATGAGTTCAGTAATTCCCTCGGGTCCTGCATAAGCACTATCATTTAAAACAAATGTAGATGCAACAACAGGAATAACCTTATGCAAGTTTTTCGAATAATATTTTTGCTTGGCAAACGCATTATTAACCATTGCAATATTGTCTTCCCTTTCGGGAACGGAATAAGATTTGGTTATTACAACGATTACCGGAACTGATTTCCACATTGAAGTGGCTTTTGAAAGGTCTTTGATAACGTTAGGGAATAATTTGCGAGAAGTTCCTTCCACACAAAACCAAATAACATTAATTTGGCTGTCTTCATGTCCTTCCTTTGCACTGTTCTTTGACCATTTTTTAACCGCATTAATGGCATTGGACTTTTTAATAAAGGTAGGTTCAAATCCAACTGTATCTATTATGCGAAAAGGAAGGCTTTCACTTTCGTATATAGTTAGTTTATCCGTTGTTCCTTCTGTTCCCCATCCTACTTTTGCTTTTTCTTCGCCCAAAACAGCATTAACTAAAGTTGATTTGCCGACGCCTGAATTACCTACAACTAATACATTCCCTCTCTCCATAGTGTGCTATCTCCTTTTTATTTTAGTTAAGAGCGAAAACCATACATTTCGCCTCTAAATAGTCCTTGTAAATTTTGCGTGGCTAATCTGTATCACTATAATTTCTGCTTTATATTACTTACTATAACAATATATCACAAAATATTCTAAATGTCTATCGATAAACTATCCAATTTTTTGCAAATCGAGTTTAGCATAATGTATACCGCTTTTTATACTATGGTTACTGCCCTCAATAATATAATTCACCCCATCAACTCCCAGCATATATCCCGCTCGTGTATAGCTGTCCACCGCTTCTATGATTTCAAATGAGTGGTTTTCCTTGGGTTTTGAAAGTTCTGAAAGTTTCTTATTTGCCACGGTATTTGCATTTTCCTTTTCAGGGTCAATTTTTACAACTTCCTGAAGCAGTCCATATTTTGATATGTTTTCATCATCCTTTAAAGTTGCCCGCACTGAATAGTTCCCATCCTTTTCAGTAATAACCTTGACGCTGTTTTTCATATCCTCAATGGAAACCGAATGAGATACATTCCCCCGGAGCGATGGTGAGTAAATCAGGTGCGTATTTGGTGATAGACGAAATTCAGGATAAGCATAAATACTACCTACCGCATATATTCTAAGTCCTTTTGGGGTAACGTCAAGGTTATACCCGCCACCGCAGAGTCCAAGAATGTCTTTTAATATATCCGATATCGTTTTATCAAAATATATCTTTGTAATCTTTTTTGTAAGGTCAGGAATGCTGTCAATCTCAATGTTAAAATCACTGCACACCTTGCGGATTGCCTTGTATGCAGGCATGGCGTTAAACTGGTATGTTTCTTTGGACTTGTTAAGATACCAGCCAAAGTCGCACACTGTGTATTCGTTAACATTTTCGTCCCCGTCATCAACGGACAGCACAATGCCCCTGAATATTTCCGTATTGGTATAAAGCCGAATAATACTGCCCTCTTTGGGCAAATATATATTTGTATGCTTTGCATCACTTTTTGCCATATCAAAACTCATGGTGGTGGCAAGTTCATCTATGGTATTTTGCCATGATAAATTTCCAACGGCAGGGGTTATATCAACCCCGTCAGCAAATAGTTTCATACAGTGTTCACCAGCCTAAATTCAGATAAAGTTAGGGTATAATATAAGTCTCCGTCTTTTTTTACCGAATACTCAAAATCATCCACACAGCACACCATATTAATAGGCGTTTCGGTGATAATCAGCCTGATGGGATACTTTGCCTCAATCCATTTGTCAATGATATATACATACTCAAAACCTTTGTATGACCTGTCTTTTAGGAAAGGATAATCACGCACGGGGAAAAAGCTCTCTATAACAATACCTTTTAATCCCGGCTTGCCGATTAACTTTAATTCGCCCAGCGATACAGTTTCAAAAACCTCGTTATTTTGCGGTTTGGTTATTGTAAATTCTGCAGGTAGAACGGGCAGGCATAAAACCTGCTCCCTGTTATTTACACTTAAATATATGTCCACACAATTACCTCCCGTTACAGATTAGCAAGCGCCAATTTTAGTTTCGGCACAACCTCGTCCACAATCTCCTCTGCTGATTTCCCGTCTGCATATACATTGATAGTGATGTTGTTTTCCGTCTTATTCGCAGTCCTATCAAGCGGGGTAACCTTTGCTCCTGCATTTAAACTTAACAGTTCAGGTCCTTTTTCACCTACGATAACAGAACCCGCGCGTCTAACAATACCGCCCTGGGCAAGCATGGGGATTTGAGGTATTGGAATATGCGGAATGGCGGGAATACCAATCTTTCCGCTGATGGAATTTACTCCATCAATCATACCGTTAATCCCGCCGATGAATTTGCTAATGAGACCATTCATCCCGCTTATAATCAAGTTTACAAAACCCTTAAACCCGCCGCCGAAAGCATCAATCTTTGCTTTAAATGCATCCCACATCCCCAAGAAGAAATTGCGAAATGGTTCGCACTTATTCCATAGCAAGATAAATGCCCCGACAATCAGCCCAATCCCAAGTACAATCCAGCCGATGGGGCTTGCGTAAAATGCGGCATTTAGCAGCCACTGCCCTGCGGTCAGCGCACCTGTTGCGGCTACCTGCACCCATGTAGCGGCGGAGTGAACGCCTTTCACAATCGCATCTTTGGCATACAGTGCAATTAAAATTCCCGTCTCAATAATATCTTTAGTGCGCCAAATGGAATATGCAATTTCAACACCGAGCGCCCCCGACTTTGCCGCCTTCCAAAGATTGACCGCACCCGTCCAAATGGCAGTTGTCGTTGCTACAATCTTTGTCCATGTGTTGGTTATAATCAGCGCCGCTTTGTATGCAAGCACCGCATTTGTAATTCCCCAAACAATGGGTCCTATTTGCTCCCAGTTATCTTTGATGTAGTTATACAGTTCGGTTGCCTTTTGGATAACAGAACCCACCGCATCAACCACTAATGGCAGTCCCACATCTTTTAACCAAATAAGGGTGGGCTTTGATTTTTCAAAGGCACTGTATAAAAACTCTTTCACGTCAAGGAGTACGGTTTTTAGTGTTTTAAACTTTGGCATATTGCGTTCTACCGCAGAGCGGATATTGTTAAATGCCGATACGCCGTATTCCCAAACTGTGGTGAACACCTTTTTTGTAGGTTCAAGGGCGTTCTTTTTAAACCAATCAATAGAAATCTGAATTTTATCTATGGCTGAAACAACCATCTTTCTTATAGCGGGTATTTTAGTATTCGCCCAGCCCGCGAATCTACCGAGTAGCGGTAGCATTTTCTCTCCCAGTTCCTGTTTCATATCGGTCAGCGTATTTTTAAGCCGCACAAACTTACCTTCATCCGTTTCCGCAAATGCCGCCGCCATGCCCTCCCAGCTTTCGGCAATAATGTCGTTGATAACAGCGACCTTTGCCATATCGGTGCCGTTTTCAAGGATTTTCTTTTGCGCATCGGTTACTTCAAATCCCTTTTTGGTCATAGAGTCATAGGCTCCCGTTGTCATTTTGGCAAGGGCTGTCATGTAGTCTGTTAATTGCATGGTGGTAAGCTCCACTCCGCCCGACATACCCGCCGCATAGTCGGTTACCGTTTTCATAATGCTTTTAACAGCCGTTTCATCGGTGAAAAAAGTAGCCGCCTCGGCAGCGGCGCTTGTTATGGCGGTACTGCTGTAAATTGTGGATTTGGAAAGTTCAGCAGCATAGTCCTTTATATTTTGCGATGCGCCATCACCATAACCCATGCTTGAAAGGGTGACATCAAGCTGTGTATAGACACGGGTTTGCTCTTTTGCAAGTTCCAGCGCCTCTTTGCCAAAGGCAATCGCCTGCCGAAAACCAAGATAAGCGGTCACAACTCCCGCTGCTTTTTTGGCAAGAGAGGAAAGTTCACCGCCGAGTGATTTGGATTGGGCGCCCATTTTCTTAAGAGAGCCTGTGGCGTTAACGGTAGAGTTTTTAAGATTGTCCGTGCCCTTTACGGCATTTTTAATGCTCGCAATAAAGCCACCGTCTTTAATTGAAAGGGTAGCCCCTATATTTTTCTTAGCCATTAACGCTCACCTGCCAATGCTTTAAATTTCTCATGTTCTTCCTCGATAAAAATCTCATAAGCGGATTTATAGAACATTTTCTCCGAGAGTGATAGATTTATGATATTATCCGGTGTAATTCCTCTGTTTAAAAAGTGACAGAGCATGGCAAGTTCCCCGTCACTTTTTATTAGTTTTTTATCTCGTCAACCGCCTTAACACCGTCCACATATCCTGCAAGCTTTAGGCATTCCACCGCAATCTGCGGAATTTCCCCCACATCAAATACCTTTTCTACTATCTCCAAAGGCTCAACGCATTCATAGGCATCCTGCAGCTCTTTTGATTTTAAGTTCGGTTCTGTAACGCAGGAGTACACCATATATGCGTCCCCGTTATCCATGTCCTGCGCATCACGGGCAAGAGCGGATGTGGGACTTTCAATGGTAATGATGCCGTCAAGGGATTTTACATAAAGAGAGCCTGCTTTCTTTTGTTTTTTTGATTCCAGCTTTTGCTCTTTTCTGCGCAAAAGTTCATCAAGGGTTATTTTAGTATGTTTGTCCATGTCTTTCTACCTCACCTTCACTAAATCCGGAAAATCAAAATCGGTAAACCCGCCGCTGAATTCCTCTTCCAAGGTTTTGGAGCTTTCAAAACTCATCAGCACCAAATCAGAAAACCAGCAGTTATTTAAGACAAGTCGCTCACTGCCATAGGCATCGGGATCAGAAAGTTTTCCTATTAACTGACAACGAATATCCCTGCCCTGTTTTATCGCGTTTGCAAACTTTATCTGCCCGCGGGAGAAGATTTTCTTAATGGTAAAGGAAAACTCTCCCGAATACCCTGTCATCTTAGAATCGCTTGCCATCTGCATGGCAAAGTCCAAATCTTCACGCTCAAGCTTTAGCTTTGCCTCAAACTTTGAAACTTCGAATATGGGCTCACCGTCCCAATAAATCATGCCCCATTTGCCGTTCATCACACGAGGGGCAGTAGGTTTTTGTGCCATTTATCTCACCGCCTTAATTCATATATATTGTAAATTTCAAATCTTCCACAGCGTCCTGAATTTGAATATTCGCCTTAACAAATACATTGGTTCCCGTATTCGCCGTTTTAATCTTTTCCTCGTCCCAAGAGGAAATATCACGTGTCAGCTTAAGCCATGCGGCAGTTGCCTTAATGTCAATCTCCGCTTTGTTTTCAAATTTATCGTAAAGAACCCCCAAATCCGCAAGGTCTTTTAAATATTTGTTCACCGCCGCAAGGAAGATAATCTTGTTATCGTAGCTGTTTTCCACTTTGCCGATAAAGTCATCTTCAAAGGTAGAACGAATATCGTCACGGAGCATATCCGCCGCCTCTACAATTTTTATCTTCTTAAAGTCCTCGCCAAAGCTGTCTGTTAGGGTAGTGAGGGAATTGACACCCCGTGCAATCTTTATCTTTGTGCCGTCATTTATTAGGAGCAGTTTGCCCGTGTCAATATCGGTGTTTGGGTTTTCACTTTCGGTAATTGCCTCTACTTCGGGAAGGGCATAATATGTGGCGCTGCGGTTTAGCGGCAATCCTGCCAACACCCCCGCAATTCGAGGACAGTATTCCGCCGCGGTATAGGTCTTTGAGCCGACCTTGATTCCGCCTGTTGCAAAGTTTACAATCCCGTCACTGTCCGCCGCCGTATCGGCAAGGACCGCTTTAAAGGTTTTATGATAATCTTTCCGCTGCTCCTTAATCCAGTCGGCAACAGCACCCGTCTCGCCGCTTTGAAGTGACGGAATAGTAAGCCAGCTCCACTTTTTGTTTTTAAGCCGTGTAAGAGCGGTGTTTATATCTCCGTCATTTGCAATTCGTTCCACAATAACGGCTGACGGGCTGCCAAGGAAAATCTGCGATAAAAATGCAAGATTGGTTGCCGTATAATGGCTTTTTGTAACCTCGCTTTCGCTTGTATAGGTTTTGGTATCAAAGGTTGAGGTGTTATCCTTTAAGATAACGGCAACAATTCCCCTTTCACTTCTTGACACCAAAGTTTCTGCCAATGTTTGAAACTGAATCAGTATCTTAGGAAGTCCCATAACTGCTTTTCACCTCCACATTTAGTTGTTTCATTTTTGGATACTCCGTTTCTTTTGTACCCGTTTCCTGCATAAAACTGATTTCAAAATATGCTGTTAAAGTGATTTTATCGGTATCAAATGTAATTTCGTCAGCGGACAGGAACCTGTCTTTTACGGGAATACTGTCATAAAAGAAAATATCTTTGAGCCGCTCGGACATAGCAAGCATTTCTTCTCTGGTTTCAATTTCAGAATGGTAAGTAAGTTCTATCCCCACCGTTACCGTTTCATAGTTTTTATTTTGCTTTGATACCGACACAGGCAGCACATCTATAAAAAATGCAGGTTTTGTATAGCCCTGCGACACTTCATTTGCTACAACGGTGTGTCCGTATTTGGTAAGCTTTGCGGCAATCGCCGTTTGTATATCCGAAAGTGTAATCATACTTCCACATCCTTTGTCAGTTCATCAAGCAGCTTTTGGGCAGATTTTTCAAAAGCGCTCTCCATTTCCTTGACCGTGCTTTCTATCATTTTCTTGCCCTCTACCCGTCCTTTGGACTCTATGCCTCGCACGGCACGCTGAAAAGTATTAAGCTTTTTGCCCTTACGGCGGGTACTGCCGCCCCGGACAATCTCATGCCCCTGCTCCACCAAATGAGCATGGCGCGCAGTTGACTGCCACCGCACAACACGAGTATTCCCATACTTCTTCGGCTTTTTAACCCGCCAACTGCCCCTTAACTTTTTTGTTTTGCCTATGGGTGTTTTTGCTCTTGTTCTTGTCGATGCTGTTTTGGCAAGCGCCATCAGCATGGCATCCGTTTTGTCGGGAAACTTCTGCTCCATTTTGTCAAATGCTTTTTTCAGCTCGTCAAAGCCGAATACATCATCGTTACTCATAATCATCACCGCTAATATAATTTTGCAGAGTATTTAAATCCACCTCTGCTGCTATAATTTGCAGTTCCTCGTGGCGCTCGTCTATGTCAACAACGGATAGGATTTCAAATTCTTTATTATCATACAAAATCCGCATCTCAGGGTCTATCTTCCTGAAAAACCGCGTGGATATTTTGTAGGTAACATCAACCCCCATTTCCCTGCTTTTAACAGGGGATACAAAGGCGGCAACGGAGTATTCTTTTAGGGCAAGTTTGTGAGCATAGGGTCTTCCATCAGCATATACAAGGATTGCATTTCCATCTGCATCACGGGTTAAATATACCTTTTCACCTTCCGTCTGCAGGGGCAAAGGCAGATAGGGTTTAAACGGCTTGTAGCGCGGAACTGTTTCACCCATACTGTTCGTTAGGATATCTGTCGGTTGCAGAAAAATAATTCTGTGCCGTAGTTTTGAAAAGTCCATTAAAATGCCTCCTTACGATAAAAGTCCAAAAGCCGAAATACCACATCGGGGACAGGCTCGCCGTCCCGCTTTTCATAAAAATGCGCAATAACAATCAGCATTGCCTGTTTTATGCTCTCGGGCAATATTTCCGGTAAACTGTGGCGCAGATAGTTTTCAGCCATTTCTCGTGAGAGCAGGATGAGTATGTTTACATACCCATCCTCCTCAGTGTGGTCAATCCGCAAAAACTCTTTTGCCTCTGCAAGGGTTATCATTCCAAATACCTCGGCTTTGTCTGCACCGCATAAATGGCACCGGGTACGGTGGAGGACGTCACCTTTGCGGTTTTAACGCATACCCTGTCATATCCCGCCTTTGCAAGCATGGTGTCTGTTACACTAATAATTGCATATTTGCTCTTGCCTGACGCTCCGCCGATGGTAAAGGTTGTGCCTGCCGCAGTTTTTTCGGTTAACTCTGTATCGCCGGTAACAGCATACATAAACGGGATTGCCTCCGCAGTACCGCTTGCACCTGCCTTTCCTTCCACCGTAATGGTGGTATCTCCCGTATCGCCCTCGCCGCTTGCCACGACAAAGGTTACCTGCTGGTAATTTGTAAGTTCCACGAACGCTCCCGTGATTGCCGCGCCGAAGATTGCCCCCGGCACGGAGATGGGTGTAATTTTCCCTAAAGTATCTATACGCATATAAAATCCTCCTTATCTTGCCCCTAAGGTTACAAAGGGTGAAAGGGTGCTGTTTGTACCTTTGTAGGGCGTTATGGGTTTATTCCAAATGGGTTGCCCGTCCACACGGTAGATAAAACGAAAAACGCTCTCGTCATACAAAAACCGTACATGAATGGAGCTTGCGGCATTAATGCCGCCCTTGTCAATGAGTAGATATTGTGACATATCGCCCAAGATAATATCGCCGACACTTCCTGCCGCGGAGCACTGCTCAATGGGAACAACGGGTCTGCCAAACAATGTGCCGTAGGGTTTTTCAGATAACCCGCCTGCGGGGATATATACGGGGGTGTCGCCCACGGTTAGCGTGTATAAATATGGCTCAAGTTCCTGATTGATATACCACACTGCATTTGTTCTGCTCCGTCCCCAACATCTTGACCACATTTTAATTAAGTTTTCCACCTTAATTTTTGCATTTTGGTCAGTTTCTTTTGTAACGGTTACCAGTGCATTTGAATTTAGTATGCCAAGGGGCTGACCTGCACCGCTGCCTGTAAGTATGGCATCGTCAATTTTAAATCCAAATTCCTCGGCAAACCCCTGTGTGATGACGCTTTGCAGCGCCGATGCGTCCTGCAGTAGTTCATCGGTAGCATAGCAAAGTCCGGTCAGTTTTTTAAGGGATAAGTCCATTGTTCTAAACTTCGGTTTTGATGAAATAAGTTCATCCGCCTCATTCTCCCAATAGGTCTGAATACCGCCCCATCTTGCACCGTTGGCACGGGAAGAATCGTCTAAAGCATTAATTTTAAGACCGTTTGCCCCTGTTGAAATGGGTATCTTTTTGCACTTGGGGGCAAGCACACCCGTATCAAAAGCGTGCTTTAACAATTCACTTGCAAAATCCGTCTGTACCAAGAATCCACCATCCGAGGGCACGCTCTCGCTTGCGCCGCTTGCGGCATTTAACAGCCTGTCATCAAGGACGGGACGGTTTGGCTGTGCAGCGTTGTATACTGCCTTTAACTGTTCACCGAAGTTAGTAAACTTATTTAGTTTACCACCTGTGGGAGCATCGCCTTTGTTAACGGGGATATCTACGGGAGCAGAATCCTCCAAAAGTTCTGCCATCTCGGAAATGGTATCATCCCAGTTTGCGATTTTGGCTTTCAGTCCCGCCAGGATTTCCTTTTCCTCATCACTCAGCGGCCTATCCTCTTTGCCTGCCGCATCAAGCAGCTGCTGTGCCTGATTTTTCAGTTCGTTTCGTTTGCCCATCATGGCAAGTAGTTTTTTGTTCATAAAATTTAATCCTCCTCTACACAATTGTGCGCTAAATAATATCAAATGCTGTTTTAAGACTTTCTATCTCGTTTAGGTATGTTGCGCTTGGTTCGGGCTGCATATCTTCAGTTGTTAGGGGCTCTTGCTCCGAAGACAACTGCTCATCTTTCGGCAGCTTTTCAAGCAAAGAATTAAACACCACTCTGCGCCCAAAGATATATGAATCCAAAACATCTTCTGTTTCGGGCTCTTTTTCGGTGTATAAAACTTTATCCGCAAAGCCCAGCTCCACTGCCTTTTTTGCGTTCATCCATGTTTCGTCCGACATCAGCCGAGATATTTTCCCCCGTGAAATGCCTGTTTTAAGGCAGTAGGCGTTAATAATGCTCTCTTTACATTCCTTTAAAATGGCGATTGCCTGCTCCATTGCGCCCTCATCACCCATCGCAATTGTCATGGGGTCGTGTATCATTAAAATGCTTGTAGGGGACATATATACAAAATCACCCGCCATTGCAATGACCGATGCCGCACTGGCGGCAATGCCGTCAACCTTAACGGTAACCTGTCCTTTATGTTCCTTGAGAGCTGTATATATCTGACTTCCTGCCACCACGTCACCGCCGGGGGAGTTAATCCAAACTGTTATATCCCCATCACATTTTTCAAGTTCACCCATAAACATTTTAGGGGTTACCTCATCACCCCACCAGCTTTCTGCGGCAATCTCACCGTCCAGACGAAGGGTGTATCCGTCCTCTTCCGATTTGCTAAAATTCCAAAACTTACGCATTGTCCGAATCACCTCCATTTTGTGTCAACATTGCGTCATTTGCACTTAACATATTTCCGTTTACAAGGTATAAATCTCCGCCCTGGTCATCGGGGATGGGGTTCAAATCCTCAAGTTCGCGGATGTCGTTTGCTGAATACCATCCGTTTTGCCTGCCGATTGCATACCCGCGCATTCTTGCGGTAAAGTCGCCTCGCAAAAGCCCGTCAACATTGAATTTAGCAAAGTATTCTTTACGCTCATACTCATTTAAAAGGCATAAATTAATGGCCTGCTCCCAGCGAACAAGCCACGGTCTTAAGGTATGCACTACATAATCTATACTTTGATGCTCAATATTTGAAAATGTACTTCTGGTCAAATCCCCAATCAAATGGGGCGGTACTCGGAATATCCTGCAAATTTCGTTTAGTTGAAATTGCCGTGTTTCCAAAAACTGTGCGTCCTTTTGGGGCATACCGATTTCATGATACTTCATGCCTTCTTCCAAAACCGCAATCTTATGTGCGTTGCTTGCGCCTTTGTAAACTGTTTCCCAAGATTCCCTGACTTTGCTTGGGTCTTTTAGAGTACCCGGATGTTCAAGCACTCCGCCGGGCCGAGCGCCGTTGGCAAAGAATTTGTTGCCGTAAACCTCGGTAGCCTTGGCAAGACCGATAGCCTCCCTGGCAACGCTTATGGGAGAGAGTCCCGTTACACCATCAAAGCCGATACCGCCGATATGAAAAACCTGTTCCTTTCTTAGGGTAAACATCTCGCCTTTATCATTGGTGTAAGTATATATTCGCTCATTGTTTTGGTCTTTTGAAACGGCAGTCCGTGAAGCGAGCATTGGGTGTAGGCTTACAATCTCACCGCGTTTATTACGGATAATCTGTGCATACGCATTCCCCCACAAAAGAAGGTTTGTCATCATTGCCTCTTTAAAGGCAAAAGCTGTCATCTCATCATTAGGGCTGTCGTGTATTAAATAGTACAGCGGATGGTCGGCAGCTTTTTCCTTGCCGCGGGGAAGGCGCTTGTATAGCGGCAGGGGCAGGCTTGCCATATCCTCGGCAATTACACGGACGCAGGCGAACACACCGCTGACCGTTATAGAGTTTTCCTCTGATACATATAGCCCAGATAATGAAAGACCGCCGTCAATATCCTCACCTTTTGCGAAGTCATGATATCGCTGCTGCATATCATTTTGTACTTTCTTATTTTTATTAAACCATTTCAAGCTTTCACCTCCCGTGACTAAATAATGAAAAGACCACGCCCATCATAAACGCTGCCACCTATATTTGCACCATTTCGTATCGCTCTGTCAAGTGCCATAATAGTTGCAACCGCACCGTCTATTTTTTCTGTCGATTTTTCTTTATCAGGCTTTATATTACCCGCAGGGTCAGTGCGGATGTATATATTATCCATCATCCACCGCAAGACCGGGTGACCGCCATGCGCTATTTTTTGTTCAAGTGTCAGTTTCATAAGTTCTTTGGTAGGCGGTGACATATCCT
>JALOAJ010000042.1 GCA_023228885.1 Bacillota bacterium | reverse complement strand
AAGCCAAATTGTCGGCACACAGGCTGTTTTAAATGTTATTATGGGCGAGCGGTATAAAATGATAACAAAGGAATCCCAGGGGTTGGTGAAAGGCGAGTATGGAAAAACTCCTTTTGCAATATCGGACGAAATAAAGAAAAAAATAATAGGAGATACAGAGCAAGTAACGCAGCGCCCTGCTGATTTTATTAAGCCGGAATTGGAAAAACTGAAAGGCGAAATAAAAGAATATATAGAGCAAGACGAGGATGTTCTTTCATATGCCTTGTTTGACAGAGTGGCGGTTGATTTCTTTGAGAAAAGGCGCGCTAAGCTGTATCAGATAGAGCCCGCGTTGGTGGATATGCAGAAGAAAACCCATCCCGCTTAATTGTCGGAGCTGATGTTGGGAGAATAAAAATGGAAAAGCATTCTGACTTACTCGGCCGCATTAACAATTTATATGCAAGCTTTAGCAAAGGACAAAAAAAAATAGCAAACTATCTTGTTGCAAATTATAATAAAGCAGCTTTTATGACTGCATCACAGCTTAGCGAAGAAACTTCGGTAAGCTGTTCTACTGTTGTGCGCTTTGCGGTTGAACTGGGTTACGATGGGTACCCCATGCTGCAACGCGCGCTGCAGGAGCTTGTTCGCACCAATCTAACGGCATTTCAAAGGATTGAAACGACTACTGCAAGGGTGGGCAAACAAAATCTGCTGACAACAATACTAAATTTTGATATAATTAAAATAAAACAAACGCTTGAAGAAATAGACCACAATGTGTTTAGCGCCGCTGTGGAGGCTATTTTAAATGCCGAAAAAATTTATATAGTGGGAGTGCGGAGCGCATCGGCGCTTGCTACCTTTTTAGGCTTTTATTTAAATCTTATATTCGATAACATAAGGCTTGTGCATACGACAAGCGCAAGCGAAATATTCGAACAAATATTGCGTATCGGCAGTAATGACGTTTTGATTGGCATTACATTTCCGCGTTACAGCGCACGCACAATAAAAGCAATGCAATATGCTAAAAATCAAGATGCAACCGTTATTGCAATTACCGACAGCAAAGCATCCCCTGCAACACCATTGGCATCGTATCCGTTGATTGCCGAGACAGACATCGCCTCTTTTGCCGACTCGCTTGTTGCCCCGCTCAGCGTTATAAACGCACTTATAGCCGAATTGGGAATGCGCAAAAAGGGAGACCTGCAAAAGTCTTTTGATGCGCTCGAAAGAATATGGGATGAATACGAAGTTTATGAAGCGGTGGAAGATGAATAAATTTGATTCAGTTATAATAGGAGCAGGACCTGCCGGCCTTATATGCGGGGCAACGGCGGCAAAAAGGGGCAAAAGGGTGGCTATAATTGAAAAGAACACCCTGCCTGCAAAAAAGCTTAGAATAACGGGTAAAGGCAGATGCAACATTACAAATTGCGCCGATATTCAAACTTTTATCGAAAATACGAAAACCAATGCGCCCTTTTTATACAGCGCATTTTATTCTTTTACAAACGATGATGCAATAAGTCTATTTAACGATATCGGAGTTAAGACAAAAACCGAAAGAGGGGGAAGGGTCTTTCCAGTTTCAGACAGCGCACATACAGTTGCTGATGCGTTAGTCAGCTATGCCAAAAAATGCGGCGCTGAAATTTTAACAGACAATGTCAAAAATATAATTATTAAAAATAACAGCGTGCAGAGTGTTCTTACATCCGGCGGCAAAAAGATACAGTCCGATAGCGTTGCAGTTGCAACAGGCGGCATATCGTATCCGGCAACCGGCTCAACAGGGGATGGCTATAAATTTGCCGCAGGCGCGGGGCACACCATTATTGCGCCTAAACCTTCGCTTGTTCCTATGGTTGTTAAAGAAAAATGGATAGGAGATATTATGGGGCTTTCGCTCAAAAATGTTCAAGTATCGCTGTTTTGCGCTAATAAACAGCTTTTTTGTGATTTCGGCGAGATGCTTTTTACTCATTTTGGCGTTTCGGGTCCCTTAATATTGCGTGCAAGCGCTGAAATTGAAAACATCGGCTCCGGTCTTGATTTGTATATTGACCTAAAACCGGCGCTCACCGCCGAACAACTTGATGTGCGGATTGTTCGGGATTTTAACGCCCTGCCCAATAAGAACTTTTCCAATTCCCTAAATTTATTGTTACCTAAAAAGCTAATTCCTGTAATTATTTTGCGCTCGGGAATAGAACCTTATAAGAAAGTGCACCAAATTACAAAAACCGAACGCGAATTGCTTGTTTCAGAGATAAAAAAATTTCATTTAAAAATTATCGGCACCCGTCCGATTAACGAAGCGATTATTACATCCGGTGGTGTGTGCGTTGACGAAATAAACCCATCCACCATGGAATCAAAGCTTGTAAAAAATCTATTTTTTGCAGGCGAGGTAATTGATGTTGATGCCGTCACAGGCGGTTATAACCTTCAAATCGCTTTTAGCACCGGCTTTTTGGCGGGAAAGCATATATAAATTCAAAAATGCATAAAATATAACTTGAGGGTCAAATAACATATCATGTAAAAGGAGTTTTTTTATGCGTTTGCAGATATCTTCTCGTCTAAAAAAATATATACTTATTATTTTTAACATAAACAAGGTTTATCGGGTTTTACTGTTTGTTTTTGTGTCGGCTTTGTTGATTTCACAGCTGGCTTTGACTTTACCTGCAGGCAGGGCGGTGCTGACAAATACCGACAACTTTGAAGGTATATACAAAAATGGAGAAAACCAACCCTCCACCCTTGCAGAAATCACCTTAACTCTTGTTGACGCACAGCCTTGCCCCGATATCGAAATTTTGCAAAACGGGCAGCCGATAGCAATTTTTTATGAAGAAAAAATAAAGGTGACGGTATCGGATAATTCCGTTTTGGAAATAGACGGAAGAAGGGTAAATAAGCCGTTTTCCGTTGTTGTGTCTGATATACCGTCAAACATTGACATTGAAAATATAGCAAACATTGCACAGGTTAATTCCGATATATCGTTAATAGGCAGAATATTTGTCAAATAACTATTGTATTAGTTTGGTTTTCGGTGTATAATATTCATCAAAGAGGTTTTAAGTATGAAAAATATGCAAATAGTGATAGACGGTCCGGCGGGCGCGGGGAAAAGCACCATTTCAAAAATAGTTGCAAACACACTTGGGTTTATTTACATAGACACCGGTGCAATGTACCGAGCGGTTGGTTTAAAAGCGCTTTTGTTAAACTTAGACACAAAAAACGATGTTGCATCGGTCGAAAGGCTAATGGATGATATAAAAATTAAAATAGAACATAAAACCGATGGTCAGCATATTTTTCTTGACGGAAAAGATGTAACTTCCGAAATCAGAACGCCGAAGGTGTCAATTGCTGCATCAAATGTGTCTGCATTTCCGGCAGTACGGAAAAAGCTTGCATCACTGCAAAGAGAACTTGCGCAAAGCGGTAATATAATTATGGACGGCAGAGATATCGGAAGTTATGTGTTGCCGAATGCGCAAATTAAAATATTTTTAACCGCATCCATTGAAGACAGAGCAAAAAGAAGGCACAACGAGCTTATAGAAAAGGGAGAAAATGTTTCGTTTGAGGATGTTTTGGCTGATATGGCGTATCGTGATAAAAACGACTCAGGGCGCAAGCTTGCACCCCTTAAAATTCCTGAAGGCGCATTGGTGATTGACACTACGGGTAACACCTTGGAACAATCGATTGACATTTTAACCGATGCAATAAAGGAGCGGTTGAATTGTTTTTTAAAGTGACATATGTCATTGCGCAATCTATTTTAAAATTGTTTTTTAACATATTTTTCACCCCGCAAATAGTCGGGAAAGAAAATATATTGAAAGACGGGGGATTTGTGTTTGCATGTAATCATAAAAGCAATTTCGACCCTGCCCTGGCAGGCGGATATATGCCGCGAAAAATGGGTTATTTGGCAAAAAAAGAGTTGTTCTCGAATGCCGTTTTTGGCTGGCTTTTAAAAGGTTTGGGCGTTATGCCGATAACGCGGGAAGCCGCGGAAATCGGAACGCTAAAAACAATAATCAAGCTTTTGAGAAATGGCGGCATAGTCGCGGTGTTCCCTGAGGGCACACGCAGCATTAAAGATGTGAATGATGTAAAATCCGGGGCAGTTTTATTTGCTATAAAAGGGCAAGTGCCTATACAACCCGCCTTAATAACAGGCAATTACAAGCTGTTCGGGAAATTAAAACTAACCTTTGGAAAGCCAATATATTATACGCAATATCATAACAAAAAGGTTTCGCAGCAACAGTTGCACAGCTTAAGCGTTGAGCTTATGGAGCACATTTATTCCCTTTCGGGTGAAAGGAATGATTATCTTAATGCAAATACTTCTGACTGATTGCGCAGGCTTTTGCTTTGGTGTTGAAAGGGCGGTTGATATTGCCTGTGAAGCGGCGAAAAAAGGCGATAATGTTTTTACATTGGGCTCTTTAATTCATAATAAGCAAGTAACAAAAAAATTAAAAGAGTTGGGCGTTGAGCAGATTGAAAGCATAGAAAACGCACCCAATAGTTCAACCGTTATAATAAGGGCGCATGGAATTGCAATAGATGTGCATAAAAAGCTTGAAAGTTTAAATATAAATTTTATTGATGCTACCTGCCCATTTGTTAAAAAAATTCATAGAATTGTGAGCAACTGTTATAATAAAGGGTATAGAATAATAATTTTTGGCGATGAACTCCACCCCGAGGTTATTGGGATTAACAGTCGTTGCAATTATACCGCAGCAATTGTCCAATCGACAAACGAGCTTGCAGAAATTGCAACTTCGCAAAAGGTATGTTTAGTGGCACAAACAACCTCTTCAAAAGACGGTTGGGAAGATGTAAAAGCTTTTGTGCAAGCGCAATTTGAAAACGCCCTAATTTATGATACAATATGCAATGCAACATTTGACAGGCAAGAACAGGCGAAGGAAGTTGCGAAAAAAGTTGAGGCAATGATTGTAATTGGGGACAAGCACAGTTCAAATACAAAAAAACTTTTTGAAATATGCAGCTTTATATGCAAAGAAACTTATTTGATAGAAACAGCATCAGAACTGCCACAGTCAGTTTTTGATAAATGTGTTGTGGGCATTACGGCAGGTGCCTCAACCCCGCAATGGATTATTAAGGAGGTCATTAGTATAATGTCAGAAGAAAAAACAAGCAATGAGCTTAATTTTGCCGAAGAAATCGATAAGTCTTTGGTGAATCTTAAAACCGGAGATATAGTGAAAGGAATAGTTATCGGCACCTCGCCTACAGAGGTTTATGTTGATATCGGCTTTAAAGCTGACGGTGTCATCCCGGCAGACCAGTTAACTGATGACCCTAACATGCCTATTGAGCAACTTGTCAATATTGGTGATGAAATCGAGGCCTTTGTATATCGCGTTAGTGATGTCGAAGGAACTGTCGGGCTTTCGGTGAAAAAGTTAAAAAACATTGCTGCAAGAAAAAAGCTTGAGCAAGCAGCAGAAACAAAAGAAGTGCTCACCGGCAAGGTAATCGAGGCGGTAAACGGCGGCGTAATTGTATCTTATGCCGATATTCGCGTGTTTGTTCCCGCTTCAATGGCAAGCCTGCGCTTTTTGCAAGATTTAAATGTTCTTGTGGGGCAGGAAGTTTCATTCCGCATAATTGAAAATAACCAAAGGCGGCGCAAATTAATAGGCTCCATTAAATCCGTAATGGAGGAAATCGACAAAAAGCAAAAAGACGAATTTTGGAGCAATGCAGAGATTGGGAAAGATTATGAAGGCGTTGTGAAATCACTTACCGACTTTGGCGCATTTGTTGACATTGGAGGTATCGACGGTTTGGTACATATATCCGAACTGTCGTGGGAAAGGGTAAAACATCCATCGGATATTTTGAATGTTGGGGATAAAATTAATGTTTTTATAATTTCGATGGATAAAGAAAAAAATAAGGTTTCTCTTGGGTTTAAGAGGAAGGAAGATAACCCGTGGCTGAAGGCGCAAGAACAGTTTGAAGTTGGGGATGTTGTTACTGTAAAAATAGTTCGTCTTGTTGCATTCGGCGCTTTTGCAGAGCTTTTGCCCACCGTTGACGGGCTTATCCACATTTCCCAAATTTCAAACGAACGAATAGCCAAGCCTTCAAGCGTGTTGAGCGTTGGTCAAGAAGTTTCCGCAAAAATTACGAATATAGATTGGGAAAATAAAAAAATAAGCCTCAGCATTCGCGCTCTTTTGGAGGATGAGCCTGAAGTGGCTGCCGAAGAGGTGTTCGATGAAGAACCCGCAGAGCAAACCGTGGATGAACAGGTTGCAGAGCCGGAAGAAGAACCCGCAGAGCAGGTCGATGATGTTCAACCTGAGGAATAATTTATAACTAAACTTAACTATATGACTATTACTAAAGCACCTAATCTTAGGTGCTTTAATAATAGAGTGGGGGAGATGAAAAATAGTTTGAATGTATCTCAATTTAAAAAGCAATTGCATGGGAAAAAAGTTGCGGTGCTGGGAATCGGGGTTAGTAACATTCCTTTAATCAAAATTCTTTCACAATACGGGGCAACTGTTATCGCAAGGGATAAAAAAACCCGCGAGCAGCTTGGCGGTATTGCAAATGAACTGAGTAATATTGGGGTGCGCCTTGTGCTTGGCGCGGATTATCTTGAAAACTTAGACGAAAAATTAATTTTTAGAACACCGGGGTTAAAAATTAACACGCCCCAACTTGTGGAAGCAAAAAAAAATGGAGCGGAAATAACTTCGGAAATGGAAGTGTTTTTTCGTCTATGTCCGGCGAAAATTATAGCAGTCACCGGGAGTGATGGAAAAACCACCACAACAACCCTCATTTATAAAATTCTATCGGAGGCAGGATACAAATGTCATGTCGGCGGAAACATCGGAAAACCTTTGCTTTGCGATGTTGAATCGATATCCGCTGAGGATAAGGTTATATTGGAGCTTAGCAGTTTTCAACTTCAAACAATGATTACAAGCCCTCACATTGCTGTGGTGACAAATGTCACACCAAACCATCTTGACTATCACGAAACCTTTGATGAGTATATAAAATCAAAGGAAAACATATATTTGCATCAAATTAGCTGCGACAAACTTGTAGTAAATTCAGATAACAAAATAACAAAAGGTTTTATTTCAAAAGCAAAGGGAGAAGTTATAACATTCGGAGCAAGTGCGGACAGCAACATTACCATTTCAAACAATAATATTTGCATAAACGGGTTGCCTGTTCTAAATTGTAACGATATATTGCTTTCAGGCGCCCATAACAAAGAAAATTATATGGCAGCAATAGGCGCTGTTTGGGGCGCTGCCGATTCATCTGCTATACAAAAAGTTGCTAAAACTTTTGCCGGTGTTGAGCACAGAATCGAATTTGTGAGAGAAATAGAAGGGGTGCGATATTATAATGATTCTATTGCAACCACTCCTTCGCGTGCCGCTGCTTGCCTAAAGTCGTTTAATAAAAAAATAATCGTTATAGCGGGCGGTTTCGACAAAAAAATTCCCTTTGATACTTTCGCCCATGATTCCGTCAAATACGCCAAGGCGCTTATTCTTATTGGGCAAACGGCAGCAACGATTAAAAACGAGGTTTTATCACTAAAGGGCGAAAAACCGCAAATAATAATGAGCAAAACATTAGATGATGCTGTGTTAAAGGCAAAATCAATAGCGCAGCGAGGCGATGTTGTCGCATTAACGCCCGCTTGCGCAAGCTTCGATATGTTTGATAATTTTGAGCAACGAGGCAATCACTTTAAAAAAATGGTAATGTCTCTTTGAAAGGAATCACACAAATGAATGATATAATCAGCTTATGCGAATTAACCGGCGTGTCCGGCTTTGAATTTGAAATAAGCAGTAAAATTGCAAAGCTTTTTGAAAAATATTGTGAGCAAACAAATATCGATGCCTTTGGAAATGTTGCGGGAATTATCGGAAAAGGCAATAAAATAAAAATAATGATTGAAGCGCATTTGGATGAAATAGGGTTAATCGTAAAAAATATTGACAGCGAAGGTTTTATACGATTTGCGTGTATAGGTGGGGTAAATCCGTCAATATTGCCGGCGGCAGAAGTTTTTATTCACGGAAAAGAAACGCTGTTCGGCGTTGTAGGTTCCAAGCCGCCGCATTTGCAAACGGCAGAGGAATCAAAAAAAGAATATAAGACAGAGGAACTGTATATAGATGTGGGATTTTCGCAAAAGGAACTTGCGGAAAAAATACAAATCGGCGACCCGATATCTTTTGCTTGCAAAAGCGCAACTTTGATAAATAATATGCTTGTTTCAAAGGCAATTGATAATAGAATGGGGGTTTCATGCCTTTTGCGCTGTATGCAGCGGTTAAGGACTAAACCTACAAACTTTGAAATTGTGTTTCTTGCGGCGGTTCAAGAGGAAATCGGCTGCAAGGGGGCAAAGGTGGGTACATACCGCATAAGCCCCGATTATGCGATTATTATTGACGTAACGCATGGCACTACGCCGTATACAAAGGATAAAGATTCCGCTTTTGAATTAGGCAAAGGGGCGGCAATCGGCGTGGGGCCAAATTTTCACCCGGGGCTTACCCGAAAAATTATAGAAAGCGCAGGTCAACTGCCATATGCTATTGAGGTTTGCTCATCAAACTCCGGAACTGACGCGTGGGTGGTTCAAATAACCAAAAAGGGGATACCGTGCGCCTTAATCTCGGCGCCGCTTAAATATATGCACTCACCGGTTGAAATGGTTTGCAACGATGATGTTAACATAATTGTTGATATCATTTGCAACTTTTTGGAGGAGGGATATATTTGTTAGAGCGATTATCAAATGCCTTCGGGGTGTCCGGCTCGGAGGACGAAATTCGGAATATTTTGAAAAATGAAATGTCGAAAACCTGCAACAATATAACAATCGATACTATGGGCAACTTAATTTGCTTTAAAAAAGGTGAAAATGGCTATAAAAACAGTATTATGCTGTCTGCCCATATGGACGAGGTGGGCTTTATTGTTTCGGGAATCACAAAGGAAGGTTATTTAAGATTTAAAACGGTTGGCGGAATTGATGCAAGAGTTATAGTTGCAAAAAAAGTGGTTTTTCAAACAAACCAGATTAAAGGTGTAATCGGAATAAGACCGCCTCATTTAGCAAATGACGACAAATCTCAATCTGTAAATGTTAGTGATTTATATATTGATATTGGCGCAAAAAATGAAACCGATGCAAGGAAATACATTAAAGAGGGGGACTATGCTTGCTTTGACAGCAATTTTATAACTTTCGGCAACCGATTAATAAAAGGGAAAGCATTAGACGACCGCATAGGTTGCTTTACATTGGTTGAACTTTCAAAGTTTAGTTATCCGCACGACATTTATTTCGTTTTTACGGTACAAGAGGAGGTGGGCTGCCGCGGAGCAGCTGTTGCCGCATATAATGTTGCCCCTAAAGCAGCGTTGGTTGTAGAAGGAACAACATGCTCAGATGTTCCGGGCACCGATGAAATAAGCTTTGCAACACGGCTTGGCAAAGGAGCGGCAATATCTCTATTTGACAGAGCGTCATATTCCGATAAAGGAATTGTAAATGCACTGGTTAGGAGTGCAAAAAAAAATAAACTAAATTATCAGTTTAAACAAACAACTTTTGGCGGCAATGATGCAGGGGCAATTCACTTAAGCGAAAAGGGTATTCGTACGGGGGTAATATCCGTGCCATGCCGATATATTCATTCCCCTTCAAGCGTTGCAAGTGTTTTAGATATAGAATCGTGCCAAAACATTGTTAAAAACTTTTTAATGAGTGAGGTGGATGAAGAATGCAACTTTTAAAAGAATTATGTGCCATATCAGCGCCATCGGGCAGTGAAGGCAAGCTAAGGGAATTTATTATTAAAAATGCAGAAGGTTTTTGCGATGAAATTAAAACAGACAGTCTTGGTAATTTAATTGCAAGAAAAAAAGGCGCAGGCAAAAGAATAATGCTGTCCGCTCATATGGATGAAGTAGGATTTATAACAATTGCCATTGATAAGAAAGATTATGTTGCTTTTTCTGAAATTGGCGATGTAAAGCTAAACACCTTAACAGGGAATAAGGTGTTATTTTTAAACGATAAAACCGGGATTGTAGTAGAAAAGGTTGAAAAACCGATAAAACCATCAGATTATAGAATTGAAGTTTTAGGGTGCAAAGGTGAATCACTTTACATGGTTAATGTCGGAGATGTTGCAACTTTTTATCCGGCCTTTGATTATAATAATAATTTCATCAGTTCAAAAGCGCTTAATTCCCGCATGGGGTGTTATGTTTTGTTGCAACTGCTAAAAGAAATACAAACTTCGAAAAACGACCTGTATTTTGTTTTTACAGCACAGCACCAAATTGGATTTCGGGGCGCTAAAATTGCAGCGGCGCAAATCGACCCTCACTATTCCATAACAATTGACAGCGCCGTATATAACGATTTTGCTGATATTGACAGTTCTGTTAGCATTGATATGGGGCCCGCGGTAAAAATTATGGATAGCTCAACAATATGTCACCCTAAAATAAGAAAATTGTTGTCAGAAGCGGCAGAAGAAGAAGGAATGCAAATTCAATTAGAAGTTTCGGAAAATTTTAAGTCTGCCGGCTCAGCTATTCAAACGGCAGGTGCAGGTGTAATAAGCGGAACGGTATCAATCCCGTTAAAATATATCAATACACCAAATGAAGTTATAAGCTTTAATGATGTAAAAGGTTCGATAAGACTTTTAAAAAGGATGTGCGCTAAAGAAATATGAAAGAACTTTTAAAGAAGGATTTTAATATTTCCCTGGAAATAATTAACTTTTGCGAAAGCGCTCTAAGCGATATAAAACCGCAAATCAATTTAATTAAAGATGTTGTAAGGTATAATCAGTTGAAGGTTTTATCTGCATTTTCAAAAAATAAAATAAGTTCACAACATTTGGACGGAACAACAGGATATGGGTATGACGATGCAGGCAGGGAAGCAATAGATATGCTTTATTCAGATGTTTTCAAGGCGGAAGATGCACTTGTCCGCCATAATATAATAAGCGGTACACATGCAATTTCAATTTGCATGTTTGCAGTTTTGCGCCCGGGCGACACCCTTGTTAGCGCAACCGGCAAACCGTATGATACTTTGGACGAAGTAATCGACGGAGGGCATACGGACAGCGGTTCGCTAAAGGACTTTAAAATAAAATACGAGCAGGCGGAATTAAATGCCGGCAAGGTTTCCCTTGATAACATTATGTCAACATTAGATGAAAAAACAAAAATGGTTTTTATTCAAAAGTCTAAAGGGTATGACTGGCGCTCGTCCCTTACCAATGTTGAAATTGGAGAGATAATTAAAAATGTAAAGAACTACAATAAAGATATAGTTTGCCTTGTTGATAACTGCTATGGCGAATTTACTGAAAAAAGCGAACCTACCGAATATGGGGCAGACCTTGTTGCCGGCTCTTTGATTAAAAACCCGGGCGGAGGGCTTGCACCGACCGGCGGCTATGTAGTTGGTAAAAAAGAGCTTGTTGAGCTCGCCGCATATAAGCTTAATTCCGTTGGTTTAGGTAAAAATGTAGGAGCAACGCTTGATATAAACAGGCACATGATGCAAGGATTTTTTATGGCGCCGCATATTGTTGGAGAGGCGTTAACGGCAGCTTTGTTTTGCGGTTCGGTATTTAAAAAAATGGGCTTCGATGTATGCCCCGGTGTGGATGAATACAGAAGTGACATAATACAAGCTATAAAGTTTAAAACACCGGAAAGGGTCATTGAATTTTGCGCCGGAATACAAAAGGGCTCTCCAATTGATAGCTTTGTTTCACCCATGCCTTGGGAAATGCCCGGGTACAGCCACAAAGTGATTATGGCAGCCGGGGGTTTTGTTCAAGGCTCATCTATCGAAATTTCTGCCGATGCGCCTATAAAGCCGCCCTATATAGCCTATATGCAAGGAGGGTTGACCTTTGAAAGCGCATATGCGGCTATTGCTCTTGCATTGCAAAACTTGGCAGACAAAAAACTTATAAAAGGTTTCTGAAAACACCGATAACCTTACCCAAAATATTGATGTTTTTCTGCACAATTGGTTTACATAATGTATTTTGAGGCTGAAGGCGGACATTTTTTTTGTCGTTATAAAATGTTCTTATGATTGCGGCATCATCAATCATCGCCGCAACAATATCGCCGTTTTTCGCAATGTTTTGCTTTTGAATGATAACATAATCGTTTTTAAGAATACCGGAATTTATCATGCTGTCATCAGGAACGGTTAACATAAAGAGTTCTTTGTTGGGCGCTAAGTCGGATGAAATTGGGTAATAGAATTTAATATTTTTTGGTGACAACAGAAAGCTGCAATCGACAATATCACCAAGCACAGGCACATTTAAATGCTTGCGTACGCTAAGCGAAGATATTGAGCGTCTTTTAAAACCTGTTTTGGAAATATATCCAAGCCTTTCAAGGGTGCAAATGTGCGCATGAACTGAAGATGTTGATTTTAACCCGGTTGCGCAACAAATTTCCCGAATAGAGGGGGAGTAGGAATTTTGTGAAAGACGCTTGTTTATATATTCTAATATTTCTGCCTGTCTTTTGGATAAAGCGTTATGCATAATAATTTACCCCTTTTTTTGTTCTTCATTTTCTTTTGGTAAAATATTAGATAGTGGGTTTTTATCAACCGCTTGTTGAAGTTGTGCGCTTTCGGTGTGGGTGTAGATTTGGGTTGTGGACAGGTTTTCATGCCCCAAAATTTCTTGCAAAATTCTTATGTCCACATTGCCGTATCTATACATTAATGTGGCAGCCGTGTGACGCAGCTTGTGAGTGGAATATTTTTTTGCGTCAAGCCCTGCAAGCGCTAAATATTTTTTAACAATTAACTGAACGCCTCGAGCGCCTATGCGCTGTTTGTTTTTGTTAAGAAAAAGTGCATCTCGGTCTTTGACTTTATCCTTCGGGCGAACCTCCAAATATATTTTAATTGCCCTGACACAGGCATCGTTTAAATATATTATTCTTTGTTTATTTCCCTTACCTGTGACGGTTAAGGTTGTTTCTTTTATATCTGATATATTAATGCTGGTAAGTTCAGAAACCCTAAGACCGCAATTTAAAAGAAGGGTGAGCATGCAATAATCTCTTTTATTTACTCCGTCTGCAGCCTCAAGCAACAATTTGCTGTCTGCCAAGCTTAAGTATTTCGGCAATGATTTGCCAATTTTAGGTATCTCAAGGTCTTTTGCAGGGTTATTGCTAAAATAGCTTTTATTTACAGTAAGGTATTTATAAAAAGTTTTTAATGATGAAACCTTACGGGCGCGGGAAGAAGCAATGTTTTGGCGCACGCGGTTTGTGTATGCCAAATATTCATACAAATCACTAAGCGTTACCTTTGAAAGTATATTGATATCCACATCGGAAATCTCAATGCTTTCAAAATCAATTTTTCCCGACACAAGTTTATAATGAACCTTTAAAAACCTAAAAAATGTTCTCAAGTCATAAAAATATTCTTTAGCGGTGTTTTGAGACTTGCCTTTAATCGTGTCTATGTAACTTAAAAAATCCCTTAAAACCTGCGGCGCATCGCTATAATCATTCATAAACCCGTTTTGCCCCCTTTCCTTCTTCTCAACTTCGCAAAATCTTTATTTTGCGAAGTTGGCTTGTCTGTTTCACATGACAATTATATCATTCTTCCTTTGCAAAATCAATTTTTTATTCGCCGCTGTCATAAACAGACCTGTCATAAACAGACCCGATGTATACCGGTGATGTTAAATAATCAAGGTTTCCCAAACGAGCTGCCCTATTCGGATACGCCAGCGAATATAAATTTGTTGCGGAAATGTCGAGTTGCAACATATTGCTTTTTTTTGCGTCTGCAACCTTTGTTATTATAGGTATGCTTGATTTTTCTTTTGTTTTGGCAAGTATCCTTCTTCCTTTTTCGTTTAACCCGAGCACCCTTATATACTTAGGCGGTTCTTTTACATCAGAATGTGTTATGCCAAGCAAACAGTTTATTATAATGCGCCTCAGCCGAGAGTGCACATACCTTTTGGTTTTTATTTCTGCCAAGACCTCGTTTATTGTACCATGCATGTGGGCAGCCCTTTTTATTCGGTTTTCCAAACCTTCGGAAATTCCGCTTATATTTGCAAGCTTGTTCGTTGGTATAAGCCTAAGGCATGACATGGCGGCAATTTCAAGCCTATCCAATGTTATTGGCGCTTTGCCTTTTGCAAATTCATCTTTAAACACTTCATAAGCTTTTGCCGGCATATGTTTTTTGGCTTGCTTTATGTTGTTTCTTATAAAAAGCGCGCTTCCACCTCCATCGTGCATTGAGCCCTTCCGTTTTACTGCTATCGGTGTTATGTCAAGTGAATTTTTATATATTGCTTTAATATATTCAACTCCTAAAATATTATTGGGGGATGATAACACATTGTTTACGCCAAACAACGCCGCTGCCTCCTCCCTTGCTTTCGGAAAATTGGCGCCGCTTTTCAGGTTTTTTGACAATTGTTCCTTAAATTCATCAGATTCTTTACTTAAAATCTTTGCTGCTGTCGCAAGCTCGTTAATATTATCATTTTCAGCGCCAAAACCGACAAAGTCAACTCCTATGCTGCTTAAAAGCTTAACTCCTCCCGCCGCAAAATACTCTGCCGATTGCGTGCTGTAACAAACAGGAAGCTCTATTACTAAGTCTATACCGCACAACAGCGCCATTTTGGCGCGAGACCACTTGTCACATATTGCCGGTTCGCCCCTTTGAACAAAGTTGCCGCTCATTACAGCAACCGTGTAATCACAGCCGGACAGTTGCTTCGCCTTTTTTATTTGATATAAATGACCAAAATGAAAAGGATTATATTCGGCAATTATTCCCAAAACCTTCATTATATCTACCTCTTTTTGTTGTTACTTCCATATTAAAATACAAATGTTAGATTTATTCTGTCTTTATTATAGCATATTTAACAAACTTTTAAAATGATATTTACAAATCAGACAAAAAATTATATAATAATTGGTGGTCTTACTATATAATAAATATTATGCAATAATTAGTTATTCAAAAATCGCTGGGAGGTTCTTATTAGTGTGTAATTTTTTGGAGAAAATTAAAGAAAGGGCAGGGCGGCAAAAAAAGGTAATTGTGCTTGCCGAAGGGGAAGATATCCGCACTATTAAGGCAGCGGATATTATTTTGCGCGAAGGTGTTGCAGACCTTATAATTTTAGGGAACAAAGATAAAGTTTTTGCGCTTGCCGAGGGGCTTGACATTTCAAAAGCAACTGTTATTGACCCTTTAAAAAGTGATAAAACAGAGCAATTTGCAAAGGATTTTTATCATTTGAGAAAAGCCAAAGGCGTTACTGTCGAACAGGCCGAGCAAATAGTTACTAATCCGCTTTATTTTGGCGTTATGCTTGTAAAATCGGGAATGGCTGATGGCATGGTAGCCGGGGCTGTTAATTCAACTCCTGATGTGCTCCGTCCAAGCCTTCAAATATTAAAAACAGCGCCGGGCACCAAGCTTGTTAGCGCATTTTTCGTTATGTGTGTGCCGGATTGCGATTTCGGCGAAGATGGAATTTTTGTGTTTGCCGATTCGGGGCTTAACGAAAACCCTGATGCAGAAGGCATTTCAGAAATAGCAATTAGTTCCGCTCACTCTTTTGAGCAGCTTATCCAAAAGCAAGCGCGCGTTGCAATGCTTTCCTATTCTACCTTTGGCAGCGCAAAAAGTGAATTGGTTGATAAAATGCAAACCGCTACCAAAATTGCCCAAGAAAAGCGTCCTGACATTATGTTGGACGGCGAATTACAGCTTGATGCCGCCATTGTGCCCGAGATTGGAAAATCTAAAGCCCCCGGCAGCAATGTTGCAGGGCACGCAAATGTGCTTATATTTCCAACCCTGGACGCAGGTAATATAGGTTACAAGCTTGTGCAGCGTTTGGCAAAAGCAAGAGCCTATGGTCCTATAACTCAAGGGATTGCAAAACCGGTTAATGACTTGTCAAGAGGTTGCACACCGGAAGATATTGTAGGGGTTGTTGCTGTAACATGCGTTCAAGCGCAAAATTAAGGGAAAGGAAGTTTACTTTTGAATATTTTAGTTATTAACGCGGGGAGCTCCTCGCTTAAATACCAGTTGATAGATGCAGACAATAAAAACTTGATTTCCAAGGGCTTTTGCGAGCGCATAGGGATTGAAGGTTCACAGCTGAAACATCAACCCAAGGATGGTGATGTTGTTGTTATAAAATCGGTGATGAAAAGCCATGCAGATGCCATAAAGCTTGTTATTGATTCCTTGATTGACCCTAACCACGGCGTTATATCCAGCACAGATGAAATAGGCGCTGTGGGGCATAGGGTTGTTCACGGCGGCGAATATTTTAAAAAGTCTGTAATTATAAATGAAGATGTTAAAAAGGCAATTGAAGCGTGCGTGGAACTGGCGCCCCTCCATAACCCGCCAAATTTGATTGGAATAAACGCTTGCGAGCATGTTATGCCTAAAATTAAGCAAGTTGCTGTGTTTGACACCGCGTTCCATCAAACAATTCCCTATGAAGCATATATGTATGCAATTCCTTATGAATATTACGAAAAATATAAAATAAGAAAATATGGGTTTCACGGGACATCACATAAATATGTAGCGCAAAGAGCCGCTAAAATGCTGGGCAAACCTCTTGAACAGCTCAAGCTTGTTACACTTCATCTTGGCAATGGCTCAAGCGTAACAGCAATAAACCATGGGAAATCTGTCGATACTTCTATGGGCTTTACTCCGCTTGCCGGCGTTCCCATGGGCACACGCTCGGGCGATATTGACCCTGCAATTGTGTTTTTCCTTATTGAAAAGGAACATTTATCAATAGAGGAAATTAGTGATATTCTTAACAAACATTCGGGGGTCTGCGGGCTTTCAGGCGTGAGCAGCGACTTTCGCGACCTTGAAGATGCAGCAAACAATGGCAATAAGCGGGCTGAAATAGCTCAAGACATATTTGCATACAATGTAAGAAAATACATCGGAACTTATTCCGCAATTATGGGCGGGCTGGATGCAGTTGTCTTTACTGCAGGAATTGGTGAAAACAACTCCCAAATGCGCAGCGTTATCGTAAACGGGCTTACCTATAAGGGGATTAAAATAGACCCTGAAAAAAATAAGCTCCGAGGCGTTGAAGCAGATATCAGCACATCTGAAGCAAGCGTTAGAACCCTTGTTATACCTACAAACGAAGAATTAATGATAGCAATGGACACCTTTGAGCTTGTAGGAAAGTGAAGTACTTTTAATAATATTTCCTCGGCAATATTTATCACATTTATAAAGACAAAAAACGACAATTTTATGATGTCGTTTTTTTATGTCCTGCATTTTTTAGCAAGCTTATCAAACCCGCCAAATATTTCGCTATACGCATTGTCGGCGGTAATGCTTGTAAGCGGTATTGAGAACCCTACAACACGGCGTAAGCCTCTGTAATCCTCGTCTGCTTGTGTTTTCCCCCTAACAGAACCTTTGTAATATTCTCCGTCAAATTTGAGGTTGACAATCTCGCCTGACTCATATATTGGGTCGGCAAACTGATAATAATTGCTTTTTAAAATAGGCTCTTGTTTTAAGTTTAATGTATTAGCATATTCAAATTTTGACAAATAAATCTTTGCCTCATCGGTTTCATCATCATTAACATTTCCCCAAAGGCTAATATTTACAACATATAAAGACTTTTCTTCACGCTTTTTCTGAAATATGAATATAGCTTCATCATTAAATGCACTATCGCCCCGAAAACGCAACGGCTTTAAAGTGCAGGGGGCATACTCTTCCTTTTCTGCTGCCTGTTCATTTAGAAAGGCAATCAACCTTTCAACATTTGCGCATGTTTCAAAAACAATTTTACAAGCATTCGCAATATTCTTTCCCGTATCATTTAAACTCATAGTATAAGCACCTCGTTACTTTTTCATGATTTTCAAAATAAAATGCAGGGAAATTAAATTTCCAATAACCGTCAGCGGTAACACCTGGCATACAACTATCAAAGCATTTAAAACTATCAAAGCCTTTTCGTGTTAGGAGCCTAATTAAGTCGTTTATAATTGTCTTTTGAAAAGGGTCGGCTGTATTATCAATTCCATTTAGCGCAGTAAGAACCTTTTGCCATGTTGTATACCCAAACGACACGCCTTTTTTATCAACCATTTCCTCATTGTTATCATATATTTTTTTAGCATATGATTCAGGTGCAAGAAGCAATAAAATCTTTTTACTGCAATGACGATATTTATTCAAAAGCAATTCAGCTTCGCGTTTAAGCTGGTCTTTCCCTTCGCCGCTATTGAGCTTAACCTCAATTAGAATAACAACATCTCCAAACTCAACTACAACATCGGGTTCGGTTCCATCGCTCCGGCATTCCTCCCAGAAGAGAATTTTATCATCCCAATCTTTAAGGCTTATACCATCCAAGCAGCTAAACAAATTTGTAGGGAAAGCGCTTTCTCTCAAAATTGGCTTAATGCCTAAGTCAAAAGGCAAGTACCTCAAGCTTCCGAAGAAGTTTCCCGTTAATTGGTCCTCGCCTGTTGTCAACTTTTTATGTATTTCAGCAATTATATCAGTCACCACCCAAAGTTTTTATTATATAAAAAACAACAAAAACCGCCTAACCCTAAACAGTTAGGCGGTTTTCTCATGGCGCGCTGTAGAGGATTCGAACCTCTGACCTACTGATTCGTAGTCAGTCACTCTATCCGTCTGAGCTAACAGCGCAAACTGCTAATACATATTAACACAGCAAGGGTTAAAAAGCAAGCATTTTTTAGTATTTTTGAAATAAACGAAAATTATATGGTTATTATAGTTGTATCGGATAAGGCGCTGCATTGGTCTTTAAAGCGAAATTAATAATTTGACTTCCAAAGAAATATGCCGTATAATGGGTAGTGTAAAGTAAAGATGAAAAATTGGTACAAAATTAATGCAAGAAAGCCTACCCCTTGCTTTAGTAAAGTATAAATGCTCGTTTATGAATTGTCAAGGGTAAAATGAACATGCTAACACACG
>JALOAJ010000008.1 GCA_023228885.1 Bacillota bacterium | reverse complement strand
TTCTTCTGTTATAATTGTTTTCATAGGAAAGATCTCTCCGATACTTGATTGTTGTCGTAAACTTCATTATATCAGAGGTCTTTCCTTTTTTCATCTTTTTTGTCACAAATGTATTATCTCATATCATATTATAACCTTTTTTGAAAGGCTTATTCAGTATGTTCGATAAAGGAATAATTATATAGATTTTGTTAAAAATAAGTTCAACGATAAATTTGCATTTCCATCTTGAAAGGAGAATTATCTTTGGACAGAACAAAATTAATTATATTATCCTTTTTTATAACAGCCGGGTTGGTTTTTTTGTTTAGCCTGGCAAATAAAGATGTCAGCCCAACGGCGGGCGATTCGGGCGGCTCGCAAACGAACAATGACACGCAGCTTCTTGCCAGATGCGTAAATGGCGAATCAAGGGGCGAACCATATATAGGGCAAGTTGCGGTTGCGGCTGTTATTTTAAATAGGGTGGGGCATCCGTCCTTTCCAAACACGATAAGCGGCGTAATATACCAACCGCAAGCGTTTACTGCGGTGTCAGACGGTCAAATTAATGTTCCGATTGATGAGGCTTCTCAAGTGTTCCAGGCGTGCCGTGAGGCAATGAACGGGGCAGACCCCACAGGCGGGGCGATATATTATTATAACCCCGCAAAGGCGACAAACCAATGGATTTACAGCAGGGAAGTGTTAAAAACGATTGGCAAGCATGTGTTTGCCAAGTAATTTAAGAAAAATAAATTGCACGTGCGATAAAATAAATTTGCGCGGCAGGAACGGGGCTTAAAATGAAAATTAAAGATAAGTTTAACGACTTTAAAAGCAGGCTTTCAGACCGTCACATGTATAGCATTGTGCTTGTGGTTATGGCGATTATTGCCGGTTTTGGCATATATCAATATAAACGCTCGATTGACTTTCGCGACAAAGTAGAAAACGGTTATCGGCGTGCATTTACAGAGCTTGTGCATTATGTGAACAATTTAGATTCGACGCTTACAAAGGCGGTGGTTGCAAATTCCCCCACGCAGCTTTCATCGCTTGCGGTTGATTTGTGGAGGCAAGCCGCGTTTGCACAGGCAAATTTGGGTCAACTGCCTATTTCCAATACCGAACTTGACAATACCGCAAAGTTTTTATCCCAAGTGGGCGATTACACATATTCCTTATCGAAAAAAGCCGAAAGCGGGCAACCGCTGTCAAAACAAGAAGTTGACGGACTTTTGGAATTGCAACAACATTCGGCAAGCCTAAATGAAAGGCTTGTTCAAATGGAAAGTGAAATGTTTGCCGGCGTGCTTAGGTTTGGGGAATTTAAAGGAATAACATCCAAGATAGGGGGCGGTGATGTTGAAACATTTGAAAACAGCATGACGCAGGTAGAGGACGGCTTTTCAGAGTATGCATCCCTCATTTATGACGGACCTTTTTCCGAACATATACGAGACAGGCAACCACGCATGACGGAAGGCGTGCCCGAAATAAGCGAAGACGATGCAAAGGCAAAAATAACAGACTTCATCGGCGCAGACAGGGTTGCCTCGGTTGAAGTAACAGGTGAAGGAAACAGTAACATCACCACCTATGCGTGCACCGTTACCACTCAAGATAATCGCCAAATATTTACCGAGGTTACCAGAAACGGCGGTTATGTGTTGCTGATGCTGGATGAAAGACAGCCGGAGGAAGCGCAACTCAGCGTTGAAGACGCGGCGCTTGCGGCAAGGGATTTGCTCATGTCTAACGGCTTTGAAAGCATGCATGAAAGCTACTACCAAAAAGAAGGCAATGCTGTGCTGATAAATTATGCGTACAAGCAAGACGATTTTGTAATTTATACCGACCTAATTAAAGTGAAGGTTGCTTTGGACAACGGTGACATTTTAGGGTTCGAGTCACAGGGCTATATAACCAATCATTTAGACAGAAGGGCAATTCCCGCCGTGGTGTTAGACGAAACGGAGGCGCGGGGAAAAGTCGCCCCGTCCATTGATGTGTCAACGGTAAACAGGGCAATGATACCGCTTGACGACGGAAAAGAAGTTTTTTGCTTTGAGGTAAAAGGCACAGTAAACGACAAAAACTTTTTAGTTTATGTAAATGTTGAAAACGGGAACGAAGAAAAAATACTGATTTTGCTTGAGGACGAAAACGGAACATTAACTATTTAAAAAGCAAATTTTTAATTTGAAACTGTCGTTATATGTTTAATTGACGATGTGGGTTGCATAAATTTGCTCGTTTATTTGCCGTTGTTATTGTAAACAATAACAGCGGGAGGAATGATAAATGAGTGCGCCTAAGATGTCTGAAAAGTTAAAGGAAGAGATTGCAAAAGAGCTTGGAGTGTATGACATTGTTAAGCAAGAAGGCTGGGGGAAAGTAAGCTCCCGAGATTGTGGAAACATTGTTTCAAAGGCAATCGAAATAGCCGAGCGCAGTATTTCAAAAGATTAATTCCTACCGTGCAGGCATTATAAGCAGTCCC
This sequence comes from Bacillota bacterium, assembly GCA_023228885.1. GTDB lineage: Bacteria > Bacillota > Clostridia > Monoglobales > Firm-18 > JAAZFB01. The sequence continues at coordinate 84,359 of JALOAJ010000008.1, read as the reverse complement.
TGCAATTATAAAAAATGGCAGCCTCTTGGTTGCCATTTTTTTAATTTAATGTTATAATGAGCGTAAGCGAATTTAGTCTTAATGAGCGTAAGCGAATTTCAAGATACATTACATTAGAACCCGCGCCTGCAGGCGCATAGATTAAGGGATACTATTTAACAAAGCATGAATAATTGTTTTTTATTTGGGTGATTGTATGACTTTTGCCTCGAAGGTAAAAAATGAAATCTGTAAGCAGGAAATTGAAAGCATTTGTTGCGCTCGGGCGCAACTTGCAGGGATTGTGTGCTTTGCCGCACATATTAGGGTTAACTCTCTAATTATAAAAACAGAAAGCAAAGCGGTGTTAAACCAAGCCGTTTCCCTTATAAAGCATTTGTATCATTTAAGTGCGGAAACGACAAAAAGCGCAGGCGGGATTTATAGTATAAGCCTGTTTGGCGCAGAGGCAACAAAGGTGCTAAGGGATATGAAGCTTTCATCTGTGCCGATTAGAATTGACAGCAGTATTGTGCGCCGCGAATGTTGTAAAAGGGCATTTGTTCAAGGCGCTTTTTTGGGCGGAGGCTCAATTTCCGACCCGCTAAAGGGCTATCATGCGGAATTTGTAACAAGCCGATTTGGAATAAGCGATGGGTTTTCCAAGTTGCTTTGCTCGTTTGGGATAATGGTCAAGGTTGTAAACAGAAAAGGAAATTATGTTTTTTATATCAAAGAGAGCGGGCAAATTGAAGATTTGCTTGCCGTTTTGTCTGCACACGCTTGCATGATGGGTTTTGTGAACATCAAAATCGAAAAGGAACTTCGCAACACTACAAATCGGCTTGTAAATTGCGAAAACGCAAACTCCGAAAAGAGGGCAGAGGCATCGGTTGCGCAAAAGCACGCAATTTTGGCTCTTGATAAAAAGATAGGGCTGGATAATTTGCCGCCTCAACTTGCGCAGCTTGCTAAAATGAGGCTTGAAAACCCTGAAGCGGCATTGTCTGATTTTGCCGCAGAGTTGGGAATAACAAAATCCGGCGTCAATCACAGAATGAGACGCATAATTCAAATGGCAAACGAAAGGAAATAAAAAGCAAATGGGCGACTTTGTTCACCTTCATGTGCATACGGCATACAGCTTGCTTGACGGTGCGTGCCGAATTGACAAGCTTATTTCCCATGCCAAAAAGCTTGGACAAAAGGCGATTGCAATTACCGACCACGGCGTAATGTATGGCGCTATGGAGTTTTATAAAGAGGCGGAAAAGGCAGGAATAAAGCCAATAATAGGGTGCGAGGTTTATGTGGCGGCGCGCAGTATGCATGATAAAACATATGAGGAGGACTATAAGCGCAGTCACCTTGTTTTGCTTGCAAAGGATAACGAAGGCTATAAAAACCTTGTTAAAATTGTCAGCCTTGCGCACACGGATGGGTTTTATGTTAAACCTCGGGTTGATAAAGCGGTGCTGCGAGAGTTTTCCAAGGGGCTTATATGCCTTTCGGCTTGCATTGAGGGAGAAATACCAAAGGCAATTTTAAATAACGATATACAATCCGCACGGCTTTTAATTTCGGAATATGTCGGCATATTCGGAAAAGAAAACTTCTTTCTTGAACTGCAAGACCATGGCATCGCCGAGGAAGTAAAGGTTGCGGGCACTCTTGCAAGGTTGGCGGCGGAGTATGGAGTTGAGCTTGTCGCAACAAACGATGTTCATTACATTGAAAAAAGAGATGCGCAATTCCAAGATGTTTTAATGTGCATACAAATGGGCAAAACAATTTATAGCAGCGATCGGCTAAAATTCCAAGGAGAAGAATTTTATTTAAAAAGCCATGACGAAATGTCACAGCTTTTCAGCCGATTCCCTAACGCAATATCAAACACCATTAAAATTGCGCAGATGTGTGATGTCCGTCCGGAGTTTGGGAAATATCGCTTGCCTAAGTTTGACCTTCCAAAGAACACAGCCCCTTTTGAAAAATTGCAAAGCTTATGCCGCAGCGGGCTTGCCGAAAAGTATGGCAATACGGCAGAATCAAATGTGAAAAGGCTTGATTATGAGCTTGAAATGATTAAAAGCATGGGCTTTATTGATTATTTTCTCATTGTTTGGGACTTTATACGGTATGCCAAGGAAAAGGGCATTTATGTAGGCCCCGGGCGGGGGAGCGCCGCAGGCAGCCTTGTTTCGTATTGCTTGGGGATAACGGATATTGACCCAATAAAATATGATTTGATTTTTGAGCGCTTTTTAAACCCGCAGCGTGTAACAATGCCGGATATAGATATAGATTTTGATTATGAGCGGCGGGGCGAGGTTATAGATTATGTCGTACAAAAGTATGGAAAAACCCATGTCGCGCAAATAATTACCTTTGGCACAATGAAGGCGCGCCAAGCGGTGCGTGATGTTGGGCGAGTGCTTGATATTTCGTATGCCGAGGTTGACGCCATAGCCAAAATGATACCAAGCGACATAAACCAAACCCTTGAAAACGCTTTGAAAATCAACAAGGCGTTCGGAAAGCTATATGAAGAAAGCGAAACGGCTCGTCGGGTAATTGATGTTGCAAAAGAACTTGAAGGGCTGCCCCGCCATGCCTCGACCCATGCGGCGGGCGTGGTTATAACGAAAGGCGAGGTTAGCGACCATGTGCCGCTTGCCCTTTCGGAGGATGTTGTTGTTACGCAGTTTACCATGACAACGCTTGAAGAACTTGGTTTGTTGAAGATGGATTTTTTAGGGCTTAGAAACCTTACAATTATATCGCAAACGATTAATAATCTTAAAGAACAGGGCATAGATATTAATATAAAAACAGATGCTCCGGAGGTTTACGAATTGATATCGTCCGGAAATACGGACGGTGTGTTTCAGCTTGAAAGCAAGGGCATGAAAGCTTTTATGCGGGAACTTTGTCCAAAAAACCTTGAGGATATTATTGCGGGAATATCGCTTTACCGCCCCGGTCCTATGGATTCGATACCAACCTATTTAAGGAACAAAAACGATGAAAAACTAATAAAATATAAACATCCGCTGCTTGAACCTATACTAAAGGTGACTTACGGCTGTATAGTGTATCAAGAGCAGGTCATGCAAATAGTGCAAACGCTTGCGGGTTATTCCCTTGGCAGGGCGGATATTTTGCGCAGGGCGATGAGCAAGAAAAAAAGCGATGTTATGGAGCGAGAGCGAAAAAGCTTTATTTATGGCGATGGCGAAGTTGAAGGCGCTGTAAAAAACGGTGTGGGTGAGGTTGACGCATCTGCCATATTTGATGATATGATTGATTTTGCCAAATATGCGTTTAATAAGTCGCATGCGGCGGCATACGCGCAAATAGCGTATCAAACTGCATGGTTAAAAACCTTTTACCCCACTCAGTTTATGGCGGCTTTGCTAACCGCTCATATAGACGATATGTCAAAGGTTACCCAGTATATAGGCGAAATGAACAGGCTTGGCATACGGCTGCTTGCGCCGGATATAAACGAAAGCGGCTCTATGTTTGCCGCAAAGGGAGAAAATATATCCTTCGGGCTTGCCGCTGTTAAAAATGTCGGCAAAAGTTTTGTAGAGCAAATAGTGCAAGAGCGCGCGGCGGGGAAGTATAAAAGCTTGTCTGACTTTTGCCGGCGCACAAACGACAAGGGGCTGAACAAACGGGCGTTTGAAGCGCTTATAATGGCTGGCGCGTTTGACAGCTTGGGCGGGTACCGAAGCCAATACCTTTCGGTGTTTGAAAAACTTTCCGATGAGGTGTCGTCCGAAGCGCGGGCCAATCTTTTTGGACAAGTATCGCTTATTGATGATGGCAATTCTGCTGACGAGTTGCCGAATATTGCTGAATTTGCACGGCGTGAGCTTTTGACGATGGAAAAGGAAGTTGCCGGTATTTATCTATCGGGGCATCCGCTTGATAATTACAAAAACGAAATATTAAAAAACAGCAGCACGACCATTGGCAAAATAAATGAAAGTTTTGCAGAGCAAAGCGGAGGCGTTGTAAAAGACGGGCAAAGGGTTCGCGTTGCAGGTGTGGTTACGCAAAAGGTAAGAAAATATACTAAAAATGATGACGAGATGGCGTTTGTTACCCTTGAAGATTTGACGGGGCAAACAGAAATTATTGTATTTCCGAAAAATCTTTTAACATTTGATGATATATTAAAAACAGATTCGGTTATTTCGGTTTCGGGAAGGGTAAGCGCGAAGGAGGAGGAGGCGCCGAAGATTATACTGGACGGCGCTTATGAAATTTCAAAGGAAAAGCAAGACGAGTGTCGATATTATATAAAAATACCAAAGAGTTTTAACCAACAGCTTTCAAGGCTGACCGACCTGCTATTGGTGTTTGGCGGCGATACCCCCGTATATTTATATTTTGAAAAGGATAAGCAAACAGTCTGCGCACCCAAACGATTTAATGTTTCACCGTGTAAAACGCTAAGCGAGGAAATCAAAAAAATCCTTGGTAAAGGCAGCGATGTTGTGCTCCAAAAAAGAAACTGTTGATTTTTTTTGCGAAATGTTATAAAATGTAGTTTATCGGCAGAAAGGATGATTAAATTTTGGCTAATGATGATAATTCGGCAAATGATTATATTGCAGTGCGCGCCAAAGAGGACGGCGTTAGCATCATAGGTTTGACCCGCGGCAAGGATACCCGTTTTCATCACACCGAAAAGCTTGACAAAGGCGAGGTATATATCGCTCAATTTACCGAAAACACTTCGGCAATGAAAATACGAGGCGATGCGGATATTTATACAAAACACGGCATTGTTAAGTCGGGGGAGTGAGAAGGTATGTGGACGGTTGTTTACATGGCCCAAGGTAAGGAAATGGCGGAAAAGGTGCGGCAAGCCCTTGAACAGCAGGGAGTGCTTGTTAAGCTGAAACCCATCGGCAAGGAAAGCAAAGACGGGGATAACTGTTTTGAAATTCTTGTGCCCGCCGCCGAGGTTGAAGAAGCGCATAATATAATAATAGATATAGGGTTTTAACCGCTAAGCGCAGTAGAATGCTTTGCAAGGCTCACACCAAGCATTTTGGCGCGATTAACGACAAATGTGAGCAGAAAGGTTTTGGGTGTACGAATGCAAAAAGCAAGCACAATAGGCGTGTTGACAAGCGGGGGGGACGCACCCGGAATGAATGCGGCAATACGCGCCGTTGTCCGTACGGGCAAATACTATGGCATGAAGGTTATGGGCGTGCGCAAAGGGTATGAAGGTTTAATCCATGGCGATATTTTTGAAATGAGCGCCCGAGATGTTTCGGATATTATGCATCGAGGCGGCACGGTGTTGCAAACGGCAAGAAGCGATGACTTTAAAGAAGTGGAAGGTGTGCGGCGGGGTATTTCAACCGCAAGGTATTTTGGCATTGAAGGTATAGTTGTCATAGGCGGAGACGGCTCTTTTAGGGGAGCGCGGGATTTATGCGCCGAGGGCATGCCGGCAGTTGCCATTCCTGCCACCATTGATAACGACATATCGTGCACCGAATACACCATAGGCTTTGATACCGCGATAAACACCGCGAAAGAGGCGGTGGATAAAATACGTGACACCGCAACAAGCCATGAGCGTTGCAACATTATAAAGGTGATGGGAAGGGCATCGGGCAATATAGCGTTAAATGTCGGCATTGCAACGGGCGCCGAAACTGTTTTAATTCCGGAACAAGAGGTTGATTTTGAAAGGGATGTAATTGAACCGATTCATGCGGGGCACAAAAGGAATAAAAAACATTTTATTATAATTGTTGCAGAGGGAGTTGCCGGCAGCGACGATTTGGACAAGCGGATAGAAGAGGCAATAGGGCTTGAGGCGCGGACAACTATATTGGGCTATACTCAGCGCGGCGGCAGCCCAACCGTTGTTGACAGGGTGTATGCAAGCCAAATGGGCTCATATGCGGTGGAACTGCTAAAAGACGGTGTTAGCGACCGCATTATCGGCATAAAAAAAGGCAGCATTTATGAGGTGGATATTTTCGAAGGCTTGAATATGCCCCATACCGTTAGGGAAGATTTGATTTCGCTTTCTAAAATCCTTTCAATATAGGGGGAGTATAATACTAATGAATATACCAAATATGTTAACAATAGCAAGGTTTATTCTTGTTCCCGTGTTTGCATATACATACCTGTTTGCAGGTAACAACGCGGTGTCTGCAATTATTCTTGCAGTTTCCGCCGTAACCGATATTTTAGACGGTTACATTGCAAGAAAATACAATATGGTTACAAAGTGGGGCGCTGCCTTTGACCCTATTGCAGACAAGCTTACGCAAATTACCGTTGCATTTTGTTTGGCGTTCGGCGGGTATAAGGTGATGTGGCTTATTTTCAGCTTTCTTGTTGTTAAGGAACTGATTTTAGTTTTGGGCGGAATAAAGCTTTATAAAAAAGGCGATGTTGTTATTGGCGCAAATTGGTATGGTAAGGCTGCAACCGTTTTGTTCTATCTTGTGTTTTTTGTGTTAATACTGTTTGGCGGAAAGCTTGGCGATGCGTCTAAATATATACTGTCCGCCATAGCGATAGCGTTTAGTATTTTTGCTTTTGTCAGATATACCGCTTTGTTTTTTGGCATAAGAAAAAAACTTTTTAACAAAACGCTTGCAAAATAGGTGAATTTCTGCTAAAATAATATTCGCTGTATTATTTAAATAGAAATTGGATAATTAACAATTTATACGGCATCTTATTTTATGGATGTCGGGTAGTTTTTCGCATATTGGAGGTGTGTGTCATGGCAAAGTGCAGCGTATGCAGCAAAAGCGTTTCTTTTGGAAACAAAATAAGCCACTCGCATAGACGAAGCAATAAAATGTGGAAGCCGAACCTAAGAAGAGTTAGGGCGATTGTCGGCAACGGTGAACATAAAAAAATTTATGTATGCACCCGTTGTTTGCGTTCGGGCTTAGTTGAAAGAGGTTATGGGAACGGCTTGTTAAAAGAAGCTGCTGTCGAAACCCCGCAGGTTGACATTGCTGTCGAATTACAGGCGGAAGAGGTTGAATCAGAATAAAACAATGCTTGTCAAAAACAAAAGAGGCTCTTTTTTATTTAAGAACCCCTTTTGTTTTTTGTTTTGTCAAATTAAAGATGATTTCGCTTATCTTTTCTGTTGCGGTTGTAATTCCAAGCCCCTTTGACTTTTCTCCCATCTGTATAAGCTTATCCTTTTTGAAAATTAAATCGTTTACACATTTTGAAAAACTTTTGCCGGTAAGCTCCCGCTCGGTAATGACTATTGCCGCCCCCGCATCGGCAAGGGTTCTTGCGTTATGCTCTTGATGATTATCCGTAACATTCGGTGACGGAATGAGTATTGACGGCTTGCCAAGCGCGGTTATTTCACTTATCGTTATTGCTCCCGCACGTGAGATAATAAGGTCTGCGGCGCAAAGCGGGTATTCCATGTTATGTATATAAGACATAATTTTTATATTGGGGTTTCCCTCCGCCTCGTTTTCGCCAAGCCTTTTGGTTATCTCTTTAAATTGCGCCTCGCCTGATGAGAGCAGCAGTTGAAAAGCGGTTTTATCCTTTGAGCTTATAATAAAATCCAATATGGCATCGTTTAGTTTTTCCGCGCCCAAGCTGCCGCCGAACGCAACAATAAACGGTCGCTCGTCAATGCCCATTTTTTTTCTTGCCTCTGTTTTTGTTATCTGAAAAAGCTCATGCCGCAGGGGGTTGCCGGTGTAAACAATCTTTTTTGCGTTTTTAAAGACGGCTTTACTTTGCAAAAAGCTAACGCATACAACATCAACAATGCCGCCGAGTAACCTGCTGGTAAGCCCGGGAAAGACATTTTGCTCGTGTATCAATGTTGGAATTTTGTGCCGCACAGCGGCGGCAAGCGCCGGACCGGACACATATCCGCCCGTGCCAACCACAATATCCGGTTTAAAGGCTTTAATAATTTTTACGCTTTGGGAATATGACAAAAACATTTTTATCAGCGCTTTTATGTTATAACCGCTGAATTTTCTTTTAAAGCCCAAAGTGTCGATAAATTGTATATCAAAGCCTGCATTCGGCACCAGTTCTTTTTCAAGACCTCGTTTTGTGCCGATAAACAAAACCTTGCTGTTTGGGTCGATATTTTTTATCAGCTTTGCTATGGCAACAGCGGGGTTGATATGGCCTGCCGTTCCGCCACCGGCAAAAATAATTTTCATGGTAAAAAAGTCCTTTCCGAAAGAAAAATACGGCATCGACCTTTGCTAAGGCATCAACTTTTTGAATGCCGTGATATATTAAGCATTATACCCATGCAACACATTATGATTAAAAGGGATGTGCCACCATAGCTAAAAAAGGGCAGCGGCATTCCGGTAACCGGCATTGATGATGTTACAACCGCTATATTTATAATAACCTCAATAGCTATCAATGCTGTAATGCCTACCGCCATCAAGCTTCCGAATGTGTCGGGGGCGTTCATTGCAATTTTTATCCCTCGCCATATCAATGCGGCAAAAAGCAGTATCGTAAGCATTGCCCCGATAAAGCCAAGCTCCTCACATAAAATAGAGAATATAAAATCATTATGCGGCTCGGGTATATATAAAAACTTTTGCCTGCTGCGCCCCAACCCAAGCCCAAATATACCGCCGCTGCCGATTGCGTACAGCGATTGTATTATTTGCCAGCCGTCTCCTAACTTGTCTTTAAATGGGTCTAAAAAAGCGGTTATTCTTTTCCACCTGTATTCCTCTGATATAATCAGATACCAGCCTGCAACAACGGCAGGCGAGCCGAGCATAAATAAATGAGAGCCCTTTGCACCTGCAACAAACAATATTACAAGCCCAATCCCTGCCAAAACCACCGTTCCGCTAAAATGCGGTTCGCACATCAGCAAGCCGGCAAAAACACCAATTATCGCAAGATAGGGCACAAGCCCGCGCCAAAACTTATTAAGTATCCCGGGGTTTTTTGAAAGGCTGCACGAGAAAAATATTATTATTGCAATCTTCGCCACCTCGGATGGCTGAAATGAGGCAAAGCCCAAGTTTAGCCAGCGCTTGCCGCCTTTTATATCTTCGCCGATAAAAATGACCATAACCAACATAATTATGCTTGCCAAAAGTATCGGAAACGCCAGCTTTCCAAACCTATGATAATCAAAGTTTGCCAGCATTACCATTGCGACGATTGATATTGCAGCCCATATAATTTGTTTTTGAATGAAAAAATACGCGTTGGAAAAATTATAGCGTGCCGATTCGGAACTTGCCGAAAACACCATAATAAGCCCGAACGCTAAAAGCGCCATAACAATTATTAAAAATTGAAAATCGATTTGACCTTTTTTCATATAATCAATCTCCGCCTCGCCTTTTTATAGCAGTATATTTTTGCCTACCCTAAAAGATATGAAGTAAACGCGGCAATTATTGTTACAATTGAAAAAATTGCAACAATCTTTTTTTCGCTCCAGCCGCATAATTCAAAGTGGTGGTGAATAGGGCTCATTTTAAATATCCGTCTTCCGGTAGCTTTAAACGAAATAACTTGAATTATAACAGACAGCGTTTCAATAACATAAATTATACCCACAAGCAGCAGTATAAGCGGGTTTTGCTGCAATAACGCAACAGCTGCCACAGCCCCGCCCAAAAAAAGCGAGCCGGTGTCACCCATAAAAATGCGTGCAGGGTATTTGTTGTATATTAAAAAACCCGCTAAAGCCCCTATGATTGTGTAGCAAAAAAAAGATAAATCATTAGGGTGCGAATAGGCGGTAAACCCGAAAAACAGCAGTACGAATATAGTTACCGAAGACGCCAAGCCGTCAACGCCGTCCGTTAAATTTACCCCGTTGGTTGCGGCGAGCATAACGAAAATGGCGAACGGTATGTAGCCCCATGAAAAATCGATAAAATAGCCGGCAAACGGAATATACACCGCCGTTGACAATACGCCGCTGTGCAAGCCGACAAAAACAAAAACAACGGAAACGGCAAGCTGCAACGCTGATTTCTGCCATGCCAACAGACCTAAATTTCTTTTTAAAACAACCTTAATAAAATCATCTGCAAAGCCTATTGCACCAAACCCCAATGCGCACAAAAGGGCAAGGAGCGCATTATGGTCAACGGCATAGCGGCTTGTGAGGAATGCGGCAAGCACAGCTATTATTATTGCAATGCCGCCCATGGTTGGCGTTCCGCTTTTTTTGTTGTGCCATGAAGGTCCAATTTTTCGTATAACCTGCCCAAATTTAAGGCGAACAAGCAAAGGCATTAAAATCGGCGTGCAAATAGTTGCAACAACAAAGGCTATTACCGGCATAAAATATAAGTTCAAAGCGTCCTCCAATTCCTTGCAAATGCTCAGCTATGGCAAAATAATTCTTATTTGCAATGTAAGTGTTTCTTTAGATTTTGTGATATTTCTTCAAGTTTCATTCCCCGTGAAGCTTTAAAAAGTATAGTATCGCCGGGGGCTGCTTGGGAATACAAATAATTTTCGGCTTGCAAGTTATCGTCAAAGGATTTTATATCCAAAACCCCTTTTATTCGTGCTTGGTCTGCAATAAACTTTGCATTGTCCCCAACGGTAATAAGCTTATCGATGCAAAAATGAGCAACTTGGTCTCCAATTTGTCTATGCTCCGATTCCGCAAAAGCGCCTTGCTCCAAAACATCGCCTAAAACGGCAATGGTGCGCCCTTTTGCTCCTTTAACAGCCAGCACGCCCAATGCCGCCCTCATAGAGGCGGCGCTGGCGTTATAACAATCTTCAATTATTGTAACGCCGCAAATTTCGCTTATATTTTGCCGCAGCCCTTCCGATGTGAAGCTTGCAATGCTTTTTGCAATTAAAGAAGGCTCTATATTATAATAAACGCCCGTCGAAATTGCGGCAAGCGCGTTGTAAACAAAGTGTTCACCCGGCTGGTTAATTTCAAAGTTAAAAGGGTTTTCTCCAATTTTCACTTTAAAAGCGCTTTTATTTGGCTGCAAATCAACATCATAAGCCAAAATATCGGCTGATGGGTTGTTAATGCCATAATATATACTTGTATGCGGTATATTCCCTTTTAACGAAAACAGGCTTTCATCATCGGCGTTTAATATCGCGACACCGTCTGGTTTAAGGTTTTCAAGCACTTCAAGCTTTGCCCGCAATATATTTTCTTTGCTCCCAAGTTTTCCGATATGCGCCGTTGCGATGTTGGTAATAACCGCAGCGGTTGGGGGAGCAATATTAGATAACAGCCGTATTTCTCCGGGGCTGTTCATACCCATTTCAAGCACAGCGGCTTGATGTGCTGCCGTCAAATTAAAAATTGTAAGGGGAACACCCACATCATTGTTAAAGTTCCCGTGAGTTTTAAGTGTGTTAAATTTCGCGGACAGCGCCAATGCAATCAAATCTTTTGTGCTTGTTTTGCCAACGCTGCCGGTAACGGCGGTGACAGGCACCGGGTGCTTTTTAAGATGATGCCGGGCAAAATCGTATAAAGCTGTTCTTGTATTGTTAACGAATATTACCGCTTTTCCTTGCGGTACTGCAATGTTTTTGCTTGTTATAACGGCAGAACCCTTTTTTAAAAAAGCCTCCGCAAAGTCATTGCCGTCAAAGCGTTCGCCTTTAATTGCAATGAAGATACAGCCCTCGCCGCCCTTGTTGCTGTCGGTGGTTACGCTGTTTATTGAAAGGTTTTCCCCAAAAAGCTTTCCGCCCGTTGCATTGGCGATTTCCAAAAGAGTGTATCTTTCCAAACAGGCTTACCTCCCCATCTCTTTAAATGCTTCCGCCACTATTTCACGCTCATCAAAATGAATTGTTTTATCTGCCAAGATTTGATATGTTTCATGTCCTTTTCCCGCAAGCAAAACAACATCGTCGGGTTTGGCGCTTTTAATTGCAAATTTTATGGCATCGCGCCTGTTTTCCAATATAATATATTCCGCAGTTGCATCTTTCATGCCTGCAAGTATATCTCTTATAATCGCGGCAGGTTGCTCGGTTCTTGGATTGTCCGAAGTGACTATACAAAAATCAGCAAGCTCGCCCGCAATTTTGCCCATCAGAGGTCGTTTTGTTTTGTCTCTGTCGCCGCCGCACCCGAAAAGCGCAATGAGCCGTCCTTTGGTAAATTCTCGTGCGGTTTGCAGCAAGTTTCGCAAACCGTCGGGTGTGTGCGCGTAATCTATAATAACTGTAAAACCATTGCTTGTAGATATTGTTTCTACACGCCCTTTTACCCCGCCTACCGTTTTCAAGGCTTCGGCTGCATCTTTTGCGCCAAAGCCGGATAAATGGATAACCGATATAGCGGCAAGAGCGTTGTATATTGAAAAACACCCCGGTATGGGGAGAGAAAAATGCTCGCCTAAGCAATCAAACTCAACTCCCCTTGCGTCCGTTTTTATCCCTTCCGCTTTTATTTCACCGTTATTTATTCCGTATGACACGCTTTTACATGGCGCAGTATCGATTATTTGTCTGCCGAAAGCGTCGTCCGCATTAATTATACCATATTCGCACATTCCAAACAATTTCAATTTAGCCTCAAAATAACTTTCCATTGTCAGATGAAAGTCCAAATGGTCTTGCGAAAGGTTGGTAAAAACTCCGCAGTAAAAGTTGCTGTAATCCACCCTGTTCAACGACAAAGAATGAGATGAAATTTCCGCCACAACATAGGTACACCCTTCATCTGCCATTTGCCTAAAAAGTTTTGTAAGCTCGTACGATTCCGGCGTGGTATGCTGGGATTTTAAAACCTTATCCCCTATGATGTTATGGTTTGTTCCGATTAGCCCAACCTTTTCGCCGCTTTGCTCTAATATGCTTTTAATAAGATGCGTTACCGTTGTTTTCCCGTTTGTCCCGGTAACGCCTATCAATTTAAAGCGTTTTGACGGAAAACCAAAAAAGGCATGCGATGCCTTGGCAAGCGCCGCCCTTGAGTTGTCAACCTTAATAAACGGAATTTTAAGACCGTCAATGTCTTTTTCGCCCACCACGCAAACGGCGCCTTTTCTTTCGGCATCTTTTGCATAATTATGACCGTCCGTCAAAAACCCGCTTACAGCCACGAAAACATCGCCCTTTTCTGTTTTTCTTGAATCGTAGCTTATTCCGCTTACATCTATATTAATTTGAGTATCGAATAGCTCTCCGATATTCATGATGTCCGTCCTCCTTGTAAAATAGGGCGATTACTCTCCTGCCTCAATTCTCCTAAATTCCACAGTGACGATGGTGCCTGCCTCTACAACCGTTCCGGCAGGCGGGTCTTGCTTGTATGCCGTCACTCCGCCCACCTCGGGAGAGGCGCCTGCGCCCACCACCTTAATGTTAAGGTTTGCCTTTAAAATAATATCGGACGCGCTCAAAACAGAATTTTGCAATACATTCGGCACAGTTACCGTAACGGGCTCGCTGTATTCTTCGGTATAAAGAGTTATTGTGGATTGCTGGTTAACTTTTATACCGCCTTTTGGAATTTGGCTCAGCACCGTATCGCCTTGACCGATTACTTTGGCTTTTAGGTTTTGATTTGACAAAGCGCTTTTTGCGTCTTTTATCGTCTGCCCCGCAACGGTGGGGACGGATGTTTCTAAAGTTGCTTTTTCCTCCGCGGTATAGGCAGGTTCAATCCCCAAATAATTAAGGGTGTCCTCTAAAATGCTGCGTACAACCGGCGATGCTATTTGACCGCCGTAATAAAGCCCGGAGGACGGCTCGTCTAAAATTACAAGGCAAACAACCTGAGGGTCGTCCGCCGGTGCAAAACCGGCAAATGAAGCCACATATTTCCCGCTGCCGCGCGGCAGTTTTTCGGATGTCCCTGTTTTTCCCGCAACACGAAATCCTTTTATATACGCCCCGGAGCCTGTTCCGTCCGCCACAACCTTTTCTAACAGCCAACATAGGGTGTCGCTGGTTTCTTTTGAAATAACTTGTCTTACCATTTCGCTTTCAAATTCCGTCACAATGTTATCGTTGCTGTCGGTTAATGATTTCACAAGGTGGGGGCGCATTAACTGCCCGCCGTTTGCAATTGCCGCAACGCCCGATATCATTTGCAACGGAGTGATTTGAAAACTTTGACCAAAGGAGGAGGTGGCAAGTTCCACCTCGTTAAATTTTGCTCTTGTGTGGAATATGCCGGGCGCTTCGCCGGGGAGTTCTATTCCTGTTTTTTGCGTAAAGCCAAGACCTGTAAAATAATTCATAAATTGCACGGCGCCTATTCGCGCTCCCACTTCGATAAAAACAGGGTTGCACGAATTTTTAACCCCCTCCACAAAGGTTTGCGAACCGTGCCCGCCCGCCTTCCAGCATCGTATATTATGGCTCGCCACCTTTTTTGAGCCGGTGCAGAAAAAGGTGTCGTTTAAGCTGACTACTTTTTCTTCAAGCGCCATTGCGGCAGTGAAAATTTTGAAGGTTGACCCCGGCTCGTAACTGTCGACAACCGCCTTGTTACGCCACATTTTACGAAGTTCCTCCTCGTTTGCTTTCGAGCGCGCATCATCGTCAAGCAGTTGCAATTGTTTTTTTATAGATTCGTCTTGCAAATCAAAAGGGTTGTTAAGGTCAAAATCCGGCTTTGTTGTCATCGCAAGCACTTCACCGGACTTAGGGTCTAAAACAATACATGCCCCGCCTTTTAACAGCTTATTTTCGATTAGCGCCGTTTCAAGGTGTTTTTCGGCAAAGCGTTGGATTGTTTCATCAATGGTAAGCACAACATTCAGACCATCTTGAGGGTTTACCAGTTTTTCATATTTAAACGGCATTTCTATACCTGCCGCATTTTTTGCGGATATAATCCTACCCGGCGAGCCTTTTAGGTTTTTATCAAACACCATTTCAATCCCTTCAAGCCCTTGGTTGTCAAGCCCGGTAAAGCCAATCACATGAGCGGCAAGGCTGGCATACGGATAAAACCTCTTTGTGTCTGCATCAAGGCGAATTCCAACTACTTTGTTTTCCGTTATAAATTGACGAACCTTATCTGCCTTTTCCTTTTCAATTCGGCGTTTAATGATTTCATAAGACGATTCCCTTGTAATTTTACCGTGCACAAAATCATAATCAAGCTCAAGAATTTCCGCAAGGGCAGCCGCCACCTTTTCGGTAGGGGCAACTTTTGAATTTTCTCTTACTTCCGATGGAGAGGCGGTTACCGTTTCAACTGACGCGGAAACTGCAAGCGGCTTGCCGTTCCTGTCAAATATGGTGCCCCTTTTTGAATTTATGATTCTATCCCTTGTTTGCTGCTCAACTGCTTGCTTTTGAAGTTGGTCGCCGCGCGCTATTTGCAGATAACCCGTTCTGCCAATCAACAAAACAAGCAAAAGCATACAAACGGAAAGTGTATAATACATTCTTTTTTTTAGCTTCATCCGAGCTTTTGAATTTTGCATAAATCCCTCCACCTCAATGCTTTAAATTCTGTAAATTTTTTAGTTTAAAAAAGAGTCTTAAAATAAGACCCCCTTCTATAAACATTATGAAAAATCATTTAAAATATTCCAATAAACCCCCAACGGAGGACGAAAGCGCACCAAAAATATTTCGCTTGGATGAACGATAATTGTTTCTTGCAACTTTTTGCATTGAATCGCCATGCGTTTGTCTTATATATACTATTTGATTGGAATCCATTTTTTGCATGCCCAAATGATTTATGGCATATTCTTCAACCTTTGAAGAATCGACAAGACTGTCTACTGCCACCGCCGTCTGTTCATTTTCTCTTTGCAGTGAGGCAAGATTTGAATTTAACCGCTCTATTTCGCTATGCAAATCATAAATTGCCACCCATCTGTAACATAAAAACAACTGAACTAAAAATGCGCAAATAACAAAAGCAATAATTTTGAACTTTATTGTTTTGGTTCTTTTTTTAACTTTGTTGTTTTTGCGAGGAACGGATTTTTTTTGAGGTTTTGGTGCTGGCTGAAGCTTATAAGCGGAACTGCCTCGGCTCACCGGCGGCATAATTTTCACCTCTTTTATATTTTTTCGGCAACACGAAGTTTCGCGCTTGCACTTCTGGGGTTTTCTAAAAGTTCTGATTTAGACGGTGTAATAGGTTTTTTAGTAATTAATTTTAGTGTTTGTTTTTTCCCGCACACACAAACGGGGAAATCGCTCGGACAATCACACCCTCTTGCAAGGGCGGCAAATGTGTTTTTAACTATTCTATCCTCAAGCGAATGAAAGGTGATTACAGCTATTCTGCCGCCGATGTTCAGCGCTTCGCAAAAATCCTCAAGCGTTGCAGAAAGCTGTGAAAGCTCATCGTTTACTGCAATTCGTAAAGCCTGAAACACCTTTTTTGCAGGATGTTTGTTTCGGTGTGCCTTTGCGGGTATTGCATTTTTTATAATATCAACAAGTTCAAAAGTCGTTTCAATAGGTCCAATGCTGCGCATTTCAACAATCTTTTTTGCTATCGCTTTGGAATATTGCTCCTCGCCGTAAGAAAAAAAGATTTTTTCTATTTCGGCTATTTCAAACTGGTTTACAATATGCCATGCGGTTAGGCTTGATTTACTGTCCATTCGCATATCCAAAGGCGCGTCAAACCGATAGCTGAAGCCTCGCAAAGGTGTGTCAACTTGGTGAGATGACACACCTAAGTCAAGTAGTGCTCCGTCAATTTTATTAATTATAAGGGTTTTTAAAATAATTTTTATATTGTTATAGTTGTCGTTTATAAGTTCAAAACGCCCAAAAAGCCTGTCTTTCGCCGCTTTAATTGCTGACTCATCACGGTCTATTCCAACAAGTCGAGCGCCTTTTTCAACTATTTTTATCGCATGTCCTCCGCCGCCAAGAGTGCCGTCAACATAAATGCCGTTTTCCTTTATGCACAGCGCCTCGATGGCTTCGTTTAGCATAACGGGGATATGAAAAAATCCGCTTGATGTCATATCCCTAAGTCTTCCATTTGAAGGGCAACTTCATCTGCGTTTTGCATAAATCTGCTGTTTTGCAAATCCCAATTGGCTTTGCTCCAAAATTCCGCCCTTTTGTTCAGACCAATAACAACAACATCTTTTTCAAGCTCTGCATATTCTCGTAAGTTTGCCGGTATCAACACGCGCCCTTGCTTGTCCGTTTCGCATTGCGTCATGCCCCCATAGAAAAACCGCTGTATTTCGCGCCCTTTCGACAACGAAAGTTCCGACAACTGCTTGTCCAGCTTTTCCCACTCCGATTGCGGAAAAACAAATAGGCATTTATCAAGCCCCTTGGTGGCAATGAATTTCTCACCCAGTTCATCACGAAATTTAGCGGGCATTATTACCCTGCCTTTAGCATCTATATTATGCTGAAATTCACCCGCTAACATTTTGTCACCTGCCTTATGTGGGAATGTGGACCACAAAACCCCACAATTTTACCACCTTGTTTTTATTATACGGTATTTGTTTTGAAAATTCAAGTGTTTTGAAAAATATTTTTAATCTTTTTACACTTTTGTTACAAATGCTTGGGAAAACTCGAACAAATGTTCGGTTATAAGTTGAAAAAATGGCTTTAAAACTTAAAAATAAGTTTTAAAGCCATTTTTTAGTTATATTATTAGCGTAAAACACGAAGTAGCGTAAGTTTTATAGAAAAACCTATACTGCTAATATTCAAAATCTTCTGCAGAAACCTTTTTTGCAAACCGTTTTTTTCGGGCTGATTTTGCCGTAATGTCAAGCGAAAATTTTTTGCACACATAATCGGGCGAAACAACTCCTTTTTTTGAACAAGATAGTTCCGCAAGACCGCTGAGCGGGCGGGAATAAACACAAACCGCACAGCTTTGGGGCTGTTCCTCGCAATTTAGTTTTATTATACTTTGCATAAACATTTTCGCCTCCTTCATATTTTTATAATAACAGGTTTAATGTGATTTGTCAATTTCAATCGAAAGCCGGGCAGGGTAATTGTAAACTCCCGCGCCTTGACTAAATTTAATATATTTATTATAATGGTATAAAGGCGTTTCAGGCACAAGCAAATTGAGGCGCTTGCGCTTATGGCGTGCCTTTTACTAAAATTAATTATAGAAAAACGAGGATAAAAGCTTATGAAAACAGCATTTGAAAAGTTTAATTTTAAAAGTCTTGGTGAATTAAAAGAAAAAATAAAGGAGCTTAATTTGGACATTCCTGTTAGCGAGGATGTTTCTTCTTTAAAATGCGACGCGAAAATTGGAGACAGAGCATTGAAAAATCTTCTTTGCGTTCACCCAATGGAGGGCTGTGATTCAAAAGAGGACGGCTCTCCCTCTGACCTTGTTTATCGCAGGTATGAACGGTTTGCAAAGGGGGGGAGCGGGCTTTTATGGGTAGAGGCATGCGCTGTTAATGAAGGTGGGCGTGCTAATCCTCGACAACTTTATATTCACGAAGGCAATGTTGACGAATTTAAAAACTTGGTTGAGTTTACGCGCAGCAAGGCTGAAGGCGAGGTATATTTGGTTCTTCAACTGACCCATGCGGGGCGTTATGCAAAACCGGGGAAAGGCTTACCGGCAGTCATAGCGGGCGAAAATGAATATCTTGACCGTTTTTTACCTCAAAATGTACATACAATTACCGATGACGAGCTTTCCGACTTAGAAAATCAGTTTGTAAACGCCGCCTTGCTTGCACAACGGGCAGGGTTTGATGCGGTGGATATTAAGAGCTGCCATCGTTATCTTTGCAATGAGTTGCTGGCATCGTATAACAGAAAAGGTAAATACGGGGGCAGCTTTGAAAACAGAACACGCTTTTTGTTCAATATAGTTAAAAAAGTTAAAGAAAAGGCGGATATTGATGTTACGGTTCGTCTTAACGCCTTTGATGAAATTCCGTATCCTCATGGGTTCGGAGTTGATAAATCTGATTATAAAATTCCCGATTTAACCGAAACAAAGAAAATTGTTTCAACACTTTATGAATTAGGCGTTAAACTGATAAATATAACAGGCGGGAACCCATATTACAATCCTCATGTGAACAGACCGTATGATGTTGGCTTTTACACGCCTGTCAGCCACCCGCTTGAAAATGTCAGAAAGCTTTTAAACGCGGCACGCCAAATTAAAAAAGCAGTTCCCGATATGAGGGTGATTGCGACAGGGCTGACATGGCTTAGGGAATACAGCGCAAATGTTGCGGCGGGCTGTATAAACGATGGATGGTTTGATTTTGTGGGTTTTGGCAGGCAGGCGTTTGCATACCCCGATTTTGCAAACGATATAGTAAACAGCGGAGGAATGCAGCGGGGCAAATGCTGTATCGCCTGCGGCAAATGTACGGAAATTATGCGAGATGGCGGAACAACCGGCTGTGTAATTCGGGATTCAAAGTTGTATCTTCCGATTTACACCGAAGGCAGGCAAGGGAAACAAAAAATAACAGGTACTCGTGTTGGAGAAAGTATTTAAATAAAGTTTAAAGGAGAGAATGTTTTGAACAAACCAAATGTGTTATTTATAATGTGTGACCAAATGAGGCAAGATGCAATAGGGTGCAATGGCAACAAGACAGTTAAAACTCCAAATATTGACCGTTTGGCAAAAGAAGGGGTAAACTTCAAAAATGCTTTTACACCAAGTCCCATTTGCGTTCCGGCAAGAGCCTCGCTGACCACCGGCTTATACCCGCATAAATGTACAGGGCAAAAAAACAATAGCGGTGCCCTAAAAGGTGGGATTCCAACAATTGCGGGAGAATTTCAAAGCAGGGGCTACGATACTTATGCAATGGGAAAATTGCATTATTTGCCTTATGCACCCCCCGGGGAAAAAAGAACATTGCATGGGTTTCAAACAGCCGAACTTACCGAATCGGGCAGGATGTTAAAGAAATATGACCCTTTAGGCGAGCAGTCGGGGCTTGAAGATTATAACGATTACTTAAAAACAGTTGGTTGGGAAGGCTTTTCAAGGGGGAACGGGTTGGGGAATAATGATATATTTCCTGCAACCAGCGCCATTCCCGAGGAGCATTATGTTGACACATGGGTGGCGGACAGAACAATAACGCATTTGAATAATCACATAAAAAACAGCCCTGATAAACCGTTTTTTATGTTTACCTCTTTTCCGAAACCTCATTCGGCTTATGACCCGCCTTATCCTTACGATAGGTTATATGATCCTCGCAAAATGCCTGATTGCATAGGGGATATTGGCAAAATAAAAGAAAGGGAAATTGAACTTTTGGTGGAGAAGTATAAAAAATATGGCTGGGACACCCTTTCTCCGCAAGCCAAAAAAAATATCAAGGCGCATTACTACGGTTTAATAAGCTTGCAGGATAAACAAATCGGAAGACTGCTTGGTTTTTTAGAGGAACAGGGTATAAAGGATAATACCATAATAGTTTATACGGCTGACCATGGCGATTTATTAGGCGATTTTGGGCTTTACTTCAAAGAAAACTTTTATAATGCATCGGTAAGAATTCCAATGATAATCAGTTATCCGAGCGGTATAAAGGGCGGGCGGGTTTTAGACCAACTTGTAGGTCTGCAGGATATTATGCCAACCCTTATGGAGTTGACCGGCACACCGTTAAATCATGAGGTTGACGGGATGAGTTTGTTGCCCGCTATAAATGAGGATAAAAAAACAAGAAGGTTTTATGTGTCCCAATGTCACGAAAGCCCGGAGCAACAATACATGGTTTGTGGGGAAGACTGGAAGTTTATTTATCACCAAAACGGAGGCGTTGAGGAACTGTATGATATGCAAGACGATTATAACGAACTGCATAATTTAGCGCAATCGGACGAGCCGCATATTCGTGAAAAGGTAAAGGAAATGAGAGATTACCTTTTAAAATGGTGTGTTGAAAATAATGATGCTCCTATGGTTGACAAAAAAGCGCTTGCAAAGGTTGGGATAGAACAAAATACAGCTTGCAACAATAGTTTTAATGTGTTTGGCAGGCGTTATTTATAAAAAGGAATGAAACAATTTATGAAAACTGCTATCGTAACGGGCGGCTCCCGGGGGATTGGCTATGCAATTTCGGCAATGCTTTGTAAGAACGGGTTTCGTGTTGTTGTTTTTGGCAGGTCGCCTCAACAAAAAGTGAAAGAAATTTTAGACACATTGCCCGGCGCAATATATGTTCAAGGCGATATTTCAAATGAAAAAGACAGAGAAAAATGCCTTGCCGCGGCAGGCGGGGTTGATGTGCTTGTGAACAATGCGGGTGTTGCGCCGAAGGAGCGCATTGATATGCTTGAAATAACGGAAAGCGATTATGATTATGTGATGGATGCAAATTTAAAAGGCACATTTTTTTTAACGCAAATGGTTGCAAAAGATATGGTTAAAACCGAAAAGCCGGGATATATTGTGAATATATCTTCCGTAAGCGCATACACATCTTCCGTAAATCGAGCCCAATATTGCATCTCGAAGGCAGGTATCGGCATGATGACAAAATTATTTGCCGACAGGCTGGCAGACCATGGAGTAATGGTGTATGAAATTCGCCCCGGCATAATTCAAACAGACATGACAAAATCGGTAACCGAAAAATATAACCGTATGATATTAGAAGAAGGGATTACCCCGATAAAAAGATGGGGAATGCCGAACGATGTTGCAAAAGCTGTTATGTCGCTGGTAAAGGGTGAGTTTCCCTTTAGCACAGGCGAGGTTTTTAATGTGGACGGCGGCTTCCATTTAAGGAGGCTGTAACTTGAAAATAGATAGTTTTGCGGTGAACGGAATAGCGATTGACATAATTAGGCTCAATACGATTGTTGTGGGCAGCGGGGCTGCGGCTTTGGGCGCGGCAAGCAGGCTTTATGATTTTGGGCAACAAGATGTAGCAATCGTGACGGATAATATTAAGGGCGGAACGAGCCGTAATGCAGGGTCGGATAAGCAAACATATTATAAATTGACGCTTGCGGGTGAAGAAGGTGACAGCGTTTTTTCCATGGCGCAAACGCTGTTTGACGGCGGCGCAATGGACGGAGATATAGCCCTATGCGAAGCAGCGCTTTCGACACGAAGCTTTTTTAAATTGGTTGAAATCGGCGTGCCATTCCCTCATAATAATATGGGTGAATATGTGGGATATAAAACCGACCATGACCCGCGGCAGCGAGCCACCTCGGCAGGTCCGCTCACTTCAAGGTTCATGACGGACAAGCTTTGGGAGCAGGTTTTAAACAAACAAATTGCCGTCTTTGACGGTTATACCGTTGTGCGTGTTTTAACTAACGGCGGAAATTGCTTTGGCGTTATGTGTTTAAATACTAACGAGATGCAAGACCCAAATAAGCGATATACCGTTTTTTGCGCAACCAACACAATATATGCAACCGGCGGACCGGCGAGTTTGTATGCGCTGTCCGCATATCCGCATGAGCAAAACGGCGCCCACGGATTTGCTTTTGAGTCGGGAGTTGACGGGAAAAACCTGACGGAATGGCAATACGGTATTGCGTCAATAAAATTCAGGTGGAACTTGTCCGGCACCTATCAACAGGTTTTGCCGCGCTACATTTCCACAGACCAAAACGGGAACGATAAAAAAGAATTTTTAAACGAGCATTTTGAAAATGCAACGGATTTGCTAAATGCAGTTTTTTTAAAGGGCTACCAATGGCCATTTGATGTTCAAAAGGCGGCGGGAAGCTCATTTATAGACTTATGTGTTTATTATGAAACGCAAATTAAAAAAAGGCGCGTGTGGCTTGATTACACTTGCAATCCCAAAGGATTATGCCCCGACTTTTCAAATGTGGGAAAAGAATGTTACGCGTATTTAGAAAAATCAAACGCCTTGTTCGGAGAGCCGATTGACAGGTTAGGGCACATGAACTCCGAAGCGATTGAGCTTTTTAAAAACAACGGCATTGATTTGCAAAAAGAACTGTTGGAGATATCGGTGTGCGCCCAGCATAACAATGGCGGTTTGACCGGAAACAAATGGTGGGAAAGTAATGTGCGTCACTTCTTTCCGATTGGTGAGGCAAACGGTTCGCACGGCGTTTACCGTCCCGGCGGAACCGCTTTGAACTCGGGGCAATGCGGCGGTTTGCGCGCAGCGCAATATATAGCCAACATATATGATGAAGCGCCGCCCCAAACGGATGATTTTATTAAGGCGGTGGGTGACGATATTTCAAATCGGGCAGAGCAAATAGAGCGTTTGCTTTGCGGGGATGGTAAAGAAAGCCCCAAAACTTTGCGTAAAAGGCTGCAAGAAAGGATGAGCCTAAGCGGGGCATTTATTCGCAACGAAGAAGGGCTTATTCGCTTGATTAATAGCGCAACCGAAGATTTAAACGAGTTTTGGGATAAGACGGCGGTAAAAAGCATTTGTGAGCTACCCGAGGCTTTGTTAAATTATGATTTGCTTATTGCGCAACAGGTGTATGCCGCCGCCATGTTAAATTATATGGTTAAGGGCGGGGGCAGCAGGGGTTCTTGTTTGATTTTGCCTGACGGGAATCAATTTTTAAAGCAAATTAAAGGGCAAGTTAAGATAGACTTTAGCTTGTTTAAAAAGGTGCAGGAAGTTTCTTTTGAAAACGGCAATGTTACATGCCGCTGGCGTGATGTGCGGCAAATCCCGAAAGAGGACGCCTGGTTTGAGAATGTTTGGAATAGCTATTTAAAGGATAAATCAATACGCTAAAAATTTAAGAGGGTGGTTAGTTTGAAAAAATATTTTGTTGCTTTTGACTCCGATGGATGTGTTTTTGATGCTATGGAGCCGAAACATAAGCTGTGCTTTGGTCCTGCGGCGGTGAGCGTTTTTGGGTTTGAAGATTTTAAAGACGAGTTTTTGCGGTTATGGAATGACATTAACTTGTATTCTTGTACCCGCGGAATAAATCGGTTTTTAGGGTTAATAGACAGCTTTGATAAAATAAAAAAAACGGGGCGCTTGGTACCGGATTTAGAGCCGCTTGTAAAGTGGACGAAGCAGACAGATATGTTGTCGGCAAAATCTTTGGAGAATTATGTAAAAAATACAGACAGCCCGGTGCTAAAAAAGGTGTTGCAATGGTCGGATGCGGTTAATTCGCTTATAGAGCAAACGGCGGAAAGCATAGTTCCGTTTGAAAATGCCAAGTCTGCATTTGAAATAATAGCAAATCATGCGGATATAGCCGCAGTATCCTCTGCCAACACCGCAGCAATTACGCGTGAGTGGGAAAAGTTTGGGTTTTCGAAATTTGCTGTTGAAATTTGCGGTCAAGAAAAGGGAACAAAGGCGCAATGCCTTAGCAAATTCAAAAATAGCGGATACAACCATATGCTAATGGTGGGAGACGCCCCGGGGGATAAAAAAGCCGCCGAGGAAAGCGGCGCCTTGTTCTTCCCAATACTGCCCGGCAATGAGGAGCGGTCGTGGGAGGCTTTGCGCGATAAATACTTTCCGCAATTTTTGAATGGAATGTACGACACGAACAACGAATACATTAAAGATTTTGATAAACTATGCAAAACGGAGGTTACGCTATGAAAACAGAAAATAAATTTGTTAAAAGTATTATCGGTAAAATGAGTTTGGAACAAAAGGTGGGCGCCCTTTTGACGCTTGGCTTTGCAGGCACGCTTGTAAGAGAGCACATTTATGAAAATATAACAAAGTATCATTGCGGCGGCTTGCGTCTTACGCCTCATTCAAGGCTTTTTGGCAACTATGTAGACCCTAAAACCGGCAAAAGCATTGTAAATGTGGTGGACAGCAAGGGTTATAAAAAAGGGTTAAAACCCCCTGTTACAACTGCCGAGGAGTATAA
The DNA here is from genome assembly GCA_023228885.1 of Bacillota bacterium. Classification (GTDB taxonomy): domain Bacteria; phylum Bacillota; class Clostridia; order Monoglobales; family Firm-18; genus JAAZFB01. The sequence continues at coordinate 59,594 of JALOAJ010000008.1, read as the reverse complement.
ACGGATATTGCTTGAATTGCAAGAACTTGCCATGAGCCGCCCGCTTGGCTTGCCGCTCCATTTTTCTTTTGACCAAGAAGGCGGAACAAGCGCCGATTACAGTTTTGGCGGTGTTAATATATTTCCAAAGCCGATGGGCATAACCGCAACAGGCGACCCGCAGCTTGCTTATGAGGTTGCTTTAGCCGTTTCAAGGCAGGCGCGCGCCGTAGGCTTTAACTGGATTCACTCGCCTGTTTTGGATGTAAACACCGACCCATTAAATCCTGAGATATATACACGCGCTTATTCGGATAACGCCGAAGTGGTGGCGCAATATGCCGCTCTTTCTTGCCATGGTTTTGTTGACGGAAAGTTAATTGCCACCGGTAAGCATTTCCCGAGCAGAGGTGATTCGGCGGTTGATGCGCATTTTGAAATTCCTGTTATAAATGCAGACAAAGAAACATTGTTAAATCGAGAGCTTTTACCGTATATAGAGCTTATTAAAAAGGATTTACTGCCTTCCATTATGCTTGCGCACAGCATTTTCCCGGCAATAGACCCAACAGACATTGCAACGGTATCAAAACCGATTGTAACGGGGCTTTTGCGTGAGGAACTGGGGTTTGACGGCGTAATAACCACCGACAGCATGACGATGGGCGGTGTGGCGGTGCGATATGGAGTGGCGAATGCTTGCGCCTTATCCCTTGAGGCAGGCGCCGACCTTGTGCTTATGAAGGCGGAAAATGCGCTTGTAGGCGAAACGATTGAAAAAATCAAGGAGTTTGTCAACTCCGGCAGAATTACACCGGAGGAACTTGACAAAAAGGTTTATCGTGTGCTAAGCTTAAAATATAAATATGGATTGTTTAACCAAGGCAGTATTTGGCATGAAAGCCCAAATTGCGCAATTAACTCACCCGAAATAAAAAGTTTGTCAAAGCTTGTTGCACGCAGAAGCGTTATGGTGCTAAATTCGCAAGAGCAAGCGTTGCCTGTAAGCGGTGATAAAAAAGTGTTGGTTGTTGAACAAATCAACAAAACTCCCAATAACATCCATTGGCATCCGGGCTTTTTATTTAAAAAGTGTATGAAATACCATAAAAACATTCAATATTTAGAAACTGCCTACACATTTGACGAGGATGACAAAAAGGCGATAGAACAAAGCATTAATGATTTTGACGCAATAGTGTTCACAAGCTTCTATATAAGAGGCTCGGCATCGAATTGTGAGTTTCTTGAAAGCTTGATTGCGGGCACGGATAAGGAAATTATTATTGTTACAAACACGCCGTACCCGATTAGCATACCAAAAAACTCAAAAAACACAGTTTTAACTTTTGCCACATCTCCCGACAGTTTGGAAGTTACAGCGGGCGTTTTGTTTGGCGCTACCTCCCCCGAAGGGGATTATCCGATTGAATATAAACTATTCAAGTAGTTCTGTTTTTTAATTAAGCAAGCGCCTATGTTGGGCGCTTTTTGCTTTCCTATTGCCACTATTCCAACAAATCAATACATTATTCCAACAAAATTATATGGCGGCAAATTTGTTTTTGTGCTAACATTAAAATATACGATAAGGAGGGATGTATTTGAAACGGCTAATTGCTTTTATGATGATTACTTTTTTGCTTTGCGGCAGCGTTTATGCAGTAACAATGCCGACCGATATCGGCGAATTTGCGGAATCTACTAAAGTTGTGTCGGAAATGCTGACATTAGGCATTATCCAAGGGTACGAAGATAACACTTTCAGACCCAACAATATGATAACAAGGGCAGAATTTTGCACCTTGATTACCAGAGTTCTCGGTGTTGATGAAACATCGCTTGATGGTTTGGGCGGGAGCTTTGACGATGTTCCGGCAACGCATTGGGCGTCGGGCAGCATAGCTTTTGCAAATAATCTTGGAATTGTAAACGGTTACGGCGATGGAACATTCGGACCGGACGATTTTGTTACATATGAGCAGGCAGTAAAAATATGCGTTTCGGCAATAGGATACTCATTTGTGGCGGAGGAAAAGGGCGGATACCCTTCGGGATATCTTGTGGTGGCAGCCGAAAATCAAATGCTTAAAGGCATGAGCATCAAAAACAATCAAAACAATGCCACAAGGATTGATATTGTTAATTTGCTCGGCAACACGATGAATGTTGGAATTATGGAGGCGGTGCTCGGGGCAAAAGACGCGCAATATAAAATAAATCAAGAAAAAACATTGTTGTCGGAATTGATGAGAATTCGCGGCTATGAAAAAAAGTCGGGATATGTGACGGGCGTTAAAAATATTTCGCTCGATGGGGCTTCATCAATTAGCAGGGGCGACCTTATAAAGATTGATTCTTCCGTATACAGGGCTAACCAAGACGGCTTGGACGACCTGCTGGGTTACAGGGTTATTTATTACATCGACACGGATGATGATAGCGCGATAAAATTTATTTATAAAGAGCCGGGATATAACGATGAAGTGGTGATTGATAGCAGGGATGTGCAATCCGCGGATTTGAAAAACATTACATATCAAAAATCAGATGAAAAGATTGACACAACCATTCATTTAAAAGACGGTTTTACAATGCTGCTAAACGGCGCTGCAAAACAACCGTCCGTTTCGGACTTTAATTTAGATGATGCTGTTATCAGATTGATTGACCCCGACAGCACAGGCGAATACAGCATTGTTTTTGTAAACACGTTTCAACATTTTATGATAGATAGCGTTGATGTTGCATCCGCTAAGATTAAACTCAAAGCGCATAATGAGGCGGCAAGCGTTTCGTTTATGGGCGACACATATATCGACTTGTCACGCTCTGAACTTAGATATTCCATAAAGGATAAAAACGGGATTTCATTGGCAATCGAAGATTTACGACCTTTTCAGATAATATCTGTAAGCGTGTTGCAAGAGGGAAGCCTTTTAAACATTTATGTAAGCGATGAAACGGTAAGAGGCAAGCTTACAGAAATGTCAACACAAAATATGACAGTTAAAATAGATGAGCAGCAGTATGAATTTGTGTCCGGCGAAAACAATTTGCCTGTTGCAAACCTTGAAATAGGCGCAGAAGGAATTTACTTTTTAAACTATACCGGCAAAATTACTGCTGTAGCCATGGCTGATGAGGACTTATACAATTCCATAAAAAGCAGCTTTGCGGTGCTGTTGGGAATGCAGTCAAAGGCTATGGCTACCGACAACAAATTGCTGTTGCTTATAAACAACAAAAACGGCGGAGCAAGCGTTGAGGAATATCTGCTTGGCAAAAGGCTTTTGTTTGATGGGTTTTCGATAGATTCAGCAACGGCGGCAAGCCGGCTTGAAAATCAAATTTCAAAACCAATGGCAGTAAAAATCAATGCAAACAAAGTTATTGAAGAAATAAAAACAATGGAAGAAATTTTCCCGCCACGCAACATGGAGTATATTTCATTTAATAAATCCTTTGACAATATGCTGTTTGTTGATGATTATACCAGCGTAATGTTTATAGATATTTTCGACAAAACCAAGGGATATACGCAAACTATAACTTTCGGCGATAATGCAGGGCTGTATTCTGCGGCGGAAATGGTGGAAGAAAGCGACGAAGAAGGCTTTAGCGTAACCCGAAAAATAGTTGGCGCGGCAAGCGGCAGCAAATATTATATCCAGCCGTTCAGGCTTGAAAATAGCATTCTTGGCAAAGACGAAAAGGTATTTGTTATATACCGAAACATGACGCGGGACGACCCCGGCAAAATTGATGCAAGAAAGCCGGTTGTTGTTTCTTCCGTGAGAGATGCGCTCAACGGCGAGCAGGAAATTGTGCATAAACTTACCGGCATGGTCGATTCGAAAACTGTGGAATACAGGTTTGCGGATGAGGCGGCAATTGAAGGATTTATCAGCAAAATAGGAACAGGCAGCATAGTTCGTCTTGGGTTTAACTCACAAGGTGAAATCAATAATATTGAGAATATTGACAGTCTTTTAAGCGGCAGTTACAGAAAAGAAGTTGGCGGAACAAAAGAACGGACGCTTGGCAGAGCCGCTTCAATTAAAAGCAATAATGATTTAAGTTCCGTTATACTTAGAATTTCATATGACACAGCCGCAGGCAGCAAAACGGTTGATTATGACATCGCCGCAAGCAGGGTATATGTTTTTCGCAGCTCTGACGGGCAGGTAAGCGAAGGCAGCTTTGGGGATATTAACACCGGCTCAAGCCCTTCAAAGGTGTTCGTTTTTGCGGTAAACTACGAAGCAATACTGACGGTAGTGGTAAAATAGGCGCCAGCCCAACTTCATTGAAAGGAGAAAAAATATGGGTAAGGTTTTTAAAAATATATCGGATAAATGCATAGCGTTTTTGATTATATTTGCTATTTTGCTCGGTCCTTTAAGCATTGCTTTGGTTCGTGCGGAAGAAGCCGTTCAAGATAGCGAATATAGTGAAGGTTATTATGACATGGAAGAAATAGAAGATTTTTTATTTACAATGGATGAAAATGTGGATTTGGCTTATAACAAACCGGTTAGCGGGTCTGTTTCCGGCTCGCCAAGTTATCCCCTCGAGCGCATGGTTGACGGTGACGATGATACATACTGCCAGCTTGCCAACGGCGAGGGTTGGGAATGGATACAAATAGACATCGGAGCGGACGGTGAAGACAACAAATCGGTCGGCAGAGTTGTTTTAAAAGTTGACGGAGCAAGCAGGATGTCGGAATTTTACGGCGAAATTGCTGATGACGAGGAATCCTTTGCCGACAATTCCTCCACCCGCGTTTTCCAGTCGAATGTGGTGAACCCAGAGCATGAGTTTGTTTTTGATAATGTCAGCGGGCGGTATTTTAGGCTTTATATACTGCGCGGGCGCTCGGGAACATCAGGCGCAAACACAGCAAACCCAAGAATAAAAACAATTGAAATATATGGCGGAGGGCAAACTGTTGACCCTGACCCTGACCCTGACCCGGATCCTGACCCGGACCCTGATCCGGACCCCGAACCCGAACCGGATGTTAACTTTGCGCTTAACAAGCCTGTTTCATCAAGCACAGGCACAACAAGCACAACAAATTGGCAGATGGTTACAGACGGGGACGATGTGCTTGCGGTGCAAACTTCAAACGGTACAGGTTGGGTTTGGGTGCAGGTAGACCTGCAAACTGCCGCTATGGTAAATAATGCGCAAATTGTGTTGGAGGATGGCTCGCAGTCACGAGTTTCCGGGCTTATTGGAGAAATGGCGAACAATATATCGGATTTTTCTTCAATTTCCGATGGCAATATAATCAAGGGCGCGGCAGAGAACCTTTTTGAGGTTGAGGGGGTTCCCCCGGCTACCGCCAATGTGTTTTTTCCATCCGAAACAGGGCGATATTTTAGGTTGTTTATACTTCGCGGGGTTCAAGGTTCAGAGTATTCAAAAAACCCAAGGATAAGCGAAATCAAGCTTTATTATGACCCGGATATGCGCGGCGAAATAGTATTGCAAGAAAAAATAGATTTTGTAAGCCGTGAAATTGATAAAATTCAAGAAGGGCTTTATGGCGAATATAGCGATACAAAGTTCGAAGAACTGACCGATGCGTTTGCTTGGGCGAATTCCGTATTAAATTCCGGAAGCGAAAAAGATATGTTTGATATGGCAAACACTTTGCAAAGCGAATATGACAAGTTTATAAGAAGCCTCGGTTCGGGAACGGGTGATTGGGGGGCTGTTCCGGCGCCTGATTTTACAAAAATTAACCCGGACGATTTTGACGATGATGATTATATCAGAGATTATTTCGGCAATAAATCCAGAAACCTTGTGTGGTATTTTGCAAACTTTCATGTGCTTGCAAACGCCGTAAGGGCAATCGGTGACGACAGGGGCTTTATTGATATTGCAATTTGGCGTCAGCTGTACTCGAACGGCGCATATAACGCAAGGGTGCAGGAAAACTATTTGGCATTTGCTTATTTTTACACCAAAAAAGCAGATTGGAACATATACTACGGTTCGGCGGATGTTAGAAAAAGGATGGAAGCTGTGATTGAGCATGCGCTGAAGCTGCAAAAAAATGCCTCGAACGACACGGACGGTCAATTCCCCGAGTATGGTTTAACACAATATAATTTGGCGGCAACTGCCTTTTTCACAAAATTTATGGGCAAGGCGACGGTGCTTTTGAATGAGGCTGCAAAAAATGACCCGAACATCGAAGCGTTAAACCCTCAACTTATGGGTAGAGTTGTTAATGCCCAAAAACGGGCGATTTTAACAACCCTTAAAAATTCATCGCTTTGGAATCACGGTCAAAAATATTCTAATCAGTGGACTAATGTACTTCCGGGGGTATTGGCATATCTGCATGACAACGAAGACCCTAACGATGAAGTAATGACGGCGCTGTTATCTCGGCTCAGACCGGTGGTAGGCTCTTTGCAAAGCCACGCAGGTTATTATTATGAAAACGGCATGCCTGAATGGTCATATAATATCCATACGCAGCTGTCTAACATATGGGCTGCTTGGGACTATATCAAGGATAACCCCGACCCCAACTATGTGGAACTAAAAAATATTTGGCTCAAATCCACAAACGATTTTTGGGAATGGGTTTCGTATAACTTTGCCATAGAACCGGACAGAAGCGGGTTTGTAATTAATGCGGAGATAGGGTCTCGAATAACCGTTTTGACGCATGACAGGATTGAATGTTCAATAGTTAGCGAAACACCGCTCGGCAGAGCTTTTGTAAGAAGTCAAGAGGAACTTGAACAGGCAGTATTTAACGAAAGAGCGGCATATGCAAGCATGTGGCCGGTTTTCCCCGAAATACGGCTTGGCGAAACCTCGGGATATTCTCCTTATATGTTCCTGCTAAAAGGCAACACTTCATATAACCCCACTAATGCAGAGCGTGAGGAGGCAATACAATCTATCCCGTACATTAAAAATGATTATTTTAATCATTTGCGGATGGACGGAAAAAACAAGGCTGTTTTCGGTTACTTCAGGCGACCTTCGTATTATGCCGCATTCAACACCGGAACTCAAGCCCACCACAGACAAAACATGGGTCTTGGGCTGGTATGGCATCCGGAAGGCGGGGCGTTTATAAACTCAATGCAGGAATTTGAAGAAGCTACAAGCGGTAAAAGAAATTACCCGAACATTCGCGATGCTGCGTGGGGAACAAAAGAATACAACATAAACCGGTTGCAATCGGATTATTTAATATTTGAAAACAACCCGGTAATTCCAACATTTAAAGTAAACGGTCAACCTTATACGGCGACTGCCGGCGCTGCCGACGCAGCCGCAGGCGACTTTGAAATATTGTATAATTTGGGCAAGACCAACAGAGGTCAAAAAACCGTATCATTTAAAGACGAAAGCATTGATGTGAGCGTCAGAAATTATACCGGCGGAACTACCGAATCATCGCATCCAACTCGGTTTTTGGAATACATCCCGCTGCTTATTAGGGCGGAGGATAAGTTTGACAGCGCGCCTGGCGTTTTTAAGGTTATCAGAGGCAGAACGGTGATGGAAATAACAATGAACAAGGACGCATACTTTACCGTGGAGGACAGGGAAATCAATGTAGGCAAATACCGTATGAAAATGCTTATTATAAATGCAGATGAAAGCCTCGATTACAGCATTTCATTTTCAATAAAAGAACCGGAACTCAAAAAAGAAAAGGGTTCGGCTCTTAGCGTCAACGAGGTGGAAAAAAGTTTAAAATAAAGCAGTTTTAAGGGAGGATAAACAATGAAGGGCAAAAAAATTTCGTGCATTATTTTGTGTATGGCTTTATGTTTGGCTTTGAGCTCATGCAGCCGTAACGGTAAAAACGGGCAAAACTATGACGATGCGGCAAACGAGCTTAGCATTTCGATTTTTGACAGAGGCAATGTGCCGGCAAGCGAAGGCTCTTATGAAGATAATCGTTGGTCACAATTTATAGAACAAGAAACAGGCATAAAAATTACATGGGTGCCGGTTCCGCGCGCCCGTTCGCGAGAAGCTTTAAATACAAGGTTTGCGGCAGGCACCGCTCCCGACCTTGTTGTCGAGTTCGACAGAAACTTTTTTGTTCAACTTTACAACCAAGGCGTGTTGGCAAGCGTAGACGGGTTTATAAAGGATTACAGCACGGAGTATAAGCAGTATTTGGAGGACAACGCTGATTTAAAACAATATGTTACCTTTTCCGACGGGAAAATGTACGCGCTGACAAACCGAAGAGCGCATGTGGCAACACGCGGCGTTTGGGTTCGTAAAGACTGGCTTGATAAGCTTGGTCTTAGCATGCCAACCACAAATGAAGAGCTTTTGGATGTTTTAAGAGTTATTGTCAACAGCGACCCGGACGGAAACGGCAAAAAAGATACCGAAGGAATAGTTTTTAATTCAAATTCCGCCCCGTTTGTGTTTCAAGATATGTTCACCTGCCGTGACTGGTATGTCGAAGGCGATACGGTTGTAAACAGCCGCCTTACCGACAGATATGAGGCGTATTTGACCTTTGTTAAAACATTGTATGATGAAGGGCTTATGTATAGGGAGTATATTACCGATAAAACCTGCCAGGCGCAAGACCAAGTTTGGACATCCGGCAACGCTGCCATTACATGGGGCGCATGGGGAATAGGGAGCTCAAAGTATCCATCGTTGGTAGCCAACATTCCTTCTGCCGATATTATGCCGATGGAGATGGTTTCAACGCAATTCGGACGAAACGGACATTTTCAAGACCCGCCGGCACAAAGATATATTGCGCTTAATAATGATATAAAAAATCCGAAGGCTGCCATTAAGCTTTTAGATTGGTATTTATCTGATGGCTGGTTTCCGCTTACCTACGGTATTGAAGGCGAGCATTATCAGTTAAACGACGGCGTGCCTGTAATCATAGACAAAGAAAAAAATAAAAACGAGCTTGATTATAATATAGACTATGTATTGTTAACAAAAGCCACCTCAAATCCCACATGGTTTACAAAGAAATACCCTGCTGACCCATTTAACCAAAAGTTAGGTTATTTGGAAGGCTTAGCGCTTGAAACGGCGTTAAAACATACTTACAGAAGGGATTTGCCATACACCCCCGACATTAACGAGATAGTTATGTTTAATGCGGAATTTGACCCGATTTTGGAGGAAATAACAGAAACGGTTATTTCAAAAGGCGCGGCTATGTCCCCTGCTCAAGGTATGGAAAAAATCAGAAGTGAATGGGTAAGGCTTGGCGGAGAAAGAATTGAACAGTTGTATCAACAATGGTATGATGAAAACAAAAGCCAGTTTATTTCAAAAACGGAATAAACCCTTGAAAAGAGATGAGTGATACATTTTGAACACCAACACAAATTCAACTGTTTTTTTGAAGGATAAAAAAAGTTACAACAAAAAGAAAAGCTACATTCGCAGGCTTTGGGGAGATGTTGCAAGAGACCGATACCTGTATGCAATGCTTATACCGGTTGTCGCTTATTATGCAATATTTAAGTATGCACCGATGTACGGCGTTACCATTGCGTTTAAGAATTTTAGGTTTGCCGACGGTATACTCGGAAGCAGTTGGGTTGGGTTTGCAAACTTTCAAAGAATGTTGCGCAGCAGCGAGTTTTTGCTGATTTTGAAAAACAACCTTTTGCTTAACTTATACACATTGGTATTCCAATTTCCCGCGCCGATTATACTGGCAATTTTGCTAAACGAAATTAGGAATAAATATTTCAAAAAAACAACGCAAAGCTTGCTGTACATACCGCATTTCATATCGTGGGTTGCTTTGGGAAGCATAATAATGGGCATTTTGTCTCCAAGCACGGGGAGCATTAACTTTTTGCTCGTTAAGCTGTTTAAAATAGAACCAATCTATTTTATGACAAGCACCTTTTGGTGGCCGATAGTGTTTGTGCTGTCCAGCATCTGGAAAAGCGCAGGCTGGGGCACAATTATCTACCTTGCCGCCATAACCGGGATAAACCCAGAACTGTACGAGGCTGCGCATATTGACGGCGCCGGAAGGTTTAAGTGTATTTTAAATATAACAATACCTTGCATAAGGGGAACAATTGCGGTATTATTAATTTTAAATATGGGTCACTTCTTAGAGCTTGGATTTGAGCATATTTATTCACTTCAAAACGCAAGCGTCAGAAGTGTGGCGGATGTTATTGCAACTTATGTTTACAGGGTCGGTCTGCAAGGAATGCAATACAGTTATACATCGGCTATCGGGCTTTTCCAATCGCTCGTTGGGCTTATATTGGTGTTGCTGACGAACTTCATTGTTAAAAAAATGGGAGAGGGCGGCATTTGGTAAAGGGGGCGAAACCTATTATGGCTTTTAAAAAGAACGCAACAATCGGCAGCAAAATGTTTGATATATTTAACTATCTTTTAATTACGCTTATAACCTTGGCTACGGTTTTTCCGCTGATTAACTTTTTGTCGCTTTCACTTAGCAGCTCAAGGGCGATATCAAGCGGAGAGGTTTTTATACTGCCCGTTGAAGTTAATTTCGGGGCATATATAAACCTTATAAAAGACGGAACGCTTGTTAAGGCGCTTAAAAACAGCGTTGTGGTAGCGGGCTGCGGAACGGCGCTTAATATGGTGGCAACAATCTTGGGCGCTTATCCTTTAAGCAAAAAGCGGCTTAGAGGGCGTGGAATTTTGCTTGGGCTTATAACATTTACAATGATGTTTGGCGGCGGGCTTATTCCAACATTCATTTTAATAAAACAATTAAACCTTATCGACTCATATTGGTCATTATGGTTATTGGGGTTAATAAGCACATATAATATGCTTGTGCTAAAAAGCTTTTTTGAGCAGCTTCCGCCTGATTTGGAAGAATCGGCGGCAATTGACGGCTTTAATGATTTTTCAATTTTGGTGCGCATAATTCTTCCCATTTCAATGCCTGCAATTGCCACAATAACATTATTTTATTTGGTGTCCCATTGGAACTCGTATTTTAATGTTATGATGTATATAAGCGATTCAAATAAGCAAACTGTAATGACAAGGCTTATGCAAATGATTGATAAATTAAAGACAAGCCTTTTGGATTCAAGCGAGCTTCAAATCGAAATGGCGGCTCCGGAATCGGTTAAGGCGGCGGCGGTTGTGTTTTCCACCCTGCCGATACTATGCGTGTATCCATTTTTACAACGATATTTTGTTAAAGGCGTTATGATTGGCGCTATAAAATCATGACATAAGCAAGAGGTGATGGTGTGCGGCAAAGGTTTGAAGGCATTTTTAACAGTGTTAGCATAAGGGCAAAGCTTATGCTTTCATATGCCGTCATTTTTTTGCCCATTATCATTATTTCGCAGTTTATCATATTCACAACGGCAAGAAGTCTTTTGGAACAGCAATCAATAAATTATTTAAGTCAAACAACATCAAGCCTAAGCCAGCAGCTATCCGCATCGATTGATGAGGTTTCACGCTATTCCAAGGCCTTGATTTCAAACCCAAGGCTTATTGGCTTTTTATCGGATTATAATAACGGGAGCGCAAAACCAACAACACTGCCAAGCGATGTTCACGATATATTCAAGTGGGTTATAAGTCAGCGCCCCGATATTTCAAACATTTTTATTTATACCAATGAAGAAGCGGTTTTTGGAACGGGCATTGACTTTGTTGTTGGTCAAGAATATTCCGCCGAGCGCGGTTTTTGGTATGAGGAAGTTAAAAAGCGCGATGACGGTTATTTGTTAGTGCCGCCGCGAATACACAAAGGGTATTATTCGTATGAGGTTTTTTCCGTTATGCAAAAGGTAATTCCCATATATTCCAAAGAGGAATTTGGGGTGCTAAGAATTGATGTGCATTCCGGAATTTTTGAAAGGATAGTTACGCAAAACAACAATGCGGAATGTGTGGCGATAATATATGACAGCAGCGGCATACCCGTTTACCGCACCCGCCAAACGGAAAAAGTTATAAGTTCCGAGGTCGTTTTGCAAATCGGCGAACGGTTAAAAGAGCAAAATGGGCACTTTGTAATGGACGAGGGGCTTCAAAGCGAAAGAATTGTAAGCTTTTCGCAAGACGGAAAATCCGGTTTGTATGTGGTTCTTTCAAGTTCCGCAAACGCTTTGTTTAAAGAAAGCAGAAAAACACAAACAAAGCTGTTAATATACTTGCTGATTGGTGGGGTTTTTGCGTTTGTATTTGCGGCAATGATTTCCGGCTCAATCAGCAAATCGGTCAAAACAGTGCTAACCTCCATGGAAAAGGTTAAGAAGGGCGATTTTAAACAATATATTTCGCTAAATACCAAGGGCGAATTGGCGGCGCTTGAAAACGGGTTTAACAGCATGCTAAGAAAGATAAAAGAGCTGTTTGATGCAAATGCACAAATACAGGTTGAAAAAAAGGTTGCAGAGTTAAAGCTATTGCACAGCCAAATAAACCCGCATTTTTTATATAACACATTGGATATGCTAAGAATGAAAACGCTAAAAAACAACGACACCGAAACGCATGATTTAATATTACAGCTTGCAGATTTATTGCGCGCCGGCGTTAAAGGAACAAATGATTTTTTACCGCTTGATAAAGAAATTGACTATATGTCAAAGTTTCTTTCAATTAGCAATGCAAGAACGGAGCATGCAATTGAGTTCATTGTTGATATAAACCCAACGCTAATGAACACATTTGTGCCAAAATTCATTTTACAGCCATTGGCGGAAAATATCGTTATGCATGGCTTTTTTGGGAAAAATAATTTAAAACGAGTTGTTGTGACGGCGGACGCTAAAAACGGGTTTTTAAGCATTTCGGTAAAGGACAACGGCGTTGGAATGTCAAAAGACAGGCTGCGCGAAGTGCAATCGGCATTGGTCGAAAACGGCAGCAATTATGATGTTGGAATAGGGCTTAAAAACATTAATATGAGGTTAAAGCTATATTACGGCGAGGAAAGCGGGCTTGAAATAAACAGCATTTTAGGGAAGGGCACAACAGCAATAATAAAAATAAACACAAATGTTAAACTGCCGGAAGTTGACGGGTTTCGTGAATTATAATGCTGCCGCTCCTTAAAAGAAGGTGTGAAAAGATGTTAAAGGTTCTTTTAATTGATGATGAAAAGGCTATTTTGGACGGGTTAAAAATGTTGATTGATTGGAATCAATTAGGGTTTGAGATTGTCGGCGCCGCAACGGACGGCGAGGAGGGCTTTAGGCTTGCAAAAGAGCTTAACCCCAATATTATAATTACCGACATAAGAATGCCCAATTTATCCGGGCTTGAACTTATTACAAAGCTAAAAAGCGAGCTTTATAATGCAAAAATAATAATACTTAGCGGGTATAACGAGTTTGATTATGCCAAATTTGCGTTGGAGAACGAAGTTTTTGATTATTTATGCAAGCCTGTTTCCAAGGAGGAGCTATCAAAGGTTTTATTGCGGCTGGGAGAAAAAATAAAGTCGGATTCATTGCAGCGCAGCAGATATGTCGAGCTTTTGAACAAGGCGGACCGTCTTGATGTTTTGACGCAAGAAAATAATTTAAAAAAAGTGTTTTCAGGCGAGGAAACGGATAAGGAAAAAATAAAATCCATAGTGCAGGATTGCTTGCCCGGCATTGAAATGCCAGTTGTTGTGATGGCGCTTGAACTGGACAACACTAACATAGAGGGGTTTAACGGCGAGCAGGACAGACCGCTGTTAAAGTTTGCAATAGATAACATTTTAAATGAAATAGCAACAAATATGGAGGTAGGCTTTTTGTTGTCTTATGATGCAAAGCATTCTGTGCTACTGTTCGACATGCATGCAAGCGCGGAGTACAGAGAAAAGGCTGCCGATTTTTTAGATGATGTCAGACAAACGATAAATGGCCAATTAGGAGCAACCGTATCAATCGGCGTCAGCGATTTATGCAGCAGCTTTGAAAATTTACACAACGCATATGTAGAGGCGGTGGAAGCGCTTAAATACAATGCTTATTTTGGAAATAACATGGTAATGTTTTTTGAAGATATACCAAGCAAAATGTCGAAGGAACATTTTTTCCCGATTACGTTTGAAAACGATTTAATTGCCAATATCCACGCGTGTAACATGGCAAATGCCGCAACGGCGCTTGGCAATTTGTTTAATTATATGCACACCCTTAAGGTTCCGCCTTTTACCGTTTACAGCGAAAGCATAAGCATTTTATTTCAATTAAGGCGCTGTTGCTTTGAATATCGTCTTGCGGAAATAAGCTTTTTTAAAGAAAAGCATTTTTCGCTGGATTATTATCAAGGTAAATCTCCGGAGGATATTCAAAACTGGCTGCTTAATATAATAAGCCTTATAATAACTGCCATACAAAACAAGCCGACAAGCCCAACCGTTAAAATGGTGGAAAGCATTAAAAAATTTATAAACGAAAACTATGCCACCGCAACCCGCGAAACGATTGCCGCAAAGTTTTTTGTGAACATATCTTATTTATCTCAGGTTTTTAAGCAAATCGAAGGTATAACATTGATAGAATTTATTGTTAGGGTTCGTATCGAAAAAGCGAAACAACTGCTTAAATCAAGCGAACTTATGGTTCAAGACGTTGCGCAAAGGGTGGGTTATGCAACAAGCCAATACTTTTCAAAGGTTTTTGAAAAGCAAACGGGGCAAACACCAAGTGAATACAGAAAGGGCTTTGGCGGTAAACAGATATGAACACTCCTATAACGATTTTTTTGGTTGGCTTGGGCGGATATGCAAATAACCATGTAAACACCTTGTTGAAAAATAGCAGGGGGCATAATATTTCAATAGTCGGCGGGGCAGATACAGACCCGAAAAATTGCTTGTTGTTGGATGATTTAATAAATGCAGGCGCATATATAACAACAGGCATGGATGACTTTTACAGCCGCCACGCTGCAGACTTATGCATCATCAGCACACCGATACATTTTCACAAAAAACATGTAATCACCGCATTAAAACATGGCAGCCATGTCCTTTGCGAAAAGCCCAGCGCAGGCTGCATGGACGACTTAAAAGAAATGATGGCCGCCCAACGCAAATACAAAAAAGATGTGGCTGTGGGTTTTCAAAGTTCATTTTTTAAGGCAATGCTAAGATTTAAACAGGATGTCATAGATGGCGTGTGGGGGCGTCCGAAATTATTAAAATCAATTATATTATGGCCTCGCACAACACAGTATTATAATCATGGGTGGAGAGGCAAGCGGTTTTCCGAAAACGGCGAGTGCATAATGGATAGTATAGCAAGCAACGCCTGCGCTCACTATTTACATAATATGTTTTTTGTGCTGGGTGATAAGATAGACGCGGCCGCCATGCCGACTATCGGAGAAATTGAGCTGTCAAAAGTCAATAACATAGAAACCTTTGACACCATTGCGGCACGCTTTAAAACAAGTGAAAATGTTGAAGTTTTGTTTTACGCGTCGCACGCGGTTAACAATTTGCAAAACCCTTATTTTGAATTTCGTTTTGAAAACGGCACCGTAAAGCGTGATTTGGAAAATGGGACGCTGATAGGCGTTTTTAATAACGGGCAAATAAAAGATTACGGAAAAACGGGTGACAAGGAAGAAAAAATATTTACGGTTCTTGATAAAATTAGCGACAAAACAGATATTTTGCCGTGCAGCCTTACCACCACAATCCCCCATGTGACGGCGCTTGATATGATAAACAGCAGGCTTGCAGATGTGTATAGCATACCTGATGACGGCATTGGAAAGCACGAAACAAAGGAAGGCACAGTTTTATACGCAAAAGGGCTTTTTGAACTTTTTTACGAATGTTTTGAAAAAGAATTATTGCCGAAGGAATTGTAAAGATTGGGGGCGTTTTATGAAGCTAAAAGTTTGTATCATAGGGCAAAGCGGGCATTTAAACCATGTTACATCACGGTTTAGCAGTTCGTGCGGCTTTGAAATTACGGGCGCCGCGCTTGGACCGGAAGGTGGGGATTGCCAAAGCGCGTTTGAAAAGATTAGAGGGTTAAATAATTTAAAGATATTTAGCGATTACTTGACCATGCTTGACGAGCTAAAACCGGACATTGCCGTAGTAGCGCCTTATTGCAGTTATAATTCGCAAGTGAGCATTGAGTGTTTTAAAAGAAAAATTCATGTTTTTTCAGAAAAACCTGCATCCACAACATTGGAAGGGCTAAAAGCTTTAAAAGATGCTTACTCGAAAAGCGGTGTTGTGTACACGACAATGATGGCAATGCGGCATTCCGTGAACTTTGCGGCAGCAAAACACGCCGTTGCAAGCGGAAGGGTTGGAAAAATAAAGCTTATAAATCTGCAAAAATCATATAAACTTGGCAACCGGGGCGGTATGTACCGTAAAAGAGAATTATACGGCGGAATAATACCATGGGTTGGAAGCCATGTCATAGATTTAGCATATTGGATTTGCGGCGAAAGGTTTAAAAGCGCAGCCGCATTTTGCTCGTCCGAAGCAATCAACGGTATTGATAA
The DNA here is from genome assembly GCA_023228885.1 of Bacillota bacterium. Taxonomy (GTDB): domain Bacteria; phylum Bacillota; class Clostridia; order Monoglobales; family Firm-18; genus JAAZFB01. The sequence goes on along the minus strand of JALOAJ010000008.1, from coordinate 43,118 downwards.
TATGGAAACTGCCGCATCCTGCTTATTCACTACAACGAACGGAATAATTATAACAGCCTCACTTGACTATTTACGCCCTGCCGCCGAAGCAACCCATGGCGATGACCGAATTAGAATTGTAGGCAGCAAAGGGATTGTTGAGGTTAAAGGGGGAAAAGCACATATTTTATGTGATGAAGGTGAGCAGTTTTTACCCGCGCTTGAAAAGAGTTATATTTTTGACGAGTTTCTAAAGGCGGTAAAGGGTAGGGAAAACACCCTTCCCCATGCCAAAGATTCGTTTTATGTATCGGAAGTTAGCTTAAAAGCGCGAGATGCCGCCGACAATGGCGAAATTATCCTATTAAAATAAGATATTCAATTGAAAGGTGTAATCCACTATGCATATATTTGAAAAGATAGCCTTAATAACTTTTTGTTTTATATTCTTTGCTTTTACCGCTAAAACCTTTGCGGCGGGGCTGTCCGAGCCGGTTGCGGCGACGAACTTTCCCGCTAAAGAGGATTTTCATATTTATTTGTGTATCGGTCAGTCAAACATGGCAGGGCGCGCCGCAGTTGAAAAGGTTGACCAAAAAAGGTTTGATAACGTTTATTTATTTAACGGCAACGAATGGGAGTATGCACAGCCATGGTACAGAAAAAATAATTTAGAAGGCTTTAACAGGTATGCGAATGTGTTGTTTAACGAAAACAAGCTGCAAGGGCTAAGCCCCGCATTTTATTTTGCCGATGTAATGGAGCGAAACGCCCCCGATAATGTGAAAATAGGGATTGTGTCAAACGCAAAGGGCGGCACGGCAATTTCTCAATGGATGAAAGGCTATGCCAACCCGCCCGGAACAAGAGATGATTTTGACCTCTTTGAAAACACCGTTTTATATGCAAAAGATGCAATGCAACGCGGAACTTTGAGGGGAATCATATGGCATCAGGGAGAATCGGACAAAAACAACAGCAATTACATAAACGATTTAAAGACATTTGTTACCGATTTGCGTAGTGAGTTGGGAGTAGGCGCAGAGGTGCCGTTTATAGCAGGTGAAATAGGTCATTTTGTCAGCTCGGCATCAAACTTCAATAACCGTTTGCCAACCATGCTTGGTGAAAACGGAATTATAAATTCTCATTATATCGAAGTGCCGCCTTCGTGCGGGCACATCGGCGATAATCTTCATTTTAATTCTGAGGCGCAGCGCACAATCGGAGCTCTTTACGGCAATAAAGCCCTTAGCGTTATTTACGGCATAGATGTTGAGCCGGACGAGCCTGACGACACGCCGCCCCAAGAAAGCGATAAAATTATACTTGATAACGAAAAAATCACCGCAAGCAATACTAACAGCACGCATTACCCGCGCAATGTCAACGATGGTTTAAAAGGAGACCAAAACAGATGGTTGGGAGTGTTTACCCCGGAAATTGCTCCTGCACATTTGACCGTCGACCTTGGCGCAATAAAGCATGTAGATAGCGTAAACATTTATTTTTACAAGCCGAGTGACATAACATGGGTGCAGCAATATAAAGTGCAGGTTGCCACTGCCGAAAAAGGCGATGAGGGCGATTTTGTTGATTTGTTTTCGGGAACAAGGGAATCAAACGCCCGCTCAAACCATGACGGGTCGCATTATTATGAAACGGTTGAGGTGAACCGACCTATTCGCCTGCTTAGAATAGTTATAACAGACAGCACAAAAATTCATAAAGACGGTTTGCCGAAAAAATATGCTTGTCTTTACGAGGTTGATTTTTTTGGCGACAATACGCCGATTGCAGATAGAACGGTTAAAGTTGGAATAAATCGATACATACAAAATGGGGTGGAGTTGGACGGACCTGCCAAAGGCTTGGTTACGGGAAAGATAAAATTTATCAATAACGGACCGCAACAAAAATATACTTATGTCGTAGGGGTTTATGATGACGACAACGCATTGCAAGCGATTGATATAAGCGCCGCCATCGTCAAAGAAGGGGAAACAAAAGAGATGACGGCAAATGTGAATGTGGAAAACGCGAACTGGGTTGTAAAAGCGTTTCTTTTGGATGACCTTAAAAGCCTTAAACCTCAGCTAAAGCTAAATAGCTTAATATAAAAACGCCCCGAAATATGTTACCGTGTTTACACCGTTTATATACTTCATGCCTGCTTTTTCAGCCAACCCCGAAACAAAAATACCGTATGATTCAAGAGACGCAACGGCCTTTTCGGGGTGTCTGCATGGCTTTTTGTCTATTTTTGCGCATTTATCGCAAACTTTGCACCACCCGGCGGATAGTTGTAAAACAGGCGCGTCTATTTTGTTATGTACAAGCTTTTCAATTTTTTTTGTAATGTCCTCGTGGTGTTTTAGCCCTTGCATCATACCTTCAAAATCGTATGAATCTTCAATTTCGGACACCGTTTGAAATACAAGCGCTTTATCAAAGCTTTTAGCCTTTTTTATCAATTCATTTACATCACCCACATCGGGTGGGCAAGTCCAGCTTTTTCCGTAATTTCCGCATTGGTTCGACTCACATAGCTTTCTCAGCTCAGGGTCAAACGGTATTTCGGTTGTCGATATAATGCTTGCGGTTTTTGCGCCGTTTGTAACCGCATCTTTAATCAGCTCATGCATATCAATTCCTGCCTTCTTTAAAAAAGGGCGGTTTAGTGCCGTCTATGACACTAAACCTGCCCTGCATTTTTTTATCCCACGCAAATTTTAAGCGCGATATCTGAAGCGGTTGCGGCATCTGCTGCATAATAGTCTGCGCCTATGCTATCGCAATAGCTTTGTGTTATGGGTGCGCCCCCAATCATAACCTTTACTGAACTAAGGTCTGATTCTTTGACCTTATCCACGATTTCTTTCATTTCGCCCATTGTTGTTGTTAAAAGCGCACTGCAAGCTACAATGTCGGCATTGTTTTCTTTTGCCGATTCTATAAATTGGCTTGGGGCAACATCGACACCCAAATCAATTACTTTCAAGCCCTTGCCTTCCATCATCATTTTAACTAAGTTTTTGCCGATATCGTGAAGGTCACCTTTAACTGTTCCTAAAACAACCGTTCCTTTAGATTCAACGCCTTGTTTGACAAGATGAGGTTTTAGCACCTCAACGCCTGCGTTCATTGCTCTTGCGGCGATTAAAACTTCGGGCACAAAAACTTCGTTGTTTTTAAACTTTTCACCAACTATGCCCATGCCGGAAAGCAATCCTTCGTCTAATATTTGTTTTGGTGAAAGCCCCTCCTCAAGCGCCTGTTCCACAAGCTCTTTAACTTTTGGCGCCCTTCCTTGCTGTAAAAGCGTGCTCATTTCTTGTAAAATGTCCACAGTTATACTGCTCCTCCTTTATTTTTTTAATATTTTCCTAACGATAACCCTTTTTCAATATAGTATTGCAAAGTTTCATAATTAACTGTTTTCGGTATGGAATGGTCGCTATGCAATGCGTAGCCGAACCCCTCTTTAACTATGGGTATCTTGCTTTCAAGCTCCTTGTCAATGATAGCTTTATCGTTGGAATATAGCGTCCTGACGTCTATTCCTCCCATAAGCGATAATCTGTCACCGAAATTCTTATGTATCCTAAGCAAATCCATGCCCGCTTTAACCTCAATAACTTGCAGGCAGTCTATACCTGCCTCTATCATTTTGGGAAGCAACGGTTCGACAAACCCGCAAGAATGCATTATAACCGGCAAATTCATAGAATGTGCATATTCTATGAATTTGATATGAAAAGGCTTTATCAGTTCCTCATACATTGAAGGAGACATAAACGGCTTGCCTTTGAACCCCATGTCTTCATAAAACCATATGCCATCGGGCTTACCTTCCTTGCTAAAAAGGATTTCCATAAGAGACATAGTCAAATCAGCGTATGTGGCTGCCATGTCCATAACCCATTCAGGGTCGAGCGCCATGCCTATAAGCATATTTTCATGACCGCAAATGGGATGCATACACTCAAAAACATTTACCCCACTCCATACAAAAAAACGATTGTTTTTTCGCGCATGCTCTTTTCTTTCTTGATATCTTTGAAAATTTATTCTTCTTTCATCAACATTTGCCAGCAACGGCTTATATTCTTCCCATTCCTTTCGGCTTTTTACGGTGAAATCCACATGTTCGGGCGTTGTGTCGTGCAGCTTATGGCGTTTTAGATATGCACCGTTCCCGTCAAGCATGGTTATTGTTTCTTCCGTCTCGGAAATAACCTCAGGCACAAAGTCTAAATCCGCTTTCAAATTAAATGCCCAACATTCCTGTAAATCCAAATTGAAATGGTCCTCGAAAGATTCTTCTTTCCCAATATGTCCTGATTCAGTATAAGCGGTGTGGGTATCGCTCCAAAAATGCTCGTATATGCCAATGCGGTCAACCGGCTTGCGTTTTAAAATGTTAGATATGCGTTCGATGCTTGTCATATAACAACCCCCTTCGGATATTGCCAACTTTCCTTTATCTATTGTCAAATCATATTAAAAGGATTTTATCTATCCTCACAGTATATTATAAATCAACCTGCACAATGTTTTATATAACTATTTTATCCTTTTTTGTACTTTTTTATCATCTTTTAAAAAATAGCATTTTTTTTATAAAAATCCAAATATTTTTATAGAACATTCCTCGATTATTTTGTATTATAAAATTACTTTAGCAATATGTTAAACTTTAATTTTAAAAACAAACAACGCCATGCCGCAAAAAGCAGGCTCGGCGTTAGTCGAAAGGGTCGTTAAAAAATGAACATGTATAACTGGGTTGACAACTTAATAAGCCAAAAGGTTAAAATTCCAATGCCGATATTATCTTTTCCGGGTGTGCAAATGTTAGGGATAAGCGTTAAGGAAATGCTTGAAAGTGATGAAAAACAAGCGCAGTGCATTAAGGCAATTGCAGATGAATTTAATTTTGCCGCCGCTTTGGGGCATATGGACTTGTCAATTGAGGCAGAGGCTTTCGGAAGCAAAATAAAATTTGACGATGCCGAGGTGCCAACTGTTTTAGGCTCCATAATTGACACAGAGCAAGATGCGCAAAATTTAGTTGTTCCGGAAATAGGCGCTGGCAGAACGGGCGTTTGCGTTAAAGCCGCCGAAAACGCAAAAAAGCTAATTACAGACAGACCTTTTTTTGCAGGAGTAATAGGTCCTTTCTCGCTTTCGGGGCGAATGATGGATATGACGGAAATTATGGTAAAATGCCTTATTGAGCCGGAAATAACCCACATTGTGCTAAAAAAAGCAACTGAATTTTTAAAAAAATATACCCTTGCAATGAAAAATGCAGGCGCTGACGGCGTTATCATTGCTGAACCGGCGGCCGGCTTATTGTCACCGGCAATATGCGAAGAATTTTCGAGCAAATATGTAAAGGAAATAGTTGACGCCGTGCAGGATGAAAACTTTATAGTTATATATCATAACTGCGGAAACACAATTCCGCTGATTGATTCGATACTTAGCGTGGGGGCCAAGGCGTATCATTTTGGCGACGCGGTTGACATTGGGCTTGTTTTAGAAAAAATGCCCAAAGATATTCCCGTGATGGGCAACCTAAGCCCTGCCGAACATTTTAAAGGCGGAACACCCCAATCGGTTTATAAAGCGACAAAAGAAATGCTGGAAAAAACAAGAGGGTATAATAACTATATCCCTTCGTCAGGCTGTGACATCCCGCCGCTGACGCCGCTGGAAAATATTCACGCTTTTTTAAACGCTATTTTGGATTTTTATTCGTAATCTCTGGTTAAAAGTATATAATTTGCCGTTGCAATATCAACTTTAAAATGGATAAGGGTATATTGCTTTTATTCCCCCATGCTTAATAACGCATGTTTGACTTTTTTTAAAAAAATGTTATAATTAATTGTAGAACATTCGATTTGCAATGCGGGGGGGAAGTCGGTAGGATTGTACGATAAAGGCAAAAAATCGTTTATAATGCTGCTTTGGTCATATGTAATAATAATAATAATCCCAGTCATTATTTTAGGCATTTTAACTGTCGGGCTTCTTTTTGCTCGCCTTGCAAGTGATACAAAAAAACTAAACATCAGCATTTTAGAACAATCAAAAAATGTTGTTGATGCTGATATGTCTACCATACTCACATTGTTTTATCAGGTTATGAAAAATGAGCGGGCTACGGTCTTTTCCTCGACAAAGCATAACGACCGTAGCATTGTGGCTTATGAGGCGTGGCTACTTGCCAATGAAATTTCATTAATACAGGCGAATAATAAAATATTTGAAAATGTAGGCGTATATGCCAAACAAAATGATGTTGTGGTAGATAAGGCAACTGCTCATACGCCTTCGGAATATTATGATAAATATTTGAAGGGCAGCGAATACAGCTATGAACAGTTTATAGAAATACTAAATATCGAGAGAAACCGTCCGGTTTTTCTTTCAACCCGCGTGATTAAAGATGAAATCCTTAAAGATACCCTTGTGTTTTTACGAATTTTAGACTATGTCAACAAGGCCAACAGCAGTATGTTTATTGCGGTTATAGATTGTGATGCAATTATATCCAAACTACAATCGGTAGGAATAGACAATAGTTTTTACTTTGCAATGATAGATAACGAAGGCAATGTTTTATTAAAAACCGATGACTCAATTCACAATATTGATATAAGCAAGATGGCAAACAGAAACGGCGAATATAAGATGGGTAAAAGTTCGGTGTTTTATCGAAGTTCGGATGTTGCGGATTTAAAATATGTTTATATTTTTCCGAAAAGCGGTTTAAAAGGCAATGTCGGCTATGTTACATGGACATTTTTATCGCTTTTGCTCGTTACAATTGCCATAAGCATTATTCTTGCTGCCGTTAATATGAAAAGAACCAACAAGCCTATTTTGGCATTGTTTGAAGAAAACAAGGATTTGACCGAGAATTTGTTGGAGCGAACATTGGCAGGTCTTTTACATAATATTTCAATTGACGAAACGGAGCAGTCGCAACTGTTTTCAAAGCACAATATAAGCTTTGATATGGAAAATATCTGTGTTATGGCGGTTGGGTGTTTAACATCGCAAATTTCTGAATTTAATATATATCCGAGCATTGGCGAGGCTGCTTGGCGGGAGATAAACGGCGTTATATCATCTTTAATGGATTTGTCGCATATTAGGTATTATATGGTGCAAACGAATTTGTCAAACAGCATTTACATACTAAATTACAATGGTGACGAAGCTTTACCGATTGCGCTAAAAAAGGTGTTGCAGGCTTTTGAAGACAGTACCAGCCTTTTTCCATGCGTGGGCGTTGGGAATGTTGTATCTGCGGTAAAGGAAATAAGCCATTCATATGATGGAGCCGTTTCAGCGCTTCGCTATGCGTTGCAAAAAGGCGATACAGGGGGAATTGTGTATTATAAAGACATCCAGGGGATAGAAAATAACCGAGTTTATTATACAAATGAAAAAGAACATTTGCTTATAAGGAACATTAAAACCGGCTCTAAAGAAAGCGCAGAAAACCTTTTAAATGAAATTTACAATGTCAACTTCCGCGAAAGACAGCTTTCGCAAAATACATTAAGGAGATTAATTTTTGATATTTCTTCAACAATATATAAAGTTTTGGATGACACCTATACGGAAAACAATGATAAGTTTGAAAAGTATGGCAGGGTAAGCCGCAATATATTAAGAAGTGACAATCTTGAGGAAAGCTTTGAAATTTTAAAGGAAATATGCTTATCCTTTTGCGATGACATTAACAACCGCACGAATAGCGATGATATAAACAAAAAGATAACTCAATATATAAACAGGCATTATGCAAATAAGGATTTATCTTTGAATATGCTTGCCGAACACATAGATATGAACTATTATTACCTTAGCAGGATGTTTAAGGAATATATGGGAACCAACTTTATATCATACATTACAACCTTTAGGTTGAAAAAAGCAAAAGAACTTTTAGAAGGCGCCTCATATTCGATTGAGCAGATAGCGGAAAAAACAGGTTTTAGCAGCAGCAACACTTTTATAAAGCTCTTTAAAAAATATTATGCCGTAACGCCGGGGAAGTATAAAAAGTAACTTAAAAAAAGTAAAATCTCAAAAAACGAGTAGAACGCAAAAATGGACTACTCGTTTTTTTTCGTTATTTTATAGGTTTAAACAAAACCGCATGATTTACTAAAAACTGACGATTGACAGCTTGCAAGAGGGGGCTATATACTAAACTTATAATACCGATTCATTTAAATATTAAAACATAAATGCGGAAAGGAAAGATTTTGATGAGGTTATTTTGTAAAGTTTTTATTTTTAAATTGGTTCTTGTGCTAACTCTAGGTCTTGCAGGTTGCGGCTCAAAAGAAACTTCAAATTTAAACGGAGACGGCAGAATTCCGAAAAGTCTTACAATATTTGCGCCTATCGGTTCGTATGCCATAAAGGCGGGCGCAAATGATAACAACGATATGTTGCCGTATCAGCTAATGGAGGAGCTTACCGGCTGCCATGTGGAATGGATTCATCCGGCGTCCGGCGCTCAGGATGAAAAGTTCAATCTATTGATTACATCCGGAAGTATCCCGGATATGATGGTATATAATTGGAAAAATGTGCCCGGCGGCGCAAAGCTTTATGTTGAGGATGAGATTATTGTTCCGCTTCATGGTTTAATTGAAAAAGATATGCCTTATTTGTCAACTTTTTTAAAAGGACGCCCGGAAATAGCAAAACAGATAATGGACGATGACGGCGGAATATACCATATGCCGTTTGTGCGGGCGGACGCAGAGCTCAAAGTGTATGCGGGCCCGCAAATCAGACAGGATTGGCTTGATAAACTGGGGCTTGAAGTGCCAAGAACAACCGACGAGCTTTACGATGTTCTAAAGGCTTTTAAAACATTAGGACCTGACATAAAGCCAATGTCCGGCGTGCTTTTTGAAAATCATAGCCATGGTATAGGGAATTTAGTATGGGCGTTCGGAACTCACTATGATTTTTATGTTGCCGATGGCGAGGTTAAATATGGCATTATGGAGGATCGTTTTGAAGAGGCCCTTGCGTATGTGGCTAAATTACACAAAGATGGGCTTATTGATGTAGACTATCTTTTGAACGACCGTGACAAAATGGACGGCAAGGTTATGAACAACCAGGTTGGGTTTGTATATTCATTACAGCCGGGCAAATTTTATACAAGTATGAATGACGGTGAACGCAAGGTTATCGGTATTCCGCACTTGACAGGTCCGTATGGAGACCAAAATTGTTTTTTCCCTGACTATGCCAACGACACAACCAAAGTTTCAATTGCAATTACAACTGCAAATAAAAATCCCGAAGGCAGCGCTAAATGGCTTGACAACTTTTTTGGCGGCAAGGGATTGGAATATATGAATTTTGGTAAGGAAGGCTTGACCTTCGAGTGGGTTGACGGGTATCCGAAATTGACCGATTACATTTTAAATAACCCGGATGGCAAGAGCATACAAGACATGGCGGGCATCAATTTGGGCGCATACCAATCACAATTTCCAACGCTTCAAGATTGGCGGTACTACGAGCAAATTTTATCCGATTGGGGCAAAGAATCCATAAAAATTTGGCAAAAGGATGCAGACGCAAGCGGAATACTGCCTACAATTACGTTTACTGAAGAAGAAAGCCAAAAGGTTACGCAAATTATGTCGCAAATACAGACATATGTTTCGGAAACGATGAACAAAATTGTAATCGGGCAAGCCTCAATCAGCGAGCTTCCCCAACGGCGGGAAAGAATAAAAACCATGGGAATAGATGAGGTTTTGAAAATATATAACGAGGCTTTGAAACGATACATAAACAGATAGGGGCGATTACATGGACGCAACCGCTACAATAACCAAAAAAGGTCGGGCGGTAAAAAAGCATATTTGGCGTGAAGTTAAAAAGTTTAAACATATTTACATAATATTAGCGCCTACTTTGTTATTTTATATTGTTTTTAGATACGCGCCGATGTTTGGCAATGTGATTGCTTTTCAGCGTTTTTCGATAACAAAGGGAATTTTGGGCAGCAAGTTTGTGGGGTTGCAAAATTTTAAAGATTTTTTAACAAACTATAAGTTTTGGGAACTGCTGAGAAATACATTAAACATCAATTTTTTGGGGCTGGTATTTGCGTTTCCCGCTCCAATCATTTTGGCGCTTTTGCTAAACGAGGTTAAAAGGCTGCGGTTTAAAAAAACGGTGCAAACGATAACTTATGTTCCGCATTTTATATCAACTGTTGTTGTTTCCAGCATGATACTTACATTTGTCGCCAGCGACGGAATGATAAATGCCATAAGGCAAATGTTTGGCGGCGAAAAGATTTCGTTTATGACGAATTCGCAATATTTTTACCCAATATATATAATATCCGACATATGGCAGCACATAGGTTGGGGCAGCATTATCTATATTGCGGCGCTTTCATCGGTTGACCAAGAACTGTATCAGGCTGCAACAATAGATGGGGCGGGGCGATGGAAACAATTGCTTCATGTAACGCTGCCCGGTATTTCGCAAACAATTATTATTTTGTTGATTATGAGAATAGGGCAGATGCTTAGCGTAGGGTTCGAGAAAATAATGTTGCTTTATAATCCTGCCATATATGAAACTGCCGATGTAATTTCAACATATGTATACAGACGGGGGTTGCTGGAGGGAGATTACAGTTTTTCGGCGGCTGTCGGTATGTTCAATTCAATTATCAATTTTATTTTACTGATAGCTGCAAACTTTTTTAGCAAAAAAATTTCCGACAGCGGTATATGGTAATGGGAGGCATATTATAAATGATGTATAAAAAGGGTATGGGCGAACATGTTTTCGACTCTTTTAACTACCTAATATTATCTTTGTTGTTAGTAATTACATTATATCCATGCTACTATGTTTTGGTGGCGTCGGTCAGCAACCCGGTAAAGATATTTGCAAGCAACGGTCTTTTGTTTTATCCTAAAGACTTTGCGCTATACACATACACCGAGGTGTTTAAAAGCGCGCCCATTTGGAACGGATATAAAAACACCATTATATATGTGCTTTCGGGTGGATTTATAAGCGTTTCACTCACAACAACGGCGGCATATGCGCTAACTCGGCGAGGGCTTCCGGGCAAAAAAACCATTATGTTTTTGATATTGTTTACCATGTATTTTTCCGGCGGGCTTATTCCGAATTATTTGGTGGTAAAAGGTTTGGGGTTGCTTGACACACCGTTTGCCATGATAATTCCGAATGCAGTAACCACATTTAATTTAATTATTACAATTTCATATTTCAGAGGCTTGCCTTATGAATTGGAGGAGGCTGCAAAAATTGACGGGGCAAACGATTATACCGTTTTGTTTCGCATAATGCTTCCCCTTGCAAAACCGATTGTTGCGGTGATTTCGCTTTATTATATGGTGTCCATTTGGAACGGGTTTTTTCATGCGTTGATTTATTTAAACAAACGCCGATTATTCCCGCTTCAACTGATACTCAGAGAGATATTGATAAAAAACGACACAGCTTCGATTACAACGGCACAGCCCGACCAGGCGCAAGCGTATGCGGAAAATGTAAAGTATGCAACCATAGTTGTTGCTACGGTGCCGATTTTATGTGTGTATCCGTTTTTACAGCGGTATTTTGTTAAGGGCGTCACAATAGGCGCAGTTAAAGGATAGGTGAAAAATATGCAGCAAAACAATCTGCCCGAGTATTGGCGTACAGAGCTTGATGATATTGACGCAACATTGGCAAATATAAAAAAGGGAGTTGCAAAGGAAGTTTGTAAATCTCCGGGCGGCAGAGCGGTGCACAAGGTGTTTTACGGCAAAAAAAATAATTTAGGACGCACCGCAAACCTTTCAAGCGCGCTTGGTGCAAAAGACATAAACTGCTACGGCGATAAAACGCAGGAAGATTACCGACCTACACTTTTTTTGGTCGGCTGCGTTCATGGCGGTGAATTTGAGGGTACGGCAGCTCTTTTGAATTTGATAAACATAATTGAAAAGGGTGTCGATTTTGCGGGCAAGCCGAACAGTTTTTTCGAGAAAATAATAAACAGCGTTAATTTTATAATAATACCCTGCGCCAACCCGGACGGGAGGGCAAGGGTGCCCTTTGAAAGCATGGTGGGGAAAAGCTATGAGCAGCTAAGATACTACAATCAGGGAACTTGGAGAGACGGAACGTTATGCGGGTGGCCGGGGTGCAAAAAGGTGCATCCTATGAAAAGGGAAAGCGTTGGGTTTTTAGGCGGGTATTTTAACGATGACGGCATTAACCTTATGCATGATGATTTCTTTTTAAAGTCGGCAAACGAAACAGAGACATTGCTTAAAACGGCAGACCGCTACGCTCCTGATTTTACAATTTTACTGCACGGCGGCGCAAACAGCGTAAATCACATATTAAAACCGGCATATGCCCCGGAACATATAAAAGAACGGATATTGCTGTTGGAGCAAAAGTTAGAAAAAAGATGCAATGCGGCGGGGGCGTTTTTCAAGGTGAGCCCGCTTGACAGGTACGAAAACAGAATACCTCCCGCATCTTTTAACCTCACCTCTGCACTTTATCATATAAGCGGTATGCCAAGCATCACTTACGAAACCAACCAAGGTTTAAGCTATGGGGAATTGAGGCTTTCACATGAGGACATATACCGTCAACATATGTTCTTGTTTGAAGAAACATGCAAATTAATTATGGGGGGCGATAAGTTTGAATATTAAGCGGTGTATAGTTGCATTTTTTATGGCAGTCTGTCTGTTTGTGGGAATTATCCCGCCTGTTGACGCTGCATGGGACGGATATGCGGAAAAAAACGCTGCTATTGACGAAGAAGAAGTTGTATTGGTTGATATGAATAATTTGAATATTATTTTTTCGGCGGGAGCAGTGCCGCAAGAGAGAATAGCAAGGTCTGCCAAGTATTCAGCCAGATGGAACAACCATCCGACAATGAAAACTTTAGGCTTTACCAATGTGCCCCGCGATTGGTCGTCCTTTGGCACAATAAAGTTTGATGTTTATTCGGAAACTGTGGTTAATAGCGCTATGACGATGATTGTTGACACCGACTTTGTTCCCGCCCCGGGAAAAACAATGTCATACTTCTCGACACCGATAGAGTTTGACTGGACGGGCTGGAAAACTTTTGAGATAGAGCTGTCTGCCTTTAAAGTTAATAATCAGTCTGATTGGACAAAGGTAAACCGACTGCGGTTTGCATCCGGAGGGTGGGGAAATACGCCGAACGAGAAAACAGATTTATATTTTGACAATATTTATGCAACCATTGCAGAAGAAGGCGAAGTTATTGGATTTACCAAAACTCTTTCGGTTACCAAAAAAGAGGAACAACTTTTTAAAGATGCGATGTCGAATGCCGTTGCGGCATTCAACTTTAGCGAAAGGGTGTACGCAGGAGACGAGCTTAAAAGAATTGAATCCAAACTAACAACATCCGAAGGGTTGGCAATGGCGCCTATCTCGTTTTTTAAGGATATACTTGGCGCAGAGATAGCGGATAATAAAATAACGCTTGGCAATAAAACAGCCAACCTGAATGAGCCGCAGTTTTCAAAGCTGATTTTTGAGAAGGACAACATACGCTTTGTTCCCCTTGTTGAATGTGCGCAGGCGCTTGGCAAAGCGGCAAAAACATTTAATCAGCTTACTGTAATAGGCAGTGAAAACCATATAAAGCATTTTGAAGATGATGAAAGCCTTGCAGATATTGGCGGAATAATAATTGCGTCTAAAGCGGTAGACCCAAAAGGGGTGACAAAACAAGATTGGGAAGCAATAAAAATAAGCTGGCGCAGATATCTTGTGGGAGACGAAAACAACAACCTTGAAAGCGAAGAAGTGGCAACTGCTATAAAAAGGATTGACCAAAACGCACGGTCGGTTCGCGAATCCATGAATAGGCAGCAAGACGCAGCAGTTTTGTTCGGAACAACCCCGGTAACAACAACGGCGCATATGACATCTCAATATACCCGCCTTGAAAAGATGGTTCTTGCCTACGGCACTTATGGTTCGTCTTTATACAAGGACAGACAGCTAAAAAGGGATATTATGTATGGGTTGGAATGGTTGTACCAAAATTTGTACGGTCAGGCGGAAATAGAAAACAGAGGCTGGCGGAACACCTCCCTTACCAATTGGTGGGACTGGTATTGCGGGGTGGCTTACCCGTTGTGCAGCATGCTGATGATATTAGAGCCGGAAATGAAGTATGACGATATTTCAAAATATCTTTCTCCTTATGACCATTTTCGAACCATAATGAGAACATCGGAAGAACAGGCAGCAAGCCGCACCTATACAGGCACAGCCTCCGCTGTTTTGCATGAGGATGCGGACAGAATGCTTGCAATGGTTAACGACTTTAACTATATGTTGGATTTTCAGGAAAAAGGAAATGGCACCAGAAGTGATTTCACATATATAACCCATGTTCATTTTCCGTATAACAGCGGGTACGGCGTTAGCTCTTTGCTTGACCGTATTTCCCGAGTGCAGGCTATATTGGCAGGCACGGTTTTTGAATTTGCCACCCCGCATAAATATAACTCATGCTTATGGTTTTACGAAATGTTTGAGCCGGTTATGTATAAAGCGGGGGCTATGGCAGCCTTTGGAGGGCGCTATCCGGCGGATGAGGCAGGTCACGCCGGCTATGTTGTTGCACTTGCCCTCGACTATATAGGAAGCTTTGGTTTAGACGACGATGAGCGTTTGAAAACGATAATAAGACGGCATGTTACAGACGAAACGATGAGTTATGTTTTGGCAAGGCTGACGGTAAATGAGATAAATACCTTGCTTGATGTAATGGGAGAGGATTATCCCCAGCCGGATGCCTATGAAAGAACAAAAGTGTACTATCAGGGCGACAGGGTTGTTCAACAAAGGGATAATTATGCTTTTACCCTGTCAATGTCGTCTTCAAGGATTGCCAACTACGAGTCTATCCATGGAAAAAATATAACCGGATGGTACAGCGCCGATGGAATGCTCTACATGTATACAGACAACGATTTGCAACAGTATCGCAATGCGTTTTGGTCAAACGCAAACCCGTATCGCATGCCAGGAACCACCGTTGACACACAAGAAAGGCAAGCGGTTAGCATAACCATCAATAAATCATATAAGTCAAACCAAGATTTTGTGGGCGCGGTTGAATTTGAAGATAAATATAGCGTTGCCGCTATGCAGCTTGAGTCATTCCACAACGATGTGGAGCCTCCTTCACTAAGCGCAACGGTTTCAGGCTCACCTCCGCTGCACAATTCAACGCTGATGGCTAAGAAGGCATGGTTCATGTTTGACGATGAGGTCGTTGCCTTGGGAACGGATATAAATGCCAATGACGGATTTGATGTGCTGACGGTAGTTGAAAACAGAAAGCTTGTTAAAAATTCGATTAAAGAAGGAGAATCCAACGCCAACGAATACCCTGTGGTCAGCGTGACAGCCAATGGGGATGACGGTAATGTTGTTGAAAATATTATAGATAACGACTATGGAACCCGTTGGTCCATGGAAGGCGATGCTTATGCTATTTTTGAATTAGAAGACATTAAAGAAATAGGATATGTCGGTATAGCCCAATATGGCGGAATTAACGGTAAACAAGCTATTTTTGAGATTGATGTTTCGACGGATGGAGATAATTGGACAACAGTCTTTGAGGGGAAAGCAAGCGGAGAGACAGCCCTCTTGGAAGCATATGATATGAAAAATGTTAAAGCAAGGTATGTTCGATATAACGGTCATGGCAGAACGAACAGCGGTTGGAACAGCGTTACAGAGTTTAAAATTTATGCTCCAACAAAGGATGGAAGCTTTATTTTAGACAGCGGCGGCGGCATTATACCGGGCGTGGACAATGTTATAATTGACGGAAACATGTTAGAAAAAAAGGAACATCACCGAAACTCATATACAGACCCTTCATGGGCGCATATCGAAAATGTAGGCGGATATTATTTCCCCCAAGGCGGAAAACTTGAGCTGGAAAAGACAAACAAAGAGCCAAGCTTTCTTGAAATGTGGTTTGAGCATGGAAAAAGCCCGAAAAACGGCTCATATTCATATGTGCTTTTACCGCATAAAACTTCGGAAGAAACCGCCGGCTATGCAAAAGACCCAAATATAAGCATACTTTCCAATACCGCTAAGCTACAAGCGGTTAAGGAAAATACAATAAACGCACTTGGTATTGTTTTTTGGGAGGCAGGTAATTTCGACAGCATTACTGTTTCAGAGCCTCTAATTGTTATGGTGCAGGAAACGGACGGCGAATACGCTATCTCTTTTTGCGACCCAACCCAAAAACTTCAAAGCGCGCAAATAAAAATAAATAAAAAATTGACGCTTGCACAGGCTGATAAAAATCTGCAAGTCAACCTTTCCGGCAACACAGTCACAATAAATGCAGACCTTAGCAACGCTAAAGGCAAAACTTACAAAGCAAAGTTTACAAAATAAATTTTTATAAGAAAGAGGGCAGAAAAATGAAAAAAAGATTGATATCGTGGTTTTTAACGACTGCAATGCTTGCGACAATGTTATTTGTAAATGCCGCTATGGTGACGGCGAACATTGACGAGGGCTGGTATGACACAGTTTTGTTTGAGGATGATTTTAGCTCTTACACT
Organism: Bacillota bacterium; assembly: GCA_023228885.1. Taxonomy (GTDB): domain Bacteria; phylum Bacillota; class Clostridia; order Monoglobales; family Firm-18; genus JAAZFB01. The sequence continues at coordinate 26,427 of JALOAJ010000008.1, read as the reverse complement.
AAAGGCGCGGAAGTTCCCTTTTCATCAGCGTGGGATAGAACGGTGACCAGCGGCAGAAGTTGCACGACGGTAGACGCTGCCGATGAAAATTTACCGGATGCCTCCGCTCATGGTATCGTTGCAAAAATCGCCAAGGATACATCAACTAATAGCAATAACTACTTCAGATTATTTTATTCGAATAAAGCCAAAAGTCCAATTTCGGGTTATTATTTGATAAGCGAGTTGCGGCATGTAAAAGTAGAGTATGACGTTTTGTTATCTGATGTTCCCCCCGTTAACGTGGGTTTGCGTTTTTTTGATAATGTTAGCATTGACGAAGAATCCGGTACAAAGGCGGATAATCTTATGTCCTTTGGAACAGATTCAACACTTTCCGCGGTAAATGGCAGCTCTATGCAGTGCGAACCCAACATATGGTATTCATTTGAATATTACCTTAATTTTGATACGGGCAAATATACCGCTTATGTAAACGGTGCAATGCTTGCCAATAATGCCGAAATGCCGGATGTATTGGATTCTTGCGCTATTGCTTTTGGGTTTCAAATGTCCGGAACTACCAATGCTTATGAAATTTATTTTGACAATGCGAAGTTTTCCATCCCGAATGAGCATTACTGCCTAACACAGCTACCTCAAGACGATGGTTACGACTTAGCTTTGTTTGATGATAATTTTGAAGGGTATACGCCAGGAACAGGCGCGAAGGCAACCGGTTTAAACATAAATTGGGATTTGCCGGCTGAAAGCAACGGAAGGGCTTATAAAATACTAACTGCTGCCGATGCGGGGTTACCGAACGCTGATGAGCATGGGCAAGTTGCAAGCTTTGCTAAAACGGGAGACAATAAAACTGACGATTACTTTAGGATTAAATATGGCAAAGTAGGTGAACCAAACGGTCCTATTGCCCCTAATTACTTGGCGGATGATTTAAAATATGTTAAGGCGGAATTTGATATATTACTTCCCGCCGTTATTCAAAACCCTCTTAACATTCGTTTTTATAATATTTTGAGCGTAAGCGCAACAAAAAGCGTTAACCTTGGAACCTTCAGCAATGATGTAAACTCGCCTACGCTTTCTTTTTCCGGCGGAAAGACGATAGACTATGGTCTTAATCAGTGGTATAACTTTGTATATTATTTTGACCTTAATTTAAATACATACACTGCATATGTAAACGGGCGGCTGGTTGCCAATGAGGCGGCAATAGGCGACTTAGGGGGCTGTATGGTTGCTTTTGGATTGGTACCTAATAATGGTCTAACCATTCCATATGAAATATATTTTGACAATGCAAGGTTTTCGGTGGTTTCGCCTTATCCTGCAAATAAAAAATACGAACAGGTGTTGTTTTATGATAATTTTGCGAACACGCCTTTGGGGACTGTACCGGACGGTTCCGGCGGCAAAAGCAACTACCGTATTATGAATGCGGACACATATATAGAAGCGGATGATGTTGATGCCTCGGTTGATCCAACCGACCACGGCAATGTGTTTAAAATGACTACGAAGAATGAAAGCAATGCCGTTATGGGGGCTATGTACAGCATTGTTGACGAAATCTATCCCAACGAAAAGGATACCGGGCTAAAATCGGTTAAGGTGGAGTGCGACATTAAGCTAAACAATAAATTTCCTGTATCGCTTTCCGCTTATACCGATAGCAACTTCACATCCCTTTCGGCAAAATTCGAGGCGGACGGAAGCTTGAATATAGGAGGAGAATCTCTTACTTATGAGGCGAAAAAGTGGTATAACCTCGCATTTGAATATGATTATAACTCTTATACATACAACGCTTATTTAGACGGAGCGCTTGTAGCGGAAAACGTTAAGATGGGAGCAGCCTCCAGACCGCACTTGCTGCGGCAGTTTAGAATACAAATTCCGTCAGAGGCGGGCTCTGAAAATGTGCTATCCGTTGACAACTACAAATATTCGGTTGAGCCGACCCGTGTTAAATTTACAAGAGAAACTATGGAAAAAGGGAAAATCTTTTTAAATTTACACTCTCAAATGGCTCTAAATGCGGATGTAGTTCAAGCTAAGTTTGCAAATGGAACACTCAAAGAAATTAAAATGATTAATAACATATCCGCATCAAACATTACAAGCACCGCTCGTAACCCTATCGGAGCATATACAATGCAAGAGGGAGAGGTTGTAAAGACATTTTTGTGGGATGGACTTGAAGGTTTAAAACCTTTTGACAAAGCATCTGAAATAAAAATCGATTAACAAAAGTTATTATTTGGAGGCGTTTAAATTGAAAAAGGTGCCATACATTGCGCTAATTGTTGTAATTTTATCCTCACTGCTTATTACACCGGCGTTTTCAAATACAAAAAGCTATACAGATAGTGATTTGTATTATGCTGTTTTTGAGGACGACTTTAGCGGCTATGCTAAGGGCGCCGCCATTTCCACCTCATGGGAAAAAGCGGGTGGAACATACACTGCAATAGATGCAACAAAAGAAACGATAGGCGGCGTGCAGTTAGCTGACGCCGCCCATCATGGCATGGTTGCAAAAATCACAAAAGGAACAACGACTACCACGAACTATTTTAGACAGGCATATCAAAACCCTAAATACAGCCAAGTTTCGGGGCATTATCCGGTGAAAAATTTAAAATATGCGAAGGTGGAATGCGATATTTTATTTGCCGCAATTCCGCCTACTGCCGTTAGAATGCGTTTTTTAGACAATACCGCTGAAGGCGCCACCAAAGCGGATAATCTTGCGGTGTTTGGCACCGATTCCGTTTGCACGCTAACAAACGGAAGCAGCATGCCTTACCAACCGAATAAATGGTATTCTTTTGAATACTACCTTAACTTTCATACCGGGAAATACACCGCTTATGTAAATGGGGCGTTGCTTGCAGACGATGTAAGTATTCCGGATACGCTTGACACTTGTGTCGTCGCTTTCGGCTTGCATATCAGCGGCACATCATCGCCTTATGAGATTTACTTGGATAATGCCAAATTCTCAATTCAATACAAAGACATAACAACGATTAATTACAAAGCCCTGTTTTATGATGATTTCACAAATTATTCCGAAAATGCAAGCATTTTATCCACTCATTGGAATGCAAAAAGAACCGCGCTTAAAAGCTACTCGGTGGCAAACGCTCCCGATGAAAACCTGCCTGTTTCCGGCGCTAATGTTAGGGTTGCCAAAATTGAAAAAAAGGCAGGGGATGATGGGGCAGGCGAAAATGATATGTATTTTAGGGTTCCCTATAAAGGTAAAAACTCTCCCATTGCGGGAATTTATGATGTGGAAGAACTAAAATATATAAAAATACAATTGGATATTTTATTTGATGACACGCCGCCTATACCTATAAACATTCGTTTTTATGATAATATAAGCATTCCGGAAGGCGGCAGCACAAAGGCGGTAAATTTGACTACATTCGGCGCCGATATGAATGTTACATTTAGAAACGGAACTTCCATGTTAAATATGATGCAGTATGAAACGAAAAAGTGGTATTCCCTTGTGTATTATCTTAATTTTAATACGGGGGAATATACGGCATATATAAACGAAGATATGGTAGCGGAGGCCTTTGGCATTGGGGATACTTTGGATACCTGTGCGGTTTCGTTCGGGCTGACGGCAGGGGCAACTGTTGAAAATTATAAGATATATCTTGCCAATACGGGGTTTTATGCTGAATCATCGCAAGAAACAGAAGTAGAAGCTCCAAAACCCTTTATTTCGATGGACAACAGCGGCAAAACCTTTGTGACGTATCGTGTTGATAACAGGTATGCAGACGAATCTGCAATGATACTGAACGTTTACAACGATAATGGCAGGCTTGAAAGCATAAAAGTTTACGATGGAAGCGAAGCGGATGGTTTAAAAAGTTTTTATGAAGAACTAAACCTTACCGCCGGTCAACAAGCCCGAATATTTTTATGGGATACAGTAACAAAAATGAAGCCTTTGGCGGAAAGCGAAAAGGTAACATTTTATTCGTCAAATGATTTTGCTTTTCTAAGAAGCAAATGGAAAGAACATATGGTTGGAAATGAAAACAACGATAAAAGCAACAGCCGTATAAAAAAACGCATAGAAACTATTGAGTCCGCCGGAGCGACGGCATGGAACAGTATGAAAAAAACCGCTCCTGCGCTTTGGGGCAACAATGCGCTTGCGACCACGGCGGATATGACGGCTGACTATCGTAAAATATTTAATATGGCGCTGGCATGGGGAACTTACGGCTCAGCTCTTTATCAAAATACCGATTTAAAAGACGACATTATATTTGCCCTTGATTTTATGTATGACAATTACTATGGGCAGCAGGAGATTGACGGAAACAGGGTTGGTTGGCTAAAAACATCCGATTCCAACTGGTGGGACTGGTTTGTCGGCACACCCAACTGCTTAACCGACACGCTTATAATATTGGGCGATGAGGTTGTCAAAACCGAACGAAACAGATATTTATCGACATATAATCACCTTCTAACCGTTATACGCACAAATTTGCTGTTAAACGACCATGTAAACAGTCGGGCATATAACCAATTTGCGGCGGGCGTTTTACAGGAAAACAATGAGATGGTGCATGAAATATTTACAGCCTATCCCGTGCTGTTTTCTTATAGTGAAGACGGCACCGGCATGTATAGTGACCATTCATATATCAAGCATAATTATATACCGTATAACGGTGGTTATGGAACATCTGCGCTTTTAGACAGGGTAATAAGCGTGTTATCAATTGTGTCGGGCACTAAGTTTGATTTCACAAAGCAATGCCGCCACAGCTATGAAAACTGGATATACAACGCTTTTGAACCGCTTATGTATAAAGGCGGTATGATGAGCATGGTGCGAGGAAGGCAGCTATACACGGCAGGAGAGCATGTAGAAGGCTTTAAGGTTGTAGAATCAATACTTAATATGATAGATAGGATAAGCGAGCAAGATGCTTTGAACTTTAAAACACTAATAAAACGGCATGTAACTGCGGAAACGCAGGATTATATATTTAAAAAGTTGTATCCACAAAATATTATAAAGCTAATAGAGATATTAAACGACCAAACTGTTCCGGAACCGGGCGAGTATATTTTAAACAGGGTTTATTATAATATGGACCGGGTGGTGCATCACAGAAATTCCTTCTCAGCGGGGGTTGCCATGTCATCCGAAAGAATTGCAAATTACGAGGCGATTAGAAACACCAACATGCGCGGCTGGTACACGGGTGACGGTATGCTTTATATTTACGATGGCGATATGCATCAATATAACAAAGACTATTTTGAAAATGCCGACCCGTATAAGCGCCCCGGCACAACGGTTGATACGCAGCAGCGTGAGGATGCGATAATATCAAGCGGACGGGAATATTTTTCAAGCCAAGATTTTGTAGGCGGGGTAAGCATGGATAACGAGTTTGGAACGGCGGCAATGCAGCTTGAATCTTTCCACAACGATGTTCCGGGATATTTGCCGTTGCATAACTCCACCCTTATGGCAAAAAAGGCTTGGTTTATGTTTGATGATGAGGTTGTCGCCCTTGGGGCGGATATTAACGCTAACGATGGGTTCGATGTGTTGACCGTTGTCGAAAACAGAAAACTGACCAATGGAAATGAAGCTATGAATATTGATAATCAGTTTATCAATTCAAAAACACTTATTGAAAACCCGTCTTGGGCGCATATAGAAGGAACAGGCGGATATTACTTCCCCGACGGCGGACAGCTTAGCGCCGATAAAATCGTAAACAAAAAAACCTTTTGCGAAATGTGGTTTGAGCATGGAAAAAGCCCTGACGGCGGTTTATACTCTTATGTTATATTGCCGAATAAAACTTTAGCGCAAACAAGCGGCTATGCCGAAAGCCCGGACATTCAAATACTTGAAAACAGCGCCCGCTTGCAAGCGGTAAGGGAAACCAAGCTGGGGGTTACAGGCATGGTGTTTTGGGAAAGCGGCAGCTGCGAAGATATAGCCGTAACAGTCCCAATGCTTGTTATGGTGCAAGATAAGGGCAATGAGTATGTTATTTCGTTAAGTGACCCTACCCATAAGCTGGGTAGTGCAAAAATTTATATTGATATGCCGCTTGGCGAAACGGATGCCGATAAGGAACTGACCGTTTATGAAGAAGGCGGTAAAACAGTTATCCAGGCAGAACTTAAAAATTCAAGAGGCAAGACATTTACAGCAAGGTTTGCAAAATAAGGCATGCGTAAAAAACTAAACAGAAGGTTATGAAAGGGCGGAATTGGAATGAAAAATATACTAAGCATTATGTTGGTTGTTGCGGTTTTGTTTTCGGCGTTCACTGCTTCGGCAACGATAAAGGCACAGGATTATACAAATGACGATTGGTATGATGCCGTGCCGTTTGGGGATGGTAATGACGGCGGTAACAACGAAGGTACGGGTTATTACGGTGACGATGCATTTAATAATGTTTTGTTCGAGGACGATTTCGGTAGTTACGGCAGCGGAACTATCCCTTCCGGCACTTGGGCGCGAAACAATTCCGAAGGCAGAACCACCATAGCGGTAGATGCAGCCGCAGTGGGATTGCCGGATGCAGCCTTGCATGGCAGAGTTGCGGAGATTAGCAAATCGGCAGGCGCAAGCAGCGATGATTATTTTAGGATAAATTATGGGTCGGTAACCAACCCTTCCGGACCGATTGCGCCATATTACTCAGTTGATGACCTTAGGTATGTAAAAGCGGAATTTGATATTTTGTTTTTGGCTTTGCCTCCGAATAATGTTCGGGTTCGTTTTTATGACGTTATAGGGGTTACAAGCGGAACAACCACCAAGGCTGACAATTTCGGCATATTTTATCCGGGTGGAACAATAACGTTTGCAGGAGGGAAAACTAAGCCATATCAGCCCAATACATGGTACTCTCTGGTGTATTATTTTAATTTTGATTCAAAAACATACACCGCATATTTAAACGGTGAATTAGTTGCGGACGGAGCCCCTACCGGGTCTGCATTGGATTCTTGTATAGTTGCATATGGGGTTGCCATGTCAGGTGTAACAGAACCGCATAAAATATATCTTGATAACGCAAAATTCTCCGTACCGGATGAGTTTTCCTTTGTAAACGCCTCTTTTAGCCCCGATTACAACGATTACAACATTCTTGACAAAACTGTTGAGTTTAAATATAACAACAAAATAGATGAAGTTAAGAGCAGCGATATAAAAATAACCAAAGATGGGGCTTTGTTTAGCGATTACACATTTGAAATTGATGGGGATAAGATTGTGATTGATTTTAGCAGCAGCCTTGAGTTTGGCACAAAATACAGTATAGAAATCGGTGTTGGAATAAAAAATATTTTCGGATTCTCCCCCAAGCAAAATGCTGTGATTTCATTTACAACTATGCAGCCGGGGCTTGCAACCAAAACTCCCGTTTTTAAAGATGGAGGCGGAGGGCTAATAACGGTTATGCCCGATAGCGGAACAATAAAGGCTGATGTTGATATTTATAATCCGTTAGACAAGAAAAAAGAGGTTGTATTGGCGTTGGCTGTATATAATCAACAAAATACAATGGTTGAATTGAGCCTTGAAAGGGTAATGGTGAATGAGGGAGAAACAGTAAAAGCATCGGTGCAGGCAAATGCCGGTCATTTCGCCAAAGCGTTTGTTTATGAAGAGCTTTCGGGAAGGAAAACGCTGTTGCGGCAGGGTTATGCAACCCTTGCAAAAATTTTTGATGATGAAAAAATACAATTTGACGCAAACATTTGTGAGGCGGAAATAGAAGTCGCTTCTTTGAACGAGGAAGAACTGACCATAGCCGGCAAAATTTCTCCTCCAACCTATAAAACTATTTTAATTGGCGTAACGGATGAAAACGGAGAAATTATCTTACTTGACCCTGTTTACAGCGATACTGACGGCGCTTTTTCGTACAACGGCAATTTTCCGCCGCAGGCAATCGATGGGGAATACACCGTTGCAATTTCGGGAAGAAACATATCAAACAACCCAAAGGACACTTTTATTTATTTAAGCAAAAAAACGCGCGATGATTTTGTAGATGCGGTAAATAGCTCAACCACCCTCTCGAAATTAATCGCTGTTATAGAAGAAAACAAAGGTATATTGGATGCGGGGGATGAATATCTCAACATCAATATGTATAATGTGTTATTTGAACAAAAGCCGTTTTCCGGTCATGGCGATTTAGTAAACATGATTATCAGCGCCAAAACAATATTGGATGCCGTAAACCAAGCGGATTGGTCATCACTGAGCGAAGTTATCCGCACAGATTTTGCGGTGTTGATGTATGGCAGCACGGGATATAGTTTTTATAAAAGGCTATCCGAAACGGAACAAAGAAAGATTAACCAAAAGATAAAATCAGCGGGGGAATCATCCACCATTGCGGCATTTAGAAAAAGATTTGATGATGCTGTCAGCTCTTATATGTCACCCGGCGGCAACGGCGGCGGTTCGGGCGGGGGAGGGGGCGGCTCCCGCTACAATGTAAGCATACCCGTTAGCGGTGAAACCACCCAAGACAATGATATCTCTCATCAAAGCGATAGTGCGTTCAAAGATTTGGAGAGCGTTTTGTGGGCGCAGGAAAGCATTGAATATTTACACGCAAAGGGAATTGTATCAGGCGACGGTGATAAAAATTATCGCCCCTTAGATAATATTACTCGTGAGGAATTTATAAAGCTTATTGTCGAGGCTTTTCAAATAGGGGAAAGCTTAGGCGGTTCCACCTTTACCGATGTTCAAGAGGGTGCGTGGTACGAAAAGTATCTTGCCATAGGGCAAAACTTAGGAATAATTCTTGGGAATGCGGATGGCAGCTTTGGGGTGGGGCAGTTTATAACGCGACAGGACATGGCTACTATTGCATATCGAGCCGTTGGAACAATTGGCAGGAATTTAAAAGAGATTCACGAGGGTGTTAATTTCAAAGACGCCGACAAAATCAGCGATTATGCGAAAGAAGCGGTGCGCAATATGCAGCAGGCAGGAATAATATCCGGTGTCGGAGGTAATATGCTTGCTCCGAATGAGTACGCGAACCGCGCCCAAGCAGCGAAAATCATATACAATCTATTGGTTAACAGCATATAAACATCAAAACAAGACCCAATTAAACGAGGAGGAGCAAATCTATGAGATGTTTTAAATTAATAACGGTTTTCATTGTGCTTTTATCTTTGTTATTGCCAAACACACTAATTGTCGGCGCAGATGAAGAAACAGATGAAATAGAGTACGAAATGGACTATGAATATGAGGAAGAACCGAAAGTTGAGACGGGCTCCGAGTATGACATAGACACGGGTGAAAGCCTTGTTATATCGAAACCGGTTGCGGTAAGCTTTGATGAAACCCCTGTTTTTAAAAAATTAGCCGCCTTTGGCATTATTGATAATAATGACCTTTTATACGAGGATTATATTACCCGAGGGGATTTTATATCATATGCCCTGCGTGCCGGGGGAATGCTTTATGACTTAACCGAAATAGGCGCAAACCCTTTTTCGGATGTTGAGCCCGGCAGTTATTATTACAGCGATATTCTTATGGCTTACAGAGCAGGTATTATCAGCGGTCAAGCGGGGGCGCGGATTGCGCCGGACGAGTTTATAAGCGTAAATGAAGCTGCAAAAATACTAACCAATATTTTGGGCTATAAAGAAATATCGGAAAGCGGCGGCGGTTACCCCGGGGGGTATATGGCAACGGCAAACAGCCTTAAAATATTTTCCGGCTGCGATTTAAAAAGCCCTGCCGGGATTACTCCCGAGGATTTTACGCAAATGCTTTTTAACACCTTAAATGCTCCTGTTTTACGCATTGATGGAATAAAAACAGATGCATCGCAAACCGTTATTAATAGGTACGCAAAAGACGAAGAAACACTTCTTAATTTTGCTCACAACATTTATAAAGTTCGCGGCGTTTTGGAATCCAACGAATACACCTCTCTTTTTGGCAGCAGCTTAGTTGGAGAAGGGCGAGTTTTAATAGACGGTATGCCGCTTTTTGACGATACAGCAGCCGCATGGCGGTTATTGGGGCATTATGTTGAGGCTTATTATAAATCGGACAAAAAGCAAGAGGAAAACACGCTCGTGTATATTGAGGGAGACGAAAGCAGAAATCAAGTGACCCTTGTTGAGAGCGATGATATTTGCAAAGACTTAGTGAGCGTTGACAATTTTTCATATATTGGAGAAGGCGACAAAACAAATACAAATTTAAAATTATCAAATATTGTTGTTCTTATACATAACGGCAAACAAACTCCGATTACAAAGGAACTGCTTTGTCCGAATTTGGGTGATGTAACGCTGATAGATAACGACAATGACGGGCTGATTGATGTTGTTTCCGTTTTAAATTATCGTTCGATTTTGGTGTCGCAAGTATCCCCGACAGAGTATCTGGTCAGCGATGCTTTGGGCGGACAAAACATTGAGCTTAACCCTTTTGATAGGAACTACAAAGTTATAATTACCCAATATGGGAAAACAGCGTCATATGAAAACATCAACGAAAACGATGTTATATCATATGCGGAATCGATTAGCGGCGGCAGGGCGCTAAAACAGCTTGTGCTGTCCTCTAAAACCATATCGGGAGTTATTGACGAAAAATCCGGAAGCGAAAATGCTGTTGTTATAGGCGGAACCAAATATAAAGTGAGCGCCGCTCTTTTTGAAAAAATAAACATAAACGAGGAAGGCATGTTTTACCTCGACCATGCCGGGCGCATTGTAGCCAAAAAATCACAACCCGACGCTGTATATGGGTATCTTAACAATTTGACATTAAAGCCGTTTGGCAGAGTGAAAGCGCAGATATTTACAGAAAATAACCGCTGGGTAGAACTTGAATTTTGCGATAAAGTCAGTTATAACGGAAACGAACGCCTTCAGGCGGTTGATGCTTATAATAGGCTGTTTCACACCCAAGACAACACGGTGCGCCTCCCGGAAAGATACAGGCAGTTGGTTTTATATAATGTAAACGAGGAAGGGAAAATTGCACAAATCAGATGCGCTCAGGAATTTACCCTATGGTCGGATGAAGAAAATGCGGCAATTGAACAAAATGTGTTTAGAATTTCCGCAAAAACAACTACCGCCCGTTACAGGTCGGGGTTGCAGTCTTTCGACAATTTGATTTGTCTTTCCGAAGAAACAGTTTTGTTTTTTGTGCCCGACCAAACATTGTCTGATGCTCAGCAATCGGATTTTCATATAGCAGGCATCGGTTCGCTTATAGCGGACAGATATTATAACGGGATTACGGCGTATGATTCAAATAGAGCCGCGCAAGCTAAGGCGTGCGTTATGGTTGGAGATAACACACCCATTGCAACCACAACAAAACTGATGATTGTAACAAAAAACATTACGGCGCTAAAAGATGACGGCGAAATCGGTTACGGTATATATGGCATGTTTGGAGGCAGCTTAATTTCTATTGTTGCAAACACCGAAGAAACACTTGTAAATGCCGGCAGCCCCAAAGAAGGAGACATTATCCAGTTTTCGCTTAACCCCAAAGGGTATATTCAAAATATAGATTTATTGTACAGCGCCGAAATAGATAAGGATAGAAAGTTTATAATAAATTCCTTGTATTCAGTAATCACTAAGTTGTGCGGTGTAATAAAGCATGTGGATTTTGAAAATGAAATATTAGTTATGGATTATGGCGCAATAGGGCATTTCGGCATGAAGGCTGCGGCATTTTCCGTATATGTGTATGATGAAAGCAAAAATAGCGTAACACAAGGCAGTAAAAGCGATTTAACTGTCGGCTCACGGATATTTGCCTCGGTAAGAAATTATCAGCTTACCGAGATAGTGGTATTTAAATAAAAGGAGAGCTTTAAAGTTATGAATATATATTTAATGGTGGATTTGGAGGGTATAAGCGGCATTTATACCTATACCCAAACACGGGTTACCGAAAACAGGTTTGATGAGGGCAGAAGGCTTATGACACAAGATATAAATGTTTGTGTTGAAGCGTGCAAAGAGGCAGGTGCAAAGAAGGTTTATGTTAGGGACTGTCACAGCGCAAGCCATACTTTAATTTATGAAAATTTAACCGATAAGGCAGATTATTGCATCAGCGGCTCTATAATGGGAGGTCGTTACCACGATGTTATAAAAACATGCCATGCCGCCATTTTATTGGGTTATCATGCAATGGCGGGGAGCAAAGCCGCCGTGCTTGACCATACGTTTAACAGCAAAACAATTCAAAACTGCTGGGTAAACGGCAGGCTGGTGGGTGAAACCGCCATCGATGCCGCTATTTTGGGCGATTATGGCGTTCCCGTCATTATGGTTTCAGGGGATGATAAGGTGTGCGGCGAGGCGAAAGAATTTTTACCGTGGGTTGTGACGGCAGAAGTTAAAAAGGGCGTTGACAGGCTTGGCGCCATGCTTTTGCCTCAAAAGAAGGCTCACGAAGTGATTAGGCAAAAAACCATTGAGGCAATTCAAAAGATAGATACAATGCAGCCCTTTGTATTTTCAAAACCGGTTACCATGCGGATAGAAAAAATGGAGGGCATGCCCATTTTGAATAAAAAAAGGTTCCCGTCCATGAAATTTATTGACGGCAGAACTTATGAAATACAAGCGGAAAACATGGAAGAAGCGTTATTTCAGTCTATGTAATTTTGTTGACATTTTGTGTGGGTTATGGTTAAGATGTTATTTTTAGGGGGCTTGTTTTAAATTGAATTATAGCATGGATATGGTGCCGACAAATCAAAAATTCAAATTAAATTTCAAAAGAATGCTTGCTTATGGCGCAGCGGAAGCAACAATGCAAAATTTTAAAGATTTTTTAGGAATAACAATTGCAGGGCTTTTGCAGGCAATTGCAATTTGCTTTTTCAACTTCCCAAATAAATTTTCTGCAGGAGGAACAAGCGGAATAGCAATTTTTCTTTCAGCAATTTTCCCTTCCGTATCGCCCGGAATATTCATGGTCATTTTATCAATGTTTTTTATTTTATTAGGGTTCGCTTTTTTCGGGAATACATACGGAATCAAGACGGTTTACGCCTCTATTTTTACATCAATCACGATTTATATGTTAGAGCGAGCGTTTCCAATCGCATCTCCCCTTACAAAGCAGCCGTTGGCTGAATTAATATTTGCCGTCATGCTTAGCGGGTTAGGCACGGCGTTGTTTTATTACTGCAACTCAAGCAGCGGAGGTACCGACACATTAGCAAGAATAATAAAGAAATATACAGACCTTGGCATTGGTAAAGGTATGTTCTTTATCGGCGTATTTTCTACCGTTGCAAATGGTATTTTATTCGGAGCGGAAACTTTTATATTGTCTATTTTGGGGTTGCTTGCCGGCACACTTGTTATTGACAATGTTATTGGTAATTTGAATTTATCGAAATATTTTACCATAATTACAGACTATCCTTCAGAAATTTGCAGCTACATCAATCAAACTTTGCACCGCGGCGCCACCCTTTGCAATTGCAAGGGTATGTTTACGGAATATGATAAAAAAATGATATTGACCGTGGTAAATCCATCCCAGGCAACTGCGCTGAAACGCTATATAAAAAAGATAGATAGCCGCGCTTTTGTTATTATCACAAATTCAAGCAGTATCATGGGAAAAGGGTTTAAAGTCTAATGCAAATATAATCTTGCGTTAATCGAAAAAATCCATCTTTTTTTTACAACAAAATTTTAAAAAAGTGCAGATGCTCCCAAAACGGTGCGTTTTTTGTTATGTGGCAAATCATAACAATAACGCACTTTTGCCTAACATTTATATGTTTTAAACTTTTGCTAATAATGATATAATTAATTTTGAAATTAGTTAGTATCGGGAAATATTACATAAAAACAAAAATGAACTTTTTTCTGCACTTTAATAGCGCCAAATTAAAAAAGGGGGATTTAAAAAATGAAAAAATTATTGTCAGCAACACTTATTTTAGCCATGCTTATAAGTATTACGGCTGTTTTTCCGTCCGTTTCCTTTGCCGGTGAAGCGCCGCCGCTAATTTGTGAGGAAAACGCGGTTATAAGGGCAACCAAAACCTCTTCCCAAGGTGTTGACCCTGTTATGTCTATTTCACATCATTCTGATGCGGGTAATGAAGGACACAGGAAAGGTTTTTTAAAATTTAATTTATCCGAAATTGATTTAGACGAAATAGGGAAAATCGAATTAAAGTTTTTAATGTATAGAACCAACCATGCCGATGCGGAAGCAAAAATGGCAGTTTACGCAATCAGGCCGAAAAAAGCAGATTGGGTTCGGACAGAGTTGAATTCGAATACCAAAGATGATGTTTATTTTGGAACATCCTCAACTGCTTTTGACACCGGCGACAACAACAGCACCGCATTGTTTGTAGAGGAATTTGAAACTCCGCCAAATGGCGAAATAGCTACAATTGATGTTACATACGCCATAAAAAATTGGAATAATTCCGATGGCGGCGAAAGAAAAAAAATTACCTTCGGGTTGGTTACAACTGTTGCAGGTAAAGAAATTCCGAATGTTTTAAGCAAGGAGGGCGCCGCAAACTATGCGGGAAAAGACCCCTTTGACGCTGAGTTTTTCCGTGACAAAGCGCCGCAGCTTGTTTTCACATCTATTGATGACATTGAAGGCAGCACAGAAGTTTTCCTAAACGGCGACGATTTCATGAAAATTGAAAAAGGTAGTGCTTTTACCGACCCCGGAGCGTATGCCATAAACGCGCTCGGACAGGATATTTCAAGTGAAATTACTGTTGACGGCATGGTTAACACAGAAGTTTCCGGAACTTATATCATTACATATTCCGTAATTGACGAAGACGATAATACAATTTCCGTAACACGAAAGGTTAAGGTTGGCTACAACACTTTACCTGTGCCGAAAAATATCATCACCCCAACTGCTTCATCCAATTCTGATAGCAATCCTGCCCCTCATCTTGTTGACGGTACGGATGGCGCTTACTGGCAACCGCGCAACGGAAGCGGGTATTGCTGGGTTAAGCTTGAACTTGGAAAGACATTTGATATTGATACCGTTGATATAAAATTCTTGGGATATAATACACGCGTATCCGGCTATCAATTTTTCCTTTCCCAAACCGGCGAAGGGGAAGAACCAAGTTGGGATGACTATATCGAAGTAGAAGATGGCGTTAATGCAAAAATTATTGAAGAATATGACGGAACAGCCAATCTTGTTACGATTGATATGTACGAACCCGTTGCGGCAAGATATTTGGTCTTTTACATACTAAGGGGCGGCGCCAGCAATAGCGGAAACCCGCAAATAAGTGAAATAACACCGCATTATGTGAAATTTGCCGAAAGTGAGCTTGCGCATAGTATAGCCACAAAAAGCAGCTATGCCGATAATGCCTTTAATGTTGAACTTGCAAACCTTTCAGGCAGCAAAGACATTGAAGACGCAACCTTGATAGTTGCCGTTTATAATGACCAAAACATACTAAAACGCCCATATTTTAAAACTATTTCGATTCAAGCGCAGGGGCAGGAAAGCGAATCGTTTACCGACATTGAACTTTCAAGCGGCGATAAGGTAAAAACCATGGTATGGTCAAGTTTATCCGCTGCAAAACCCCTTTCGGTTTTTGATACTTATACGCATTGATAAAAATTAAAATTAAATAGCAAAAGACCAAATAACCTGCCGTTTATGCGGTGTTGTTATTTGGTCTTTTTATTATTGTTCAATCTGATAAACGGCTTGCACTGCGCCGTTATAATAAATAATCAGCGCCCTTTTGCCTACATCAATTTGCTCTGTGGTCGTATCAAAAACATTGCCGTCAACACCCATTTTTAAAACTACTATATCCGTATTTATTTGGTATATCTTGCTGTATTCCCAGCGAATACGCATGCTGTATATACATAATCAATTTTACCATCGGCAGTTTTGCCAAACTTTATAATGTTGCTTTAATCCTTCGAAAAATATAATAAGTGCTGTTTGCCGCTAAATGTAATGATATGTTTTAGCGGATATTTTAAATAAGGCGATATATTATCATCAACCAAGATAATTTTATAAGAAGTGATTTCAGGTGTTATTGAAACAGAAAAATCAAACATAAAATCATCAGACGGGCGTTTGTTTGCAATATTCAATTTCACCCATTACCATTAGAAGCTAAATTTAAATTTTATGCACCTACAGACGCGGGCTTTAATGTAATTTATCTTGAAATTCGCTTACGCTCATGATACCACGAAAAATATCAAAAGTCTTCCGCACTTTTTCCACGGCTTGGAAATGAGCGTAAAACACAAAAAAAGAAATTGTAAAACACTTTATATACACATATTCATTGACATTTCAATATGAATGATATATACTTTTAAAGTAGTTAAATACCATAAAATTTAATATATGAATTTACTTAGTGTGTCACCTATGGCGCAATAAAAGCGTAGGTGGTGAAAAGGGAATCGAGTGTGAATCTCGAACGGGAATGCCGCTGTATACACTTAATGCTTATCATCTGTTGACGAAAGTCAGTCACTGGGAAACTGGGAAGGCAAGATGCTAAGCGCGGAGCCATTGCTCTATAGGGTGTGAGTCAGAAGACCTGCATTGGTTTGTTTTGTATGCCTAAAATAACAAAACAGAGCTCGGAAGTTATTTTTTACTTCCGAAAGTGAATGAACACAGGAATACAGCTGTGGCAATATTTTTATTGCCGCAGCTTTTTTTTGCGGCTTAGGAGGTGAGCAAGGACTTGATTAGACAACACAAGCCCTCGACCAAGGAAGAAAACATGATATGTATGCGGGAGGAAAATGAGTTTACTAAAAAAAATTCCAACGCCAGCGACACAGAATTACTTGAATATGTGCAGTATTGCGCTAAGCAACTGGGGCGCACACCAAAAAGGCATGAAGTAGTGGGTTATGTGTTGCTTAAGCAGCGTTTTGGCGCATGGAATCGTGTGCTTGAAAAAGCAGGTTTAAGAGAAGTCCGCAAGAAAAAGCAAAAATAAGTTCATACATATTGCTAAATTTTAAAATGAGAAAGGATTATGAAAGATGAAAAAGACAAATAAAATTTTAGGGCTATTTATGGCATTTGTACTGCTTATTAGTTTTTTTGTTCCTGTGATGTCTTATGCATCCGACGCCCCAACCATTGTTACTACTTTGGTGGACGGCGCGCTTCAAAAGGGCTCAAGAAAAACCTTTGATGTTTGGGCAAAAGATTCAAACGGAAATAAAATTGACAGTTTTGTAGAGTTTAACAATCTTGACATATATCCCACCTGGGATGATATGGAAAAGACGAGTTATACTCTCGATTTTGACACTGAAGGCGAAAATACCGTGGTTGTTTCTGCCACTGCTGATGGGCAAACCGCGACGCTGACATATAGCATTATATATCAAAGGGCATTGCCCGGGGAGGTGATTGGAAAATCTGTATGGTGCATTGAAAAGTTTACCATCGGCAAGGGATATGTTATAGAGCCTGTAGAGCTGGATATATTAGAGGGTGAAAATGCAGCATATATGCTGGACAGGTTAATCAATCAAAGCGATTTATTATATAACCATGGCGGCTCTCTTGATTCCGGATTCTACTTGTCATCAATCAAGGGAACTGCTTCAAATCCGCTTGATTTGGATGGCGCATACCCGCCTGATTACTTACTTACGGCATTAGAAGAAAATTGGTACACTTTTGACCCGGGCAATGCATCGGAAAATGCGCTTGGGGAATTTAACTACACATGGGCTTCGGGCTGGATGTACTGTGCAAACAATGTGTTCCCTAATGTAGGGTTTGCCGACTATTATCCTTCTGAGGATGATGTTTTAAGAGTACAATTCACCCTTGCTTTTGGCTCGGATATCGGCGGCAGCAGCGCTATGGGTTGGGGCGGAGATGGTTTTTATTCTGTTGCCAACAAAGATAGGCTAATTTCCGCTATCGCTAAAATCAATTCATCACCCGATAAAGAAGCGTTGCTTGCAGATGAGGATATTTATTCGTATTACAATACCGCGATTGAGGATGTGCTTCCTACTCTTAATATTGAGCAAAGTGAGGTTGACGAAGTTTATAATGAACTGAGCGCCCTGCTTTCTTCCTTTGGCGAAACTGATGTAAACCGCATTACAACAGAAGAATTAGAAGGCTATATTGACGGTGTTATCGCCTGGGCAAGAAACACGCTGACCTCTTATAATAACGGCAAGCTTTTAAATCCTGACTTTTTGGAAATGGCAGGGAGCACGCCGGGAGATTGGTTCCCAATGAGTATTGGAAGATACGGCGCAGAGGATGATTATGAGGCGTATCTTTTAGCTATTGAAGATTATGTTACTGAAAAATATAAAAACACAGGTGTTTTACTTGACAGAAATAAGGCAACCGAATGGCATAGAATTTCCCTTGCTATTTTGGCGTTGGGGGGTGACCCAACCTGCATCGGTCAAGACATAAATGGAAACCCCATCAACTTGATTGCAGACGGCACATATAACAGGGCAAATCCGGGAAGGCAGGGCATAAACGGTTGGATTTGGGGGCTTATTGCCTTAAATTCATTGGATTTTGAAATACCCGCAGATGCAATCAACAGCCGCGAAACTTTTTTATCGGAAATTATGAAGCTACAACGCAGCGACGGCGGATTTTCATTAACAGGTCTTTCCGACCCTGACATTACTTTTATGACCGTGCTTTCACTATCAAAGGATTATTTTGACAATGACGCTAAATATCCGGCATATAGCGGCATCGAAAAAACTGTAAAGCAAGTGGTGGACGATGCTATAAATTTAATGGGAACAAAGCAACAAGAAGATGGAGACTTTTCCAGTTGGGGAACTACAAATGTCGAAAGCACCGTTTGGGGACTGGTTGCGCTTACTTCTTTAGGTATAGACTGTGAAACGGATAGCCGCTTTATTAAAGATGGAAAGACATTGATTGACGGAATTTTAAAATACCAGAATCCGAATGACGGAGGGTTTTACCATTCGTATCAAGCTGATTCTCAAAACCCAAGCGCCGACCCGACAAGCTCTAACAGCATGGCAACGGAACAAACATTGTATGGGCTTATAAGCTATCTAAAGTTGAAAAACGGTCAACATACATTTTTTGATTTTAAGCCTGAAGCAAAAAACATAAGCAGTGTTCCGGGCATTACAATAAACCAACCGTGGTGCGGCAAAAAGTCTGTTATTGTTGATATAAATGCAGACGAGCCTGTGGGTTTATTTGTTATTGTAAATGCTTATAACGGAAATCGCCTGCAACAAGCGGTCTCCCAATCCCTTGCGGTAACCCCTGATAAAAAAACATACACCATCAGCTACGCGGATTTATCCACAAACGGTAGTGATGCTGTTAAACTGTATTTATGGAATTCTCTTGTAGATTTGAAACCTATTACAACGGCTGTATCGATAAAATAGAAAGGAAATTTGGCATGAAAAAAACTATTTCAATTTTATTGCTTCTTGTAATGAGTGTATCTATATTTCCCGGCGTTTTTGCAACTGAATATATAGATATAGACGGTCATTGGGCTGAGCAGGCAATCAACCAATGGAGCGATAAGAATATTATCAATGGTTATAATGGAAGCTTTAAACCGGATGATTCTATTACTCGCGGTGAAATGGCTGTTATCCTTGATAGGATTATGAAATTTGAATTGCTATCAGATAATAATTTTACCGACCTTGACAACAATTTTTACACAAGCGCCATACTTAAAGCAAATTATGCAGGCGTTATATTAGGGTCCGATAACATGATTCGTCCAAACGACGATATTACCCTGCAAGAAGTGTCCGCTATTATTTGCCGAGCGCTTGAAATCCCCGCAGAAAGTGGCTTTATTACCCCTTTTAAGGATGATAAAGAAATTTCAGATTGGGCAAGAGATTATATCTGCGCTATGGTCTTATCCGGATACCTTCAAGGGGCAGATGGATATTTAAACCCGCAAAAAGCTGTAAGCAGGGCGCAAGTTATTACAATATTAAATAATATATATACCTCCGGTCAGGATGTGCTTGTAGAAAAATTAGACGGCAAAAAGCCAATGCCTTCACCAACAACTGAGGATACAATTGCGCCTTTGCCGGAGCCAAGCGAAACGCCTTTCCCTTCGGAATTGCCAAGTCCGTCCCTTTCCGCATCTTCCGAAAGTGCGGGCGGCGGGTCATCAGGTGAAACAAGCCCTAACCAAAATCCCACGCCTACGCCAATTCCGGAGGACAACGGAATTGAAATTAAAACCACTTTGACAGATGGCGCTGTGCAAAAAGGCTCAAGAAAAACCTTTGATGTTTGGGCAACAGACAAGGATGGAAGCAAAATTGAATCCTCTGTTACTTTAAACGGCGATGCTGTTGATATAAATTGGGATGACAACACCAAGACAAGCTTTACGATGAATTTTACTAAAGAAGGCGAAAACATTGTTGAAGTTATTGCCACAGATACAGAAGGAAAAACCAAAAGCATTATTTATTATATTACCTACCAAAAAGCTCAGCCCGAAGATGTAATAGGCTCTTGTGTTTGGAGTTTTGAAGCCTTTACTATTGGGTGCGGATATATAATTGCACCGCAAAGGGTGGATATAATTGAAGGCGAAAATGCCGGAATGATGCTTGACCGCATTATAAAGCAAGCCGGATTTGATTATGAAAAAACCGGTACACTCGCATCCAACTTTTATTTATCGGCGATAATAGATGCAGAAAACCAACTTAATTTAACCCCCCAAATACCTGAGGTGTTAGAAATACACTTGCAAAATGATATGAATTATTATGACCCGACAGAGTTTATGGAAGGTCGTTTAGGCGAGTTTGATTTTTCCAACGGCTCGGGGTGGATGTATTCTTTAAATAACATATTCCCCAATGTAGGCTTTGCTGATTCTTATTTGTCGGATGGGGATGTTGTTAGGGTGCAATACACACTTGCATATGGAATGGATAACGGCGGATATGGTTCCTTGGGTGCGGGCGATGAAGAAAGTATGTATTTTAAAATGCCGGACAGGGATGCTGTAACAATTGCCATTGCTGATAAAGGCATTGAAAATTGCCCGGAAGATGCCTTAGCCTTTATTTTTAAGGTGGATGCCACTCAAACTGAAATTGACAGCGCACTTTCAAAATTACGCTAAATTTTATTATAGAAGGCAGCCAAACGGTCTGCCTTCTGTAATGCTTTTTATCACGGAGAAAGGAACAGTTCCTTATGAAAAGATTTTTAAATACAACCATATGCCTTCTTTTATCTCTGTCATTTTGCCTGAATATCTTTGCAAAAGAGTATGAAATTTCAGAGATTAAAGATTCAATCGAGGGAATTATAAATTGGAAGAAGCTTGACAATGGCTCAACACCTGATGGATACCTTATCAACAATGTTTTTCTTGAGCAAGCAGGAACGACGCCCGGCGATTGGTTCCCAATCGGGCTTGGAAGATATGGTTATCCCGATGATTATAGCGCTTATCTTGCTGTTATAAGAGAGGTGGTGCAGGAACGATATAAAACGCCCGGGAAACTGCATGCTGCTAAAAGCACGGAATGGCATAGAATTTCTCTTGCTATTTTAGCAATGGGCGGAAATCCAACAAATGTAGGGGTTGACCAAAGCGGAAAACCCATCAATTTAATTGCGGACGGCTCGTATGATAGGGGCAAAACCGCTTCCCTTGGCAGACAAGGAATAAACGGGTGGATATGGGGGCTGATTATGCTTGATTCCATGCGTTACCCTATTCCTGACGGGGCATTTTATACGCGTGATGATATCATCGTTGAGATACTTAGACAGCAACTGCCCGATGGGGGTTTTGCTTTATCAGGAAATCAATCAGACCCTGATATAAGCGCAATGGCGCTGCAAGCCCTTGCCCCTTATTATAATAACGAAACCGCATATACATACACCTTAGCAAAAACGAAAACGGAAGTAACAAAGACTGTTCGTCAGGTTGCGGATGAAACTTTGCTCATACTTTCAAAATTGCAGCTTGACAGCGGCGATTTTCACAGTTGGGGAACAGCCAATGTAGAAAGCGCCGCTCAAGTGATGGTTGCCCTTTGCTCTCTTGGAATCAATCCGCAAACGGACAGCCGATTTATCAAAAACAAAAACACACTTCTTGACGGAATAATGAAATACAAAATGCCTGATGGGGGCTTTGCACATTCTTTTACTTATGACGAAAACAATCCTACATCATTGCCTAATCAATCTAACAATATGGCGACGGAACAGGTGCTTTATACATTGGTTGCTTATACAAGATTTAAAGAAAACAAGCGCATATTATACGATTTTAGACCTGAAATACCAGGCGATTTAAGAGGAAAAATTAATGCGCTTATTTCTAAAATAAATAAAATAAATGGCAATGAAAATGCACTCATGGCTGAATACCAAAGCATTCCTGACAGTGAAAAAAGCTATGTTTATAATTATTATAAATTATCCAATGCCGTTAAAATAGCGCAAGGCGGAAGTGTTCCAAAAATTAAAGAGCCCGTTTTAGTTCCCATACAAAAGAGCGAAAGCGTAAAAATAGATGCAGACCAAATATATTCTACCGGAGAAGAAAAAGGAAACTACACAACCAAGATACCCGAAACTTTGCAAAAATCAGAAAGCGAAGGAGCGGCAGATAGTGAGGCGCAGGCTGAAACAGTCGAAAATATTGTTTTCACACAGGCAGATGTGGAAGGGGTTAACAAACTTCCTGCCGCATTAACTACCGAATATTATACAGAGGTACTTTCGCTTATTTATAAATTGGAAAACTCGGAAGACTTTGATAAGAAAAGTGAATTTCTTGAAAGGTTATATTCAGCTAAAGGAGAGATTGCTTCAATCAGAACGGAAATTGACAACATCAATGCAGATGTCATAGAACAACTTTATCCGTTTGATAAAATCACTCTTTGGGACAAAGGCAAGGTTGATTCTATTGTGGCAAGATATAACAAGCTCAGTGATTATGATAAACAAAAGATACTTCGTGTTGACGATATCTTAAAGACCAAAACACAGGTAGATAACCTTCTGCGAGCAATTATCATATGGTCTTTAGTTGTTTTGCTGATTATCACTCTTTCCTTAATTGTGTCAATTCGCATAAAAAAACGAAGGAAACAAAAAATGTTTGATAAAATGCAGCTTGATGAGGCTTTTTATGAGGATATTCTAAAATGAAAAAGGATTTATTAGTCATTTCATTTATCATACTTTTTGTGGTTGTGACTTTTAGGGGAACGAAAATACAATCGGTAGATGAATACTATCTTACTCACATTGACGACATAATGCCCAATAGCAAAACGGTCACACTTAGCATTGTATGCGATACTATACTGGATAACTATGACAGGCTTGACCCACAGCTAAAAAGCGACAAATATGTGCCAAGCGACGGCATAATACTCCCCCCTACTAAATATGTACTTCGAGAGCAGGATACGGTTTACAATATTTTAGATAGGGCGGTGCGGCATAACAAAATTCAAATGGAGCATCAAGCCCCGCATTTAAACAGTTACGGCAGCGTTTATATACAGGGGATTAATTATCTGTATGAATTTTCATGTGGGCCGCTATCCGGCTGGATGTATCGGGTAAATGGCATATTTCCGAACTATGGTTGCAGTAAATATGAATTAAAGGACGGAGATGTTATAGAATGGCTTTACACCTGCGATTTAGGGCGGGATGTTGACTGCCAATGGTTAGGCATAAGGGAGTCGACCTCAATATGCTTAGGAGGCGATTTTAATTGAACGCATTTTCAAGCTATCATCCGGAGGTTTTAATGCTGTATTTTGTAACAGTTGTTACACTGTCCATGCTTTCTATGAACCCTATCTTTTTAGCAATTGCATTGTTTGGCGCAATGTGCTATTTTGCAAGCTTAGAGGGGATAAAAAAGTTTCTTACAAGCATATGCTTTTATTTTCCCATGTTTATATTGATAGCTGTTACAAACCCCTTGTTTTCTCATAACGGAGAAACTATATTGTTCTTTTTAAACGATAACCCGGTAACTTTTGAGGCAATTATTTATGGTATGGCTATTGCGCTTTTAATTATTGCGGTTATGTATTGGTTTAAGTGTTATAACAATGTGATGACAACCGATAAATTTGTTTATCTGTTTGGTAGGGTGATACCAAAACTGTCATTGATTTTGTCCATGGCGCTGCGTTTTACACCTCTTTTTAAGGAGCAAATTAAAAAAATTAGCAAAGCCCAGAAAACAATGGGGCTGTATTCATCAAAAAGCATATCGGATAAAGTGATGGGAGGTATGCGTGTTTTTTCTGCGCTTTTAACATGGTCCTTAGAAAACGCAATTGATACGGCAGACTCAATGAGGGCAAGGGGTTATGGGCTACCGGGACGCACCAGTTTTTCGCTTTTCACCTTTGCTAAAAGAGATTTTATTATGCTAAGCGGCATCATCATTACCTTAATTGCAGTTTTGATAGATATTCCAAAGGGATTTTCCTATTATCCCGTTATTAGTGCAATTGATATGCGTTTTAGTTATTTTGCTTTGGCTGTGCTTATGTTTATACCATTTTTGACAGAAGTTAAGGAGAATTTAAAATGGAAATACTTAATATCAAAAATCTAAGTTTTGCATATCCCAATACAGCAGAAAAGGCTGTTGATGATATGTCTTTTACTGTAAATCAGGGCGATTTTATTGTGGTGTGCGGAGAGTCGGGTTGCGGCAAAACAACACTGCTCCGACTGATAAAAAAGGAGCTTGCGCCAGACGGCATAAAAACGGGAGAAATATTCTATAATGGCATTTTAACAGAAGATTTGGAGGACAAAGTTTCTGCGAGCCAAATTGGATATGTTATGCAAAATCCCGACGCGCAAATTGTTACGGACAAGGTGTGGCATGAGCTTAGCTTTGGTCTTGAGAATATGGGAGTTCCCACAAATGATATAAGGCGGCGTGTTGGTGAAATGGCAAGTTTTTTTGGCATACAGCAATGGTTTCACCAAAAAACAGCCGAGCTGTCAGGCGGTCAAAAACAGCTTTTAAACCTTGCCGCCATTATGGTAATGAACCCAAAACTTTTAATACTTGACGAGCCAACTGCCCAGCTTGACCCTATCGCAGGGGCAGAGTTTATCGGGACGCTTCAAAAAATAAATAAGGAGCTTGGTTTAACCGTTATCCTTGTTGAACATAGGCTTGAAGAAGTTTTTCCCATTTGCGATAAAGCAATGATAATGGAAAAAGGCAAAATCATTATTTATGACAATCCGCGCATAGCTGGCAGAAAGTTAAGGAATGTTGATGATAATCATAATATGCTTATAGGATTGCCTTCAAGCGTGCGGATTTTTAACAGCTTAAATGTGCAAGACGAATGCCCGCTAACAGTAAAGGAGGGCAGGGATTTTTTAAGCAAACATTTTAAAAATGATATTGACAGTCTTGATGTTTCAAACAGACTTGCAGATGATAAAACAGAAACAATAAATATAAATAACATTTGGTTTAGGTACGAAAGAAACCTTCCCGATGTGCTTAGAGGCGTAAACCTTAAAGCATACAGCGGACAACTGTTAAGCGTGTTGGGCGGTAACGGAACAGGAAAAACCACCATGTTAAGCGTTCTTTCGGGGCAAAACAAGGCGTACAGGGGAAATGTCGTTATAAGCGGCAAGAAAATCAACAAATACAGCGGCTCAGAGCTTTATAGAAATAATTTAGCGCTTCTGCCTCAAAACCCGCAAAGTGTTTTCTTAAAATCAACGGTTAGAGAAGATTTCCTCGAAATTACTAAATCAATGGGATACAATCCGGATGAAAAAAATCATCTTATATCGTCTGTTACCGAAAAGCTTGGGATTTCACATCTTTTAGATAAGCATCCTTATGATTTAAGCGGAGGCGAGCAGCAAAAGTCGGCATTGGCAAAGCTATTGCTGCTAAAACCTAAAATTATATTGCTGGACGAGCCTACAAAGGGGATTGATGCACACAGCAAAGAGATTCTTGCCGAAATTTTAAAAGAACTTAAAAATAATAATTTAACTGTTGTCATGGTAACTCATGATGTGGAATTTGCCGCAAAAAACTCCGACCGTTGCGCAATGTTCTTTGATGGTGTAATTATATCGGAGGACGAGCCTATAAACTTTTTTTCGAATAACAACTTTTATACTACTGCTGCTGTCAGTGGCGGTGATAAAATGTACAAAAGTGGTGGTAAAAAAATGTACAAAAAGGGCTTTTAGTAAAAAGTAAAATATGATACACTTTTTTTCAACAAAAAGTTGAAGAAGGTGTAAAA
>JALOAJ010000007.1 GCA_023228885.1 Bacillota bacterium | reverse complement strand
AGTTATTGTTAGTTTACAATAGATTATACAAACCACCAACCCCAGTAACGGTGCACAAAACACAGTAATGGTCGATTAGCTCAGTAGGTTAGAGTGCTTGCTTGACATGCAAGAGGTCACCGGTTCGATTCCAGTATCGACCACCACAAGAAAACTGCACTAATATTATGATTAGTGCTGGTTTTCCTTGCAAAACACAAGGGGGTACAAATATGCAGATGAGTTGGGTTAATGATGTGTGGGAAAAGGTAGAAAAAAAACTTGCGCTGACGAGTTCACGCACCGCAAATGACATGTTTCCCTACACAACGGAAAATGGGCGTTTTGTTGCCAAAGGAAACCTATACTGGTGGACAAATGGTTTTTGGGTAGGGATTTTGTGGCTTATGTATAATGAAACAAAAGATACAAAATACAAAACTCTTGCTGAAAGCTTAGAGGTAAAATTAGATGAACCTTTATATGGCTTCGACGGTCTTCATCATGATGTGGGTTTTATGTGGCTTTTATCAAGCGTAGCAAATTATAGGCTGACAGGTAATGAGGAATCAAAGAAAAGAGGCATGATAGCCGCAAGCGTTTTAGCCTCCCGATATAATATGGCAGGCAAATTTATACGCGCTTGGAATAGAGAGAGAGTTGGATGGTCAATCATAGACACCATGATGAATCTTCCGCTTTTATATTGGGCTTCGCGCGAAACGGACGATCCGCGGTTCAGTCATATTGCTCAAAGCCATGCAGACACCGTTTTAGAAACTTTTATACGCCCCGACGGCTCAGTTATCCACATTAATTGTTTTGACCCTGAAACAGGCGAATTGCTTGAAAATTTGGGAGGGCAAGGATATACCGAGGGCTCATCATGGACAAGGGGGCAATCATGGGCAATATATGGTCTTGCTCTAAGTTACATTCACACTAAGCAACAAAAGTATCTTGATGCCGCAAAGAAAGTTGCGCATTATTTTATTGCAGCGCTTGCCGCAGCAGACGATTTCGTTCCAAACTGTGATTTTAGAGCCCCGGCCGAGCCGGTTTATAAGGATACCACAGCAGGCGTTATAGCTGCCTGCGGCATGATAGAAATTTCAAGACAGCTTCCGGAGTTTGAAAAGGATTTGTATTTTAATGCAGCGCTAAAAATTCTAAAAGCTACCGAGCGTGACTATGCAAACTGGTCGGACGATGAGGATTCAATTATTCAAATGGGAACGGAAAGCTACAAAAACAAACACAATATCCCTATCATATATGCTGATTACTACTTTATAGAAGCATTGTCAAAATTGCGAGGCAAGGATGTTTTATTCTGGTAAACCCCATTTGCACAGCCTAAGAAATTAAAAATTATCAAACCTGTTATTTTAGGCGCATACGAGTTTTAATGCTTGTATGCGCCTTTTTTGTTAGTTTTTCGTATCAACCATCGTGTTTTAAATGCAATCTTGAATGATTGTGTTTTCTTCAGTCTTTGAAACCTTGTAGATGTGAATGTCGATAATATCGTCTATATTCTTTTTATTTGTGCAGCCTTCTATTTTAATATTGTTTTTGTTAAAATTTATCTCCTCCACCGACAATGCAGACAAAACTGTTTGCCCCTTCGTAATAAAACTGTTATTTTCAATTGTTATGCTTTTGTTGAAATAATCATTGGGGATATTGTCTTTTTCCCCACCGATTGCTATAACTGCTTTTCCATAGGGGCAATACAGGCAGTTATCAAATGTGTTTTCAAAAACATGCAATTTTCCCAAAGCCCCCGATTCGTACCAATATTTTGCTTCTCCTACGCCTTTTATTGCAGTTCCGCTTGACCTAAATAAACACTTTTTTATGGTTGCGCTTTTGTTTGTTGAAATTAAAATACCGCGCGCACGATTGTTGCTAAATGTACAGCCTTCAATCTCAACATTCGGAAGCCGCAAATGGCTTTCAATAATATCCCCAACCCCAACTTGCGTATCATTACATAAGGATGCTTTAATTGCATATCGATAACCATTAATAAATATTACATCCTCAACATTTAAATAGTTTTTATGCCTAAGGGTGTTGCTATCACAAACAGCAACCACATCACCCTTTTTGATTGTAATGACGCCCTCCTGCTGAAAATGCATAAGCCCAAGCTCAAATATATTTTCATCGTACATATTTAATACTTGATTGTATATCCCATGAACATTGCAGCCATCGTCTAATTGGTTTTCAAAATAACAATTTTCCAGCCTAACTAAACCGGTGCAATTAACAAAATGAGAGGCGTCGTTATTTGCGGTAACCATTCTGTTATTACTGCGCTTGGTTTTAAACCCGTTTAACAATATGTCGCTGCTATTTTGCGCTATAAGAGCCATTGCGCCGGCATGATGTACAACTATATTTTCAATATTGATGTTGCAAGACTTTGAAATAAACACACCCGGGTTATAGCGATATTCGTGTGTTATATTTATTATGTTTCCAACATTATGCGTTTGGTTAAAATCGGCGTAAAATTCTACAACATTTTGCTCGACCAATTTCGCCTTAACCCTTTGCGTTTTTAATAGCGTATCTCTCATACCCTCGGTTATGGCATTGGTGTTTACATCAAATTCTACAAACCATTTAATATGGCTGCATTCCCATTCGGGCGCATAAAAAGTAATCACATCATCGTCAATTCTGTATGGATATTTCTCGGAGTCTATTTTTAACGCTATGCGTTTGGGGTCTGCATATAAAACTTCGCCCTCGGTAAAAAAGGGTCTGTCATAATCAATGCTTAAATTTTTCAATGTTATATTTGCGCTATTTTGAACGCTAAAAGGCAAAATGCGACCATGAAAAACAAATTCAGACCCGTCCGCATCGATTGTAAAGTCCTGAAAACCGTCTAAATCAAATAGAATCGACTTTATCCCCGAATCATGGTTTGATATATATAACAAGCGTTCTACGCAATTGTTAGGATAGAAATGGTACACCCCTTTCGGAAAAAACAAAGTGCCGCTTCCTTTCGCTTTCATATCCCTTAATGCATAAAAAACAGGGGCGGAATAGTCATTCCCATTTTTATAAATCTCATAATCTTTAATATTCGTCATTTTAAGAGCCATTGCCTTTCCGGCTCACAAAAATTTTATATTAAGGCTTGTGCCTACGCGCTTATCGTGAGCCGGATAAGGCGTATAAACGGCACTTTGAGCTAAATTGTCGGTGCGTCCTTGTTCCATGGCACATGCGACCTTTTTCCCAGCTTTATCAGCCAATTTAGCATCGCTGCCATTAAATCCGCTTTTATTTTAGACAAGGATACATCATCCCACAAATTGTGTTTTTCCCATGGGTCATTTTTAATATCGTATAATTCCCCATAACATCTATTTTGGTAGTAAATAAACTTCCACCTTTTTGTGCGGATTGCCCTGATGTCTTGCGCTTCCATATATATGTCTTCCCAAACTTCGATGTCTGCATCCTTGGACCAAAATTGGTCTAAGCTTCTACCCGAAATATTTTCAGGTATCGGTACATTCGCCACTTTAAGGCATGTGGCTGCTATTTCTACCGAGCTGACAAAAGAGCTTTCTTTTCTGCCGCAAAACTGTGAAATGGGCGGTTTTATAAGAAACGGTATGTGCATAAGCGCTTCCGATAAATACTGACCTTTTCCCATCATTCCAAAGTCGCCCATAAAATCGCCATGGTCGGAGGTAAATATAATCATGGTGTTTTCGTATTCTCCGGTTTCTTTTAAAGCGCTTATAATTTCACCTATTTTTTCGTCAATTAAAGACATTTTCGCGAAATATGACAATCGTGTACGCTTTATATCCGCCTCGCTTGTTCCCTTAACCGGCATTTGCCCCGGGTTTCCATGCCCTGTTTCCAGTTGAACCATATAATGAGGCGGTTTTTCATCAAGATTGCTTTCTTTTGTGTGAGGTAGACCGATGGTCTTTTCATCATAAAGTTCGGCATGCGGGAGCCCTATCCCATCAAAAGGCTGGTGAGGTCCCGGAAAAGATACACATAAAAACCACGGTTTTTCTGACGGTCTCTTTTCCTTAAGCCACCTTTTGCCCCGCTCACCGATAAAATGGTCTATATGAAACTTAACATCTTCTTTCCACTTGTAAGTATATTTTCCTTCCCTTTCGTAAAGCTGGCTGCCCTCGCTAAAACCGTTTTCCTCAAGAAAAAGCGTGTAACTTGAACCTTTGCCGGAGGGGTTAAATTTTGGAAAATGCATATCATTAATTTCTTCGTAATCATATCCTCGTTTTATATTTGTGCTTCCAAAATGTTGTTTCCCAACAACCGCCGTATGATAGCCAGCCTGTTGGAGTAATGACATAAACATAACCTCATCATCGGGAAGATGTGTAATATAGGTTGGAGCGTCGCATTGCGAAGGGTATTTCCCTGTAAACACCGCCGCGCGAGCGGGAATGCATGATGGCGAAGTTGTGTAAGCGTTTTCAAAAACAATCGACTCATTTGAAAGCTTGTCTAAATTCGGCGTGATAACTTGCGGGTTAACATATCCCACAGCGTCAAAGCGCTGTTCATCCGTCATAATAAACAATATGTTAGGTCTGTTAATGCTCATACTTTATTCTTCCTCTCGCTTTTATTCGTGGCTCACTTAATTTGTATGCTGCCTACATCGCATGTTTTTTCATCAATTTTTAGCTTTTGACCCACATTTTCAAAGCTGCATCCGTCGATTGTTACATCCCGAGCGCAAATTACTTCAACACCTATATTCATGTTTTTAAACTCGCAATCTTTAATGGCAATATTATGGTTATACGGCTCAGACATTCCGTTAGAATTTATACCGATGCCGCCTGATGTTTCATATCGCGGGTGAAAGCCGCAGTTATCGAACTTGCAATCACTGATGGTGACATTATGCGCGTGCCCTCCCTCAAAATGCGTTAACAACTGCGCCCCCAAAAGGATAGCCGGATTCATTGTGTTTTTATAGGTGCATCCATTTATTGTAATGTCATGGTTTCGCAGCAAATGCCCTGCACCGGCTATATTTAAAAAAGTGCTGTCCGAGCATCTATAAGAATCCGGCTCCCAACAATGAGCAAGGCATAATGTTTCATTGTTTACAAAATCCGGTATATTGCCGTCAAACTCGATGGAGTAGATATATCCTTTTTCGGCAGGACCTTCCAGCTTCCATCCGACAATTCGTTGTGTTTCTATGTCCATCCCATTATAAAAAGCCACCTTGGCGCCGTTTACAAGCGGAAAGTAAGAATACCTGCTGTAAAATGTTGCCTGATTATTCGCTATCCGCTGCTTCATCAAAATAAAGTTATTGTGCACATTTTGCCCGTCCATTCGCACGCCTTCGATATACATTCTGTCTATTTCTACATTTCCTGTACATTTAAACAATTTCCAAGCGTCTCTTGGGCAGGTAAAATATTGATTGCCTTCGGGTTGAAACTTTATATCCCTTGCCTTTATATCTTTACAATATGTTGCAAGCATTGAAAATCCGTTGGCGTTTGATGTGTGAATGTTCTCTAAAATCAAACTATCGCAAAAACCAAAGTAAGTTTGAAAATCCGTCTGCGCTCCTTGGTGCCATGATAAAATTTCGCCTTCGTTTACTTTCAACGCAACCTTATCATCATACAATCGAAGCTGTCTATCCCCTGTCATTGCCCAATTGCCATCCGCGCCGTCGCCGTATGTAACGCTTTCTCCAATCAAGGTTTGCCCATCCTGCGAAAACCTATTCATGCAGTAAGCCCCCATATTATTTTCACAGGGGTTGTTTTCAAACACCTCTACTTCTATAAATTCGTCTGTTTTTTTGACAACCCGCCCTGCCGAACCGTATTCGGGGTTTCTTTTTAGTTTAATATTCCGTATTGTAAGCTCCGAACATTTTTGACACCATAAAATTGACGGCAAGTATGAATGAACTACACCATCATTATGTCCTGAAAGCACAGTTGCCGGGCTGCCGTCCTCATTAACCGCCCCTTCGAGAATGAGTCCGCGCATTGAATCAATCACAATGTGCGCTTTTTTTGTGCTGTGTTCCGCCTTGCTGCCTGCATCGTGAATCATGGCATCGGTTTCAACCGTTTTATCGGTAAGCAGGTCATAAACACCCGCTTCAAACACAACCTTAGAAGCTTTTGCTGTTTTTGCATACTCGAGCGCCTTTCGTATCCCTTCCGCGCTGTCGCTGTCGCCGGGCTTTGTAAAATCTTTGATATTTATTATCATGCTTGCCTCTCCTTTTTAACGCTATCGGCGTGTAAGCCATCCCATTTTAATGGCTATTGCATTTTAGTCATAGCCTTGGGTTCTAATAAACTCTTACTTCAAAAAGCCTTGCATTCTTATCTCCGTTTGTCGATAAAAAGCTTATTTTAATCGCATCGCATTTAATATCACCGTCAATAAAGTGCCTTTTAAACCGTAAATAATTATTTTCTACCGTTATTGAATGCACAAGCTTATCCCCTAAAAAGCATTCGATGCAATAGTCCTTAACAAGCTTCGCGGGTATCCCCGGCACTTGTCTTGACAACGCATTATCAAACATTGATATTGATAATTCCTTTGATAAATTTGAATCAAGACGGAGTTGAATTTCCCTCGGTGATACGGGCTGCTCATATTTTAGAAAAACCCATTCCGGCTTGTCCTTAATTTCGTCTGACACCCAGCAATTTTCGTTATCTTTTACCTTTCTTGGATATCCATTTACAATGTCATCGCATTTATAGCCGTCAAGGGCTGACGAACATGAAACGGTCGCTTTTAGGGCTAAATCCTTTTGGTCGGTGTTTTTATATCCGGGGATATAACAGTCGTCCTTTGACAGTCTGCGTTGTAAATCCGAAATATCAGCGCATAACTCCCTTGGCGTTATGCCTTTTTCAACAGCCATTGCGGCGCCTGTTCCGATTGCTTGACCGATTACGGCGCAGGTTGCAATTACTCTTGTGGAACCGAATGCCATGTGTGAAGCGCTAATTGCACGCCCGCCAATCATTAAATTATGTATGTTTTTTGAATATAGGCTGCGATAAGGAATTGTATAGACATTATCCATAAATATATTTTTCGTTGGCGGTTTTTCTGTTGCCCCGATGCCTCCTACAACATGCATATCCATTGACCACCCGCCATATGCTACTGCATCCTCAAATATCCTGCCTTCAAGCAAATCCTGCTCTTTTAAAACATAATCCCCCAAAACCCTTCTGCTTTCTCGCTTTCCGGGCAAAAAACCAACCCAATCCAAAACAAAGTTATCCGCGCCATGCTCACCGCCGTTTTTCACATGGTCCCATACCCCATAAACAGCTTTTAGCAGCTC
Organism: Bacillota bacterium; assembly: GCA_023228885.1. GTDB lineage: Bacteria > Bacillota > Clostridia > Monoglobales > Firm-18 > JAAZFB01. Next base: position 79,982 of record JALOAJ010000007.1, on the reverse strand, counting down.
ATCTCGTATTTCCTCGCTGTCGGAAATTGTATCAAATTTATCCCCGCCCAATTCAATCCACCAATAATTTTTACCGCTCGCCCCATGCCCTCGATACTTTAAATCTTCCTCAGTATAACTATTTGCCCAAAAAGGCTTTGTAAACGGCATAGGCTTTCCCATATCCTTTGTGCTAAACAATAATGTGCTACCCATTGTGTGCTTATCACTTTTATCCGGCGCATATTTTTCCCCGTAAACATCTTTGCCCTCTCGTCCGGACATATACTCTGCACCGGCAAGGTATGCAAGGGTTGCGTCGCCTGTTGCATCAATAAATATTTCTCCGTCAAAGGTGAAGTTCTTTTCGGTTGTCAACTGATGCGCTTTTATGCTTTTAATCGTATTTTCTTCAACCGTTGCGCAATGCATATGGGTGTTTAAATAAAGGTCCAATCCATCTTGAAAATGTGCCTTTTCCCATAAAACCGTGTCAAATTCCGAATATGAATATTGCGGGTTTCTTACTCTGTTTTCAAGCAATATTTCCTCAACAATCCCCGTTTCTCTTGCATCCGTTCTTGTTTCATGAAAGTCTGCCCCACAAATGTGCATTCGTATCTCAGAGCTTGCATTGCCGCCCAATACGGGACGGTTGTGTATAAGGGCAGTTTTTGCTCCATGCCTTGCGCAAGCTACCGCCGCGCACAAACCGGATAATCCCCCGCCAACAACCACAACATCATACTTTTTTTTCATACTAATTCTCTCCTTCGTTGTTTATAATGTTGATTGTGCTTAAATAATCTATTATCAGATTACTTTTGACATTAATATAACTGTTTCCCTCAAGCCTTACATTTTGTGCATTTTTCAAATGAATTGCTGCTGCGCTGTCGCTTATATCAAGGTCTTTGAAAACATTGTTCTCAATAACAATATTGCTGTTATACGCCTCTGTTGTAAAATTTGAGTTTTTATTAAATGTAGTAATGCACCCGTAGTTCGTTTTGCCTTGGGCAGCCGATTTAAGCGACCATGTGCTTTTTGCAAATAAATTATTACGAATTATGATATTTCGTGCAAAGCCCCCCGCCCCGTCGCTGGTAGGCCCCAATTCTATGTTGCTGTACGCATTGTTTCTGAAAACATTATTTTCAATCAGCAAATTGTCTGTTTCGTAAACAATTGGCGTGCCGTAATTCCCTTCAAATAAGCTGTTTTTGATTACCGCGTCATTCCAGTTCCATATCTCGGGGGTGAAGGCCGCATCAATAACCACTTCTTCGGGGAGCTGCTCGGTAAAAGTAGCTTGAAACACACCGCCGGAGGTCTTTTGCACCGATTGAATAACCGCTTCATAAGGCGCATCCCCTACCCAAAATATAAACTTTTGCCCCGGTTTAAATTCAGAGTTAGAAAGGTTTGTTGTAAAACTTATGCTGTTGCCGTTTATCACTTGAGCAACTTTAATAAATTGCAAGTAACAAACGATAGGGTCCCATCTCACACCCTTGATGTAAATGTCATCCATAATCAGCCTGCCTGTATTTCTTGGCATATGAATACCGTCCCTCGGACTTACGGCAAGAGAATTCCCCTGCGGTGCTATATGCACGCTTTTAAATGCAAGGTTTTCGTTATCTACGGCTGCGATGGAAGCGCCCAAGGAGTTATATATAAAAACATTTTCCATGGAAATGTTTTTTGAAAGCACTATCCTTATATTATTTAAAGCATCAACATTAAAATGCCATGATATTCCCTGCCCCACTTCTACCTTGCTTGCTATATCAAGACCTTCAATTTTATACCTTCTGCCATCGCCCCCCGGAATATGCTGCCACAGGTTATTAAACTTTTCTTTGTCCACGCCTATTGTTAGTGCGGCAACATGAAGCAAATCCTTTGTTTCCAAATCCCAACTGTTCGACGAATAGCAGCGCATGCCATCAAAATGAGGCATCTCGGGCAAAATATCCACAACAACTTTGTCGCTTGTCTTGTCAACTTCTACTATTTCGGCTGCACTATTCGTTCGGGGGTAATGGTCCATAACGATATTTTTCAGCTTGATATTTTCGCAATTTCGTATAAATATATGCCTTGACCCTTCAATATCGTTTGCCAATTCCAAATTCATCAAAAGTGTTGTGGCAGGCTGTCTATCAGAACTTTTTTGTCCCTGTAAAGTTATATTGCTTGCGTTTGATAAATTTATTGCCGTATCCTGTCCGCTTGCAACTTTAAGATTGTATATACCCGCCTCAAATGTTATAATTGCGCTTTTTTCATTTTTAGCAGCGTTTATTGCATCGTTTATCGCTTGAATGTCACATAAATCATCATTTGGAACAGCTCCAAAGTCAGCAATATTAATGATTGTTGGCAAATCCGCCGCTTGGGGTATATTTATGCTGTCACCCAAAGGCTTTAGGTCGCTCAAGTTATCCCACAAAAATAGTTTTATTTCCGGTTCAATCAGGTTATCTAAGTGACAAAGGTCGGTTTTAATGCTGTATGAACCGTTTTGAGCAAATTGTGTTTCTTTTATTATATCTATGGCTTTTAGATGGGCTTTGCTTTGGTCATAGTCGTATAAAGCAGTAATAATTGTCGGCTCAAAAAGGTCTGCAATCTCAAAGTTGGTCATTTTATACGCTACCTCGGTTAATCCGAATTCGCCATAGCTGTATTGAAAATCGTTCATGGCAAAAATATATTTAAGCGAGGGCGCCCAGCTTACAAAATCATTTGTTCCGCCGGTGTTTGAACCTTTATTTGCTATAAATTTTAAAGTGTCTCCGCGCTTTACAAATATAGCAGTCTGCGGCGCTGTTGCGGGTGCGTTGCGTTGAACAATGTGCCAACCGCTTTGCGGCCACAGCTGCGTGTTTTCTTTCAGTATCTTAACATTTACCCCGTCAGAACCAACAGGCGGCACAGAGATGCTCGCCTGCTCTATTATAAGCTGCCCCGTATATGGCGCCACAAAAACAAGAACCGCATCGGCAGCAGCACCGGGGCTAAGCCCGCTGTCTTTTATACCGCCATGGCTGTATTTGCCAAGGACGCCTCTCCATCCCTTGTAGTTTCCCGAGTCGTATTGCATATATTCATACGCGTCCGAACCCAAAACTTGATACATATACCGCCATGGGCTTGAGCCGAAAATAGGGTCGGTAACGGTAAAATCTTGCGTAAGACCAAAATAAGATTGCAGTTGAGGGGTATTTGCAATTTCCGATACATTTCCGGCGTATGTTTTTATTGACGAATTTCCGTAAAAGACAAGCAAAATGACCGTCAATAACAAGCAAACCGCACGATTAAACTTATTGCCTTTTTGAATCACACAAATTTTAATATTTTCCTACCCCCTCTTATTTCCGTTGATAGCCGCCGGCTAATATATGCTTATGCCATATACCCCAACATTTGATGCGCCATTTGTGGCATGAAACACAATTTTTAATTCCTGCGTTTCTATCTTATCAAACTTTTTTCCGCTAACCCTTTGAAAATTCCCCGTAACCTGGTATAGTATCGCATAATCAGTTCCATTTCTGTAATAAACCGTATAGTCTTTTACAATTTGCGGCAATGTATTAAAATCATGGCTTCTGATGTTGAATATTCTATAATTCAAATTCGAATCGAAGGTTAGCACAATCTCGCTTATACTTTTTGCGCTGTCGAATTGAACGGTTATATGTTCCCCATCAACTTTCGCATCAGATATCCAAATATTCGGTAAGCCATACGGTCTTAAATATCCATTGGTTAGGTTGTCTGCACCAAATATCTCTTGCTCGGGAAACATTTTAAAGCACGGCACATTTGCAATGTTACAATACAAAAATTCTTTCGGCTGCAAGGTATCAATGTCAATGCTCCTTGGGGATTGACCTTTATTTTTTATCATACAACCAAAGCCCGGCAAAACATCGTCCGAAAAAGCAATCTCCAATTGCTTGTTTGCCTCAATTTCAATAAACAGCTTATCTTGATTAACGCTTTTTTCTATGGGGAGGGTAACCCAATTAAATTTGGAGGAGGGCTCCACCTCGATTGAACCTTCCGATATTTTCATCTCTGGGCAATAATTTTCTTTCTTTTTCGGTTGATATATCGTATAATTAAGTTTCTCATTACTGTTGCTTTTGACTAATAATTGAATATTTTTTATATATTCTTTGACAGGGACAATAAAAGCAAGGTTCTTTTCTAAAACAGCGCTGCTGCCCATTTCTGTCAATCGGCATTGCCTAACTGATGACACATTAATTTTTGCCTGTTGCGCCAAATCGTTCTCATTGGAGTATTTTCTGCCAACAACATAGCCGTCATTTTTCATCAATAAACTTTGCAGTTCTTGAAGATGCCCGTCATATATCCCCCTTGGCGTTGTATCATGCTTTTTGCACAAATATGCGGCAACGGCATTTGCTTGCGCCAAGATGCTCAATGTGGAGATAACCCTTGTAGACCCAAACGCTACATGAGTTGTTGACATACACCTGCCCGACATAAAAAGATTGCCTACATTTTTTGAATATCCTGTCCTGTACGGAATTTGATATATTCCTTTTAATACAATATGTGAATTAATAGGCTCTTTTGAAAAAAAGCCTTCTACCGCATGAAGGTCAATAGACCATCCGCCATAGCCGACGGTATCTTCAAAGTCCTTTTGCTCTTTAATATCGCTTTCTTTTAAAATATAATCCCCCACCAACCGTCGAGACTCTCTTTTGCCGGGAATGGATGATACATATTCTAAGTCGTAGTTTTCCGCATCATATTTACCGGTGTTTTTTATGTAATCCCAAACGCCGTAAACCAACGCCCTGTGCCTTTGGATAATTTCCTCGTTATCCGAAATTTGATCCAGCTCGCCGCCAATTTCATAAAACCATTTATAACTGTAAAACTTTTCTTGCGGAATTTCCCTATATTCTAAAATATCCGTCCCGGCAATGTCTAAAGCAAAATCCGGAGGGATATATTCAACCGGCTCACCAACATCTTTTGCATAAAAGCAAAGGGTGCTGGGCAGGACGTATTTATCCGCCTTTTCAGGCGCAATCTTTTCGTCAAATTCGGAGCTTGCCTCCCTGCCTTTTCTAAATTCGGCGCCGGACAAATAACCAAGAGTGCCGTCTCCCGTATCATCTAAAAAATATTTTCCGTAAATATTAAACCGCTTTTCCGTTGTGGATTGCACGCCCGACACATACTTTATAGCACTGCCGTCCGCCATCTCCGCTTTATCAATGTTGGTGTTGTGAAAAAGCTCAATATTCGGTTCTCTGCCCACAAAATCCAGCAAAACCGTATCCCAGATATATCTGTTGCCTTGCCTGTTACGATAAAGGTTTTCAAGCAAGATTTCTTCTACTATTCCCGATTCCCTTGCAAACAAATTAAACTCTTGAGAGCCGGTGGCGCCGTTGACCGTTACAAAAATCTCGGCGCTTGCGTTACCGCCCAAATATCCCCGATTGTTAATTAGCGCAACGGTAAGCCCAAGCCGCGCGGCTTGAATGGCGGCGCAAATCCCGGGCATACCCCCGCCGACTATAACCAAGTCTTTTTCTATGTCATAGCTTTTAAATTCCATTTTTATTTCCTCCGTGTAATATGCACAACTGCAAACTTATTGATAAAAACAGCACATGTATGCACCTTCATTTAATGCCCCTGTTTTTGAAACCACCCTTCTTGATACGCTTTCCACGAATGGCGCTTTCCTCCTACGTACTCATAGCCTTCAAAAGCATCTCCCCCTCCCAAAATACGAGGGTCTTTCGTTTGGATTAGTTTGTTTTTCAAATTTGCCCACAGCTGATTCTTTATTTCTTGAAATTCATCTTTATCTGCCAGATTATTCATACATTCAGGGTCATTTTTAATCTGATAAAGTTCCTCCATAGGTCTTTTCGCAAAGGTCAAATTATAATAATACTCATCCCCTTGCTCAAATTTATTAAGAATTGAAGTTTTAGTCGGAGAGCTGTCTACATCCGTATATCCCGTTTCCGGGTTGCCGGAAGGCCAACGCTCGGGCTTAAGGTTTCTAATATACAAATAATCATGCGTTCGGATGCACCTTACAGGATACCCCGTATCTCCTTCTCGTCCAACATCGTGCCGTTCTCTCCCTGTGTATATGCAATCTCGGCTTTCGTCCACTATTCCGCTCCTGTCGGCTTTTAAAATGTTTAACAAGCTTTTCCCGCCCATTTGCGAGTGAATGTCAACGCCCGCCGCCTCCAAAAAGGTGGGCGCAAAATCAATAAAGCTGACTAAATCATCCACCACCCTATCGCTTTTGGTCATTGCCTTCCAGCAAATTGCCAGAGGCAAGCGCACATCCTGTTCATACATTTGCCCTTTAACCCGTGGGAACGGCATTCCATTGTCTGATGTCACCACTATAATGGTATTATCGAATTCGCCGGTTTCTTTAAGTATTTTAATCATTTTGCCCAGATGCATATCGAACCAGTCGATTTCACTCGCATAATCGAGCATATCGCTTCTGACCGATTCTTCATCAGGCCAATACGCCGGCACATCAACATCATCTAATTTTTTGCCGGCTCTAAGCCCTTCGCCCGGGATGTACTTTCTATGCGGCTCATGCCCTCCATACCAAAAGCAAAACGGTTTATCATCCGATTTTTCACTTAGGAAGTCTTTAAAATTTTCTGTATAATCCTTATCGGAAATACGGGTGTTTTCCGGCGGAACAAGAAACCTATTATTATATTCCGTTCCTGCAGGATTGCGGTTAAAGCCGCCTTTTTCCCAGTCACCCGGCGACCATCCTTTGCCTGTATACCCCACATGGTATCCATTGTCCTCAAGCAAATCCGGAAACACCTTAAATTTAGACGGAAAAACTCCAAAATGGTTACCTGCTTCTTCCATTTGCCATGTGTGCATTCCGGCTAAAATACTTGCCCTTGAAGGCGCGCATTTCGGATTTGTTGTAAAGGCATTTGTAAAAAGAATTCCGTCTTTTGCCACCGCATCAAAATTCGGTGTATTGACGAATTTATGCCCATATGCGCCCATATGTGACGCATCATCTGCAATAGCAAATAAAATATTCGGTTTTTTGTTCATATTAAGCTCCATTTCTGCCACATGCAATTTATTTTTATTTCATAAAAAATATGCATTTATACATTAGTTTGATACAAAATCAAAGATTTTTTAAAATAAATTTTCTCCTTTATAATTTTTGCGAAAAAGCTTTAGTTGTCATAGTCATAAATATCCTTTGTGCTTTCCCCAACTACCAAAAGTCTGTCGCCGATATTTACATATTTATTATCCTTTAATATTACATTTTGTGCATTACCCACCTTTACAGCGTATATATTTGCCCCGCTTTTGCCAAAATTAACATCTTGGAATAAATTGTTTTCAATAATAATATTTGTATTATACGGCTCTGTTGTAAAATCAGGATGGCTTTGGAATAGCGACACAGCTCCGTTTTTAGCTGCTGTTTTATGTATCCATGTTGTGCCTATAAATTGATTATCTTTTATTACGATATCTCGGGCAAATCCGCCTTCTTTTTCTCCAACCACACCTAATTCCAAGTTGGCGTATGCGTTGTTCCTAAAAACATTGTTTTGAAGCAGCAGGTTTGCGCTTTGATAAAGAATTGTGCCGAAATTCCCCTCAAATGTGCAGTTTTGAATAACCGCTTTGTCAAGAGTCCACACATTTGGCGTGAAATATGTTCCCGTCACAACCGATTCCGGCAATTTTTCACTGAGCGTAACGGAATATTCGTTCCCCCCAAGGCTTTCGATAGAGGACACCGCCATATCAAAAGGAGCCTCACCCGCCCAAAACCTTATTTTTGTCGCTTTTACAAAGTTTTGGGAGCATTTAAATGTTTTCCTGTCGCCTGAAATCAAGCCTACTGCATCAAGCCCTTCCCTCACATTTACAATATCCCACCTGCAACCTTTAACATATACACTATCCATCAAAAGGTTGCCTGTATTTGACGGCATATGAAAAGCGTCTCGGGGTGCAACCGCTAAGGAATTGCCCTCGGGGCCTATATAAATATCTTTAAAGGTTAAGCCGTTATTGCGCTTGGTCATTATAGGAACGGTTATGGCGTTATATATATGGAGATTTTCCACGCTTACATTTTCGCAATCATCTATATCAATATTATGCCCTACGGAGGTAGTCACATTAAAGTGCCACGATATCCCCTGTCCTACTTCCACCTTATCGGCAACGTTAATACCTTCAATCTCGTATCTTCTGCCATCGCCACCGGGAATATGCCTCCACAAATTGGTAAACTTATCTTTATTTGTGCCTATGGTTAATGCCGCAATGGGAAGTAAATCTTTGGTTTCTAAATCCCAACCGTTGGAGGAATAACATCGCATACCGTCAAAATGAGGCATATCCGGCAAAATATCCACCACTACCCTATCGCTCGATTTGTCAACCTCTATTATCTCAGCGGCGGTGTTGGTTCGTGGGTAATGGTCTAATATAAGGCTTTCCAGCTTGATATTTTTGCTGTTCTTTACATGAACGTGCCTTGTGCCGATAATATCGTTTTCCAACTTCAAATTCATTAAAAGGGTTGTGCTGGGCTTGCCCTCTGAATTTTTTTGACCCGCCAAAGTTATATTGTTCATATTTGCTAAGTTTATCGCCGCCGGCATGTCATCCGAAACTTTTAGGTTATACACGCCTTCGTCAAACACGATAATGGCATTGCCCTCTTTTTTTGCCGCTTCTACTGCACTCACAATTGCTTGAATGTCGCATAAATCATCATCCGGTATTGCGCCAAAGTCTTTTACATGAAAAAATGTTGTTTCTTGAAACAAGTTAATGCTTTCGGTTAAAGGTTTCATATTATTTATGCCATCCCATATAAATAGTTTGATGGTTGGTGCCAAAAGATTGCCATCATAGCAAATCCCAGAATTTATGCGATATATATTACCCGGGTAAAGGGGCGTGCGTGAAACCGCATCAAATGCTTTCAATGCGTGATTATAATCATATAAAACGGCAAAGATTGACGGCGTAAAATCATGCGCATATGCAAAGTTAATCATTGAAAAACTTACCTCATACCGTCCCTCTATAACCTTGTTGTAGTAAAAATCTTTCATTGCAAACACATATTTTATAGAAGGCGTCCAATTGGCAAAATCAGCCGAACCTCCTCCACCTTCGCTTTTTCCTACTATAAATATTATGGTTTCTCCCCGCCTGATAGAAAGGGTTATCGTCGGTGTTTCAACAGGCGCGTTATAACCAACAAACTGCCAATCATTTTGCGGCCATATCTGCGAATTGTTTTTTAATATCTTGGCGTTTACTCCGTTGGAGTTGCTGTTTTCAACTGCAATGCTTGATTCGTTGATAACAATTTGCCCAGTATACGGCGCAGTAAAAATAAGCGCTGCATTGGCAGCAGAGCCGGGGTTAAAACCGGCTTTTGTAATCCCGCCATGCATGTATTTGCCCGGGCTCCCCCTCCAGCCTTTATAATTTCCCGCATCATACTGCATTGGTAAATATTCATCCGCCCCGGAAAGTTGATACATGTAGCTCCAAGGGCTTGAATCAGGCAGTGGGTCTGTTGTTATAAAATCCTGCAAAAGCCCGTACTCATCCTTTAGCTGATGTTGGCTTGCAACCTGTGTTACGCCGGCATGTATTTTTGTTATATTTACCTTAAAGGACATAACAAGTATCAATATTGTGACTAATGCAAATTTAAAATATTTATTCCCCAAATTATATTGCCTCCTTATAAACGGGGTTTGCAAAAAAATAAAAGATGCGGTATTCGCCGTAAACGCCAAAGAGAATACTTTTAATATCCGGCAACCAAAACTTCGATTGCCGGATATATAAGTTATTTATTAATCGTTGTTCACAATATTTTTTGTGCTTTTGTCATCGATGATAATTTTGTTTAAAACATTAATATATTGATTGTTGCTTATCGTCACATCCTGGGCATTTTTCAAATGAATGGCGGAAAACTCTTTTCCAAAATTAATGTCTTTGAAAATGTTGTCTTTAATTGTGACATTTTCGTTGTATGGCTCCAAGCCAAAAGCTCCGTTTTTATTAAAGAGCGTTATGGTGCCATAATTTGTGCCGCCCTCAACTCCGCCCGATGATTTTGGAGTCCATGTTGAACCTATAAACTCATTATTTTGAATTACAATGTTTCTGACAAAAGAACCTGCACCGTTACTGGTGGGGCCAAGCTCAATGTTGCTGTACGAGTTATTTTTGAATATGTTGTTTTCGATTAACACATTTGATGTTTCAAAAATGACGGGCGTGCCGCAATTGCCTTCAAAAACACTATTCCGCACTATCGCTTCATCCCAATCCCAAATCCCGAGGCTGAAATTAGAATCCACCGCAACCGAAGAAGGCAACGCTTCTGTAAACACTACTGAATATTGATTTCCGCTTATTTTTTCTATGGATTGAACTATTCTGTCAACAGCCCTCTCTCCCGTCCAAAATGTTACGCTGTCACCGGCTTTTAACTTGTCGCCGCCTGCATCAAGAATCGCTTTTATGCCGTTGTTTCCGATAATTTCTTGCACCTTCAAAAATTTCATATATGAAACAAAGGGGTCCCACCTGCAACCTTTTATATACATTTCTTCCACCAAAAGCTTACCTTTGTTTCTTGCCATATGAAAACCGTCTCTTGGAGTAACGGTTAATGAGTTGCCTTGGGGAACCAAATGCACCTTTTTTAAAGTAATGTTTTCGTTTAGGTTCATAGAAACGGCAGCGCCTACCGCACTAAATATTTGCACATTCTCTACAATAATATTCTTATTGCCGCTTGCGCGAAAAACATTTTGAGCGGGCGCCCCCTCGTTAGCCACAACATTAAAATGCCATGACATTCCCTGACCTACATCAACCGAGTTGGCAATTCCAAACCCTGAAAGCTTATATCTTTTGCCGTCACCGCCGGGTACATGCACCCACACATTAGAAAAGCGTTTTCTGTCCACCCCCAAAGATAGCGGAGCTTGCGGCAACAATTCTTTGGTTTCCAAATTCCAACTGTTTGCAGAATAAAACTTCATGCCGTCAAAATGAGGCAGTTCGGGCAGGATATCTACCGTAACAACATCTTTTGACTTATCAACATCTACAATTTTGCCTACCGTATTAAATCGTGGATAATGGTCCATGAGTATATTCTCAATTTTAATGTTTTCACTATTGTTAACGTCTAAGTGACGCCCCGATGTAATGTCATTGCCCAATGTCAGGTTCATTTCAAGCATTGTTGTAGGCTCGCCTTGCGAATTTACTTGACCGGACAATGTCATGTTTTTCGCCTTGTCTATCACAATCATGGCAGGCAGCTTTACCTCATCCTTTAGGTTATAAACGCCCTCATCAAACATAACAACGGCATTGCTTTCCTTTTTTGCCGCATCGATGGCATCGCAAATTGCTTTGACATCGCATATGCCGTCGTCCGGTATCGCACCAAAATCTTTTACATGAATAATTTTAGCGTTTCCTAAAACTTCGGCAGTTTCCCTATCAGCAGCGCTGCTGCGTATTTCATCCAAAAGGGATGTACTGCTGTTTTTCTTATTTGTTAATAATGCTTCAACCGTTGCTATTGCAAGCGCCTTTATATTAAATTCCGGCTGTGAATAAGCATCCTTTAAACCTAATGCCGCGGCAAAATCGTTTAAGTTATCCCAATTATAATCCGCTTCGTAAATATAACCAAGCGATTCCAACATAACCTTGTAATATTCTTTTGCGCTGATTTCCAAATCGGGGCTAAATAAATTATCTCCCGTTCCAATCATTCCAAGCTCGGGATGCGACTTCAAATATGCCATGTGCTTTTTCGCCCAATGATTTTGGCTATCCGAAAAGTTATCTTCACCGGCAAAGCTTTCAGCCGCTTTTTCAAGCCCCTTTAGCCTTAAATACATTACAGCCGCCTGAATTCTGGTGGGCTTTGTTTGCAAGTATTGTTCCGTAACGCCGTTGCCGTCACCCAAAAGCATTCCCATTTCGCTAAGCGTTCCCGCGGGGTTGGACTTGAATTTTTCAGCCTCTTTTGACAGCTCGGGTTGCGCAGGCACTTCAACCGGCGCTTCATCGCTTTTTTCGATAACAGGTTCTTTATCCGGCTTTTTTTCTTCTGTCGGAGCGGTAACAGGCTTTGAATCCGACAATATCTCAAGATGGGCATGCTTGCTTTTATCCGCATCTTCTTTGGATACCAAAGCGCAATAGCTGTTTACCGTATTTACAATTGCAATGCTGTATGTTGCGTTTTTGGTAATATGGCTTGTCAAGTCAAATTCTACCCAGCCAATGTCCGTTGCCGAAGCCTTGGGCTCCTTATCCAGCAAATTCGTGCGGTCAATGTCAGGGCTGTTGTTCCAAGTAAGCATTTTTTCGCTCCAGTTATTATCGGTAACGGGATACACTTCCAAAGGCCCCTTGCCTTTATCCCTGTATACCTTTAGTTTAACTGATTTTGGGTTTACCGGCACTTCAAATTTCATATACACAATTTTTGTGCCTATCATTCCGTCGCCCGAGTCATCCACCCGCCCAAACTGCGATACGCAAACTTTTGAGTTAAATGAGCTGTCAGGTTTTTCTATTATGGAATAGGTATCATCTGACGGATAAACAATTACCTGCCCCGATTGCTCGGCGGCAACGCCCTTTTGAACACCCGTTGCCGGCACACCCAGCATTGTTATACTAAACAGTATTATTAGCAATGTTGCCAATCGCCGCTTTTTCATTTAATATTCCCATCCTTTTTTCAATTTTATTTATTAGCTAACCGGTCATATCCAATACAAAAAGCTTAACCGAGAAAATTATTTACCTTCTACCTTTTTGATATATTCGTTCATTTCTTCAACGAGCTCTAAACCGCCGGCTTTATACCAACCATCAATCGCTTTATCATATGCGCTAACCGGCAGCGAACCTAAGATAATTTTTGTAATAACCTCAGACATCGTTACTTGATAATCTATAAACTCAGGTTTTTGAGAAGCCTTTGTTATGTATCCCCTATCCATGGATGGTATGGCATTTTTAATGCATTGGTCCACCCATGCGCTCACCTGCGTCGTTCTGGCAACATCATCAACTAAACGGTCGGTAATAAAAAAGTCTGAATCGTTATTCCTTCGCACAAAATCCCGTGCAATAATATGTTGTTCAAATTTTTTGTTAAATATTTTTTTGCCGTCTTCTTCATGATACGTCACATCTTTTACCCCATACTTAACGGCGTCCCATCCTTCATCGGATAGCATCCAATCAAATGAGTCTACTATTTTTTGCGGGTTTTTGGCGCTTTTGGTTATGGCGTACGCTCCCCATATTCCTGTACCGCTGACAGCGGATTGAACTTTACCCTTTGCATCTTTTATGCCTGTAATGTATGTTAGCTTTACATTCGGGTTGATTTTTTTCATCGTGGGCGCAAACACAGGGTCTATATTCCCCGCAAAAGCAGGAAGAACACCGGTTATGCCCTGCATAAACCTATCTTGGGCTACCTTTCTGGTTATTGTTGCGCTGTCCGGGTCGATAAAACCTTTTTCGTAAATCGAGGACATATATTCCAACGCATTTTTAAAGCTGTTATCATTTTTATCAAACTTTTTATGCATGTACGAGAATTCGCCATCATCTTCTTGCCAACCGTTTATACCAAACACATTTATTGCAATAGGGTCAATTCCGCCCAACGAGGACTGGTTGCATCCAAAGCCATAAGTGTTGTTCTTGCCATCGCTATCCGGGTCGTTCAAAGTAAACCTTTTTAGTATTTCGGTAAATTCATCAAGCGTTACCTCACCGTTTTCCGGCAATGTCAGCCCAACATTATCAAGCCAATCCTCCCTTACAACATAACCGTCGGCTCTCATTATGCTGGTTCTGGGTATGGCATAAATATCGCTGTCGTCTTTTGTTTTTAAAGTATCCCACGATATGTCATAAGAATACTTGTTAAGGTTCTCGGCAGTTTTTAGGTAATCGGTAATGGGAATTATAATCCCGTTTTGAACTGCGTCGATATATGCCTTGTTTGTAACATCAACAAACTGGATTACTTCCGGATAATCTCCGCCTGCCAGCATTATCTGAAGTCTTTCAGAATAATTCGTTGTCGGCGGTATTTCAAGATTCACCTTTATGCCGTTTGCTTCTTCCATCATTTTAACGAAGGCGCTGTCAACATCCGTTATGGTTGGTGAAGCAAAAACGCCGAAAATTTTAAATTCGTAGGCGCTGCTGCCGTCCGTCAAGCTCGTATCGACATTTGGTTGCCTGCAACCGAAAAGAGCCGCCATAAGCGATGCCACCAATATTCCGATTAAAACCTTTTTCACAACATCATCTCCCATTGGTTATTATTTTTGTATTGTCCCCGAATCGGGCGGTTAACCCTTTACCGCACCCAAAGTAACCCCTTTAACAAAATACTTTTGCAAAAACGGATATAAGCAAAGAATCGGCAAAATTACAACGATTAGCGTGGCGTACTTAACGCTTTGCGTTTGTATCAGCTTTTCTTCCGCAAAATTAGTTCCCTGGAGCAAGGCGGCGTTGGATGTCATAATAATTTCTCTTAGCAGCAATTGCAATGTCCATTTGCTTGTTGACCTTATGTAAACAACTGCATTAAAGAAGCTATTCCAATAGCTGACTGCAATAAAAAGGGCTATTGTAGCAATAATAGGCATTGACAAAGGTATGATTATTTTATAAAGAATATAAATATCCTTCGCGCCGTCTATTTTGGCTGCTTCCTCTAAGCCTTTTGGCAACCCCTCGAAAAAGTTTTTCATCAGAATAATATTAAAAGATGTCAACATTCCCGGTATAATGAGCGCCCATAAGGTGTCAAGCATTCCAAGGCTTTTAATCAAATAAAATTTAGGTATTAACCCGCCGTTAAACAACATCGTAAAAACAATAAACATCATTACAAATTTTTGCCCTTTAAGATGCCTTTTAGAGAGCGGATATGCAGTTACAACAGTTAGAAAAAGCCCGCCTATTGTACCCAACGCTGTTATAATGACTGTGTTTTTATAGCAATTTAGTATCAGCGGATTGCTAAACACATATTCAAACGCCTCAAAGTTTATATTGCGTGGCCATATCATCAGTGGGCGCTTTAAATATTCACTATAATCACTAAATGCTACTGCAACCACATTTAGGAAAGGGTAAAGCATTATCCACGCTATCAATCCCACAACTACTGCAATAATCGCATCGACAATAAAATCTACATTAGTTCGTCTCAATTTCATCAACCCTTTCCTTTACCATAGCCCTGCGTCGTTAACCTTTCTGGATAAATAGTTTGAAGACATGATAAATATCAGCCCAACCACAGATTGAAATATTCCAACCGCAGTAGAGTAACTAAAACGCCCTTCCAGTATACCGACCCGGTAAGAATATGTTTCAAAAACATCCGCCACATTATATACCATCGGGTTATACAGCAGAAAAATTTGTTCAAACCCATTGCGTAAAATGTTCCCCATACGCAATATAAGCAGCACAACAATCGTGCTCATTATACTCGGTAAGGTAATGTAAAGGATTGTTTGCAGTCTGTTAGCCCCGTCAATAAAAGCGGCTTCGTATTGCTCCACATCAATGCTTGTTATGGCAGACAAATAAACAATGGTTCCCCACCCTGTTTCTTTCCATATTCCGCTTAACACAATGATGCTTCTAAAATATTTGGGTTCTTGCAAAAAAGCTATTGATTTGCCGCCAAATTCATTAATCATAAGGTTAACAACGCCGGTGCTCGGAGAAAGGAACACATAAATTATTCCTGTTATAACCACCCATGATATAAAATGGGGCAGATACAATATTGTTTGTATTGTGCGTTTATATGTGTTGCTGCGCACCTCGTTTAAAAGTATTGCCAATATAATCGGGGCGGGGAAGCCAAAAAACAACCTGTAAAAGCTAATTATAATAGAGTTGGATAAAATATTAAAAAAGTCTTTTGATTTAAACAAATAGGTGAAATTATCCAAACCAATCCAAGAGCTGTTCCAAACTCCCTTTACCACATCAAAATCTTTAAACGCTATCAATATACCATACATTGGGGCATAATGAAATATTAAAAAATATGCAACCCCGGGTATAAGCAATAAATACAGCCAAAAGTTCTTTTTAATGTATTGTACCGCACTTTGTAGTGCATTGGATTTAGGCTTGGTATAAAGTGCTAACTGATTACTGCAAATACTGCTTTTACTCATAAGTTTTTGTTCCCTTCGTTTATTATGGTGTTTTGGTACAGAAAGTTTGTACTTTAAAGCTTTATATTATTTAATTAAGCGTATATGTTCCTCTGTATGGCACTAAACTGTTTAAATCGGACCATATAAATGATTTAAGCTTTGCATCAGGCAAATCTGCAGCATCTATGCTGACAGTTGCCTCCAACACGCATGAATCTTTTGCAGCAACGGTATCTTGCAATGACACATTTATTTTTCTTAAAACGGTGCATCCTTCAGTCACATCTTGAAATACACTTGCTATAAGAGTTAAGTTCATGTCTTCGCCCGCTGTGTTGGTTGCAACCACTTTAACGGTTACCACACCTTCTTCAAGCTTATATATCTCAGTTCCGTCACCCTTTTGATATGTCGGCGCTCCGAAAACAACCTGATTTGTCGGCAAAGAGGCAAGCATAACGGCATCAGCGCGTGTGAAAAGCATTTCTTCCATTGATATAATTCTGCTCATTTTTATATATTCATCGCCGTTTCCATCAAAATTAAATACGCCCAGCGTTACCCATTCCGATGCCCCCTGCGAATAATCCAAATAAAAGGTTTCTACAACACCGCTATGTTTTACTTCCCATTTTACATTGGTATCGTTATTATTCGGACCAACGATTTTGTAAATTTGGACAATTAGTTCTTGAGGCTCTGCAATGTTTGGCGTGTATGTAACCGATGGCTGTTCCCCCTCATATTCGGGATTTCTGGGGAAATATCTGCTTGGGCTGCCGTCGTGCCCCGCCAAGCTGGCGGATTCTAACCATTCGCCTAATTCGCTGTATCCTTCATCACCATAACCTATAATTATTTTATCGAATTTATTTATGTTAAATTCATAGGTTTGAGATGAATTGCCATCAGTAGATGTTACGGCAATCTCAATCAAATTAGCCCCATCCGATAGCGATATCGGTTCGCTCGGCACGCCATATTCAACTAAAACGCCGTTTACTGTTATGCTTGCGTTGGGGTTTTGAGCATAAACCTCAAATTGAATTGCCGAATCCATCAGTTGCGCTTCTAATGTATAGGAATTCTGACCTTGTAAAACAACGGGTGACAGCACCTTACCATTAAGATGTGCTTTAACAGCCTCAAGCCCCGCCTCGCTACCGTCAAAATTTGCCTTTGAAAC
This sequence comes from Bacillota bacterium, assembly GCA_023228885.1. GTDB lineage: Bacteria > Bacillota > Clostridia > Monoglobales > Firm-18 > JAAZFB01. The sequence continues at coordinate 62,468 of JALOAJ010000007.1, read as the reverse complement.
CTTTATTGCGCCTACCCTTAACATTTTGCCTGCTGCAGTTTTAATAAGTTTTACCGTTTCAGCCCCGTCACCGGCAAAGTAAAATGTGCCCATATCAACCCATTCGCGGTCTCCGTTTTCAAGGTCGATATATCTTGTTGAGGTTACGCCGTCGTGAATAATTTCAACTGTTATATTATTATCGCTGTTGCTGTAAGCCGAGCGAAAATATTTTATGTTGTAAATGCCTTCTTGTGCAATGTTTGTGTTAAACACAGCATACGAACCTAAAGATCCATTGTAATAAGTGGGTATTATGCCATCCCACCCTTTAACAGCCGCTGATTGCTGCCATGTTCCTGCCCCGTCAAGGGTGTATGAACCTGCGCTTTCCGTGGATATAACAGCTTCATCCAAGCTAACGGTAACAGTATATGTTTTGCTGACCTCACCGTTTGCTGAAAGAACAGTTATTGTAAATATATTTTCGCCAAGTCTGAGTGCATACGGAGCTGTTGAATTGTGCGGTGCAGTAATAGTAACCGTTGCATCAGTATTGGATGCAACCGCATCAATTTCTGTGATGACATCAGCCGTGCTGATTGTATAGCTTTCAATCTCGGGTGAAAATTCAGGCGATAGCAAGCCTGCTGTAAAATCAAGTTCAAACAATGTTGCATCCGCAGGGTCGCCCGAAACACCGGCAACCTTTTCAAATTTCACAGAATGCGTATGTAAAAAAGCAGTACCTGAGCGGTTTCGATAAATTTCAACATATTCCGTTCCATCTCCCGAAAAGGTAAAGCGCCCAATATGTTGAAAACCGGTGTTCAAGGCTGATTGATTGTAATTAGAAATTGCAGTATCAAGAGTGCCGTTATGATGCACACGAATTGTTGCATTATTATTGTCATTGGTTAAGGCAAAGTCGGTGCGGTTTATGTTGGTATAATACACATCATACTCAGCGCCTTCTTCCAGCAAACCCTCCAACGGCCTAAACCGTGCATATGCGTTCGCACCGTAAGTGTTAGCGTCAGCGCCTCTTGACGCCATGCTTCCTCTTACCGAGCCCGCCCATGGTAAGTTGGGGTATGATGCAGTTGGCGGTCCTATCTGTTCCCATTGAAAATCGCCCATTAAAAAGTCCCCGGTCTTTGTTGTTGAGCCTTGCATCCCGTCATTTCCAAGATAGTCTACAATTACCGTGCTTTGTGCGGAAACAGAACCTATGCTCAGAATAAACCAAACAAGGAACAACCCCAGCAAACCGGTAATTAACCCAAATTTTTTACCCATTTTAATCCTCCTCTTATTTTTTTATTATAGCATCATCATACATATTAAAGGTTTTTAAACTATCTATAACATATGTTTTTATAATATAATCCTCTGCATTGCCTTGAATTTGGCATTGAAAGGATATGTCCAGCCGCTTATCTGATAAAACTGTTTGCTCCTCTGAAAAAGCAACCTTTTCCACCTTGTAGCTTTGCTCTGTTCCCTTGCATAAAATGGCAATTATCGAAACAGGCTTATCGGTTTTTGCATAATTTTTAATAGATGCCGTAACGGTGATGTTGCCCGGCTTTAAATTTTCTATTATTTGCCCTTCTTCATTTTTCAAATCAACATGTTCAAGCGTTATATCCGTCAAAACTTCACACCTTACTGCATCGGCATAGGTGAAGCTGTTTGCATCGCCGCCGCTTTGGCGAACAATCCTAACATAGCCGCTAACGCCTTGCGTTACATCATATATCCCTAAGTTCAGCCAGCCGCTTTCACCTTGTGTTTGGTCTACATAGAATGTTTTTTGCGTGCCGTTTATAACGACTTCTACCTTTGCATTGTTATCTCCGTTCGGCGCCGCCACTTTATATAGCTGAATTCTTATCGGCACCGAATCGTTAAAATCAAATTTATATTCTGCCGTTGCCGCTTCTAAACCGGTTGCAGCTCTTGTTCCTGTTCCGTCATGCCCGCCGTGCTCAGTATTAGTATCCCATAAGCCGCTTTCTTGGTAACCGTCGGCATTATAATCTAATGTTACATATGCAGATTTTCTGACCAAAATTGTATAGTTACCGGTTATGCCGTTGGGTGATGTCAACTGAATGTTTATGTTACTTTCCGCCCCCAACAGAGAAAACATTTCGCTTTTTCCATACTGCACATCAACATCGTTGATTTTTATTGTTGTATCGGGGTTTAAAGTATATACTGTAAACTCTAACTCATTTGTAACAATTGGAATTATCATAGTATATTGATTGATTTGCGCGCTAAATGGCATATTCAGACTGCCGCCGCTTACTTCCAGCCAATCCAATGTGTTTTCATTCCCCGTAAAATCCTTTTTATTTAGCTTAACCGAATCAATACGGGTAACAATGTTGTTGCCATCATCGGATACTCGGGTTACCTTAATGTTTTCCGTTCCATTGTTGCTAAAATAAAATGTTCCCAAGCTTACCCAGCCCCCGGCGCCGCTACCATCAAAAGTTAACTCCTGAGTGTAACCATTTCGTGTAACTTCAATTTTAATATCGGTATCATCTGTGCCGTCATTTGCAGACACTCTAAAGAAATGCACTTCATAAGCGCCTTCCGTTTCAAGGGTTGGGGTAAACACCGCCTCGGATCCTTTAACAGTTGTGAATGCAGAATCCGAACCATTGTTGCCCTTAAAAGTTGAATCCTTACCCCATTCGCCGGTTTCGGCATAGCCTTCGGAATCTTCGTCGTTTATAATAACAACTCTTTCAATGTTGATTGTGTATGTTTTGGTGGCAACGCCGTCCGCCGCCGTTACCGTAACATCTATTATATTTGCGCCGATGCTCAAGCCTATTCGGGTTGGGTCACTTTGTTCAATTCCGTTCGCCTCTATATTGACTGTGGCGTTCGGATGTTCCGTTTGGGTCTGTGCACAAATATAATCATTTGTTGTTTCGCCCGCATTATATGTTATCGTATCGGTCGAAAATGAAATGTTATTGGTCGAAACGCTCAGTTCGGAAAGATTTGCATTATTTTCTTTCAATTTTATAAACATTACCGAGTGCGCTTGCAAAATTTTCCCCGCGCTGTTATTGATAATCTGTATATAATCAGAACCATCTCCCGCGAAAACATACTGACCTATAAAAACCATTCCCAACGGGTTGTTAACTTGACTGTAACTTATAGTTTCTATCTCGCCGTTATGGCATACGGTTATGGTTGCAGACTCGGAATCATTTGTATAGCCGCCTATTTCATATCTGTTTATGTTGGCGTAATACACATTGTATAACGCCCCGCTGTCTAAAAGACCGCTGTTTGGCGTCCACCTGACAGGTGAAACAGTATTGTTTGTAAACCTTGAGCGCACCGATGCGCCGGGGTAAAAGAAGCTATGCGCATTTGAGCCCGGCAATGTGTTGCTGGGGTTCCATTCGGTACCTTCCACCGGGTTTAAAAACTCGCCGGTAACGGTCGATGCGCCGCCTTCGCCGTTTGTGCCGCTATGGTCGACAATCACTTGGTCGGCAGCAAAAACCGTCAAAGGCAATACAATAACTACTAAAGAAATAGCAATTAAAACAGCCGCATAAAATAATGGTTTTATATTTTTCATATCAAATCAATCCTTATAAATAAAAATATTTTGTGGGTTTGCATTTCTTGTATGAATAAATATTCTTGAGCATTTATCGCCCACCTGTTTATATGGTAAAATGTCGTCGGTTGTACCGGCATAAACCATGCCCTTTTCTTTATCGTAAACCATTATTGAAAAAGAGTCGGTGTAAAAATATCGGTATTTTATCGGTGACGGCATGCTGTGGATGTTGTTGCCCTCCGCCACTTTGATTGCGGTGCCCTGCTTATCGTCCACAAAGCCGCCAAACAAACAAAAAGCATGGTTATACCTTCCAATCATAAATGGAAAGCTGGCGCTTCCAACCTTATCAAGGGTTGGGGTAACGGTATTGATAAAGCGAAGGTTACTGCTGCTGTCATCCACATAGCTAATGCTGACAACCTCTCCCTTGCCGTTTTTTTGATACTGGATAACGTCTCCTTGCCCGATTGTTTCTCCGGTGTCACGCTTTTTTAATACATTAAAATCTGCCACTATTTCTGATTTTAGCTCACCCTTCACCAATCCATAAAGCATGTTTATTACATCACCCTCCTTATTGACGGCGGTGGAGATATAATCAACCAACATCATGGGACTTCGGCTGTGCACCCCCTCATGTGACGCGTTATATTTAATAACCGCAGCATCGGGGATAAAGGTTTCGGGTGATAGTGAGTATGCCGTGACGGCAAATGATATATCAATTAAATCATTGGCTGTCACAATTTGATATTTTGAATCCTCCGAATTTTCTTCATCCGCCGGAATGTAAAACAAAACAGTAGAATCATCAATTAATATATTTGTGTTTAGTGAATTTGGTCCAACCCAAATAAGATTGCCCGGTTCGGCGATATGTGTTGAATCGGTGTAATCAAACACGCGTTCCAACGAATATTCGCTTTCCTTTTCGCTTGGGCTTGTCGCAGCGGTGTCAATTTCGTTCACATTGCCTTTAGAGTCGGTTCCGTACACAATAAGCTGGGGAACAATTTTGTTGTCCTCTCTTATATTCCCTTTTTCGTCCACCATAAATATAGGCTCTTTAACCGCCGAGCTTTTTATTGAAACGCCATCCAAAGTAATTGTATTTGCGCATGTTAATTCTTTTATTTCCCCATCTTGCGTAAAAAGCTTCAATGATAGCCTTGCCCCTATGCCTTTCATTCTTTTTGCCATCATCAAATATGCAAGGTTGCCCGAAGTTAAAACAGACCGTTGAATATCCACCGCTTTGTTTTCAATATCCAAAGCAAAGGTGTATGATTCGCCAAGCTTAACCAAATCAATCAGTCTTTTAGTAATTTTATAAAATTCGTTATTGATTACTATATTTTTATCCGGTTTATCGATTTCCTGAATTTCCCCTGTAATCTTCGTATCGCTGACATATATGTATTTTAGCGATATTTTATCATTTTCGCTTTGGGCAACGGATAACACATCTCCCGATTTTATATCCGATATGGATATTTCTGTGCCATTCTTAAAAATTTTAACTGTGCCTTTTGCTCCGTTATCATCCAAATTCAGCGAAATGGACGGGTTTATTTTATCATAAACTATCTTGCCCTGCTCATCTATACTGTCTGCAACAATCACATCATAGCGGGTTACAATAACCGCATCGGCTATGCTGTCGCCATTGTTGTCCACTACCGTCACATTACCAAAATCCTTTTGAATTATCTCCTCAAGATAGCCTTTAAAAACCTGCCCGTTTAATATTAAATCGGAGCTGCTTGCAACTTCAATTTCATCCGTTCCTCTGCTAAGGTTTTCGTCCGTGGTGTAGTATATCGTGTTGTTTTTGCAATCAACAATATCTTTGGCATTAATTTGCCAAACTGTATTTTTGTGCGGGTGAGGCGTAATAAATACAACTTCCCTTTCAGAGTTTTTGTCCTCGTCTTGCACATATGCAGTCACATAATTTGCAAAAAACGGTGTAGCTTTTGCCATATCCAAGCGATAAATTTCGTTGTTTATTTCAATCAGACCATCTCTAAGATTGCTTACCGACGCAAGCTTTGTCCGACCAACGGCGTTTACAATCCCTTCAACCTTAACCAATTTAAACTTTTCGGTTAAAATGTTGTTTCCCTTAACAGCCTTATACTCGGTTCGTTCTCCCAAAACCTTTGCTTCTAAAATATCTATGTAAAGCGCATTATGCAATATCTTTGCAACAGCGCCTTTTGTCGCGGCGTCGGCATACGACACTTTAATTCCGCCAAGTAAATTAAGGTTACCTGCTTGAGAAAGGTATTCGGAAATGTTATTTCCCTGCTGCTTTACAACCACGCCATAACCAAGAGCGTTTACAAGCATAATCATTATTTGCTCATATGTTACATTATCATCCGGTCTGAATGTTTCATTGCCAAAACCGCTTACAATTCCCAGCTTTGCCGCTGTCGTAATATAAGGCAATGCGGGGTTGTCGGCTGAAACATCCTTAAACATACTATCCGAACCGATATCGGTGATTTGCTCGTCAATATTTAATAGCTTTATTATCATTGTTGTAAATTCAGACCTCGTTATGCTGCCTTCAGGCTCAAAGGCGCCGTCTGCGCCATCCTCCATAATGCCCAAGATTGATAATATTTCAAGGGAATCCTTGTAGGCAATCGGCTCTGTACCCTGAGCGTTTGCTGACAGCCCGCTCACGGGCAGCAAAACAATTATAAATAGCAAGCATAACACCCTTTTATGCAAACCCATTTTAGCTCCTCCTACTTTTTTTAAAAATATCCTCATAAAGCGTTTAAAATTCTGCTGATAATAGTTGCCGCTTCAGCTCTGGTTGCATTTATCGTCGGCGCAAACTTACCGTCTCCTTGACCGCTTATAACTTTCGCCTCGCCCATTGCTCCGACAGCTTCTTTTGCATAATCCGCTATATCATCGTTATCTTGAAAGATTGGCGCCGTTGGTTTTTGGAAGGTAATCCCCGCATATTGCGCAGCTCTATATAGCATAACTGCCATATCCTGTCTTGTTATCATTCTTCCCGTTCCAAATTCGTCTTTGCTGATTCCGTTAACCAACCCCGCTTCGGCGGCAGTTGTAACATATTGATGGTACCAGCTATCCAAAGGCACATCTTTAAAATTGCGGCCTTGCTCTTGCTGCTCAACATCAAAAGCAAGAACAATCAATTTAATAAACTCCTCCCTTGTTACAAAATCATTTGGTCTGAATAGCTTGCTTTCATCCCTTGCTATAATTTCTTTTTGAACTAATTTTTCAATGCTCTCAACAGCCCAAGGCACGCTGCCCAAATCAACGAAGCTTTCAACATTTTCTTGCGGAGGTTTAACCTCTTGCGGTGTTTGCGATATTGACAAATTCATTTGTGTCTGCCCCGACGAGCCGCTGCCGCTCCCTCCCGGGCGGGTTGTAGCGTTCTCTTTTGCATGTTGGGCTGCAACCAATGTGTTAAACGCCTTTGTAACTTCTCCTAAAGTTGCAAAACTCATGTCGGCAAGCGCTTTATCCACCGAATCCCTGCCACTGCTGCTCAAAGCGTTATAATCGGTTAAATCCATTTGCAGCACAGAGCTGTTATAATCCGTGATTATGTCTCTTATATCTATCCAGCTTCTAACCTCACTAATGGCGGCAACCACCGAGTATTTTAAAAATTCGCTTCTTACATCTTTGGCGGTTGCAAATTTTTTGTAATTTTTCATCCCCGCCTCAATTTGCTCCTTGGCGGCATCTGTAAGTTTTTGACCGGAATATAAGGTTTTATCCAAATTTAAAATCTCGTCATAATTAGTAATTAAAGCTTTAATCTTTTCATCAGTATCTGCCTCGTTTATAGCCTGAACAGTTGAATATTCTTTGATAATGCCATACATTTGATTTAAATCATCTAATGCAGGCGCATATGCAACTGCTTGGTTTATCAGACTCTTATCCGCAAGCCCGACAAATAGCGGAAAGTCTATTTTCAATGCAACATATTTATCGCAAAGTATCAAGCCAATATCGGCAGGCTTGTTTTCGCCGCTCCCCGCCCTGATGTCTTGAATTGCTTGGAATACCTGTTCCTTTTCCGTTTTTGAATAATGAGTAAATTGTGTTGTAATCGGCTCACCCGTTTTCATGCCGCCAGCAATAACTGTATAAACACCGCTGGGTTCTTCCATATCGTATGTAACCGTATAGTTGCCCAACCGGTCCGTTTTTGTGTCCATGATATGTGCCATAGCGCTATAATCTTGTAACTGTATATTTGGGGAAATGTTATTAAGCGTTTTCCCGGGACGAAGTATCATAACAAGTATGTTTTGCTTATCGTTGTAAGCGCCCGCATTTCCAATAATGGTTACCCGCTCATTCTGCTCGTCATAAACTGCGCTCAAATTAGTTTCGACCCCCTCTGCAAAAACAGGCAAAACGATGCATAAAACAAGGATGTTAAATAAAGCCATTGCTACAACTTTCTTCACATTAAAGCCCCTTCCTAAAGATACTTGGTATAATTACAGATTGAATTTTTAGCTTTCAGCTTGGTTCAATTGTTTTTCGATTTTATTTTACATCATATTGACGGCATTTAAAATGGCACAAGTCAATCTTTATGGTGACACTATTTCTACCATCTGCTGTTTAATATAGAATTTAAAACTAAAAATGTTAATTTAGTATGCCCAAGGTATACTTTTTAAACATTGCGTTGTTAAAAACTAATGGTTTACAAACATAAACTGTTATGTTATTATATAATTAATCAATCTTAATAATCGGGGATTATGCTGCATAGGTAGTGAATTTTAATTAAATGGCCTGATAATTTGTTTTCGATAACGATTGCTTTTAATATTTCTTTGCTTAACCATATACACCAAAAAATAAACCATATAATATGAACAGTTGTCCAACAAACTTTATAGCGCTTTTGGAGGATTTTGTATGTTGTATAAAATTATAATTGTTGATGATGAAAAAAACATCCGAGAGGGCTTGTCTGAATTTGTAGACTGGAACAGCTTGGGTTTTGAAGTTTTGGCAGCCTTTGGCGATGGGCAGGATGCGCTTGAATATATTAAAAATCATCCGTTGGACGTTGTTTTGACAGATATAAAAATCCCGTTTGTATCCGGCTTGGAAATTGCCCGGTTTGTGTACGAAAACATCCCCAAAACCAAGGTGGTCTTAATAAGCGCATATAAAGAATTTGATTTTGCAAAGCAGGCAATTGATTACAATGTTGTAAATTACTTGCTCAAACCAACGCAAATCGACGAAATAGAAAGTTTGTTTAGCAGCATTAAAAACCAGTTGGATTTTCAGGCGGCGGAAGAAAAAAGGCTAAAACAAAAGCGGCAACAATACGATACGCTTATTCCCGCTCTAAGAGAGCAATTTTTTTCTGATATAATCTCGGGGGCTTTGAAAAACGAAGAAGAAATCATCGAAAGGTCAAAGGTAATAAGGCTGGGAATTGATTACGAAAAAAGCAAATGTTGCATTGTGAATATTAAGCTTATAAGCGGCGGGCTTATGGAAACCAGAAAAACCAAGTATGGGGAAGACTATTTTGCGGCTGTAATTAAAAACTTTTTTAAAATTGAAATAGGAGACACTTTATATTTTCCCATATTTGGAACGCATGATAGCATAGATGTGCTTATAATAAGCCCGATGATTACTGATGAGGATATTTTAAAAAAGTCATTGGAAACGCATTTTGATTGCATTAAATCAGAAATCAAGTCAATGTTTGGCGCCGAAATTTTGGTAACAATTTACCCGGTTTTCAAAAATGTTTTTGAACTGGCGGCAAGCCGGGAAAACCTTAAAGGCAAGGGTCTTGATGACATAGCCAAAATTGTTGAAAAACAAAAGGTCTTTATCTCGTCCATCGATTGCGGTGAGCCGAAATATATTATTGATTCGTTTAACGATTACATAAACGAGTTTGAAAATGTTAATATGGACCTTGTTTACAACTTTTTGGATGCTCTGTTTGTTGTTTTAAACAACAAGCTAAAAGAGCTGAACATTGATTGGTCTGTCAATAATAAAGAAATATATCAGTTTAAAAATATTGATAAATTAAAAGCTTGGTCTAATAGCTTATTAAATAAAATGACGCTTTTTATGCAAAATAATAAGCCAATTTCCAATAGCGCCGTCATCAAAAAGGCGAAAGGATTTGTCCAACTTAATTATAATAAAAATATCACGCTAAATGATATTGCAAATGAAGTGTTTTTAAGCCCGGTTTATTTCAGCCGAATTTTCAAACAGTACACGGGTGAAAACTTTTCTAATTACCTGATTAACGTACGCATCCAAAAAGCAATTGAATTGCTGGAAAACCCCCAGTACAAAGTATATGAAATAGGTGCAATGGTGGGGTACAAAACTACAAAATATTTTTACAAAATATTTAAAAGCTGTACCGGGTATACGCCAACGGAATACCGCTTTAACCTAATTAAGAAGGTGGGCCTTGATGAACAGCAAAAAGCTTAGCATATGGCATTACATAAGGAATTATAAGTTAAACAGTATTTTTATACAGAATATGTTTATTATTCTTATTTTGGTTGTTATCTCCCTCATTGCTATCAATATCACAACATACAATTATTACAACAAAGTGATGAAAGAAGAAATATCCGAAGCAAACATGAGCAAGCTGGAGAAGGTTCGGGATATGATTGACATGCTGGTTTTGGAGGCAGACAAGCTGTCTACCAGATTGGTGTTCGATTCAGATGTTAATGCGCTTATGTCCGGCTTAAAGCATAACAGAAATGACTACGACACAATAAAGCAGGTTAATAAGATAAATCATGCAATGACCGTTTCGATGATTACAAGCGATTATATTAACTCTATGTATATCTACTTTGAAAAAAGCGACTACATTATTACATCGCTTGGCGAGGTTGGGGAAATTTCAAAGTCAAGTGACCAAGACTGGCTTGACCTTTTCCAAAATAGTAAAAACAATTACGACTCGTGGTTTGAGCCAAGGCTAATGCAAAGAAAAATGTCAGACGACGATGCGCAGTATATAATCTCTAAGTTCGTTTCAATACCAAGCAGAAACAAGGACGAGACGGGCGTTGTTGTTATAAACATTGACGGCGACAAAATTGCCAATGTTATAAATGATATCGGAAGCCAAAAGGCTGAGGCTTTTTATTTAGTCGATCAATATCAAAGAATCCTTTACAATAAAAACACCGACCTGCTGGGCAAAAACATAAATGAGTGCGACTCTTTTGATTCAATAGACATTGGACCAGAGGACAAAAATATTGTAACACAGTTTGAAGGCAGAAAGCAGGTTGTGTCCATTATCAAATCACAGTATTGCAAATGGCAATTTATTTCTGTGGTGCCAATTGAAAAGTTTGAAGAAAAGGTTGCTGTTTTAAAGGAATTTATATTCTTTTTACTTTTGCTTAGTGTTTTTATTGCTTTTGTATTATCCGTTATCATCTCGGTAAGGGTATTTAAGCCTATAAAAAACCTTACCGACATCATCAACCACCCGCAAAACTGGGAAGACAATTATAAAATTCATGAAGCTGTTAATGGCAACGAATTTCGATACATTGCATCAAATATAATCGAAAATTTTAATTTAAACGCAAGCATGACGGAAGAATTGGCGCGTTATATGGCTTTGCTGAACAAGGCACAGTCTATTGCTTTACAGGCGCAAATTAATCCTCATTTTATTCATAACACGCTGGAAAATATAAACTGGATTATAATTCGCATTGTAGGGGGAAAAAACAAGGCATCCTCTACCATTGCCGCCCTTTCAAAGTTGCTGAGAAACAGTCTGGACACGGAAGAACAGACCATTGCGGTGGAAAAGGAGCTTGAAAACGCACAGTTATATATTGAAATTTTAAAAGCAAGATATGAAGACAGGTTTGATATAACATGGCATATAGACCAAAAAATATTGCAATACAACACAATAAAAATCATGCTGCAGCCCATCCTTGAAAATGCCGTTTACCATGGTATAAGACCATTAAAACGCAAAGGCATTATTGCCGTAAAAGGGTATGAAGAAGAAGAAAAAATCGTTTTTGAAATTCAAGATAACGGTGTGGGTATTGACGAAAAAGCCTTGACCAAAATGGTGTCTGAACTGGAAAAAGACTATATTCGCGAAAAAGACCACATCGGGGTAAAAAATGTAAATCAGCGCATAAAATTAACTTTTGGGCATGAATACGGTATAATGCTTGAAAGCAAATTAGGGGAAGGAACCTTGGTGAAAATAACAATACCCAAAGTGCAGCCCGACATTGCATAAAAGCCCGCCTATCGACCCATATCAACTGCAATATGTGATATTTTATATTGATGCAGTTTATCAAAACGGATAAAAAATTTATAAGGAGATGTTTAAGGTTGGAAAAAGTTTTATTTTATGGTATGACAGGAGAAAAAATGTGCTTTCAACATATTTTATTAAATGCTTTGGATTTGGCAAGCGTTGGTGCGGAAGTCAAAATCATCTTTGAAGGCGCCTCCGTTAAGCTAATTTCGGTTTTCGAGGAGGAAAATAACCCGCTTTACAAAAAAGCGAAAGACTCAAACCTAATTGCCGGTGTGTGCCTTGCCTGCTCTAAAATGATGGGGGTTTACGAGAAAAATATAAAATCAGGGTTAGCCATGCTTGACGAAATGTCCGGTCATGCAGGAATGAAAGGGTTAATTCAAGAAGGTTATAGGGTTATCAGTATATAAAACATCACAAGGACACATACGCGTTGTTGGTAAAACATCCCCTTTTAGTGGATAGTGATTTTGTGTTAATCGGGCTTAAAGAATCGTTGTGGGAACTTTTTTTGTAATTATTCGTCTAAATAATTGAGGTTACAAAAAACTTTAGGAGGCGTTTTATCAATGAAAAAAATATTTACTGCATTTTTAACCTTTGCAATGGCTCTTTGCTTTCCGATATCATTATTAGCGGATGATGCATTACCGGAATTGATTTCGCAACAAGAAATGCCGGCTTATTTGTCGGTTGTGGGGGAAGTGTTGGAAATCAATGATAATGATGGTGTCACATTTTTAAATTTAAAGCCCGATAATGAGGATATGGGCATTGTGGTTTTAAAGGTGTTCGATAGCACATCTGTTGCAGATGCACACACAGGTCTGCCCCAAAATGTTCAAGATATAGCGGAAGGGAGTAAAATAAAGGGATACTATTCCCCGATTATGACGCGCAGTTTACCGCCGCAAACCAATGCCTTTTGCTTGCTGATAAATTTTGAAAACGGCAAAACCCCTTATGATTACATACAGGTTAAGGAAATCAATCAAAAAGAAAGCGGCGATATAACTGTTTTAACCGGCGATAATGCAAGCCTTATCACCATTATGAAGGAAAACCCTTATAGGTCATTCAAAACAAAAGACATTCCTTCCATTGATGATATAACAACAGGCACAGAACTTTTGGTGTATTATGAAATCATGGCGCTTAGCTACCCCGGGCAGGCTACTTCGCAAGATACAATATTTATACAAACGCCAAAAAACAGCAACAATTCAACAATAGTTTTTTCCTTGGAAAACAACCGGGTTTTTCTAAACGATAATGAATTTCTCTTGCAGGATACCGAAAGGATTGTTTTAAAAGAAAGCGGCGATGTGCTAATTCCGATAAGAGCAATTATGGAAGCCTTAGGCTTTACGGTTACTTGGCATGATGCTGACCATTCGGTAGATGTAAAACAAGGTGATGTGGAGACAAGCTTTAAAATTGGGTTGAATGAATATAAAAACCAGAAAACAAAAAGCATTTTACCCAAAGCGGAACTTATAAACGATAAAACCTTTGTTCCCATCCAGCTGCTAAGCGAAGTGTTGGATATAGATTTTACAATAAAATAAGTTGATGTTTTTGATTAATTGAGTGGAGGCTAACCTATAAAGCTTCACCCCTCTCACACCACCGCGCGTACCGTTCGGTACACATCGGTTCAATTCGCAGCAGACGCTGCTAAATGGGCTTTTTTATAGAGGTTTGACAGGGATTCTTTGTTCTAACCGCTTGTTCGTAATTGTCGTGTGGATTGTCGCAGTTGGCTATGAGTATGTCCGCTTCGGGCTTTCACCGTTTAGATTTATGCCATACTCGGCACACATATAAAAAAGACCGCATTTACGGTCTTTTTTATATTGCATTTTTCTTGTTTATTCAAGCGGCTGGGTATTTGGACATATTAGCTTTTCCAATTTTAAAAGGGGGTTTGCCCAAGCAACCGCATTTTTAATTATCCTTTGAACATGTTCGTTATAATAAATGGGATATGTTTCATGCCCCGGTTGAAAATAAAAAATTTTCCCGTATCCCCGTGTGAAGGTACAACCGCTTCTGAAAACTTCTCCGCTTTTATACCAACCGGTAAAAATTACCTCCTCGGGCTTTGGTATATCAAAAGGCTCGCCGTACATTTCTTCTTGTTCAAGCACAAAACTGCTTGGAACCCCCATTGAAATCGGGTGATGGGGCGCAATGCACCATAACCGCTCATATGCGTCCTCTCTCCAGTTTAAATTACAAGAAGTTCCCATTAGCTTTTTAAAAGGCTTAGAATGATGCGCAGAATGCAGCGCAATTAGCCCCATCCCTTTTAATACCGATTCTGCAACCCTGTCTGCCACCTCGTCCCTTACATCGTTGTGCCCAACATGACCCCACCAAACCAAAACATCTGTGTTTTTCAGCACCTCCTCGGTCAAACCGTGCTCGGGCATATCCAATGTGGCTGTTGACACTTGAATATCATCACTTTTTAAAAAACTTGCGATTTGCGAATGTATTCCGTTTGGGTATATCTTGCCTGCTTGCAAATTATTTTTTTCGTGTATGTATTCATTCCAAATTGTAACTCTAATCATTAAAATACCGCCTTCCACCTTATTTTTTATTGTTATGTAAACTCTTATTCAATATTTTCGGAGGGCTTTTGACGGAACAGGATGCTCGGCGCTAAAGCTCATCTTTTATTAGCCCTTTTCTGTATCTTTCTATGCTTTTTTCAAATTTATTATTTTGCGGAGCGTAATATTGCTTATCCTTTAGCGTGTCAGGCAAATACTGTTGCTTTACATAGTGGTTTGGGAAGTCATGAGGGAATTTATAATCTATCCCTCTGCCCATTTTTTTTGCGCCGCTGTAATGACTGTCGCGCAAATGAGGGAGGATTTCTCCAACCTTTCCGGTTTGAATATCTGAAATTGCCGCATCAATTGCAAGTATTGCTGAGTTTGATTTTGGCGCTGTTGCAAGCAAAATTACCGCCTGTGAGAGCGGAATTCTTGCTTCGGGAAAGCCAAGCTGTAATGCGCAATCAATACAACTTTTAACTATTGATACTGCCGACGGATACGCCATTCCAACATCTTCGCAAGCAATAACCATCAGTCTGCGGCATATAGACAGCAAATCATCCGCCGACACAAGCCTTGCAAGATAATGGGTTGCGGCATCCGGGTCGCTGCCCCGAATACTTTTTTGAAATGCGCTAAGTATGTCGTAATGATTGTCACCAAGTTTGTCATAGGTTATGGCTTTTTTTTGGCTTGCTTGCACTGCTGTTTCCAAATCGATTATAATTTTTTCGTTTTTGTCTGAATATGTGCCGTAAACGCAAAGCTCAACTGCGTTGAGCGCCCGCCTAACATCGCCGTTTGCCATGTTTGCAATATGTTTTGCCGCATCGGCATGAAGTTCAATTTTAACATTTTGAAAATCCTTTTGTGTAATTTCAACCGCCCTGTAAATTGCCTTTAGAATGTCGTCAGCCTCAATCGGCTTAAATTCAAAAACCGTGCTGCGGCTTAAAATAGCATTGTATATATAAAAATACGGGTTTTCCGTTGTGCTTGCTATCAGCGTTATGTTGCCGCTTTCTATTACCTCAAGCAAAGATTGTTGCTGTTTTTTATTGAAGTTTTGTATTTCGTCCAAGTATAAAAGTATCCCTTTTTGCGATGAAAACCCGCCTATGTCGGATATTATATTTTTAATATCCGACACACCTGCGTTGGTTGCGTTTAATTTGTAAAACTTTTTTTCGGATATCTTGGCGGCAATATATGCAACCGTTGTCTTACCGGTGCCCGAAGGGCCGTAAAAGATTGTGTTGCCGAGCCTGCCGTATTCAATCATTTTGCGCAGCAGCTTTCCTTCCCCCAAAATATGGCGCTGCCCCACAATGTCATCAAGCGACAAAGGGCGTATCCTATCGGCAAGCGGTCTATTCATATAACTTATACTTGCCGCACAATGCAGCAACCCGTTGCTTTACTTCCCCTTTATTTAAATTGTAATCCTTAATTGTTAATGATATAAGATGGGCAATTTCCACCATATCATCGGCATTAAAGCCGCGTGTTGTGACAGCGGGAGTGCCTAATCTAATGCCGCTTGTAACAAATGGGCTTTGCGGGTCATTCGGTATTGCATTTTTATTGCATGTTATCCCAACATCATCAAGCCGTCTTTCAGCTTCTTTGCCGGTAATATTCATATTTTGCAAATCAATTAGCATAAGGTGATTGTCCGTTCCACCCGATATTAAGTTAAAGCCGTTATCCATCAACGCATCCGAAAGCGCCTTGGCGTTTTTCTTAATATTTTTTTGATATTCTTTAAACTCCGGTTTTAGCGCCTCGCCAAAGCATACAGCCTTTGAGGCTATAACATGCATCAGGGGACCGCCCTGTATACCGGGGAATATTGACTTATCAACTAACTTTGCATGTTTTTGAGGGCAAAGTATCATGCCGCCCCGTGGGCCTCTCAATGTTTTGTGCGTTGTAGTAGTGACAAAATCGGCATACGGTATAGGGTTTGAATGCTCCTTGGCGGCAACTAAGCCGGCAATATGCGCCATATCCACCATTAAGTATGCACCCACTTGTTTTGCAATGTGCGCAAACCGTTCAAAGTCTATTTCTCTTGGGTAAGCGCTTGCGCCTGCAATTATCATCTTGGGTTTATTCTCCACAGCTAATTTTTCCAGCTTGTTATAATCTATCGTATGCGTTACATCATCAACGCCATACGGCACAATGTTAAAATATTTGCCTGATATATTCACCGGACTTCCATGGCTCAAATGCCCTCCATGCGCAAGGTTCATTCCCAAAACGGTGTCGCCGGGGTTTAGCGCCGCGAAAAACACAGCCAAATTAGCCTGTGCGCCAGAATGAGGCTGAACATTGGCGTGCTCCGCTCCAAATATTTCACACGCGCGGTCGCGTGCCAAGTTTTCAACTATATCAACATATTCGCAGCCGCCGTAGTATCTTTTGCCCGGATATCCCTCGGCGTATTTATTGGTAAGCGGCGTGCCCATTGCCTCCATAACCGCCTCGCTTACAAAGTTTTCCGATGCGATAAGCTCAATTTTTGACCGTTGACGGGTTAATTCCAATTCAACCGCCTCGGCCACCTTTGGATCCGCATTCTTTAGTTTTTCAAACATATGTTTTCCTCCTTGATTTAATCCCTTTCAAATACTTAATACCACCATTATAATATTTTTTTACCTTTTGCGCAAGTGTAACATTGACATATAACAATATATTTTGTAAAATAAAATAAAAAAGGGGAGATTGAAAAAGTGGGAAAAATTAATAATAAAGAAAGAGTTTCAAAAATAAGAAAAATATTTGATGATATATACGATGCCAAATGCACCCTTGACTATGAAAAACCGTACGAGCTTTTAATTGCAACTCAGTTAGCGGCGCAATGTACCGACGAAAGGGTAAATATTATTATGAACGAGCTGCTTAAAAAATATAAAACGCTAAGCGACTTTGCAAACGCCGACTTAAACGAGTTTATGAAGGAAATTTACTCTTGCGGATTTTTCAAAAATAAAGCTAAAAATATTATTGCGGCAAGCAAAATGCTGATTTCTGACTTTGGCGGAGAGGTTCCCGATAATATGGATAGCCTATTGAAACTGCCCGGGGTAGGCAGAAAAACCGCTAATATAATTTTGGGCGATGTTTACGAAAAACCCGCCGTTGTTGTGGATACACATGCAGGCAGGCTGTCACGCCGCATAGGTCTTACAAAGCATACCGACCCTTACAAGGTTGAGCTTGATTTAGCCAAAATTGTTCCCCCAAAATATCAAGCATTATTTTCACACCAGCTTGTGTGGCATGGGCGTCAATATTGTAAAGCCCGCCGCCCCGATTGTGAAAACTGCCCCATTTCAAGCCTGTGCGATAAAAACTTATAACAGTAAAAGCCGACAGGGCAACCTACTCTGTCGGCTTTTATTAAAACTCTTTTATTATACGCCAATCATATCAATCAAAGCCTGTTTTGAACGAGCGCCCACAGCGGTTTCCACAACCTTGCCATCTTTAATTACAACAAGGGTGGGTATGCTCATAACTTGGAATTTTGATGCAAGTTCGGGCTGCTCATCTACATTTACCTTTCCAACTTTCGCTTTTCCCGAAAGCTCAGCGCCTATTTCTTCAATAACAGGTCCGACCATCCTGCACGGTCCGCACCACGGAGCCCAAAAATCAACTAAAACAGGTTTATCGCTTTGCATAACCTCGCTATCAAAATTATCTTTGGTGATTTCCAATACTGCCATTTTAACCAACCCTTTCTTTAACATATGCAACACATTTCAAGCCTTACACATATTAGTATATTATTCTTCAATACATACATTATATGCCCTTTAAAGGAAAGTTTCTGTAACATTATCACATTGAAGATACATTACAAAGAAAGGCTGTTTAAATAATCGATACCGTTTTTTATGCTGTCCCAAATATCCCCTTCCGTCTGTTCTTGCTCTACAATAAAATCTTTTATTCCGCGTTTTTTTGCTGCCGATATAATTGCGGGGAAATCGAGCACCCCGCTGCCCACATCTGTGTTTTTCTTGGAAGTGTAATCAAGCAGCTCTTTAATGTGTATAAGTTGGATTTTTTTGCGGCTTTCTATATAACCAACAGGCTCAACATCCGCTGCCGCCCCCCAATACACATCAAATTCAAACACAACATCATCGCTTGTGTTTTCAATCATAATGTCAAAAATATATTTATCATCGATTAATGCAAATTCCTTAGAGTGATTATGATAACCAACAACAAGATTATGTTTTTTTGCTCGCTGCGCCGCAACATTTAAAGCTTCGCAAACGCTCAGCACTTCATCTTTTGTGTCAAGTTTTGCGCTTGGCAAAATTAAATATTTAGTACCGATTTCTAAGTTATATTCTATTTCTTCATCTAAAAATTCCGTTAACCTTTGTAACGAAATATGCGTGCCGATTGAGCGTAAGCCATAATCGCAAAGCGCTTTTTTCATTGTTTTTGCATCAATGCCGCCGTAACCTGCAAACTCAACGCTCGAATACCCTATTTCGGCAACGCGTTTAATGGACGAAAGCATATCACGCTTTGTTTCGTCTTTAATTGAATAAAGCTGAAGACCTATTTCCATTGATTAATACCCCCAATTAGCTTTTTTTAAGGTTTTAAAAATATATGCGTTTGCTTGTTTTTCCCGAGTTGTAAATTGCGCTTATCATTTCCTGTGTTTTAAGCCCATATTCACCATCAATTTCCGGAGTTTGCCCCGAGATAATTGACATATAAAAATTTTTAATCTGCTTTATGTGGCTTACACCCCAATATGATTTAACCCCCAAACCATAGAAAACGCCTTCGTTTTCATCGATATCCTTTTTCAATATTTTTCCGTCTTTAAACTGTATGGTGGCTTTCGCACCGTACATTTTTGCAGTCCCCTTCTCGCAATACAACTCAATTTCAACCGGGGCATCATATGCGTAGTAGTTTACGGCAAAAAATGCTGCAAGCACATTGTTTTTAAATTTAATTACCCCTTCTGCGCTATCCTCTACTTGAATAATGTCATGGGCACGATTGGAAATTTGCGCATCAACATAATCAATTTCACTATCAATAAACCAGCGCATTAAATCAAGGGTGTGTATTGCCTGGTCAATCACAACGCCGCCGCCCTCTTTATCCCATGTGCCTTTCCAATCGCTCTTGCTGTAATATTCATCGCTTCTGTTCCATGTCACTATTACCCTTGCCGATAAAATCTTTCCCAAATCCCCCGATTCGAGCGTGCTTTTTATTAGCTGAGAACCCGGGTTGTAATGATTTTGGAATATGACGCCAAATGTAACATTATTTGCTTTTGCCATATTAACCATTTCAACTGCATCGTGATGCTCAATTGACATCGGTTTTTCCGTTATTACATGTTTTTTCGCATTTGCCGCATATATTGCCATCGGCGCATGCAGATAATGCGGCGTACAGATGTGCACAACATCAATGCCCGCCTCATCAATCATTTTTTTATAATCGGTATAATATTTGCAGTTATATTTTTTTGCCGCCGCAGCTGCCCTATCTTCTTTAACATCACATACCGCCACAATATCAACAAAATCCAAGTTTTTTAATGACATGGCATGCATGGGAAAAATATTCCCGCAGCCTATAATCCCCGCCTTATGTCTTACACCCACCACATTTCGCCTGCGCTTTCATATATAATAACTTCTTTTAAAAACTCTACCGCTTTTTCCAACCCTTCACGAGGCGACATAAGGGCGTCCTCGTGCTCAATGCTTATTGCGCCGTCATAACCAACCATTTTAAGCGCACTTATTATTTCTTTCCAAACATCGTAATCATTGCCATAGCCAACCGTTCTAAACGACCATGAGCGTTTTGATAAATCGGCATAACTTCCCGTGTCCAAAACACCGTTTATTGCGGTGTTTGCATCGTCTATTTTCGTATCCTTTGCATGGAAGTGGTATATTGCGCCTTTTAACGCTTTTATGGCTTCCGCCGGTTTTATACCTTGCCAAAAAAGATGGCTTGGGTCAAAGTTAGCGCCTATTATTTCCCCAACAGCCTCTCTAAGCTTTAACAAACTGCTTGTGTTATAAACGCAAAAACCCGGATGCATTTCAAAAGCAATTTTATTTATGCCATGCTGTTTCGCATATTTGGCAGTTTCTTTCCAATATGGAATTAAAACATCGTTCCATTGATAGTCAAGCACCTGCAAATAATCGTTCGGCCATGCACATGTAACCCAGTTAGGGTGTTTAGAGCCCTCACTATCCCCCGGGCAACCGGAAAAACCTACTATTGTATCAACCTTTAATTTTTCGGCAAGCAATATTGCATTGATAAAATCATCATGAAATTGCTTTGCAATATCTTTATCCGGATGAACCGGGTTGCCGTGACAGCTAAGCGCTGATATTTCGATGTTGTTTTTGCTAAGCAGCTCAACAAGGTCGCTTATTTTTGAAGGGTTTTCAAGATAGTCCCTTGCATCCACATGCGTTTTTCCCGGATACCCTCCAACGCCGATTTCAATAGTTTGAACACCGAGCGAACTCAAATATTCGACAGACTTTTCAAGCGACATGGAATATAAAACGGGGTTCATAACTCCTAATTTCATAAAACATCTCCCTTTCGTAAAATAGTTATAACTTCACATAATTAACAGCTTAATTTTTAATTAAAAATCAATTTGCTTTCCGGTCTTTGCCGACTCATATATCGCCTCAAGAATTTGAGTTACGACAAGCGCTTGATTTGGCATGACAACGGGCTGTGTGTCGTTTATAATTGAGTCAATCCATTGCTGTGCTTCAAAATCGGAACATGATAATTTATTACCATCGTAAAATGCCACACCGCCTGAATTTAACTCCGGCGTTACAGTAACAAGGCTACCTAAATCGGCTTTATTGATTCGCAACCCATCCGCCATATCCGCACCTGCTTTCGTGCCGCAAAGGGTGGTTTTTGCTTCTGCAACATCAAGAGTATTAAGCGCCCAACTTGATTCTAAAATTATCGTTGCCCCATCACGCATTTGAATAAATCCGAACGCCGAGTCCTCAACGGTGTATTCCTTCGGATCCCAATCGCCCCAAGTATTGCCGGTTTGCGTTTGATTGCTAAGCTTTTTAAAAACGCTACCCTTAACGCTTTTTACATCGTAATTATCCATCATCCACAAAGTTAAATCAAGGGCATGCGTCCCGATATCAATAAGCGGTCCCCCACCTTGTTCTTCCTCGTTTAAAAATACTCCCCAAGTTGGCACAGCCCTTCTTCTGATTGCATGCGCCTTTGCGAAATATATTTCGCCCAAATCGCCCTTTTGGCATGCCTTATGTAAATATTGGCTGTCTGCTCTAAATCTGTTTTGATAGCCTATTGTCAGTTTCATACCGGTTTTTTTAGCCGCCTCCGCCATTGCCCGAGCATCAGCGGTTGTTTTTGCCATCGGCTTTTCACACATTACATGGCAACCCGCTTCCATTGCGGCAATTGATATTTCAGCGTGTGACTTGTTAGGAGTGCAGATATGCACAACATCAAGCTTTTGCTCGCTAAGCATTTTTTTGTGGTTATCATAGACAACAGCACCCTCCGCCCCGAATTCTTTTGCAGCTTTTTGCGCGCGTTCTTCAACGATATCACAAAAAGCAACCATTTCTACCTCTTTGATTTTAGCAAGCGATGGCATATGCTTGCCGTTTGCAATTCCTCCGCAACCTATTATTCCTACCTTCAACATGAACAAAGCCCTCCTTTTATTTTTGTTGATTCTCTTAATATAATTTCATGCTTTATTATAATGTTTTTCTGCTCTTGCTCACCATTTAATTTTTTATCCAAAAGCTGCATTGCCTTTTCACCCATTTGTATCGGCGATTGCGACACGGTGGTAATCCTCGGTTCGCTCACATATGATATGTCGGTGTTGTCAAAACCAACAACCGCAATATCTTCAGGAATTTTAATCTCCGCCTCTTTCATTGCGCGTATAGCGCCTGCCGCCATCCTGTCCGATATGGCAAACAACGCATCCGGTCTGTTTTCTTTTAAAATAAATTTGTTTGTAATGCCGATTGCACTTCTAAACCCATAATTACCGTCCGCTATTAAATTTAAATTTAGCGGTAATCCAAATTCTTTTAATGCGTCTTTATAACCCAAATATCGCTGGTTTGACGAATAAAGATGGTTTTTCACACCGATATAAGCAATTTTCCTCCTACCCAGTTCAATAAGGTGCTTAACCGCCTCATATGCAGCCCTTCTATTATTTATGGAAACAAAGCCCACCCCTGTATTCGGTATGTATTCGCAGCATTGTATTATATTATGATGCCTTCCCAATTCAGCCATCTCGTCTTTGCTTATCAAGGTGTTCATAATAATCATACCGTCTACAAATTTATGCAGCAACAAGTCAATGTGTGCCTTTTCACGGTTTTCATCATCGTTTGTGGTGCCGATTAAAACGGTATACCCTAATTTGATACCGGTTTCTTCAATGCCCCTGATAACCTTTGATGTAAGGGTGTTCGACACCGTTGACGCCATAACAAGCACCGTTTTGGTTTGTTTTTTCCTTAAATTGCGACCCAGGTGGTTTGGTTTGTAGCCAAGCTGCTTTATCGTATTCATAACATGGTCAGCGGTTTCGGGACGCACCTTTTTATCATTGTTTAGAACTCGAGAAACAGTTGCTGCGGATACGCCCGCCAGCTTTGCAACATCTTGTATTGTTATACCGCTCACCCCCAAAAAGAAATCGATTACATTATGATTATAGCACATATTTTTTCATTTTCAATAGGGTTTGAATTTTTTCCATTACAAAAATGTTACAAAGACAAAAGATAATTAATATAAACAAAAAAGGGGCTTGACGAATACTATATATGGAGGGCAGGCGCACGCATATGCGCCCCCTGCCTTAGGCGCGCCTTATCCGGCTCACGATAAGCGCGATGTTAAAGTTTGTGAGCCGGAAAGGAAAACGGTTACAAACATGTTAAATAAAAAAGCATATATAATTACCCAAAAGATTGAAAAAAACTTTAAGTTTGAAAATACGGTAGTTTTAAACATAGACATAGAATTTCCAAGTATAAAATTAAAACACGGCGGTTCAATACAAAGCCGTGCCAACATTGATTACAGCAACATTGCTAAAGACTTTTACAGATATGCGGTGAAAACCATGCTGCCCGAGGCGATAGAACAATATAAAACATCAAAAGCCAATGATTTTCCTTTTAACACATATCAAGCAGTGATGAGATACACCGTCACACTAAATGAAAACTGCACGCTAAGCATGTTTTTTGACAAATACGAATATACCGGCGGCGCTCATGGAACCACACTTCGCATTTCAGACAACCGAAACATTCAAACAGGGAAAATTATTAAATTGCCCGACCTCTTTAAGGGGCAACCAAGATGGCGCGGGATTGTTTTGGCAAGCATAACAGAGCAAGCAACCCAAAACCTTGAAGAAAACCCCGGAATTTATTTTGACAATTACAAGCAGCTTATTGTTGAAAATTTCAATCCCCAAAGTTTTAACCTAACTTCTAACTCATTGGAGATTTATTACCAACAGTATGAAATTGCCCCATATTCAACCGGCATTGTCGTTTTTTCGTTATCATATAAAAGTTTAGGTATAAGCGAGCCCCATTGCATATAATGGGGCTTACAGGGTTAGAACCTATGGAAATTCAATGTTAAATAAGCTGCTTTATCTTATTATATAGGTTATAGCCCATGTTGATATGACCGCTGTCTGATGGGTGTAATAAGTCCGCAGATAAATCCGAAAAGTTTGTCAGCAGTTCCGTTCCTTCTATTAGGCAGACATTTCCGCTTTTGTTTTTGCTTGCAATGCGGCGCAGAGCTTCGTTATAGCTTGCCTCTTTTTCAAAAATTGAACCTTCTTTGTTATATGTCTGCAGGTTTGGATATATTGTTGTGACAAACACTTTCTTTTGTTTGCTTGCAATCGTTTCTATTAAATATAAAACGCGTTTTTCAAATTCTTCCAATGTGTAGCCCAAGCGCATGTTTACGCCGAGCTCTAAAAAAACAAAATCAAGGTTATGCAGCGATGCAATATAATCGCCAATATCCTTTTCACACCCGCAAGCCCCGCTCATTCCCAAATTAAGCGCTTGGCTTTTTAAAAGCCTTGCGCATAATTGAACATATGAATTATTATTGCTTGAAGCGCCTGCCCCATGCGTGATAGACGAGCCGTAAGCCACCCATGTTTTATCCGGCAAGTCCTTTGCTTGCGGAGGCGCAACCTTACAATGATGCGATTCAAAACCCACAAAATGAACAACTGCCTTATTATTTAAAAATATTCTGCATAGGTTTTTAGAATACCTGCTTTTATTGTTTAGCTCATCAAAATCTCTTTTCATCAATTCGGGAAAGCTGATGTGCACCGGTGTTATAATTCCTTTAGGCAAGGCAACGCGAGAGCACATATAATCGCCAAAGAAGATTAACGCTTCACCGTCCTCGTCGGCTGCCAAAAGATATGCAATAGCCGCTCCTCCATCTAAAAAAACAAACCTGATTTCACAGCCTCGTGAAAACGAAACGGGTGTTTTTCTTTCGATTGCACTCCTTATATTTTCCGGAAACCTGTTCAGCCGCACTCCCGGAAAATGCTCTAACTTTGTTAATTCCGAAACATTAAAAAATTCTAAATCATTATACCTCATGCCGCTGTTCACTCCTCCATCCATTTTAGCTCTTCCCACACATCTCCGCCTGCATTTTTTTGAGGCGCGCCCGGAGTGCTTCGACCGTTTTTAATATATTTTATCAAAAGTTCTTTCAACTCTATTACAACCTGCGGGTGTTTGCTTTGAACATTGTCTTTTTCCGAGATATCGCTTTCCAAGTCATAAAGTTGAATTTTAGGAAATTCATTAGGTTCTTCCCCCGGTTTAGGATAACCCCACCCGCCGCTGCCCGGGCACATTTCAAGCTTCCACTTACCTTTTCTTATGGAAAAAGAACCGTCTATCGAGTGGTGCACAACAGCTTCTCTAAGCGGCGTGCCATGATTCTTGCCCATCCATGCGGGAAGATTGCTAAAGCTGTCTACTGCGGCGCTCGCAGGCAAACGGTATCCAACAACATCAGCAACCGTTGCCATAAAATCAACCAAACAAACCGTTTCATTGCATACGCTTGCGTTGCTGATTTTATCATTCCATTGTATTATGAGGGGTATTCGGTGCCCGCCTTCGTAAATATCCGCCTTATACCCTCTAAATATATAACTTGGGTTATGCCCAACCGCAGCAAGTTCTTCTATGCACGCCGCGGGCGAACACCCATTGTCGCTTGTAAAAACGACAATGGTATTATCCAATATATTTTTTTCTTCAAGCTTGCTAATTACTTTGCCAACAACATCATCGCACATAAGCACAAAATCGCCATAGCTGTTTGTTTCCGATTTCCCCACAAACTCATCCGAAGGAAGAATTGGCGTATGCGGCGCTGTAAGAGGGAAATAAATAAAAAACGCCTCATCCTTATATTCTTCGATTTTATCAAGAACCCTTTGCGTAAGCTTTGGCAGCGCTTCACTATGCTTGAAATCGGGAGCGGTTGGACCTTTTCTCCAAAACTCCATACCCAAGCCTTCTGTTTCGCGGTCGGGAAGTTGTACAACCTTATCATTTTCAATATACACATAAGGAGGCATATCCAATGAGGCGCTAATTCCGTAAAAATAATCAAACCCATTGGCAGTAGGTCCGTTTTGTATGGCGGATGTGTAATCCACACCCTCAACAGCGCCATATCCGGAATTTTCAACAACATCCTTTTCAAACTTCCAGTTCATGCCCAGGTGCCATTTCCCAATGCAAGCTGTTTTATATCCGCTTTCTTTTAAAAGTGTTGCCACCGTCATTCTTTCCTTCTCGATAAGCGCAGAAGAATATCCGCCCAGCACCCCGCTTTTAAGGCGTGACCTCCAATTATACCTTCCGGTTAATATACTGTACCTTGAAGGCGTGCACACTGCTGAAGATGCATGAGCATCAGTAAAAACCATTCCATTCTGGGCCATTTTATCAAGGTTTGGAGTTTTAATTTTTGAATTTTCGTTAAGGCAGGATAAATCTCCATAACCCATATCGTCAGCCAAAATGTAAACTATATTCGGTTTCATGCCACACCCCTTATCTCAATTTAAAACCGCCTTGTTCGCTATATTTTTTATCGTATATAAGCTATCCCATAGCATAATATGTATTTCGTAATGTTTCCCGTCAGACGGCACAAAAACAGACTGTTCTATACTGCCGGATTCTCCGCTTTCGAGTGACAACACATCTTCCGATGTTTTACATTCAACAAGGTTTATACTACCGTTTTCCACCTTGTACAATGCCGTAATCAGCCTTCCCTCAAGCGTTTTGCTGCTGTTGTTTTCAATGCTGTACTTAGTTATTATTTCTCCGCTTGTTATGCCTATCTTCGTTATATCAACAGGCGGTTCGCCGTTTTTGCCATCAAAATAAAAGCTTGCCTCTGCATTTATTTCATCAGTATCAGATGACGATACAAACAGCATATTGTCCGGTATTGGTTGCTTTGCAAGATTAGGACCTGAAATTTCTATTATCGGCGCCGTTCCCCCCCAAACCAATTGCTGCGTGAAATATAACGATGCGTTTAGCTTTTCGGGCGCATCTCCCCTTGCGTCCACATAATCAACCTCAAATGCGTGCAAACCCTTTTTAAGCGGAATTGACCATGTGCCATAGCCTTGCTTGCGCTCGGCAGGTCTCCATCTTTCTCCGTCAATGTACAGATTCAGTTCATACGATGTGATTATGTACGGAGCATACAGTTCTTTTGGCTTATAAAATGTATAAATTCCATCCTCATCAACATTTATATATCCGCTATACCTAAACCCAAATTGCTGTGCATTCCCCCGCGGTGATATATCCAGCAATTTAACAACCGTTCCCGTTTTAACAGGTATCATATCATCTATACCCGTTTTTGTAAACATCTTTTGCCAATAATCTTCATAATATTTATAGCTAAGCCCGTTTTCTGTTGCATTTGCATAAATCGAAGGATTTGGGGGTCGTTTTGTGTATACCGCCGTTCTTACAGCGCTTGTTAAAGTTCCGTTCATTTTTTGAGGCTCTGCCGCAAGGTCTTTCCGATATGCCTTGGCTTTAACCATGGTTGTGTCGGTCAAATTTATCGGCCCGGCATATTTCGGTGAAAAAAGCGTAGGCTCACTGCCGTCAAGCGTATAGTAAATATCAACATCTTCTTCATGCAGGAGCGTTGCATCCGCATTGTCCGTAAAAACATCCGCTTCGGGCAAAATTGTAACCTCTTTTAAAGGTTTGTATATTTTGCTTTCAATATGCAAAGCGTTTGAGATAATGCTAAACTCAAAATCGGCAGACAAAACCGTTTGCGCGATTCCGTCAATGGAAAATGAATTACAACCCATTGCGTATCCCGTTACCTCACCGCCGTTTTCCACAATAGCCAAGGATTCGCCTTGCATGGCAATATTCCCAATCGATAAAAGACCATCCTTGCCGTTTGCGGCAAGATAGCTAACCGTTTTGCCTTCGTTTACAACGGCGCTAAAACCTGCAACTCCATCCCCGGTTATGGGAGTGACGCTTGCCAATTCAACATCTTTTGTTTCTCGAGGGTATAAAAGGGTTATCAGCATTTGGTCGCCCTCTCCTGAAAATGTTGTATTTATTTGATAAAAGTCCGACACTTTATAGGCGTTACCGGAGCCGACTTCTGTAATTGCTGATGTAATGTTAATAGGCGCAGTCGAGAATTGATAAACCGAAAGGTTCGACCTGTCAGCATTTTGGGTTTTAACTGTTTTGCAGGCATTATCCAGTTGTATTAAATTAGCGTCAAATGTCTTATATTCATGTGGTTTGGCTGTATTTACCGGCAGGATAAGCGCCTGACTGTAATTATGGCTGTCTTGACACAACATTCGGTCTGTTAAAATCCAAACCCCCGCGTCTCTTAAAAAACTAAATAATCTTTGATGTGCAACCCCGTCAATTATTTTATAGTAGCTCGGCAATTTACCGCCGACAGCATCTTGAACATTGTTAGCATATAAAACAGTTCCAAACTTATTGTCAAAAACGCCCTCTGAAACATCGAATTTATCCGATGTGTGCCATCTTACATCAGCGGGGTTATCCCATACGGGCGCCATAACATTTCTATGCCCCCATCTGTATAGCCCAAACACTCCGTTTTGGGCATGCCCATCAACTGTTATAGCGCTGACCATATTGCCATAATGCCCAATCTCGCCGCGCAGCAACATATCCTCGTTAAAAGCCGCCAAAGAAATACTGTTGCAGCCAAAGGTGGACGATTCACCGCAAACGCCGCTTTGCGGGGAAGAAAATAAAGTTCCGATTTGGCTATTTAACCCCCACCCTTCGCGCATAATATAATATCCGCCGTAAGGATAAAATTCCGAATTAAAAGAGGGCGCTTGAGAAAAGTCCTGCTGTTTTACTGCTGACATAATCTTTGAGTTATCAAGGTCATAAAGAGCCTCGGGAACAGCCTTTTCGATTGACCTTTTAATACCGTCCGCTTGTGTTCGGTAATCTATCCTAAACCCCGGGGGGTATTTGTCATTCATGTATAAAAGACGGATAAAAAAGTTAGCCGAAGCAAGCTGCATATCTTTAATTTCCCGTTCCCTAAATTGCGTAAGTAAATCAGGACGGAATTTTTTTAAAATTCTTAATGTTTCAATTTTCGTTGCATAATCCAAAAAATTTCTGTTATATGTTGGGTCTTGCTCGGGAGATGTGCCGTCGGGCAGTTTATGCCCGTATAAAAGACTGTCCAAAAGGCGAACCGCCTCTTTCGCATATTCATCGGATTCTATAAAATCATCATACAACACCGCAAAACCCAGCGTAAAGGGAATGCTTGCATCAGTCCAGTTTTGAGGGTTTGAACGCATATAGCTAAGCTGAATTGGAGGGAAAAACAGATAGGCTGTTTTCAAAACATTGGCAAGCGTAAAATCGTCCAATCCCTCGCCGTCATCCGGCAGCCTGTCGGCAAGTTTTTTTAACACAATCATAAAGCGAACCATTGTGCCGCCAATCCCGCTTTGAAAACCGTCTGAAATATAAGCGGGGAGCAATCCCTTAAAACCATCCTGATGCATGCTCCAATCCGCTAAAATATCATTCCATTTATCCAAATATTTTTGATTTCCAAGCTCGGCATATTTTTCGGCAAGAGGAATGAATTTCCCCATCCCCCACATGTGCTGATTAACTCTTGCATACATACCGGTGGGGTCAAGCACGGGCGGGTCGTATGCCCAATCCATCGTGCCCGGCGTTGTAAACTTTGCCTTTTTTAGCCCGCTGTTTTGAATTATGCCGTTCATTAGCTCTGCCGCCGTGGTAGCAGCCAAATCGGTAGTACCCGGCGGGTTTCCGCCGTAGTTGATAAGCAAATTCACATCATCATCGCTGTAATTTCTAAGTTTATTTAACAAATACACTTTAAAGGCACGCAACGCCTCTTTGTAATCGCCTTCAATAACCATGCGCTTTGCGTATTCAAGCCCGGGTTTTGTTAAATCTATAAGCTTAAAAAACTCCTCCCCAAGTTCATTTATGCTTTTATCGGAATGTCGGCTATCAAAGGCAGCCTTTTGTTCCGGTCTTTCCGAAGGGGGTATTGCCACATAGTTGTTCGGGTTGGAATACACTTCGTTAGCCTTTATTTGATTTTCAATATCATCCAACCTTGCCTGAAAGCTAAGCCTTTCAACTTCAACCGAAAGGCTGTTCATAAATTGCTTTGCTGCTGCTGTATCCTCCGCGCTAAGAGAAGCTTCCGCCGCATTTATCGCTTTTTCCAATTTTACAACATCTAATTCGTTTTGAAGTTTCCCTTTTATTGCAGAATATGGCATTGCATCTATCATATCTTCCGTTTCATCAATCAAACCTTGTTCCTTTAGCAATCCGCACAGTTCAATATTTAACCTTACTTCGTCTATATTATCCGCACCATACGCTTTTATGTCTTTTACTTCGGTGTCGCAATCAACGGCGGCTATACCGCTGTTGATAACCTCATATCCAGATATATCTGATTTGTTGCCCTCAATAACATGCCCCTTGCTGCAACCAACAACCCTGCTATGCGTAACATCAATCAAATACACATCATAAACGAGCGGGTTTTCATTCAAATTAAGCGCAACCCTAACTTTATACCAAACATCATTGTTAATGGCGTTTTGTCCCAATATTTGTTCATCCGCAAGATACAGCCCCGGCAAATTATGGTAGGGTTGCAATCTCCAAAGAGAAACCCTTTCGCCCGAGGCAAAGCTTATGTACCCCCCGGTTAACGCCTCGTAGCTTCTCCCCTTAAACTTTACGGCGCTTTCAATTATCACATTCCCGTCCATCAAATCAAACTCATAAGCCCTGCTTTCGTTTATGCCGTAAAAGCCGCTAGAATCATCTACCGCAACCGGATTATCCATATGACTTTGCAATGTATCCAGCCTATCAATTAAACTGTCTTTTTCCGCCCCGTCAGGCAATGCGTTCACCAATTGACGCGCTGCGTCAACATCCGTTTGAGCATTGCTCAATTCCGCCCTTTCAACAGCGTCCTCGGCAAAATCTATATCTTCTCTTTTAGCTATTTTAAAGTTGTCAACATAAAATTTAGGGGGATTATCGGCATCTGCGTTTGATGACCTGTACCTAAAATCAACTCCGTTTAAACCGGACATTATATTACTGTTCATGCATTGTATGTTTTGTATTGACACGATGCAGACATTTTTTGCCAAATCATACACATAAAGGTCGTAAACCGCATCATCCGTTCTAAGCGCAATTTTAATGCCATACCATGAATTTTCGTCAAATTTCCCTTTGGCGGCGCTGTTTTCCGTGCTTGCGCCAATGCTGTACATTACTTGATTGTTGCTGCCCTCCACCCTAACCGCAAGGGCGGCGGGGTTTGTGGTAAGGTTATACCAGCTTATGTTTTTTCGCGTTTCAAACCTAAGCTTGTATTCAATCATTATTTCGCCTTTTGCGCTTCCAAAGTTAATTACCGGGTAATGCACATCAATATTTCGCAGTGACGTCATGGCAACCTTATTTAGCGGGTTGTCAGGGTCTGCGCCAACCGCAAAGCCGCCCGCAGCGTCCGCCACATCGCCTATATCATAGCCCTCATAATCAATAACGGGGCTTAAATTGTACTTTGCGTTAACCACAGCTGTTGCAAAAGGTGTAATCAGTAAAAATATTAATATTAGGCAAACTATTCTATCGGTCATACTATACACGCCCCTCTTAGAGCCTATTTTGTAATATTTCTTTCCCACATACCATTGCAAGCAAAGCGCTAACAACGGTTTTTAGCTTAATTATTTATTTTCATCCAAATACCCATCAAACTGCCTTTGCACCTCAACCAACACCTTTTCCATTCCTGCCTTGTTCAGTTTTTCGATAAACCGGTTATAGCTTTCCTCGTATGCGGCAACAGCCCCCGAAAGGAGCGAATTTTGAAATTCGCCTATAACTGTGTTTATTTGTGCAATTTCTGTTTTAACGGTGTCCAAATCGGGTTCAAAGCCCCTGATTAAATCGCTGTCTTTGTTTGCGTCTTTATACGCATTACGAACATAATCATACCAACCTTCGGGATTTGTTTGCGTTTCGTATGTATTAAATGTATTGCCAACAACCCAGTTCCACATTCCATACTTGCTGTTCGTGGTTGCCAATGCGCTGGCAACGCTATCATCAAAAGTTTCTATCCTGTTTTCGTTTACTCGTTCATAATGCACGCCTTCCAACCCGAAAGAAAGCATATTATATAATTCCTTGCCCTCCTTCGTATTTATAAGCTCAATGAGCCTTAATGCCTTTTCCGCATTTTTCGATGTTTTCGGAATGGAAACGGATGTTCCGCTGTATGCAGAATACGAAGATGTCCCATCTTTTTTATCCCATATATTTAATACGGCAGTTGGAAAGCCGTTCGCCTTTGTTTCCGATTCAGACATAAATTCGTTATATGTCGGCGACACCCATAAGATGTTCCCGTCAATTCGTCCATTGTTTTGCCGCGGATTTTCAACGCTTATAACATCGCTTCTGATGTATCCTTTTTTGTACCAGTCTGCCATTTTTTCTATATAAAGCTTATATTCCGCCGTTTCAAATGTGTTGTAAACCTTATAATCTTTTTCCCCCACATTTTTTATAACAAACCCCGGAGGCATTACTTTGTATCCCTTTTGATAAAACCATGGGAAAGTCACGGTGTCAATTCCTGTTTTTATTTGGTCGTTGTCTTTTAAATTTTTTAAATATTCCTCTATAATGTCGTAGCAGCTGTTGTCAGCCGTTTCGGCTTTCGCAAAAATGGTCTGAGCCCTCTCCAAATCCCAATAACGGTCGGATAAATCCTTATGAGTAATCAACCCCTGCCCTTCGCTGACAAGCGCTTGAAGGATTGGAACGATATATATTTTACCGTCTACTTTTGTTGAGTCAAACACGCTCCCGCTACCGTTCATCTCGTGATAAATAGCGTTTAGTTCTTCCTTAAGTTTCGGCGCCTCTTTATCAATTAATTCATCCAGTTCCATGTATGCGCCTTTTCTGGCTTCTGATTTATAATCAACCAACCATCCCGACCATGCAATATCTATAACTTCCTTGGAAGCGGACATTAACTTCCACTTTTTCTCGAAATCCGTTTTTGAAAATACCTGTAAATCCACATCTACACCCGGCATTTTTTCTTGCAGCTTTTGGTTAAATTCCTTCCAAACCATATCAGAATCCGCCTGCTCGCCCGGGCCTAATGTTACCCACCTGAGAGTAACCCCTCCGGTTTGAGTTTTATTTGTTTTATTGCAACCGACCATCCCCACCGCCAGCGTGATTGCCAAAGCTGCCGCCAAACTTAGTTTAAACGCTGTTTTCATGTTTTTCACCCTTTTTTAAATATTTTTATTATATATATTCTTTGCATAATAAGAATAAATAACTTTCGTTATCCTTTTACAGCCCCTACCGTTAGCCCTCTGGTAAAATACTTTTGAAAGAACGGAAATACCAAAAGCATTGGTCCCGCCGCAACAATACACATTGCAAATTTCATCGTTTCTACCGGAGAATCGTTTATTAATGTGATGTTTATGCCGACCGGCACTTCCCTTGACATGTCTTTTACAAACTGAGCGTCTCGCAGTATCCGCTGAAGTAAAAACTGTAATGTGTAAAGCTCCTTGCTTCTTATGTAAATAAGCGATGTGTACCAATCGTTCCACCGATTTAAAAGCACGAATAACCCAATCGTTGCAATCACCGGCTTAGACAACGGCAGGATTATTTTGTAAAACACTTTGATTTCGCTGGCTCCATCCATTTTTGCAGACTCTACGAGCGATGTGGGCAAACCCTGAAAAAAAGTTCTGAGTATAATTATATACCACGCGCTAACCAAGCTTGGAAAAATATACACCCACATGGAATCTCCCATCTTCAAATGCTGTGTTAAAAGTATGTATGTGGGTATTAGCCCCCCGCTAAAGAGCATGGTGAAGAAAATATAAAATGTCAGTTGTTTTCTGAATAAAAAGTCTCTCCTTGATAGCGGATACGCCATAAGGGACATAACCAAAACGCCAAGCACGGTTCCCAAAGCGGAGGTTAGCGCCGTAATTTTGTATGAATCAACCATTTGTTTTAGGTTGGCAAAAATATACTTATAAGCCGTAAAATCCATAGATTTAGGTATTAAGCTGTATCCGTTTTTAAGCACCAAATCTTCACTTGACAATGATATGGAAACAATCAACAAAAACGGCAATATAAAAGACAAGCTGAATAATATGAAAAATGCGTTTATCGCTATCGAGCTTGTTGTAACCTTTGTCTTTTTAACCATTTTGCATTTCTCCTAATAAAGCGTATTTTCAGGGTTAATTTTTTTGACAACCCAGTTTGCCGCAACAACGGTGCACAGCCCGACAACCGATTGAAACAAGCCTACCGCCGCTGTCATTCCGATATTATCCCCCGTCCTAAGACCGCGGTAAAGGTAGGTGTCTATTACATCGGTGGTTGAGTACAGCGCCCCTATGTCACGAGGCAGCTGATAAAACAAACCGAAATCGCCCCTAAAAATGTTCCCCAAACCAAGTATTGATAGCATTGTCATAAGCGGTATTAAGGTAGGCACAGATATTGCCATGGTTTGCTGAACCCTGTTTGCCCCGTCAAGTGTTGCCGCTTCAAACAATTCATGGTCTATACCCATCAGCGCCGCATAATAAACCACGCTGTTCATGCCAACACCTTTCCATATGTGTGCAATTGTCAATATGTACGGCCAATATTTAGGGTCGGAATACCATCCAATCGGAGCTATGTTAAACAAACTCAAAAGCTGATTTATAACCCCCGTGTTAGGGCTAAGCAGAGAATATGCAATAAATCCGACAATTACCCATGATATAAAAAAAGGCAATATCATGGTAGTTTGGTAAAACTTAATTGCTATCTTCTTTTTAATCTCAAAAAGCAAAAGCGCAACCAATACGCTTGTAATCAGTGAAGCAAGGATGAATAGAGCGCCGTACCCTAAAGTGTTGCGTGTAATTCTAAATGCGTCTTGTGAAGTAAAAAAGAATTTAAAGTTTTCAAAACCTACCCACTTACTGCCCAATATA
The DNA here is from genome assembly GCA_023228885.1 of Bacillota bacterium. Lineage (GTDB taxonomy): Bacteria > Bacillota > Clostridia > Monoglobales > Firm-18 > JAAZFB01. The sequence goes on along the minus strand of JALOAJ010000007.1, from coordinate 27,126 downwards.
CCCAAATCATAATGATAGTCTTTAAAAGCTATTATTGTTCCTATCATCGGCAAATAGTTGAATATAAAAAAGCACAGCACGGCAGGCAGACATAATATTAATAACTCTAAATTGGCTTTCCCCTTTGCAAAAAGCGCCGTTTTGCTTTTCTTGATTTTTGTGGCGGTTATGTTTGTAAGCTTATTTTGAGTAGATTGCACAAAATTTCCCCCATGCACCAATTATTTTATATCCATGCATTAATATTACCATGCATTTCCTGCGAAATAAAGGTCAAAGTTTCTACTTTGGATTACTTTTTCCACCTAATCCCGATGCATTTGTTTTTTTGCGCACATAAATAGGCATGAGGCTTTCCCCATGCCTATTTTCAAATTCTTTTTTTACATGGCAATAACAGGGATGATGATAGTTACTGTTGTCCCCTGTTTTTCTACGGAAGATATTTTTATTCCGTAATTTTCGCCCCAAATAATTTTTATTCTTTGGTTAACGTTTGTAACGCCTATGTGCATACCTGTAAAATCATATTTGCGCGAAAGCCGTTGGTTGAGCTTTCTTACTGCCGGTTTCGGTATTCCAACGCCATCGTCCATAATCTTAATTTCTATCTTATCTTTTGTTTTTTTACCCTCAATTTTTACCGTTCCAAAAGCCTTTTTGGGGTTTATACCATGATATACCGCATTCTCAATAAGCGGTTGCAAGCATAATTTTATAGTTTTACACTTAAGAATTTCATCATCAATATTCCATACAACATCAAACTTATCGTCATGTCTGAGCTTTAATATTTCAACATACAGCTTGGCATGCTCTATTTCATCGCTAAAAGATGTTAAAAATTCTTCCGTGGCGTAATTTGAACGAAAAAGTTTTGACAGTGAAAGTATTGCAGACGAAGCCCTGTTTTCGCTGTTTGTCAAATCGAAGGCAATCCATTTTATCGTTTCTAAAGTGTTAAACAAAAAATGCGGATTAACCTGCGCTTGAAGCATTGAATAATGCGCCTTGTTAAGGAGCACAAGCCGTTGCTCCAATTCAATTTTTATTTCCTCATGGCTGCTTATTGTCTGCGCAATGTTCTTTAGAATATATTTAATTTCCTCAGTATTTTTATTGTACAACGGTTCGGTCTCGCTAAAGCTTTTTGGGTTGTCAATTATCGAAATTATCTCTCCTATCGGTCTAAACACCCTAAATGCTAAAAACATTGATAATATCAAGCATAAAAAGGCGCAAAAAATGATTATCCCCACATTAAGAGTTGTAATCCCGCCCATCTTGTATTGATAATTTGCAATAGGGAACATGTAAATAAATTTCGCATCGTAAAATGCAGACTTTAACATCATTGCCGTTGCCTGCTCGTTACCTGCTAATATTTCAATCGGAGATGCCTCATCGCTTTTTAACACTTTATCTATATGCTCTAACAAACCTGTGCTCAAGCCAAGTATTGATGTGTCATAGCTGTAAAGTATATCGCCCGAATTGCTGACCATCATAAACTCATCGTTTAAGGAATTATTGTTTTTTGTTAAACGAGTAAGCTCTTTTGGGTCAATATTAATGATTACAGCGCCTATTCTGTTTTTGACATCCATCCACACGGGCTTGATTAACGTAATGCAACTTTTGCCCGAATTTTGCTTTTTTCGGGATACTAACCTAATTTCATCGTTATTTATTTGTTCAAAATCGGCTATCCAGCTAATGTCGGAAAAATCCGCAAGCGATGCCGCGTCGTTTTTTGATACAATCTTTTGGTTTTTTTCTGAATAAACATATATCGAATCTATATAGTGAAATATTATGCCGTTTAACGATATGTACTCTTTAATTTTCTCGTAATTGCCTTCCAAAAGCTCACTATCTTCGCTTGAATACATAAAAAGGTTGATATTCCTTTGCAAACTCATGTTGGTTGCAAGCACATCCGCCTGCCTTATTAAGTTGTCAATACTGTTTTTTGAGCTGCTAAGCGAGGTTAGGACAGACGCTTTTATTTCATTTTTTATAATTTGCTTCATGTTATTTATATTAAAATAGCTTATAATCGAAAAAGGCACAATAATTATGCAAGATATAATTAAAAAATATTTAATTATTAAACTGTTAAACTTATAGTCTTTAATGTATTGCCATGATGTGCGTTTGTTAACCATCATTACCCACCTCATTTAGCAAAAGTGCATATTCCTTTAGTGAATACCCCGTGTATTGCTTAAACATTCTGGCAAAATACTTTGAATCTCGATAACCAACCTTTGCGCTTACCTTATCCGGTCTTTCACCGTCTTTTAACAGCTCTATTGCCCGATTCATCCTTATTTTCACAAGATATTCGCTAAATCTTTCCCCCGTGAGCTCTTTGAACAGCCTGCTAAAATATTTCGAGCTGTAATATACAAAATCAGCCACATCTTGCATAGAAATGTCTTTATCATAATTTTCGTCAATATACTTTTTTGCATTTGCAATAACAATGTCATTGGTGGTTAATTTTTTTGTTTTAACATATTTGGTAATATCGGATACAGCCTTTTGACACCTTTCCAAAATAACTATTTTATCATCAATCAGAAATATATTTTCATAATCATATTTCTTAGCGCCGATTTTTGATACATCAACCCCGAATATTGTTTCAAGGCGCCCGTACATTTGCGAAAGAATGTCGTGTACCCAGCTTTTAACATCGTCCAAGGTATATTCTGAAACCTTGCGTGCAAAGCTGTCAAAAATACTTTGAACTTCATCCGCATTGCCGCTTGTTATATGTGAAATTAAAAGATTGTATTTTTCTAACAAGGCTTCCTCGTTGTCGGTGGGCTTGTCCGTGTTGCCATTAAATTCCGCAACCCCGTAAATATTATGAAACCACCCAATGTCCGCTAAATAAAAATCTGTGCAAAAAAATTCTTTTAACTGAACTAACAGCTCTTTTATTTTATCCTCGCATTTCTTCTTAAACACATCAATATTTACAGGCATCCCTGATATTACAAACAGTTTAATATGTTTGTTTCGCTGATACACCAAAAACGACTCTAAATCATCCTGCACGACATTAAACATATTGCTAAAAACATTCATAAGACGGTCTTTGCCATACTTCCACTTTAATGTGGAATAATATTCATATTGCTCCATTTCAATATTCATAATAGCGCACGGGCAAGCGTTGATATTATCGGAAAACCCAAGGGTGCGAACCTTTTTCATCAGCACTCCTTTATCCCTAAAGGCATCTAAACACAAGTCGATATAAAATTCTTCTTTCAAGCTGCTAAGGAGCTCCCGATAGTTTTCCTGTTCTTTTTGCGCCTCCTGCTCTTTGTCAAGCAGTTCTTTTAATTCTTTGAAAACATCTCTAACTTCGTCAAAGTCGGTAGGCTTTAAAATATAATGCTTAACGCCAAATTCCATTGCCTTTTTCGCGTACTCAAATTCTTTATACCCGCTTATTAAAACAACTTTTATATCCGGCTTGTTTTCATATACAAATTTAGCAACCTCTATTCCCGTAACTTTTAGCATGCGAATATCCGTCAGCACAACATCAACATTATTTTCCCTGATATATTCTATTGCTTCAAACCCATCGGAAAAACTTTGCACAACATTAAACCCCAGTTTTTCACCGGTTATAAATTTAGAAAGCCCGTTTCTTATAAACTTTTCATCATCGGCAATAATCACCTTATACATTGAAAACCATCCTTGTAAGTTTTTATGCCTATATGCGGGTATTTGCACAGCCGTATTTTAAACTTCGTTAAGCAGGAACAAGTTTATATTAATATATGAAATTAAATTTGTCAAGGATTGCCTTATTTAAATTTTTGCCCACCGCCTACAATTCAATGCCGCATAAACGCCCAAATAATTACCATACTAACATAAAAGGGGGTGTGCAGTTGAGATTTGAAAATCAAAAACAATCCATTGCAACTCAAATTTGGCTAAACTATTATAACAGCTATTTATACCATGGGGGTATTATTACTGAAACAGAGCGCAACAAAATTAAAAACTTAATTAACGCAAGTTATCGTTCGTCCGCCAAAAGACAGGCACATAATTTCAACTAAATCGCCGATTTTGCCAAATTCACGCAAAAGGCGTAAAACCCCCTTCGCGTGTTTTTTGTGTTGCTATTTGTATTTCGTTATGTTAAAATTATATTTAGAAAGTGATGGTTTAACGAAACCATGTTAATAATCAAAAATCAACGGGGTGCAAGGATGGATTTACACGCAATACGCCAAGAAATGAAGGCAAAATCTATATATGATATGCCTCTTAGGGTAACTTTTTATGCTCGTGTTTCAAGCGAAAAAGACGAACAACTTAATTCTCTTGACAATCAAATTTCGTATTATACCGAATTTATAAAAAACAATAAGAATTGGGCTTTTGTCGAAGGGTACATTGACGAAGGTTTATCCGGCATTTCCACCCTAAAGCGTGAGAATTTTCATAATATGATAAGGGATGGAGAAAGCGGCAAGTTTGATTTGGTTGTCACAAAAGAAATTTCTCGTTTCGCCCGCAACACCTTAGACAGCATAAGTTTCACCCGCCAACTGTTGGCAAGCAATGTGGGTGTCTTTTTTCAAAATGACAACATTAACACCTTTGACGAAGACAGCGAACTTCGCCTTACCATTATGGCAAGCATTGCGCAAGACGAGCTTAGAAAATTGTCCAGCCGCATTAGGTTTGGGCATCAGCAGGCAATCAAAAACAATGTGGTTCTTGGCAACAGCCGTATGTTTGGCTATGATAAAGACAATAAAAAGCTTAAAATTAACGAGCCGGAAGCGCAAATGGTTCGGCAACTTTTCGAGCTTTACGCAACCAACGAATATAGCATGAAACAGATTGAAAATATCCTTTGGGATAGGGGTTATCGAAATCGCAACGGCAATAAAATCAGCCATTCCACCATCTCCAACACAATTTCAAACCCAAAATACAAAGGCTACTATGTGGGCAATAAGGTAAAAATTGTTGATATGTTCACCAAAAAGCAAAAATTTTTGCCTCCCGAAGAATGGATAATGTTTAAAGATGAAACAGGCGACATCGTTCCCGCAATCGTTAGCGAGGAGCTTTGGGAAACGGCAAACGCTGTTTTAAAAAAGCGAAGCCGAGATGTTAAAAGCAGACAAAACAAGTGCAACCATGCAAATTTATTGACAGGTAAGCTGTATTGTTCCCATTGCGGCAAAGCATATTATCGTCGCGAATCCAAAAGCAAAAATGGAAAAGCAAACAGCAAGTGGATTTGCAGCGGAAAGATAAACAATGGGGCGGATTCTTGCCCGTCGTTTGCAATTTACGAAGATGAAATTAAGCCGATTTTGTTTGAGGTGTTCCGTGAAACATCAATAGACAGCGAAAAGCTGATTGATAGATACATTGAGATGTATAAAAGCTTGGAGGAAACAAACAACTTTGCAAAGGAAATAAAAAAATTAAAAAAAAGGATAGAAACGGAAAACAGAAAAAAAAGCAAGCTGCTTGGCTATAATGTAAGCGGTCAGCTGTCGGACAGGGATTTTTTATCCATGAACAATGAGTGCACCAAAAACATTGAAAAGGCTGAAATTGAGCTTTTGGAACTTGAGAAACAGCAAAATTCACGCAGTGAATTTAAAACACATATTGACACCATCCGCAAAGTTTTGCGTCAAGCAGGGAAAGATGCGCAAAACGGAATAATAAATAAGGCCTTTATTGAAAAATATATTGATAGAATTTATGCAACGCCCGAAAAAAATGTAGCTGAAGCATCTTATGTAAGGCTTGAAATTAAGATTTTCACAGGCGAAGACCATGAAAAGTTTATATCAAAACCCGCAGTTCGTTCGGGACACACTTTTAAGAAAATGGTTCAGGCATACGAAAACGGATTAAAGTAACACCGTTTTAGTTTAAAAATCAGTAAGTCGGCTTGCTTTGGCAAGCCGGCTTTATTATTTGTATGAACTTTACACCCCCCTTTCGCATACATTAACTAATGGGGTGAATATGATGAAAATCATTGCAAGTAAATTCGGCTCACATTTCGGGTACCTATGCAGAAGAAACAGAAAAACCGTAATGCTATTGATATTTATTTTTATTATATTGCCAATACTTTTTTACATAGCGGTTGCGATAAGGTCGCATTTTTTGCCGATTGCTTTTTCCGCCGCGGAATCAAAAGCCAAATCGGTGTGCACAATAATAATTAACGAATCGGTTTTAAAGCAGGCTTATTCAAAAAACATTGACTATTCTTCGCTGTTCGACATACAAAAAGATTCATCGGGCGATATTTCCGCAATAATTGCCAACACGGCAAAACTGAATATTTTAAAATCGCAGCTTGCCATCGAAATTCAAAATAAAATCGATGAAACGCAGACACAGCCTATTGGAGTTCCGTTGGGCAGCCTTTTCGGCAATGAGCTTCTTGCAGGCAGAGGTCCTAAAATACCGATGAAATTAATTACATTGGGAATGATTGATGTCAGGTTTTCAAATTCCTTTTCAAGTGTCGGAATCAACCAAACAAAGCATGAATCGTCAATAGAAATAGATATGACGATAAATGCGCTGCTGCCTGCCGGAAGCATCTCTGCAACGGTCACTACCGCAATGCCGCTGACCGATGCAATAATCGTCGGCAAAATTCCACAGGCATACACAAATATTCAGTTTTAATAGCTTGTTTTTATCTTGTCAATTTTTAAGAGGTTTGGTATAATGTAGGGGTAAATAATTTTGTGGTGTAAATTTCGTACGATAAAAATGGGGGATAATATGATTGAAGAAAAAATATTAAAGCTAAGAGAGCAAATAAAACAGCATGATTACAGCTATTATGTTGAGGACAACCCCACTATATCCGATTTTGAATATGACAGCCTAATGATAGAGCTGCAAAACTTGGAGGGGCAAAACCCAAGCCTAATCACATCTGATTCCCCAACCCAAAGGGTGGGCGGAAAGCCGCTTGACATCTTTGACAGGGTAGTTCGCGCCATCCCTATGGAAAGCTTAAATGATGTGTTTTCCAAGGCAGATGTTGAAAGTTTTGATAACCGTGTGAAAAAAGCGCTTGACGGACAAGCGGTGCAATATGTTGTTGAGCCCAAAATAGACGGGCTTTCCGTTTCGTTGGAATTTGAAAACGGGTTGTTCCTACGCGGCTCGACACGAGGCGACGGCTCGGTGGGCGAAGATATTACGCAAAATTTAAGAACAATAAAAAGTATTCCGCTTAAATTAGATAATGCACCCCAATACTTAGAGGTGCGCGGTGAAGTTTTTATGCCTGCCGACAGCTTTAACAGGTTGAATGAGCGACAGCAACAAAGCGGTTTGCGAATGTTTGCAAACCCAAGAAATGCCGCGGCGGGTTCATTGCGCCAGCTTGACAGCAGAATAACCGCCGAAAGAGGGCTTGATATTTTCGTATTTAACATTCAGCAAATAAACGGGGCGTCAATCTTTTCACATTCCGAAGGGCTTAAGTTTCTAAAAACAATGGGGTTTAAGGTTGTGCCCTCTTTTAAAGTGTTTACCCATATAAAAGATGTTTTAGCCGAAATCGACCGTCTGGACAAAGAAAGGGAAAACTTCTCCTTTGATATTGACGGCGCTGTTGTAAAGGTGAACTCCTTTGCACAGCGGCAAGCTTTGGGTAGCACCGCAAAAGCGCCTAAATGGGCTGTGGCATATAAATATCCTCCCGAGCAAAAGGAAACGATGCTCACCGATATAATTGTGCAGGTGGGCAGAACGGGTGTGCTAACCCCAAACGCGGTTTTAATGCCGGTAAACATATCCGGCTCGGTTGTGTCAAAGGCGACACTGCATAACATTGATAATATACTTGCAAAGGATATACGAATAGGCGACACCGTTGTTATTCAAAAAGCGGGCGAAATAATACCTGAAGTAACGCAAAGCATCAAAGAAAAACGAACGGGAGCGGAGAGAATTTTTGAAATGCCTCGCTTTTGCCCCGCCTGCCAAAATGCGGTGGTTCGCGAGGAAGGCGAAGCGGCGGTACGATGTGTGAACCCGCTTTGCCCTGCACAGCTTGTTCGAAACATAATACACTTTGCATCGCGCGGCGCAATGGATATAGACGGCATGGGCGACGCCGTTTCCGCTCAGCTTGTAAGCAATAATTTAATACAATCGGGTGCGGATTTATATTACTTGAAAAAGGATGATTTATTAAAATTAGAACGAATGGCGGAAAAATCCGTTTCTAACTTGCTTGCGGCAATTGAAAAATCGAAAGATGCAGGGCTTGACAGGGTGATATATGCGCTTGGCATTCGGCATGTGGGCAGCCAAACGGCAAAAGCGTTGGCACAGCATTTTGGTAGTATAGATTCTCTTATTGGGGCAAAAGCGGACGAACTTTCGCTGGTGCCTGATGTGGGCGAAGCAATCGCGCAAAGCATAGTCGATTTTTTTAACAATGATAAAGCCATTGATATTGTCAACAAATTGCGTTTTGCGGGGGTTGAATTAACATACGAAAATAATAAATCGGATAACCGCTTTGCAGGAAAGACATTTGTGTTAACCGGAACTTTGCCAACATTTAAAAGAGAGCAAGCGGCAGCCGAAATAGAAAGCCGGGGCGGGAAGGTATCAAGCAGCGTTTCAAAAAAGACGGATTATGTCGTTGCAGGCAGTGAGGCGGGCGGTAAGTTGGCAAAAGCCCAAGAATTAGGGATAAAAATAGTTGATGAAGATGAATTTATATCAATGTTGCAATAGATTTTATTTTAATATATAATAAAAAAGGCATTAAATAGTATTGATAGGAGGATGGTTTTTATGAAAATCACCGCAAAAGAAGCGGAGCACGCTGCAAAGCTTGCTCATATCAAAATTGATAGCAAGCAAAGCGAAAAGTTAATTTGCGAACTGGAGGTTATTGCCCGCTATGCCGATATGCTAAAAGATGTGGATACAAGCGGTGTAGAGCCCACCTTTCACGGCATAGTCTTGCAAAATGTGCTGCGCAAAGATGTTGTTACAAATAATTATAACAGGGACGACCTGCTGAAAAATGCGCCGGACAGCCACGATGGCTGTTTCGTTGTGCCAACGGTAGTGGAATAACAGAAGGGACTGGTTTTTTTGAATCTTTACGATAAAACTGCTCACGAACTTCACGATATGCTGATAAACAAACAAGTTACAAGCGTAGAAATAACAAAATCGGTGATTGAACGAGCGGACAAAACAGAACAAATTTTAAATTGTTATTTAGAGCGTACGAACGAGGATGCACTAAAAACGGCTAAAAAGGTTGACGAAAAAATTGCAAAAGGAAAAAACATTTCCCCCCTTGAAGGGCTGCCTTGCGCCATTAAAGACAACATTTGCACAGATGGGGTTAAAACAACCTGCGCATCTAAAATGCTTGAAAATTTTGTGCCTTTTTACGATGCATATGTAGTGTCAAAAATCAAGGATGAAAACTCCCCCATACTGGGTAAGCTTAATATGGACGAATTTGCAATGGGCTCGTCAACAGAAAACTCCTACTTTAAAACAACAAAAAACCCTTATAACACAGCCTGTTCTCCCGGCGGCTCAAGCGGTGGCTCGGCGGCGGCGGTAAGCGCAGGTAGTGCGGTGTTTTCGCTTGGCTCGGATAGCGGCGGGTCGCTTCGTCAGCCGGCGTCCTTTTGCGGGATTGTGGGCATAAAACCAACATATGGGCTTGTTTCACGGTTTGGCTGCGTTGGTTTTGCATCCTCTTTAGACCAAATAGGGCCGCTTACAAAGGATGTGCGCGACGGCGCACTTGCGCTAAATGCCATTGCGGGTTATGATGCGAATGACAGCACAAGCGCCAACATGGAAAAGGCTGATTACACAGCCGCTCTTACCAAAGGCGTGGCGGGAATGAAAATAGCGGTTATATCCGATTATATGCAAGAAGGTATAAATGAACAGGTAAAAAAAGCGGTACTTGCAGCTGTTGAGGTTTTGTCATCTTTAGGGGCGGAACTTTCGGAATGTGCGATACCGTCCGCCAAATATGCGCTTGCCGCATACCATATTATTTCTGCGGCAGAGGTCAGTTCAAACTTGGCGCGGTTTGACGGAGTGCGCTACGGCTATCGCAGCGGCTCATACAACGACATAACGGAAATGCTTGAAAACACACGAGCCGAGGGGTTTGGCGATGAAGTCAAGCGGCGAATTATAGCGGGAACATTTGCGCTAAGCGCAAAAAACTTTAAAAACTATTTCGAAAAAGCGCAAAAGGTGAGAACTGTTATTCGTAACGATTTTGATAAAGCGCTTGGGCAGGCGGATATTTTAATTGCGCCCACATCCATGACGACAGCTTTTGCGTTAGGCGAAAAAAACGATAATCCGACTAAAATGCATGAAAGCGATTTTTGCACTTGCGGGGTAAATATGGCAGGTTTACCCGCGTTATCGCTTCCTTGCGGGTTTGACAAAGACGGCTTGCCCATCGGTTTGCAAATTATAGGCAAAGCCTTTGACGAATCAAAACTGCTGACTGCCGCTTATGCGTTTGAGCAAAGCGCTGATTTTCATAAAATGCGTGCGATAATAAAAAATGAAGCGGGTGAAGATATATGAAATACGAAACGGTAATCGGTCTTGAAATTCATTCGGAGCTGGCAACCGCCACTAAAATGTATTGCGGCTGTGCGACTTCTTTCGGAAGTGAGCCGAACACAAATTGTTGCCCTATATGCCTTGCAATGCCGGGCACTTTGCCCGTTTTGAATAAAACAGCGGTTGAATATGCAATTAAAGCAGGGCTTGCCATGAATTGTGAAATAACCAGATGGGGGAAACAAGACAGAAAAAACTACTTCTATCCCGACCTCCCCAAAGCGTATCAAATTTCGCAGCTTGAAACCCCGATTTGCGTTGGCGGGCATATCGATGTTGCTGTTGACGATTCTATTAAAAGAATAAGGCTTAACAGAATACACATCGAAGAGGATGCCGGCAAGCTGTCACACGATACGGGCGGCGGCACGCTTGTTGATTGCAATCGTGGGGGAACCCCGTTGATTGAAATTGTCACCGAGCCGGATATTTCAAGCGCCGATGAGGCAAAATTATTTTTAGAGTCGGTAAAGGCGATTTTGGAATATACCGAGGTATCGGGCTGTAAAATGGAGCAGGGTCAACTCCGTTGCGATGTAAACATAAGCGTGCGAAAAGCGGGCGAAACCAAGTTGGGAACACGCACCGAGATGAAAAACATAAATTCTTTCCGCGCTGCCGTAAGGGCGATTGAGTTTGAAAGCCGCCGGCAAATTGAGGAATTGGAATACGGCGGGCAAATCGTTCAGGAAACCCGCCGCTGGGATGACGCAAAGGGCGAAAGTATGCCAATGCGCAGCAAAGAAGAAGCGCAAGACTACCGCTATTTTACCGACCCTGACCTTATGTTTATATCGGTTGACGAGGACACAATACAAAATATACAAAAAACCCTCCCTGAACTTCCGAATGCACGCAAGGCTCGCTATATTGAGGAATATGGCATATCGCCTTATGATGCGGGGCAAATAACCAATTCAAAACCCCTTGCAGACTTTTTTGAAAGCTCCATCAAATGCGGTGCGGATGCCAAGGCTGCATGCAATTGGATTTTAGGCGATATTTCAAGAATATTAAACGAAAAGGGAGCGGAGCATTTTGAAATTCCCTTTTTGCCGGAACATCTTGCGGAGCTGACGCAGCTTATTGAAGATGGTACCATCAGCAATACGGCGGGCAAAACCGTTTTGGCGCATCTTTTTGAAACTCCGAAAAGCCCCAAGGATATTGTTTCGGAAAAAGGTTTGGTTCAAATAAGCGATGAAGGTATGCTAAAAAAAATAATAGCCGAAATAATTGCCTCTAACCCAAAATCGGTAGAGGATTATAAAGCAGGTAAAGGCAAGGCGATGGGCTTTTTAGTTGGACAGGCAATGAAAGCAACAAAGGGCAAAGGCAACCCCCAACTAATAAACAAGCTGTTAAAAGACGAACTCGACAGCATATAGCAAATCATGACCGCTTGCTACCCTCAAATGCCGCACGGCTTTTGGGCGCTTTTGAATAATAGGCGCATGAATTATCTGCCGTAACAGCCATAGCGGTTACACTTTCAAGCTTGCACTTTCCGTCTTTTTGATAAATGCAATCGGCCAAGCAATTAATGTTTGTCATAACATGTCCCCCTTTCTATTATTTTTAACAAACAGCGCAGCTAAAATTCATTTTTATTGCGCTGTTTGTTAAATATTTTCCCAAGCAAACTTTGGGTGAACGCCGAGCGGGCTTGCACGGTTTCATCTTTCGCCCGCGGCGTTCTGTGTTCAATGAACACTTTTTTATATTAACAACCTGCAGGGAAACAGGTTGGGAACAGGGGGGATGCCCATTAATATACTATGTAGGGGGGCAGTTTTATGTTCGTAAATCTTTCGTTTTTGCCGGATAAAAAAGTTAGCCATGTTATTGTCGACAAATCAGCACCTAAAGAATTTTTAGAAAATTTGCAAAAATTAAAAATAACTCCTGTTTTATCCGCCGATAATATGGCTGTTTCGCCTTCCCTTTCCACGCACCCCGATATGCAAATATTTCATTGCGGCGGAAATACGGTTGTTTGCGAGCCTTGCGTATACGATTATTATGCAAGAAAATTGTCGCCTTTTGGCTTTAATATAATTTGCGGAAATACACGCCTGACAAGTAACTACCCGACAGATATTGCATATAATGTAGCAAGTATCGGAAATGTTGCTTTTCACAAAATTTCAAACACCGATGAAAATATTTTAAGCATATTAACAAAAAAACATATTCGTATAATCAATGTTGCGCAAGGTTATACTAAATGTGCCACATGCATAGTTGGGAAAAATGCAGTAATTACATCGGATAGCGGCATTGAAAAAGCGCTTGGTAAATTGGATGTCGAGGTGTTGAAAATTCGTCCGGGCGGCATTGAGCTTGCCGGCATGAATTACGGATTTATCGGAGGCGCTTGCGGGCTTTTAGCGCCTAACTTACTTGCATTTTGCGGAAATGTCGAAAAACATCTTGATTATAAAAATATGAAGGCGTTTGCCCAAAATCACGGTGTTTATTTAGTGTCCCTTTGCAGTGGGGGATTAATTGACATAGGTTCGATAATACCTATTAAACAGGAAGTGATTGATTGGAAAGTTTCTCAATAATAACCGACACGAAAGAAATGCAAAACACCTTGCTCGAAAATGTAAAAATCGAAGTCGGAAGCGAAGCGGCGGTTGAGATTGGCGAAAATTCCGTTGTATTAAAAAGCTATAACGAAAACAGTAAAGAAAAACTGCTTTGCGCGGTTTCCAACTCGATAGTAGAGCAATATCGAAACAAATTAATATCAAAACTTATCAACCAAAACTATTTTTACCTTAACTTGCCTGATAAGAAAAATATTTTTAATAAAGCAATTGATTATGCTTATAATGAGGCAGCCTGTAACCAGCTTGTAAACGCAAGGCTGAAGGAATACCTTAGCACTACCGACAGTGTTATGATAGACGGCTTTGTGAATTTCAGGCTTGGCGAATATCAAAGCGAACTTGAAGAATTAATTGACAAAGCGGTAGATGATTTTATGATAGAAAAAGAGTACAAAGAATTTATTGCGCTTTTGAAATATTTTGTTGAAATTCAAAACCCAAAGTTCAATGTCATAAATATAGTGCCGTATCCGGGCGGATATTCGATATATAATGAAGTAAAAGACGATATCACCGCAATGTGCGTTAAGGATTTTATAAGGGATGAAAAAACAAATAAAATCGATTCGGACGATTTGCTTATAAGCGTGCTGATTACCACAGCGCCGCGCAAAATTTTGCTGCATAAAGGCGAAAGGATTGAAAATACCGAGCTTTTGTCCACCATTAAACAGGTGTTTTTTAAAAAAACTGTGTTTTGCAAAGGTTGCGAGTTTTGCAACCGACTTTAGAAAACTATTGTGAATTTTACCGTGTTTGCAAAAGGCGCTCGTTAAAATGTGCGCCTTTTTTGGAAAAGTTTTATAGGTGCAATAATATACATATTTCACTTCAATTTTTACCATACTAACTATGTAATCTAAATAATACGGAGGTAGTTAAATTGAAGGCTACAGGAATCGTAAGAAGGATAGATGATTTGGGTCGCGTAGTAATTCCCAAAGAAATAAGACGCACAATGAGAATTAGGGAAGGCGACCCTCTCGAAATATTTACCGATAGGGACGGAGAAGTTATTTTCAAAAAATATTCCCCGATAGGAGAACTTGGCAGTTTTGCCACACAATATTGTGAGACCCTATCGAAAACCTCGGGACACCCGGTCATTATAACAGATAAGGATAATATTATCGCGGTGTCAGGCGCATCAAAAAAAGAGCTTTCCGAAAAGAAAATTTCAAGCGAAATTGAAAAGGTTATGACGGAAAAAGATGTGTTTGTACAAAAAAACGACACAAACAAAAGAATACCCATTATAGACGGCATCGATAAATATATCGCCTCCATAGTTTACCCGATAATATCCGAGGGCGACACGGTGGGCTCGGTTGTATTTATGTCAGACGATGAAAATAAAAAGACAGGAGAAATAGAAGAAAAGCTTGCCCAAGTGGCGTCAAGCTTTTTGGGAAAGCAGATGGAACAATAATAAATAAATGGCAGCTAAATCGCCTTGTATTTCAAAGCAACCCCTAATTTCAACTGATGAAATTAGGGGTTGGGTTTTTTAAATTTCACTTTTTTGTTTTTTCGATTTGTTTAACAATTGAAAGCATTCGTTGATAGGTGTTTTCAAAAAAGTAGATGTATCCTTCGCAATACTTGTTTAATGAGAGCTTACCGTCTGCAAAAGGCTCTCTGTCGCGCCTGCACCCTCCTCTGCACAATGAATACCATTTGCATTTTTGGCATTTTGGCGCAACATATTGCGATGTCTGCACAAACTCGTTTGCCTTTTGAGAATTTATCATTCGCTGGAAAGAATCTGTGTTTACATTGCCAAGCTTCCATTCGTCAAGCACATAAAAGTCACACGGAAAAGTGCTGCCATCCCCTTCAATCAAAAAATAACAGCTGCATCGCCCGTTCATAGCGCAGTTTTCAGGGCTTCTGCCCATTAAAATTGAAATATAGTTATCAAAATTCCTTACGCTGATGTAATTGTCGTTTTTAAAATCTTTGTAATAAAGCGAAAAAGTTTCTTTCAAAAAATGCCCATAATCCTTTGCCGTCAACGAAAACTCAGATGGCGGTTCGTTAAAGCCGTCTATACAGGGTATAAATTGCAAAAATTTAAACCTTTTAAGGCTGTTATACACCGCAACAGGGTTTTGTGCAACATCACGGCTTACAACACAAAGAATGTTGTAATCCACCCTGTGTTTGTCAAGCAATGCAGTTGTTTCTATTATCTTTTCATATGTGCCTTCTCCGTTAGCGTCCACTCTTAGCTTGTTGTGGATTGCCCTGCTGCCGTCAAGAGAAACGCCAACCAAAAATTTGTTTTCGCCCAAAAACCTTACAAATTCTTCGTCTAAACCATACCCATTGGTTTGTATTGAATTATAAATCGTCACATTTTTGTGGTTGTGCAGCTTTTGAAATTCTATCAGTTTTTTATAAAAATCAAGACCGGCAAGCGTGGGTTCGCCGCCTTGAAAACCAAAGGAACAAAAACCGTCCGCATAATCGAGCGCCTTTCTTGTTAGCTTTTCAAGTGTTTCTTCATTCATTATACCATAAGACTTTATTTCCCGTTTTGATACGACATCAGCATAAAAGCAATACTTGCATCTCATATCGCATAAACCCGAAGCGGGTTTAATAAGCATAGTTACAGGTGGCATATTTATCAACTCCAATTAACTGTAATTTTATTATAATGCGGTCAATAAAAAGGTGAAATTCCCATACGCTGTGCAGTTGCCCAAATTAGCCGGCATAAAAAAACTGTTTCCTCGGCTAAACTGGTATTTAACCCCTTCGCATTCAAAATAGCCGTTTCCTTCGGTAATTGTAATGGAATTAAAACTATCAGAGCCTATACTGAGATTTACCTTGTCAAAAACCTCGTATTTGTAAACTACAAAATATTTACAACTTGCCAATTTGGATTTTTTATATCCTTCACAATGTTCAGCCGCCGGCATTGCGGGAATATTTGTTTTATTTAACACCGCAACATTTAACGCATCTTCAATATGAAGTTGCCGTTGTTTTCCGTCCTTGTCAACCCTTCCGTAATCATACAGCCGGTATGTTGAGTTTGAGTTTTGCTGAACCTCGGCAACGACAACTCCTTTCCCTATGGCATGAACAACCCCCGCCTCAACAAAAAAAGAGTTGCCCTTTTCCACCGGGATAGCGTTTAACACTTCAATAAGGGTGTTGTTTTGTATTCTGTCGCTTATTTCGCTTTTGGAAATATCTTTATTAAAGCCGTACAGAATGCTTGCCCCTTTATCCGCCTCAATAATGTACCACATTTCAGTTTTACCATATTCGCCCGGCTTATAGTCATCGGTTGGATGAACTTGAACAGAAAGCGGCTGCGCGGCATCTATTAACTTTACCAAAACGGGGAATTTATCAAAATTGCTGCATTTTGAGCCAAGGCATTTCTTGCCCCATTTCTCAACAAGCTGCGAAAGTGTTATGCCTCTTAATTCTCCGTTATCAACATAACTTTCGCCGTCCTCATGGCAGGCAAGCTCCCAACTTTCAGCAATTTTTGATAATTTGGCGGACTTTCCGTAACGGTTTTTAAGCTTTGTTCCGCCCCATATATAATCTTTGTAAACAGGCTTTAATTTAATAGGATATATTTTTTGCCGCCCCCTCGGTTAATATTTTTGTATTTCAAAAGACTTTGCAATACAGCGCTTTGCCTCGGCTAAGCTTGAAAATTCACCGCTTTTTAGCATTTGAACTATGATGTTCCCAATCGCGGTAGCCTCGATGGGACCTGCATAAACAGTCTTTTTTGTTTTATTTGCCGTCATTTCGTTTAAAAGCTTATTTTGGCTTCCCCCGCCTATTATGTGTATATCGGAATAGGTTTTACCTGTTAATTCTTCCAATTCCTTAACGGTGCTGTCATAAATTTCAGCCAAACCAAGAAAAATACTGCGCACCAGCTCACCGATATTGTTTGGCTTTGGTGCGCCGATTTGCGCTAAATTATCGTACACCGCCTGTGTCATGCTTTTTGGGGAGAAGAAAATTTGGTTGCTCACATCAATTGCATGAGAAAATTTTGACTGCTCTGCAAGCCTTTCCAGCTCATCAAAGCTGACATCTTGCGATAACTCCCGCTTTACCGATTGAAGTATCCACAGCCCCATTATATTTTTTAAAAACCTAATTTGTCCTTGATAACCGCCTTCGTTTGTAAAGCCGTATTGTCTGCTTTTTTCGTTGCACAACGGCTCATTTAACAATACCCCCATCAATGACCATGTGCCCGAGCTTAAATAGACGCTGTCCGTCTCATTCGGCACAGCAATTACGGCAGAACCGGTGTCATGGGTTGCAGGCAAAACAACCTTGGCGCTAAACCCAACCTGCGCTTTAACTTCATCGGTAAAATCGCCAATAACCGTTCCCGGCATGGAAACTTCACCGAATATATCATGCGGTAATCCCAAAACTTCAAGAATTTCTTTATCAAATTTTCGAGTGTGCGCATTTAACAACTGCGTGGTGCTTGCCTCGGTATATTCATTTGAAAACTTGCCTGTCAGCAAAAAGTTAAAATAATCCGGAAGCGTTAAAAACCTTTTTGCCTTGTTTAAAAGCTCGGGCTGTGTTTCCTTTATCGCCATAAGCTGGTATATGGTGTTGAAAATTTGGCTTTGTATCCCTGTTTTTTCGTACATCAGTTTCGGCGAAATTAATTTTTCAAGCTTTTCTATCATGCCGTTTGTCCGATGGTCACGATATGCAACAAAATCGCCCAATGGACGGTTATTTTCATCCAACAAAACAAAGTCAACGCCGAAACAGTCTATACCCATGCTCATAGGCGCTTCGTCTGCCTCATGGCATTTTCTAAGCCCTGCAAGAATTTCTTTAAATAACTTATCTACATCCCAACACAAATGACCGTTTTTTTCTTCCATCTTATTTTCAAAACGATGCATCTCTTTTAACTCGATTACGCCATTTTCATGCCGTCCCAAAATAAGCCTGCCGCTGCTTGCACCAATATCAACAGCTAAATAGTTCATTTGAAACTCCATTCCCGCTGTGTGTGAAATAAATTTATTTCACAGCACGCGCAATTTATTTTAAACTAAGCTTTCCTTTCATGCTCAACCAACCGCCATGCTGATTTTACCAAGTTTG
Source organism: Bacillota bacterium (assembly GCA_023228885.1). Taxonomy (GTDB): domain Bacteria; phylum Bacillota; class Clostridia; order Monoglobales; family Firm-18; genus JAAZFB01. Next base: position 8,692 of record JALOAJ010000007.1, on the reverse strand, counting down.
CATATTCAGGGTCAGACAGCGCTTCACACACAAAAGATTGCCGCGGTGAGTTTATGTCCTCGCCGCTTATTTGCATTAAATTGTGCCGCTCACATAAACTGCGTATCCTTTTTAGTTGCTGTTTGGTGTTGCGTGACGGCATGTATGTTAGGGCGTTAAATCCCAATCTGTTTAATTCGTCAAACAGCTGTTCTAAATATTCGTCCTCAAAGCTTTGCGGTTTTTTATCGCCCGTTACGCTGTTTTGCACATCGCCTAAATAAGCGTATGCCAATATTGCGTTTATTTGCTTTGAAAAATCAACTACATCAGCCACGCTTGGGCATTCGTTTTGCGCCGGAATATATATCTTTTCTGCAAAATGTCCCTTTAAAACCCCTAATAAATCATATTCAAAAAAGGCGTTGTCCAAATCGGTTAAATTGTTGGCAGTTTTACCGTCAATATTGATACCCTCGTTTGCAAGCCACAAAATCAAATCTGCCCCTCTGCCGAATTGATGATAAAGCTTTTTTGCCAAAGCAAACAGTAAATGCCGCTCTGTTACGGAACCGTTTTCGTTATGCTTTGATAACGGCAGCACATCGTTTGCATAGCTTATCCTTAGCGCCGATTCCTTTGTAACGCTGTTTATCTTTTCTACCATCTTTTCGTTTCTTTTGCCCCGCTCTTTCAAATATGGCGCTAAAAAGGCTTTTGCCTGTGAAAAGTTCTTATGCGGTATTGCATGAACGGCAAGGTATGCTATGCCTTTTTGGTCGGGATTGTTAATTCGTTTGCCTGCAAGAACGGTTTTTGAAAAATCCGCCCTAATCTCAACCCCGCACGTCGTTGCAATTCCAACAATTTCACCCGCTTTGACAAATTCATCCGCGCCCGAAACGCTGTCATGGTCCATAATACCAACAACGGAAAGCCCCGCTTGATATGCAAGCCACACAGCTTTTGAGGGGGAGTAGGGTGAAAACGAGTAAAATGTATGTACATGGTTGTTTACATTCCCTGTTTTGGGAACCTTTTTCTCACTTTGAAACAAGCTATTTAGTGCGGCAAGTCGCTCTTGCGCTTTGTCGCTGTTTAACCGATTCATAAAACTAAAGCCCCTTTACTTTAACATAACTTGCCCGCCGGTGACGGGAATTGCTTGCCCGGTTTCATACTGTTGCTCTACAACATAATAAAGCGCACATGCCACATCGGCGCATTCACAGCCTCTGTTCATCGGCACTTTGCTTTCATAAAACCGCTTTACATCTTCAATTGTTTTTGCCCCCGGAACTTTGCCCGCATTTAAATACTGGGTAAACAAACCTTTTTCAGGGTCGCACCATAACGGACCGTCAAAAAAGTTGCCGGGGCAAATCGAATTGACTTTTATATTATATTCAACAAGCTCCAACGCAAAGCTTTGCGTAAGACCTATGCCGCCAAACTTGCCGCCTGCATAGGCAAAGTTTTTATTGCTCCCCACAAGCCCCGATTTGGAGTTAATCTGAATTATGTCCGTGTAATAATCCTTTTTATATTTATGTTGAATTTTCATAACCTCACTTGCATACTTAACGCATAAAAAATATGCATTATAGTTGACCCTTGTAACAAAATCAAATGTATCGGCGTCCATTTCGTCTAATCCGCCCGCCTTCAACACGCCTGCGTTGCTGACGAAAATATCAAGCCCGCCATATCTTTTAACAGTTTCGGCAATCATTTTTTGAACCGACCCATCATTTGCAACATCAACCCCAACTGCAAAGGATGCATCCTTGCCGTATTTTTTGCAAAATTCTTCCGAAACACTTTGCGCCTGTGCAAAATTCAAATCTGCAACAACCACATACGCGCCGTTTTTAATCATTTCTTCGGCAATACCTTTGCCGAAACCCTGCGCTGCGCCGGTTACTATGGATATTTTTTGGTTAAGCCGCTTTTTGCTTGGTTTATGTATAAAGGTGTAAAGTCCCTTGCCCTCAACATACACCCTTTTAAAGCCCTTCGCCCTTTCAAGTTCATTTTTGCTGATAATAATTTCCGCATTCTCTTTGCCGCCATCGGTAAGCTCAATTATGCCGCAGCTTTTTTCCCCCATCATAATAGCCCTCAACGCAGGTTCAACCATACTAAGTTCCATTCCTTTCGCCTTGCAAAATTTATGTTAAAATTTGCGCCTACGCGCTTATCGTGAGCCGAATAAGGCATGTAAACGGCGCTTTTCATTTAGCTTATTTTATTATATAACATTTGAATGCAAATTTCAACCTTGTTATAAAAACCGTGTTTAGCGATTGTCTGCCCTAAGTTGACCGCAGGCAGCATCTATTTGCCCTCCAAATTCTTTTCGTATAGTAACATTTATTTTGTTTTTCTTTAAGATGTCGTAAAACCTTAAAATAACCGCTTTTCCGCTTTTTTTAAATACTGTATTGCTTGCTTCATTGTATGGGATAAGGTTTACATAGCAGTTAATTCCCTTTAGCCGCTTAGAAAGTTCAACGGCGCAATCGTCAGAATCATTAATTCCGTCTAATAAAATATATTCAAATGTGATACGCCTATTGGTGCGTTTTATATAATTTTTACATGCCTCCAACAACTTTTCAATGTTGTACGACTTATTTATCGGCATTATTTTATTTCGTATTTCATTGTTTGGAGCGTGAAGGGATATGGCAAGGTTGACCTGCCCTTCCTCGTTGGCAAAATCGTTAATTCGAGGAACTACTCCGGCTGTTGACAGGGTAATATGACGCGTGCCGATGTTTAGACTTTTGTGATGATTAATAATTTTAAGAAATTTAACCACATTTTCATAATTATCGAAAGGCTCTCCGATTCCCATAAGCACCACATGCGATATTTTTTCGTGCACCTCCTCCTCTGCCATAATTATCTGCTCCACCATTTCACCCGGCAACAAATTTCTCACTTTTTTCAACCTGCCGCTTTCACAAAACAAACAACCGATATTACAGCCCACTTGGGTTGATATGCACAAGCTGTTCCCATAAGAATGTTTCATCAAAACCGCCTCGATGGTGTTTTTGTCTTTTAATTCATATAAATATTTTGCAACATCGCTGCCTTTTTGCACCCTTATCAAGTTTATAGTTTTTATCTTAAAATCCTTCTTTAAAGCTTCTCTCAAATCGTGTTTTATATTGGTCATCTCATCAAAAGAAAAGACTTTTTTTTGATAAAGCCATTCGTATGTTTGAATTGCCCTATATTTCTTTTCGTTTATGCCCAAAAAATATTCTTCTAATTCATTTATTGCGCATCCATAAATATGCTTACCCATTTTAAGCCCCATTCCTGCTAAGTTTGAAATAAAACAAAGACCAATAATCATTATATATCATTTGATACTATTTTAAAAGAAAAAATTAAAATTTGACCCTTATTTGTAAAATTATTAAAATTAAAGCGGGAAAGCCCCATTTGAGCCTTCCCGCTTTACTAAGTTATTAAAATTGTTTATGGGTTTTAGTCGAATAGCTCAACTCCGCTGTCTGTCATTATTTTTTGCACTTTTTTATAGTCCAAAGCCCTTGGTTTTGCCCCATCCTTAACACATACCGATGCAGCAATACCGATTGCCTCACCCATAGCCATGCAAATGTTCATAACCCTGTATGACGCATGGGCCCTATGGCTGCCTGAAATACATCTTCCGGCTGTGTAAAGGTTGTCAATCTTTTTTGGAACAAAGCACCCGTAAGGAATATCGTAAGGCTCAACCTCCGGCGGGCAACCCTCCGTTTCGGCTTGACCTGCTCCGTCAGGGTTATGTATGTCGATGCAAAAATCCGCCTTATGCACCATTACATCTTCAAAAGTTCTGCCTGCAAGTAAATCGGAGGACGAAATCATATATTCGCCTACAACGCGGCGGGTTTCCCTTACACCTATTATGTCGGAGCTATCTTTTATTTTGCAGTTTTCAAAGCCGGGAACCGTTTCTCTTAAAAACTCGACAACCTGCAACATTTGATTTCTAAGCTCCAGTTGCGATTTTGCCAAATCACTATGCTTTAGTCCATCAATATGATTTAATTGAGTTGCGTTAACCATTCGTTCATCGGCATGCTGAGTTTTATACAGCCTTACGATGTTTACTGTGGGCGGCAACTTCCCCGTTTCAGACGCTTTTCTGCATAAGTCCAAATAATTTCCCTTGGGAATAACCGTATCATCTTCTTCGTGAGTGCATACAATCCGCTGCTCCTTGTCAATTCCGGAAACGGTAAACATTATTGTAACCGGTTGCACCAATCCGTCCTCCCGACGCCCCATCTCTACATCCGCGCCTGCCAAAAACGAAACGGCTCCATCCCCGGTACTGTCGATAACTATCTTCCCCTTGATAGCTTCCATACCGTTTTGTGTACCTATTACAACTCCGTTTATCTCGTTGCCGCTCATAACGACATCAACAATCGGTGAATTTAAAAACAGTTCAATGTTCGGATGAGAAATCCAATTGGTTAAATTTATTTTTGCCTTCTCAACATCGAAATGCGTTGAGTATTGTTCAACCTCTAAAACTTTGGTTATTTCATCCCTCATTGTTCCGTTGCCCACCAAGCCCAACAGCGGCCCAACATGCCCTGATGTGAGATTTCCGCCGATTATGCCAAACCGTTCGACCAAAGCCACCTTTGAGCCTTGTCTGGCGGCTGACATTGCCGCACAAATTCCGGCAGGGCCTGCACCTGCAACAACTATATCAAATTCGCCTACAACCGGAATTTCCCTTTTAATTTCTACCAACCTCATATGTTATACCCTCACCTTAATAATTATATTGTATCCTGCTATGTTTTGCAAATTTAGGCAAGATTTTTGTTACTTTGCTTCCACATCTCGCAAAGGCTGCAATTTTTCAAGCGTTTTTAACAATATTGCTTTAACGGTATTGCCGCTTGCAACCGATTCAAAAGTTAACGAAAGCTGCTCAATTTCTTGTGTCTTTTTAACCGTTTCAAGCCTAACTATCTTATTTCCGTCATATTCGGCAAATACCAATACTGCATTTTCCGTATCTTCCCTAAGCTTAATTGATGCGGTATAATCAGATTCTTCGTTTGTTATCGAAACCTTTGTATCGCTGCCATAAGCCACATTGTAAATCAAGGTTATATCGCCATAGAATATCCATATGTCATAGCTATCAAGCATAGACCCTGATTCTATAATGTTACTTCCACCCTCAACAACAAAAATATCATCAATAATAACTTTGTCAGAGGTTATACCTTCAACAATCTGCGCCACATCCATTCCTTCCGGAATGTAAAGTGTGTTGCCCTCTGCCCTTATTCCTTCAGCAAATTTCAAATTCAAAAATTCGCCCGGATTGTTTGCAAACTTCAAAGTTCCATTATCGTTGCACACATAAACGGTTGTTTCGGCATCAAGGTTATCGGATGCATACGAATAGGTAATCGTCCCTATCACAAATGCGGAGCTGCTTGCAACATTCAGCTCGCCGTTGGCGCTGATATTAAAGCCTACGGCAGACCATGAGCCGCCAATCGCCTCTCCTTCGGGCGCCACACCGTTATGTATCAAAGCTTTCATATTTACTGCGGCTGCATTGGTTGTGATATCTATTTCGTCGGGTAGGTCAATCGAAACATAGTTGGGCGCCGTGTTATACACCTCAAAGTCATAAACGGTAAACCTGCCTGCATTGTCTGTTATATCTTTTGCATAGTTTACAACGCCTATATACCTAAACTCCTCCATGCCGTTTTTAAAATAGTCGGCTATTTCGTAAGAAGTTATTATGTTGTCTTGCTCATAATTTGATTCGATTGCAGCGCTCTCAGAGCGTGCAGACCAAAAAGTTCTACCCTGGATTGCAGCGCCGCCGTCTCTTGGAACAAGGCGCGGTGAGTCTGCAAATTCAAGATTTGCCTTTGTGGGGGCATCAACCGTTTCGCCCGCATTGTTTTTTAGTTCATCACTTCCGGCAATCCTAAGCGATGTTGAGTTATCAATATTTCCAAGCTTTAGCCTAAAGTAGTTGGCATTAGCAATTTCACCAATATCGAAAAGCCCTACGGACGCTCCTCTTGAGTGGTTGCCGGAATCCCAGCAAGTGTCGGAATCGCCATCAACAGCATATCCGACCTCATGGCCGCCTTTAACCTGCCACCCGTTTTGCACCCAGCCTATTTTATCTTGGACAATGTCCACTTTTCTGTTTAGTGAAATTGTAATTTCTCCGCTCGCCGATTCATTTTCGTCCGCCGGCTTGCAAACTAAAGTAAACTGCCCTTCCGGGGCATTGCTTTTTACGGTAAATGCGCCGTAGGAAGCATCGATAACTTCCACACCGTTTACTTGTTCTTTTAATGACCACACAAAGCTTTGACCGCTAAGCTCTTCTCCTTGATAACCATATGCAACAGCCGAAGGATAAAAGGTGACCTTTGAGTCTTGCTCTTTGTTTGTCATTATAAAATCAGGAAGGTCTGAAATTTCAATCGAAGATATATTGCTGGTTGTAATTAGTATTTCTTTTTCTGCATAATAATCGTAGCCGGCTGCTGTCATTTCCGCTTTTACGGTAACCGCGCCATTGGGTGACTCGTTCACCGTAAGAACGCCGGTTGAGGAATCAATTGAAACCTTATCGCTGCCTTCCACCGTCCAATTGATACCGGAAAAACTATTGTCTAAAATTGCGTCACCATCTATATCAAGAATGGAGGCAGACAATTCGATTTGGTCATTTGCGTCTGCGGTGTATGCATCCTCCGCATTAATTTCAACACCTGCGGGTAACACATGGAACAGCTCAACCTCGCTAATCGTGGGGTTTTTTCCAAAATATTTATAGTCTGCTTGAGAGCTGTCGTTAATATGCGTCGGTCGTAAATATCTGTTTACAAAAACTATATATGGATGATTAACCGCATCAAACGAAAATATTTGTTTCATGGGCATGCCTTGCGTTTCAAAATCAGCATTAATATTGTCTATCGTAATTTTATCTATACCGCCTGAAGCGTCTGTGCCCGATTGACTTGTGCCTGTGTAAAATTCAAGATATTCCGTATTGTACTGGGTGTAATGGACAACAGCTTTGTTGTACGGTTTGGGCTCTGCCCAATTGGAAAGCCCAAATCCAAACCTCCAACCCCCGGCGCTATGATTCCCGCCGTTGCTTGTGGTGGCGTAGTTGCCATCGTTTGCCATAACCGGAACATTCCAAGGGCTAAAGGCTGTAGAGTTTAAATTATAATTGAGCGATTTTTTAACGCTTTTAAACACCAAATTTGCCGAGGCGGAAAAATTATACCCGCCGCCCAATGTTAAGATAATCTTAACGCTGTGCGCATCTGTTATATATCCGTCAAGTGTGATTATGCCTGTATCGGGGTCTATTGAAAACTGGCTGCTGTCCGTTTCAATGGACCATTTCAAGTGGTCGGTCACTTCAGAATCGGTTATAAAATGTCCGTCTATATTTTTTGCTCCGCCCGTAACGGTAAAAGTGTCGTTGGCATCTAAGTCATAAACTTTTTCTTCAGTTGTGATTTCAACACCGATCGGCAAGGAAGGGTCGTTGGCGTTGACAATGGTAACTTCCGTCGAGCCTGAAAGCCCTTCGCAACCGGGAACGGTCGAAACAGCGCTTACCGTAAAAGTTTCGGTGTCCGCAAGACCTGAGCCTATTGTTATAACCCCTGTGTCAGGGTCAATTGTTGCATTTTCCGCATTTGTGGAATATCTAACCCCGGTTAAGTTGCTATCTAAAATTTCATCGCCGTCTACATCAAAAATTTTAGCTTTTACCTTATTATCGGCAATTGTGTCGTTTGGCGCAACAACATATATGTCTTGCTCCGAAACGACCGAAAGGCTTTCCGGCGTAACATAAAACACTTCATATTCCCTTGAGTATGCAGTATAGTAACCGCCAGATCCGTTGGCATTGTGCGCTAACATGTGCAAAAACTTTGAACCGATATAGCGATTATTCGTTGCATCAAAAGAAAAAACAAGTGATGTAGGTGTGGCATTTTCTCCTGTTTCCACCATTAAATCTCTGTTTAAATTAAGTTCCCATGTTTTTACGGCTGATGGGTTCTCAACCTTCGGTTGATTTGGGCTGGATACATCAGCAGTATCGGAATGAAAAAGGCTGAAATCCGTTGCATTCCATTTGTTCACATGGTATACAATTTTGTTGTAGGTAGGAACGGTATCCCTTGTTTCCGCAATAACAGGAACGCCGTCTGCTTTTACAGCGCCGTTACCCGATTTTGTCCAAAGGGTTTTAAGGTCAAACACCACGGTGTTTTCTTCGCCCGCTGGCCTGTTTGTGTGGTTTAGACTGGAGCCTATGTCGCCATCATTGCCCCGCATGTCGTTACCAATGGTCACATGTCTTGCGTAAGATGCGGTACTAAGATTGAAGTTTTCGGATTTTTGACCGGTTACAACCGGCTCTGCCGTTACATTAACTATCGGCAGAAAAGTTATAAGCATGCTCAAAACAACCAAAAGTACCAAAGCCTTCTTTTTCATAAATTTCCTCTCCTTTTTTTAAAGTACGTACTGTAAAGTTAAATGAAAATTGAGGACTCCAAACCTTTCTGGTACAATGTTTTTGCAGAAAAACACATACCTCCCAGAAAGGAAGAAGTCCTCATGCAAAAAATTGTATCAGTTTCTTGTC
>JALOAJ010000041.1 GCA_023228885.1 Bacillota bacterium | reverse complement strand
CCGTTTCACCGCCTAAAGCCACAGCACGCGTCGGGTCGCACTCCTGCGTTGCCCTGCTTGCACTGCGATAAAAGTATTAACAAATTCTTGGATAATTATTCCGTTTACACTAAAGCGTGTTCAGAACAACAACATTTAACGATACACAATTTTCACTGTCGATGATAAGTTCATTTTCGCTGCCATCCGTTTTCATTCTGTAAATTCGCCCGTCATGCATTCGTTTTGAGTAATAAATATAGCCATTATGCAGGTTTTCCAATCCAAATGCTTCGGGTGAAACCAAAGTTTTGTCTGTACCGTCGGTTTTAATTTTATACAGACTATTATCGCCGTTAAAGTCTGTATAATACACATAATCCAATTCTACATTAATATTGGAGGAATATTCATTATTAAGCTTGGTAATGTTTTCTCCGGTTAAATCCATTTTGTACAGGCTATCATTGTCCTCTGCATTTGAATAATAAATCCATCCGTTATCGATGGCAAATCTAATTATGCTATTGGCAAGCAAAACCCTACCTTTCCCATCTATGTCGGTCCTAAAAAACTTTCCCCAATCGTTGTCATAGGCAAGTATATAAAATATATTTTGCTCAGTAACGATTAGGTTATCGACATTCTTATTGATAATTCTCCCATTTTTAGTTCCATCTTCTCGTATTCTCCAAACCTCTCCGGGAATTCCGGCTGTATAATATATCCAACCATCCATATAGTTTAGATGATAGCTGTAATGCCCTCTGACCAGTTGTTCATTTTCACTGCCATCCGGCCTTTTCTTATAAAGATGGTCGTTATCATCCCGATTTGTATAATAAATCCATCCATTATTAATTAGTACAAGACCACCCCTTTGGATGTTGCCATTTGTATTTCCTATCAGATGATTTTGTAAGTTGATATTTTCTTTTGAAGATGAACAGTTTGCCAGCAAAAACAAGCATAGCGCTATGTGTTTAGTGCGATTATTTATTTGGGCTTATTATATTTCTATATGCGCCCGGGGTCACCCCCAGCAACCTTTTGAACGATCTTATAAACACATTAGCATTGGTATACCCTACAATTTTCGCAATTTTATTTACATTATACGGACTGTTGGCAAGCAAATCCTTTGATTTGTCAATTCTAAATTGATTAATATATTCGACAAGCACTTGACCTGTTTGCTCTTTAAAAGTTTTCCCGATATAGGAAGGAGAAAGATTTAATATTTCTGCAATCATTGAAATGCTTAAGTTCACATCATGATAGTTTTCGCCTAAAATATCAATTATCTTTTCCGACAATGTTTTTTCGCTGTTGAGTTTAGATTTTAATACATTATCGCAAATTCCCCTAAATATCTCCACAATTTGATTTTGTAAGTCCAGTGCCGTTTCACAAGCGGTAAGCCGTTCAGTTACAACCGCAACAGAATGGCAGTCAATACGGTTGCTGACCGCATCAACTATTTTTATTACCGTGCTGCTGATATCGGACATTAAGAGTTTTGCAACCTGCGGAGCCGGTCGATTCTCAACAAAATTGTGATTAAAAATTTCCTTTATTAAATCTGCTGCTTTATCAAAATCCCCTACTTTAACAAGATTAATTATTTTATACTCTGATTCAATGGGATATCCATAACTATCACTTGCTTTAATATCTTGGGCAATATTTTTATAAAAAATAATTTTTTCATTTGGGCTTGCCGAGGTTGCTTTATAAGCCATTGCTTCCAAAGCCTCCTCGTATGCATCCGAAATCGAAACAAGGGTTTTATGAATGTTGCTTACGGAAATAGCAAAGTCAATGAAGAAGTTCTCGGTTATAATGTTATAAATGCTTTCCCCTAATTTTACTAAATAACCATCCTGGCTCGAAATGTCTTCACTTTTAAGGTTGACAATGCAGGCAAGTAAATGCGGCCCCATTTCAACAACAACCCCGTAACTATTTTTGCTTACGAGCTCTTCAACAATGTTAGTGAAAACAAAGTGAACGGTTTTTATTTTTTTATAATTGCTAAATTTTTGCGATCCCGCAAACAGCGCATCATAATTTTCAATGCTGAAAAGCATTACAAAGAAATAATCTGCGGTAAAATTTATATTCATCTGCGGAAGCATTGATTCAATCGAAGAAAAGTTTTCAATTTGCCCGTTTAGTAGTTTCCTTGCAAAATGAAACCTTAATTCATTGCTTTGTGTATGAACGAGTTTTTGCAGGTTTAAGTTTGCATCAAAGACATTTGAAATGGTCTCCTGTAAATAAACAAATTCATTGTTTGACTGGGCTGAATCTATTCCTGTTTTTTTAGCAATCAGTTTAATAAGATTTGAAATTGGATTATAATTCTTTTTTAAAAAAATAGCGGAAAAAACACTGCCTACAAAAAAAGAAAATAAAATACCGGTGACTACTAATATGTAAGGAAGACGGATTTTGTCATAAAACACATTATAAGGTGACAGCGCAATATATTTCCACCCTGAAATAGAAGAAACGGAGTAAGTCATAATAAAATGCTTTTTTTTCAAAGAAAAATCTACATATCCGCAATTATCTTTAAATAGGTCATCATCAAGGGGTAAAATATCGTTAACATCAAGCGAGGATGAAATTAGCTTATTATTTTCCCCAAAAATAGCTACCATATTGTTATTCATTTGCATAATTCTGCCAACGGAGGCTTTCAACTGTTCTTCATCAACGAGAATAATGAGCGTAGCAGGTGATCTGCTTTCACCCGCAAAAAACATGGGATACAAAAAAGCAGTTTTATTTTTGCTTTCATTTAAAGTATTTGTTTGTGTTATTTTTAAATATGAAACTGTTTGGGGTTCTTTAAGAATATCAATCCATTCATTATATGAAAAACCCGAAAACTTATTTTCAAAGTTAAAAGCAAGTTCTGAATCTATATAACATGTTGAAGATAAAATCATATTTGTTTCCTTAATATAAATGTATAAATCAGAAAAGAAATGATTTGCAATTAAATATGCTCTTAAGTTTTTATTCAAATTATAAACATTAAAATAAAAATCCGAATTTTGGTGATCCTTAGGCGTGTTTACCACAGTACATAATATCGGATTCAACACAAGCTGGTTTAATAGCTTGTTCATATCAGTAAAATAATTGTCTATGGATATTTGAAGTTGATTGAGTGTTGACTGGTTGGTGTTTATAATTTCATTTTTATAGTAAACTAATATTCTGCTAAAAATGACAGCACTAATAATGGTGATAATAGCTACTAAAATCATATATGAGTAAAAAAATTGCAAGAAAACCTTTGATCTCCTGATGCGACTAAAATGTACTTTCAATATTAACACCGCCTAATAATAATGTTACCATAAACCATTCTTTGTGTAAAGCAAATAGCTAATAAAGATTATTGATTTTTAAAAAGGAATATAATTTAAAACCAATATTTTTAATTCCTTTGAATTTCAGCCGATTGGAATAGGAATATTCAATGCTTTGATTTGGGTAAAAGGGCTTTCCAATCCAAACTTGCAATGTTTATCCAATAATGTCTATTAATATTCAAAAGTGAATATTTACTTTTAAAATATAGTTTTATATAATCGAAATAAATAAAGACACAGCCCTAATATCGAAAGGAGTGGCAATATGAAAGGTAAAATAAGAAGGCGCATAATAACAATTGTATGCATAACTTTAATAAGCGCCCTTTTTGTCTCTTGTAACAATGAAAGAAATGGTAGTAATGGCGATCCGAATAAAGAACTAAGCGTATGGTGTACATTATATGCCGATATAGCTTTAATGTATTTTAATTATGCTGAAATGCCGCTATATAAGGAATTAGAAAAAAAGACGGGCATAAAGATTAAATTTCAACATCCCGCAGCCGGTCAGCAAAGCGAACAGTTTAACTTGCTTGTAGCGTCCGGTGATTTACCCGATATCATCGCAAATGACTGGTTGGGATACCCCGGAGGTCCTGAAAGAGCCATGACCGATAAAGTTATAATTCCCCTTAATGATTTGATTGAAAACCATGCCCCAAATCTAAAAAAATTCATTTCGGAGAATAAGGAATATGATAAGATGATAAAAACCGATTCGGGAAATTATTATGTTTTTCCTTTTATAAGGGGGGATGAGTTTTTATATACTTACCGCGGTATTATAATAAGGAAAGACTGGCTTGATGAGGAAGGGTTAGATATACCGTCTACAATCAGCGAGTGGCATAATGCCCTAACTGCTTTTAAAAAAGCCCGGCCGGACATATCCCCGCTAACCTTTAGCAGTTTTGCAGGGGCTGTTGCGGCAACCTCAGCTTTTCTTGGCGCTTTTGGAACGGGAGACGGATTTTACATTCAAGACGGCAAGGTGGTTTATGGCGCTCTTGAACCGGGATATGAAAAGTTTGTTAGGCTAATGAGAACATGGTATGAAGAAGGGCTTATTGATAAGGATTTTGCAACCAATGATTCCAACGCATTAAACAGTAAGATGTTGTCGAGCCGTGCGGGCAGCACCATTGCCCAGGCCGGCAGCGGCCTTGGACGATATCTTGACTATGCAAAACAGGAAAACATTTCGCTTGACTTTGTGGGGTGTCCCTATCCCGTGCTAACAAAAGGTCAAAAACCTGAGTTTGGGCATAGGATGTCATCATATGAGGGAATCGGCTCTTATGCAATCACCGTAAAGTGTGCTGATAAAGAGTTGGCGGCTAAGTGGTGTGATTATGGTTACGGTGCAGAGGGGCATATGCTTTATAATTTTGGAATTGAAGGCGTAAGTTATAACCTTGAGGATGGATATCCAAGGTATACCGACTTGATTTTAAAAAATCCTGAAGGTTTAAGTGTTTCTCAAGCCTTAAACGGATATGCACGGAGCTTGTCAAACGGCCCTTTTGTACAGGATAAACGATATTTCGAGCAATATATGGCGCACGAGCAACAAAAAGAAGCAATTAACAGGTGGTCAAATACTAACGCAGCGGCACATGCATTGCCGCCTGTCACTTACACGGAAGAAGAAAGTCTGAAATTTTCCAAAATAATGAATGATATAAACACATTTAAAGATGAAATGCTTATAAAGTTTGTGATCGGTATGGAGCCTATTTCAAATTACTCAAACTTTGTAAAACAGTTACATATATTTAATATTGAAGAAGCCATAAGTGTGGTGCAAGGTGCTGTTGATCGATATGATAAAAGATAAAAGAAGCCAAAATAGATCTAAAGTTAATCAAAATAGTGACACTTACGAAAAGGCATTTGAAGCAGCAATCAAATTTAGTCGTGTTGTGCAAAATATTAAAGCAGATTTTAAAAAAAACAAGTTGATATATTCAATGGCGCTACCTGTTTTGTGTTACTATATTATCTTTCATTACGCGCCTTTATACGGAGCGATTATTGCTTTTAAAGAATATACGCCCGGGCGGGGCATATGGGACAGTCCGTGGGTAGGTTTTAGGCAGTTTACTGCGTTTTTTAATAGTTATTATTTTGCCAGGGTAATGAAAAACACATTTCTTATAAGCGTATACGAGCTTTGTTTCGGCTTTCCCGCCCCTATTATTTTTGCGCTTATGCTGAATGAAGTTAAAAACAAATATTTTAAAGGCACAGTCCAGACAATTGTTTATTTACCGCATTTTATATCCTTGGTTGTGGTGTGTGGGTTGATAAAAGCATTTACGGATAGCAACGGCATAATAAATGATATTATTGTGTTGTTCGGCGGAACGGAAAGCTCGCTTTTACTGAACCCCGCGCTGTTTAAGCCCATTTATGTGCTATCCGGTGTTTGGCAGGAGATAGGTTGGGGCGCAATTATTTATTTGGCGGCATTATCGGCAATAGACCCTCAGCTTTACGAAGCGGCAAAACTAGACGGTGCAGGCAGGTTTAAACAGGTTGTACATGTTACTATTCCCGGAATAGCCCCGACGGTTGTAATACTTCTTATTATGAGAATGGGGCGGATGTTAAATGTCGGATTTGAAAAGATAATTTTATTATATAATCCTGCAATTTATGAGACATCCGAAGTAATTTCTTCTTATGTATATAAAGTTGGATTGCAACAGTTCAACTGGAGTTTTAGCACGGCTGTAGGTCTTTTTAATTCAGTGATAAATTTCATGTTATTGATTTTGTCTAATAAAATCAGCCGGCTGTTAAATGATGTTAGCCTATGGTAGGAGGAAAAATATGAACAAGAAAAGACCAAGTGAAATTTTATTTGATGGTTTTAATGTTTGTTTTCTTGTGTTGTTTTCTGTAATTTGTTTTTATCCGATGTATTATGTTGCCGTTGCGTCCTTGAGCAACAGCAGTATGTTTTTGGCTCATCGGGGACTGTTATTGAAGCCGCTGGGTTTTAGTACAAACGCATATTCCATGGTTTTTAGAAACCCTATGATTGTGCAGGGATATTTAAATACTGGTTTTATTATCATTGTAGGAGTAACTTTAAACTTGCTAATGACGGCTTTAGGCGCTTATGTTTTGTCAAGAAACGGGGTTTTGTTGAAAAACTTAATCATGAAAATTATTATTTTCACAATGTTTTTTAGCGGAGGTCTAATACCTACATATCTTTTAGTAAGAGGAATAGGGCTTTATAATAAAATATGGGCGCTTATTTTGCCGAATGCAATCTCAACATTTAATCTAATTATTATGAGAACGGGCTTTATGGCAATTCCGATTAGTTTAGATGAATCCGCCCGTATTGATGGCGCAAATGATTATAGAATACTGTTTAGAATTATATTACCCCTTTCTATGCCGGTAATTGCTGTTTTGCTGTTATATTATTCTGTTGCGCATTGGAATTCATGGTTTTCCGCCATGATTTATCTACGTGAAAGGAGTCTTTATCCGATTCAACTGATTCTTAGAGAAATATTGATAGCAAATTCGACCGAAGCAATGCTGGGTGATTCTTCGGATGTGGCTCAAATCGGAGAAACTGTTAAATATGCGACTATCATTGTAACGACGCTGCCAATCTTATTTGTATATCCGTTTCTGCAAAGGCATTTTATCAAAGGTATTATGATTGGGGCGCTTAAAGGTTGATTTTTCAATTTTAACAAATGGTCATTTTCTTTGTTTGCGGGATTATAAGCTAAAGACATTATATTTGGTAAAAGGCGTTAGGAGGAAAACGGTAAAATGAAAATATTAAAAGTTGTTTTGACTGCGGCAGTAATGCTGACTACGGTAATAATACAATATCATCCGGTCTATGCAGCCGAGCCAACCGAGGCCATAAGGATACTGCATAACTTAAACATTCTTCCGGATGAATCATTTGATTCGGAAGAAGAAATTAACCAAACGGAATTTTCCGATATAATAGAAAACAAATTGGGGCTCGGACAAGTAGGCGCTGAGGCAGTGTATCAGGCTTTCCCCAAAAAACAATCAATGCAAATATCCGCATACCCAACCAATGCAACAATCCAACAAGATCCGAATGAATTTGTTGCGAAGGAAATTACGGACATTCATGAAAAAGTTACATATGAGCAAGCATTTAAAGTTATTTTGACTGTTTTGGGTTATAACCACCAGGCTGAATATAGCGGGGGTTATCCTTTCGGGTATATGTCCGTCGCAAGAGAAAAAAGGCTTGATGCCGGAATTCAAGCAAAGATTGGGACAAACATTAAAAAGCGTGAGGCTGCCCAACTTATTTATAATGCCGTTAAAACAGATATTGCAACGATGACTTCATTAAATAAGGAAACCTTTTCGCTTTCAACAACGCGGGGTGTTAATATACTTAGTGTTTATTTAGGTATAGAAGCAGGTTCGGGTCAGGTAACAGCAGTTTCAAAGGCTGGTTTGGTCGCAGAAGGTAACTTAAGGGAAAACGAGGTCAAAATCGATGGCGATGTTTATCAAACTGACAAAATGCACATGGAAAAGTATTTAGGATATTATGTTGAGTATTTTATTCGGGAAGAAAGCAACCTTCTCCTTTACGCTATTCCCCAAAAAGGGAAAAATAATGTCTTGACAATAGATTCCAATGATATTATTAATGCAGATATTAAAACAATTGAATACAACGAGGGGGGCAGGCGGTTAAGCATTGACTTCAGCCCGACCGTTAAGGTTCTTTATAATGGAAAAGCGCTTGCTTTTTTTGGTGATAAAACCCTTCAAAGTACCCATGGCCGTATAATTGCCTTGGATAACAATAATGATTATGTATACGATGTTATCTTTATAGAAGAATACGAAACATTTAAAATTTCAAGTATTTCAGAAAAAGTTGAAAGGATTAACTTGGTAAAGCATAATGAAAGCTATAAAAAATATTTTAATAAAGATTATATTCAGCTTGGAGATACAGGCACCTGTTATCGAATTTATAAAAACAATAAAGAAACAGAGCTCAACATGCTTAAAGCCAACGATATTATAATGGTTATGACCAGTGAGGACAGAAGCCTGATTTATATTTATGCCACTGATAAGGTAATAGAAGGTGCGGTAAATGAGATTGACAACTTAAATGGTAACATTATAGTCAATGAAAACTTATATAAAATAGGTAAGGACCGAAACGGGAAGGTTTTGATAAAGGCCAGGGTCGGTGAAGCTGGAAAGTTTTATTTTAACGCCGACGATTTGATTGTATCATACAGTTGTGAAGAACCCGACTATGCTTACGGCTTTTTGTTCAGCGTAGATAAAGCAAATATTATAGGGCAAAAATTGCAATTTAATATTTTAAGTTCCGATGGTATTATTACCAAATATTATTCTGCTGAAAAAATGCTTTTGAACTTTTTTAGGATGTCTTCTAGCGAAGCGCTTAATTTACTAAAGAATAATACCAACCAACTTATAATGTTCAGCCGGAATACCAAAAATGAAATAACAGGTATTCAACTCGCGGAGCAAGGATATACGCCAAACATTTTTTCTCTGGTTAAAGAAGGAAACTTGCAGTTTATTTCATCCGGCGGAAGGCAAACCATACATTCAAGCTATTTAATAGATAACAACACATTAGTTTTTTCAATTTACAGCGGACAGCTTAAAGAAAAATCAAATGTTATCCCCGGGCTTGCCAATTCCTTTAGGAATGGTTCGGATTATTATTTTAAGCTGTATGATGTGACCGAGTCAGGAAGAATCAAGGTAGTTGTTGTATATTTCGGTGAGGTTGATCAAGTTCTGACAAGCGATGACCCCATATTAATTTTTGATAAAATAACCTGCGGGTTGAATGATTCCGAAGAGGCGGTATATTATCTCAAGGGATATTATGACAGCAGGTATGTCAGTTATGAATTGCTTCCCAATTTAAATTTTACAAATCTGTTCTGGGGCGATCTTCTTCATTTGAAATTGGACAGTTTTGGCAGAATAGGTTATTTCTCCAAATTGTTTGAGATGGGGCAGCCGGAGCCTAAAATCGTTTTGGAAAGCGGCGGCATAAAGGGAGACAGGAAAACCTTAATCGCGCATGGTTATATCGAAAGGGTTGAGCCCGGCATGATCTGGGTAAGAATAAACGAGGAGGATGTTGTACCTTATATAATAGGAGGACAGATGTATTGGATGGGCACGGGCAGACAAGTTTTTGACGGAACCGATGCAACCGACTTAATGGTCGGAGATGAAGTTTATATAAAAACAAAAAATAATTCGTTAAGGGAAGTATGGATTATCAGATAAGGAGGGTAATATCTTGTATAAAACAAAAGGCCATAAAAAACTTAAAAAAGTTTTTGTCAATTTCTTTATTATTTGTTACATTGTCGGGCTGTTGGGAACAAATTCAAAGGGTTTTTACGCAAAAGCCGAAAAAGAAAACCCACAGCAATATACCCCAATAAATTATGCTTACGGTAAAACTGCGGTCGATGAAAAAAACAGACCGAGTGTTCCCAACATTAATGACGGCAATTATGAAACTTACTTCGAGGCATTAAAAGCCGATGTTAACAGCTGGATTTACATTGACTTGGGTGAAGTGAAAGCTGTTGACAATGTTAAAATATATACCCGCCAAGGGGCACAAAAGTATTACATTCAATATGCGGGCGGTTTATCAGCGCCGGACGCCGATTCCGCAGATTGGATAACGATAGTGAATAATGAGGATTGTAAAAGCAGCAGTATGCATTCACATACTTTTAATGCTGTGCCGGCCAGGTATATCAGGTATTATTGTTATGAAAAAACTGTGAATAAATCAGTCAGCATATTTGAAATAGAGGTTTACTTGGAAAAACAGGAAAATAAAAATGGGATAGTGTCATCAAAATATGACATTGATTATGACGCTGACTTAATCAGCAACATACCAAAAAACGATGCTACTGTGGCTTCCTTTAAAAGCAATATCGTGCCTTTGCCCGGTTCGGTCTTTGAAATATATTCAAGCGATGGTCAACCGTTAACGAGCGAAAACATATACACAGGTTGCAGGGTTATCGTAACCTCCGAAGGTCTTCCTTCCAAAGAGTACACCTTGAAGGTTGGGCTTCCTCCTACTGTGCTTTCATTACAATTAACGGGCAATCCGGTTATCGGCTCGGATATCATATGCGATTATGAGTTTTTTGACGGCGATGGCGATGCGGAGGCGGCAACCATTGTAATGTGGTATAGCTCAGTTTCGCCTAATGCTTTATGGCCGTTAAACTGGGAACTTATAAGCGAGGGGAGTGATAAAAAGTACACGGTTACCGATTCGGATGACGGCAAGTATATTAAATGTGTGGTTATTCCTGTTTCCGATGGAGAAAATGAGCCAATCGGCGATAAGGTAATAAGCGATGTTTTGATGTCCATCGGAAACCTTGCCTGGGGCAAACCCACAGCAACCGAAGGCGGCACAACCGCCGGGGCGTTGGTAGACGGTAATTACAATTCGGTTTGGTTAAATGATTTAAGCAACAATGATACCTGGATTTCTTTGGATTTATTAAAAAAGATGCATTTTGACACAATTGTATTAAGACCTGCCAACATTAACGATAGCGCGTCATACGCCTTTTCTTATGTTGCCAATAAGGGCGGTAATTGGGTGCCTATTGCTGCCGATGAAAGTACTGTTTATCAGCATGGTTCAAGTTTTTTGATGTATAGCTTTGACCCCGTTTTTGGCAGTGGTGTCAGGCTTGATATTACGGGTACCGGCAGCCAGAGCGGAATTGTGCAGCTTGAGATATATCTGAAAAACAAAGAGCTTGAAGAAATTGTTAACCTTGCGTCAGATGCAAGCGTAATGGTAAGTTCGGGCGAAAATACCGCAAACTATGCTATTGATGGAGACCTGCTTACGGAATGGACGCCTGAACCCTCCGATAACAAACCTTGGTTGAAACTTGATTTGGGTAAGGCGATGCATATTAATAAGGTTGTCATTATTCCGACAAACAATCTGCTAAAAGGCTATCAAATAGCGGGTTCTAATAATGAGGAAAGTTGGATTACGCTTTTTGAATCGGAGGGCATCCTTACAAGCGAAAACGGGTCAACCGCTTTTGCCGAGGCGAATATCCGTTATCTTAGATTCACGGCAACAGACAGCGCGGGTGGGGAAATAGGAATTAAGGAAATGGAAGTTTATTATGATAAAACACAAAAAGCCGCCGATTATCTTGAAATAGAAAAAGATGCCCGACTAATAAGTTTTAAATACTATATTACTGCCGACTTTATTTTACCTACGGTGGGTGAAAGCGGCTCGGCAATAAAATGGTCGTCCGGCAATGAGGAAAACATAAAAGTTTTAGACGGCGTTGCCAAGGTCAGCCGTCCCGATAGGAAGGACGCATATGTAACCTTGACGGCTACTTTTACAAAAAGAGACGCCGTAGTGACATACAAATATAATGTTATTGTGCCTATGATAGAAAATGCAGGCAACAGTGGCGGGACAACAAAAAACATAACATCTGCTGTTAAATATCCTTTGGATACCGGCGCGGTTGATATACAGAAAGGAGAGGATGAACCCACGAATAATGAGGGTCAGAAAACAGAAAGTTTTATTGATCTTGACTCTGCGGGATGGGCCCGAGAGTATATAGAAGGATTGGTTAAAGAAAATATTTTAGCAGGTGTGGGAAACGGGAGGTTCGAACCAAACAGATTTATTAACAGAGAAGAATTTGTAAAAATTTTGGTTTTAAGTTTTGGTTCTTTAAAAAGGGATATTCCGATCGAGTTTAAAGATGTACAAAAAGGGGAGTGGTATTATGATTATGTTTCAACGGCATATAGTATGGGAATTGTGAAAGGCAACGAGAACAACCTTTTCGGCGTAGGGAAGCATATTACACGTCAGGATATGGCTACCATGGCATATAGGGCATTTAAAGGCGCCGGCAATCTCTTTGAAGGCGCGGAACAACCGATGACATTTGATGACATGGATGATATTTCGGATTATGCAAAGGAGGCCATTATTAATCTGCAGCAATCCGGAATAATAATCGGCGGGGAAAATCATCTTTTCTTACCTCATGATTTTTCGACAAGGGCGCAGGCGGCTAAAATTGTATATTTGCTAAAACATAGGGATTAAAAAATTATAATATTTAAGGGAGAGGTAATTTTTATGAAAAAAATAATTAAAAAGGCATTTATCTTAACATTGGCACTGCTGATAATTTCTGGCGGTGTTAGCATTACGGCTGACACTTCACATGATAATAATTTAGCATTAAACAAGCCTGCCGTCGATGAAAAAAACAGGCCGAGTGTTCCCAACATAAATGACGGTAGCTATGAAACATACTTTGAGGCGTTAAAAGCTGATGTAACCAGTTGGATTTACATAGATTTAACGGAAAACACCGCAATTGATACAGTTATAGTTCACAACAGGCAAGGGGGAACAAAATACTATGTTCAGTATAGCTTAGGCTCTACCGCACCACCTGCAAATTCAGCCGACTGGATTACAGTCGCGACAAATGAAAACTGTTCAAAAGACAAATCGTTTACTCATACTTTTCCGGCTGTAGTTGCAAGGTATATCAGGGTCTACTATTATGAGAAAACCAGCAATAAATCAGTTAGTATATATGAAATTGAAATTTTCGGCCCGAATATGGAAAAAGGAATAACCTCTGAAAAATATTTTATAGACGATTTAGAAAATACCATAAGCAATATTCCGCTTGCCGATGTTTTTTTAAGCACATTCTTAAGCAACTTATCCTTTTCCGATGGGGCTGATATCCATGTGGAAACATCCGAGGGGCTACCTTTTACGGAAGGAAATATTGAAGACGGTTATAAGGTTGTCTTAACCCAAGGAAGTGATGTTGTAAAATCTTATACTGTTGTTTTGGGCATACCTCCAACAATAAGTAATGTAGTCATTAAAGGAACAGCGCTTCCCGGGTTTCCTTTAAGAGTCGAATATGATTTCCTCGACACCGATGGATATGAGGAAGGAAACTCTGTAATTTGCTGGTACCGGGCCGTTGAGCCCGAGGTTTCGGGGGCGCCTTTAAATTGGGAGGAAATTGATTGCGTTTTAGATAAAACATATGTTGTGGAGGATACGGATAAATATATAAAATGTGAGGTAACCCCTATATCCGCTGGCGTATATCAGACAATAGGAACGCCGACAACGAGTTCTACTGTCGTGTCTATTGGAAATTTAGCATGGAATAAGCCTGCGACAGATGAAAAAGGCAGACCGAGCGTGCCTTTTGTAAACGATGGCAATCAAACCACATACTTCCAATCCCTTTCTACTTTACCGGCACCTGCATGGATATACATTGATTTGGAAGACTTGATCCTTATTGACAAGGTAGTAGTTAATCATTTTTCGGGTGCAACTAAATACCATGTGCAATATGCGGCTAATTCCAAGGCACCGGCTGCCGATTCCGCGGATTGGGTAACCGTTGCTACTAATGAAAATTGCAGCAAAAACAAGGTATATGAACATGATTTCGAAGCTGTTTACGCTAAATATGTTAGGTTTTATTGTTATGAGAAGGAGGAAGGGAAATTAGTCGGTGTTTCCGAAATTGAGGTTTATGGGCAGTTGTCGGAATTAACGGTTGAAACACCGCGCATTTCTATTGGCGATGCGATTAATATAAGAACAAACATTAAATTTAATGAAGAAGACGAAAGTGCATCCGCAAAAAGTGTGACTGTAATAGCGGCGTTATACGGAGAAGATGGAACATTAAATGGGGTTGACTTTACAACAAAAGAAATTCCGCCAAATGCCGTGATCCCCTTTCCGGTTTCCATGGGCAGGGTTGAAATGTTAGAGGATTGTAAGGTTAAAATCTTTA
This sequence comes from Bacillota bacterium, assembly GCA_023228885.1. GTDB lineage: Bacteria > Bacillota > Clostridia > Monoglobales > Firm-18 > JAAZFB01. The sequence continues at coordinate 6,709 of JALOAJ010000041.1, read as the reverse complement.
TTTGGGATGACCTGGCAAATATTGCTCCGGTTATTAAACATTCGTTTGAGTACTTTTTTTAATTGTTAGGTTTTAAAACACCGGTAAGCAAAAGGCTTTATTGACGCATGAACATCCTTGTGTGTTTACATTACAAACGCAAATGCACAAGGATGTTGCAAGCCTTGCGGCAGCACATGTAGTAACCCATACGGATGGTTTTCGGATTATCTTGGACGCGCAGATATTTCTACAACCGAGGTTTACGCAAGGGCTGACAACGAAACGAAGCGTATGGTCTTAGAATGTGCCGCCGAACGGTTACAACTCCCGCAGGCAACGGATCGGGAGCGCGACGCCGGGTTAGTTGAGCGGCTATCATCGATCGGGTAGTACAAAATTTAAAAATATTATGCACAGCGAGACAGTCTAAATGCAGCTTGTTTCGCTATTTTTATGAATAGAAAGCGCTTAATGGATTTGTGTTCATATTGCTCCCGGAAGGCGAGTGGCACATAAGATGTAATTTAGGGGCTGAATGTTTATTATTTTAATGAATCAATTTTATGCAGGACTTGCTTCCTATAAGGAAAAACATACAAGAATTCTTGTTGCAATGGTATAAAATTAAACTTTATTCAAAAACAAGGGGAATTAATCGTTTTTAGCCTTATAAAAACCTTTGAAAATATGAGAAAATAGGGATACAGTATGCCGAATTTAAATGAATTGTGATATGGTCGCAGCAGACCGATATTTTATCCGCTGAGTCTTTAAAGGATTATAATGTTGAGAGGAACAACTTTTTAATCTGTAAGGTGCTGGAATGGTCATCAGAAGTAAATAAATTAATATTAGCGTACACCGACAAAATAAGGTCGTTTTCTAATGCAAAATATGTGAAACCGAATGCACAATAATGCGAGTGTGCGAAGCCCTTGGCGGTTAGGCTTCGCACAATTATTGCGTTGTCTTATGTTGCACCTTTCAGTCTTTGTCACCAAACAGGGTTGTTGTTTGTATCGTAGATTTTTATTTCACTGAAACTGTTCCACTCATTTGAGCTGTTTCCATAACCGTATAGCCTTACATACCTTGCAAGCACCGGCTCAAATGCATACCTTTCAAAGCCCGCTGCGGTGCCGCTTGATTGCCCGCTGAAGACCGTATCCCAATTGATGCCGTCATCTGAAACCTGTATATCAAATATTGCTTTGCGTTTGTCTCCTGAATATGTCGCTATATCCATTGCCGAAACTAAAGTAGGCTCATATAAATCAAACCTTGCCCAACAACCTTCCCCGGCAGCGGACCATCGAGTCCCCAGATCATTATCAACTAAATTTGTTGCCACATTGCCATCGTCACTGTCAGAAATAACACGCATAAAATTCGCGGTTGCTTTCATTAAAGCAGAATCGTCAAACCTGTCTATAACTTCCTGACTGTTAGAAATAAGAATGATTCCTCTTTTGTCCCATTTTACTTTTTTCCCCAATACATTTTCTACAATTGCCCTTAAGGGGAGATAAGTCCTTTCCTCAATCAACTGTGCCGCAACATCCATTGCAATTTTTGTGCCGTTTATATCAATTTCTTTGCTTCCGATTACTATTTTTGCCGCTCTCCCTTCGGAGGTTTCGATTTTCACTGCGTTGCTTGCATTGTCCCAGTTAACTTTGGAATCATACAGTTCGCTTATAAACCTAACGGGCATAAATGTTTTTCCATCAACGATAATCGGCACGGCATTTTCAGAAACCGGGTCAATTTTTATTTTTATATTCTTGTTATATGCGTCTGGGTTGCCTACTGCGAGAACCGTAACATCATCTGACCCCCAAGGCGTTGAAACACTTTCCGCCATCGGTAACGCAGCAAGGGGAATATCCGTGAACTTCGGATCATTTAACTGTATCCTATTAATTACCCACTGCGGAGCAACATCCAAAATAGTGCGCTTTTTAATGTTTACATCATCAGTTATGCCTGCTACTATCATATCATCATCAGGCATATACAAACCGTTTGAAGCCAGAATCATATTAATATTGTCTTTAACTGCAATTCCTGTCGGTAAGGGTTCAAGTCCCACTTCCTTCCCGCCTAAAACATTATGGCAAAGTTTTATTTCGGCTTCGGGGTTTTCTATACTGAACAAAGCACCTGTACCCTTGTTGCTTACCATAAGATTATTGCTGACCGATCCTTTTGGCGGCATAATTCTCGGCGGATCACTGTTTATGTTTTTACCTGTTCCTATACTAAGATTTTTATCACATTGAAAAAAAGTATTATTGTCGACGATAACTCTTTCGACTTGATCATATCCTGTAAGTACATGGGGAACGATATGTCCATGCTCAAGCTGTATTGCAGGGGATCCGTTGGGAAGGTCATAAAAATAATTGTTTTTAACTACATGATCCCGCCCGATTACACGAACGCCCGTACATCTGTTCGTCTTACTTCCGCCGATAAAAACATTACCTTCAACTACACAACCGAAACCATGGCGCAATGTCAGCGCGCCCTTACAATCAATGAATGTATTATACCTATAGATATTGTGGCAGCTTTTGTTAGAAACAACCTCAGCCTCACCATTGCAGCTTTCGAAAACATTGTACTCAAGAACGGTGTAAGACCCCGAAAGTGACTCCCCGCTTGTTCCAATCCTTATGGTTTCTGCACCGTTGGAAGCTATGCCGTCTGCATAAAATCCAAAATAGTTATTGTCAATCAAATGATATTGCGCGCTTGCATCCCTAATGACTTCAAGCATCATGCCATGGTTGCGTTTATCGCGTAAAATACAGTGATCAACTCTGTTGTTATGTCCCTTTATGGTTATCCATCTTGTATCCGTTTGCGGAACGCTGTGATTCCAATCAATTATTGCAGTGTTTGTCAAACGACAATTACTTGAGTTTTTTTCAAATGTAATTGCTCTTGCGCTCCAGCCTTCCGTAAACCAAAATCCATCAGTCACCACATACGAACCGTTAATGCTTATTGTGGAATTGCCGGTCAATATTACGCCGCCCGGGGATTCGGCCTTTAATGTAATCGGAGCTTTTTCAGTTCCGTATGCCTCGGCATTAATCATTACATTTGAATATATTCCGTTCTCTATTGTTATAACATCCCCAGGTTTGGCAGAAGACATTTTTGCATTTATTATCGAAATATTAGAGGGACCCAAAGGAATGTTTAAATCCGCCGCAAATACAATCAAGTCGCTTTTCACCAAAACATCTGCGGCAGTAAGCGGAAACTTTACTTTATCACCTGCCATAACATGCAAACCTGGTTTAAGTCGCGGATTTGACTGCATGATATTAAATAAATTCAAAGATAATATCGTTATAACCAGCACCGTTGCACAAATTATCTTCTTAAACACATTAAAACCCTTCAAAAGATCATCTCCTATACTTTGACTGTAATTTTTCTTTTTCCCCTGCTGTAATTCTTTTTAATACACCGGAATTGTTGTTTTTATTCTGTATTGAATATCTTAATTATAAAATTGTTTTACTTCAAAGTAAATACTCACTTTTTGATATTAGTATCCATTATTAAGCTTTATACAAATAAACCATACATCCTGCCTCCGTAGCTGTTTTTAAAAATTTAAGATATCGCATTAGGCAACGCAGCTGACGGGTGCCCGCCCTTCTGCCCCAATGCGCTGTTGCTTGTTTTTGTTACATTCATAAGCAAGTCAAGCTTTTCGTAAAATTGCATAATCATCCTCTCCAATCTCCTTAAAATCAGTGTATCCATTTAATTGTTTTTTGCCAAGACTTTTTGACACATTTCTTGTCATGAAATTTGACAATGTCAAATTCTTTTTACTGTTTCTTGGCCTTGTTTAATGAAGTATAATGCAGTTAAATAATACAATAAAATAAGGAAAGGTGAAGAAAACGAAAAGACTACTAATAACTACTTTAATTTTTTCATCTTGTGTTCTCTTATTTCAACGCTCAGCTTGACGGCTTTGACGGACGACCCTCCCACGGAAGGGCAATGCGGCAATACAATGTGGTGGCATATTGACAGGGAGGAACTGCATATTTGTGGGTTCGGGTATATTAAAAGACACTATAAAGAATATTTATCTCCACAACCCCCTAAGGGAAGAAAATCCCCATGCTATCTCAATTGAGGCTCTTGTATTTAAAAATTTTTTTGAATTGGTGTATGTTTACATGCCTACTGTTGAAATTGTCGGCAGAGGAGCGTTTAATTCCTGTCATAAGTTAGTAGAAGTATTCCCGTGTTTAAAGAGGATAAGCTTATGTCGATTAAAGTTATTTCTCTAAAAGAGGACGGGTATGACGGCAAAATCTTTACTGTAACTGACAATGATTTGAGTTTCCCCATTTTTTCAAGCCCAACCAAATCCAAAGTCCGTATGGAATTTAACGAGCGAACACTAAACCCTCCAAAGTCAAGTTGCTGTTTTTTGAAACGATAAAATTCTTCTATCCTCCACCGCATAAGATAAACCTTCGTAACTGCAACGGCAAGCCGCCTATCCTCACTTTTTAAATCCGTAATAAGCATAAGAGGGGTTTTGCCAAAACCGTAGCATACTACTAAATTCATATCATCATTCGGTCTGCATGGTAATTTAATTGGTATAATTGAAATTTTACAATCAGCTTCAAAACCTAATTTGTTTTTAAATTTCAAAGAATATCTGCCCTTAAACCATTTCGCTAATGCTAATATATTTATGCGTTTATCCTTGCAAATCACATCTCGGTTTTTCTTTGCCCGAATGATAAACTTTTCCTTGTTCCCTATTAAATCTTCATAATAGACTTTTGCGTCATATCCCCTATCAAATGCCCGTATATTGCTCCTTTTGAAGTTTTTTCTTAGAAAGCTAAGCGCCTTAAAACCTCATTATCCTCGCTTACAAAACCATTTTCAGAAGATGAATACACCCTTGTATAAATGCCTATTGGCATCTTTCTTTCGGGAGTTAATGCTACCACGCCAAGAGTATGATAGCCATTACCGTATTCGCCCGTACTGCCATCACGAACCCTTGATATACACTCCATTTTTGGGCTGCAAGGTTTTGTAATATCGCTCCCATCAATGAGCAGGATTGTCCTATATCATCTGTGAAATAAATTTAAAGGCTGGACGGGGTAGTCCGTTTGAAACCTTTTCACAAAAGTACATTATTTTATTTTTAAATGTCCACATTTCTAAGCAGCTATGGGCTTTATAGGGATTTTCAATCTTAAAAATGGGAAACTCAAATTTTTAGAACTATTGCTTTATAAGCATGCACTATGATATAATATCTGCGCATGCAGATATTATATTTGCTCCGCAGGAATTTATGGTATAATAAATGCGATGAACCATAAGTTTTATGCAAATAAAATAAGAGGTGTAAAAATATGAAAGCAAAATACAATTTGACTTTAGAGCAAAATATCTTTGTTGCCAAAAGAAATATCATCGATTACATCTGGAAAAGCGCTCAGTTAGAAGGATTGGCAGTTACCTATCCCGACACAGAAGCCATATACAACGGCATGAGTGTATCAAATGTTAAGGTTTCGGAAATAGTGGCTGTTAACAATTTGAAGTATGCATGGCAATTTGTTCTTGATCATGCGGAATATGATATTGATTTTCAATATATATGCCGTATAAATAAGCTTGTAGGCGGCGATAATCTGATTGTCAATGCCGGTTATTTAAGAAAAGTTGATGTGTCAATCGGAGGGACTTCGTGGCGACCCAAAATCCCGGATGAAGAAACAGTCAAGTCAAAACTTACCCAAATATTTCACAAAAATAGCCCTACGGAAAGGGCAATTGATCTGATGTTATATTTGATGAGAAGTCAACTTTTTTTGGACGGAAACAAGCGCACGGCAATGTTGGCTGCAAACCAGATAATGATTGCAAACGGATGCGGCATTATATCTATTCCGGTAGAGAAGCAAAAAACCTTTACAGAAATGCTTGTTACTTTTTATGAAACCAACGATTCCTCATTAATAAAAACACTTATATATGATATCGGCATTGACGGAATAGATTTTAAAATCCAAAATTCATATGTACAAGAACAGATTGAAAATGGGATTATATTTGAATAAAAATTTGCATGGAGAAGGGCAATTAGCTATAATGGCTGATTGCTCTTTTTAACAGCAATTATTTTATTGTTATGTATAACTTGTTTATCAAACCTAACACATCGTGAAAACAAAGGGCTGTAACGGCGAATTTGCCCTTGTATGCCGATTTGGCAGCGGACAGGGGTAGTTTTAGCCATAGCGAGGAATAAGGCGAAATTTCGCAAAAGTTGGGCTTTAATCGCAGATGCACAGTACAGTGACAAAGTAGTGACTTTGGGAAGTGTGAAAATCAAGCAGGTTAAAATGCAGGTGCGTTTACGCACCTGCAGCCACACTTCGGGCGGGCAGTGCCCGCCGTTGAGGGGTTCATAATCAATAGAAATTAGTGCTGTAAAAATGATTTGGTGCTGTTTATGGTGATGTATTGGCGATAAACCGCATATTATGGCAGTTTTAGTGGTGAAATAACAGGTGCGCATAGGTTCTGAACACGCTTTAGTGTAAACGGAATAATTATCCAAGAATTTGTTAATACTTTTATCGCAGTGCAAGCAGGGCAACGCAGGAGTGCGACCCGACGCGTGCTGTGGCTTTAGGCGGTGAAACGG
>JALOAJ010000053.1 GCA_023228885.1 Bacillota bacterium | reverse complement strand
AAACGGATGTGGGAAAGTCTATTTTGTCACGATATGATTACCAGGCTATGCGCGGCAGAGACAACGAAGCGGCAAGCGGAGCCGCCGCAAACGCAGGAAACATTGATAGTTACGCCGCGGCTAACGCACAGCGCAGACAGGCGTATTTAACGAGTTTAGGCGAACAGTCGGCTATGGCGGCGCATCAGCAAAGGGTTGATAATGTTTATAGAACCCTTGCAATGTTAAGCGGTGAAGTGGATAAAGTATTCGAGCAAGACCAAGCGGCGCAAAGAAATAAAATTACCAATGAATTGGCTGTTGCTGAAACTTTCGGAACTGCCACGGGTAATCAGTTTACTAACCCTTACATTGGTAAGGATATGGACTTTAAGGCGGCTTATGATGCCGCGAAAGCTTCAGGGGCGAATTCGACAATATTAAATCAGTTGGCGGAAGCAAGGTTTATAAAGCAAGTTAATATGAACGATTTTAGCGCAGGGTTTATTCCGTTCGAACCCACTTCAAGAGAAACCGCTAATATGTTGCTGACTAATAAGCAAATAGATAGTGCTGAACGCATTGCAGGTGGACAGTTGAAGGGCGATTTAGATAAGATTGCGGCTACCACTGAAGGACAAAAGGAAATAATTAAAACTCAAGCGGAATATGGGGTGGGGGAAGAAAAGAAATCCGCGTTAACACCTACACAGGCATATGCAGCTTATAAAGATGGCGTTAGAACTCCGGAGGTTGTTCAGATTGTTAAAGAACATTATGGGGAAGAAGCGGCTGATGTAGATGACGGTTTAAGCAACGAAGACCGTGTAAAGAGATTGATACATACAATTCCACCGGACGGCTCGAGCGGCTTGTATTTTCCCTTGCAGGAATTACAGCGTAACAGGCATGAATTTGAACAGGCTACAAGTAAGGAATTTATAGATGATTTGATTGTTGAGGAAGGGGTTAAAATAATGAAAGCCGAAGGCGGAAAAGAAGGAAAATGGGAGTTGGGCGAAGTTCTAAAACAACAAGGATTTTCTGACTATAAAGCGCTTGAGAAAAAATATAAAAAATAAGGCGGGTGCATTCAATGAGCGATTGGCTAAAGCGGTATGAACGCAAACGGTTTGGCGATAATGCGCCACCTGTTAGCGATACATTAACACGACTTGAAGAGGAACGAAAAAAGAGAGAAGCGGAAAAGAGCGCTTTTTATAAAACTGAATTTGGCGTTATAAGCGGCAATGCAATTTCTGCTCTTGAAAACGATAGAATAGAGCAGTACACACCCGTAACCGAAGAAGAAAAACAGACTATCGGTAAATATAGGGCTTATTTGCAGGAACAGGTTGAAAGGGATAGAAAATATGGCACTCCCCAGAGCGATAAAAAAACTAAATTTATAACACAAGGCAATACAGTTGAATCCTTTGCCTCACATCTTGCCGAACAATCCAGTCACGGAATGAAGCAAGGCTTAAAAAACATAAGTAATTTTTTTGCTGATTTATTCGCTATGCAAATGCAACAAACAAAGTATGACCCTGCGACAATGTTTGCCGAAGCCCACGGTATGATTGATAAAGGTTATGGTGAAGTGTATGCGGGAATAGTCGACAAGCAGACTGAAAATATAACGGAAAACATTAAGGAACAAACTGAAAAAAATATAAGAGATAAAATCGCCATTAGCGAAAGATACCCTGATTTAGGGAAGATACCACGAAAAGTGGGAGAGTATGGCGGTAGCTTTGCTGAAATCGTGCCTTCAATAGGTTTGTCTTTTGCTGCTCCCAATTTAGGTACTTTTGCTTTTGCCGCTAATGCTTATGGCAATGCGTTGTCAAGTTCGTTAATGCAAGGTCAAGATATTTACGAGGCAAGAAAAAATGCGGGAATTTCGTTTTCCGCAAGTTTGGCAGCTTCTAAAGCCTCGCAAGGTGTTGGCAAAGTAATAGATAAAGCGCTTGTCAACATGGGTGTAAAACAAATGATGAACAAAACACTTGATGATATTTTGATGAAAGGAATTGTATTAACAAAAGATAAAATATTCCCCGAAATAATGCGTGGAGTTGGAACAGGATTAAGTTTTTCAGCGGTTAATTTAGGGTTAAACATTTTAAGGACAGATTATAAACCTACAAAAAAAGAAGTGACAATAACTCTAACACAAGGAGCTATTTTTGGCATTCTTAATGCTGCTGTTCGTAGTGTAAGGATGTCGGCGGCGAACAGGAAATCTTTTGAAACTCATTATGCTAATGTAACAAGTTATTTAAGAGCTTTAGACTATATTGGCAGGCATGGTACAAAAGCACAAATTGAAACTGCAAAAGCTAACGCAACTGTAGCAGTTGATAACTTAATCGACTTTTTTATGAAAAACAGATTTGTCGGTGCAGGCGAGGAAACAGCAACGATGATTAGAGGATTGATGGTACTGAAAGACGGTTTATTGCGTGAGCCGCATTCAGGCATACTTGGTGATGGCAGCACTCCAACACAAGGAACATCGGTGCACACCGCCAACATAGGAAAACAAGTTGCCACGCCCACAACCGAACCACAACAAACCGAAACAGCGCCTGTAACGCAAAGAACAGCAACGCCCGATAAAGTACAACCCGTAACCGAGCTCGGCGAAGTAATGCAGTCGTTAGAGCCGGTTCAGGTTGGTGATACCTTCGTTGAAAAGAAAAGCGGCAACAAAATTACAATCGTTGAAGCAGATGATAACAAGGTAAAAATTGAAATCGACAATGGGGAAAATATTACTTCTCGTGAAATTTCGCAATTTAAGGCAATGGAATTGCAGGACGATGAACGGTTTGAGCCGGCAAATGCACAGCCGGAGCCCGTTCAAGAAAAAGTTGAGAAGTCTGCCGCAAGTGAAGAGATTGTTGCTGAGCAGGAGCCGTCTTTAGGTACTGACAAATACATTGGCAAGGAATATTCCGATGGCGAAAAAACATATAAGGTCGCAGAACACCTTTTGAACGGTAAAGAGCCTGTGTATTTGTTTGAGGAATTAAAACCGGATGGGTCAACCAAAAGCTTTGGTGCGCAAATAATTAAACCGGATGAAATCGAACGACATATCAAGCTTCTTGAAAGTCAAAAAAATGATTATTTAAAACGGCAGGAATCAAAGCGTATTGCAGAAGAAAGGCGGGCAGTCAAGCAGGCGCAAAAAGACGAGCAAGAAAAACTTATGAATGAGTTTTTAAAGCCACTTTCAGCATTAGAACAAGGCAGACACAGAAAGACTTTGTCAGTTGTGAAGAATTACGGTGAAGGGTATGGAGCAGTAACGCTTAGGGAATTTATCGAAAAATCAGTTGCGGATAATAAGGAGTTTAAGGAAGCAAAAACCTTAAAGAAAAAGTATTACGATATAAAAACCCCTCGTGAATATATAGCAAACATAGGAGCTCCACGAGAACAATTTGATGTTCATAAGATGTATAAAGAAAACAACCTTGAAAAAATAAAGCGAGAACATCCGTTTTTATATTATAAAATGACCGGCGACGAATCTGTGCTTGATGATAGTTTTTACAATAAAGAATATAGGGTTTTTGAAAACGAAAATACATTTATAAGAGTTCCGAAAACAGCTTATGACTATGCTATGTTCTTATCAAACAATGAATTGACAGATGATGGCAAGAGTGGTAAAATTGGATTGGAAAGAGAGGTTGTTAATGATGAAAAAAATCAAGCCGGACTTCATAACGACATTCATGAGCGACGGGAAGATGGTGACAGGTACTCCCGAGCAGATAGAAAAGATGGTGAGGTTGGACGACGGGAAGCCGCCGACGGAAGCGGAGAAGGCGCAGATGGACAAATTGATTCGGAACACAATCGACTTCGTGGAGAAAAAACAGGCGGAATTGAAAATGAAGAAATAACCTATAAAAAGCTTGATGACGCCTTTGTTAAAACTGAAGAAATGCAGGAAATTGAAATTGGCAACAGTAAGTACGGATTTAAGACTGTCTTTATATCAGATGCCCAGCAAAAGATAGGCGGCGTGATAAAAAATATAGGCGGATATTACCATTCCGGCAAGATATATCTTAATGTGGGAAAAAGCAAAAGGGGGCTTTCGCTTAACGAAAAAAACCGGCATGAGCTTGTTCACGCTATTAAAGCGCAAAATCCCGCAAAATACGACGCTCTTTCGCAAACCTTTATTAAAAATGTTCATGTCCCTAAATTAAAAGAAGCATTGCAAAGCTACAAGAAGAAATACACGCTTTCATACGGGGAAGATGGGGAACTTCTTCTCGAAGAGTTCATCGCCGATGTTTCATATAACCTTGACAATCCAAACACACAAGCTGTTTTTGTTGACTTCGAAAAGATAAAAAAAGCTTATGAAGAATTTTTTGGTATTGATGCTGAACAAGGAACCCGGGGAATCAAAGAAGAAGTTCGAGCGGAAGTAAGCGATGGTGAGACAAAAAAACACGAAAACATTGTTTCGTTATCAAAAGAAATCGAAAATTCTATTGCGGATGGCAATAAATTAACTTTTTCACAAATACAGGGCATGGCAAACAAGGAGTTTAATGGCACCCTTGCCAACAATGATTACGATATTCAAGATATGTATGAGGCTATGGAGCTTGCGTTTAATAACTGGGTGTTAAATGCTAAGCCAAACTCCGCAACAGATATTATAAAAGCGTTAGATTTAATGCCAACACAAACTCGGCGGAGCGAAAAGAAAATTAAATATCAAATGTTTAGCACGCCGCCCACCCTTTCGTATTTAGCGAATTTAGCGGCGCACATACAAAACAACGACATTGTGCTTGAACCAAGCGCGGGAACCGGCTCTCTTGCTGTTTTTGCCATTATAAACGGTGCGGATGTTGTTGTGAACGAACTTGACGGACAACGGCTTGAACTTTTGAAAACATTGCCAATTAAAATAGCTTTTAACGAAGACGCGGCACATATAGGAAATATATTGCATGATAAGTTTAAACCCTCGATAGTTGTTATGAATCCGCCTTTTAGCAGTGCGGTAACGACTAACATGAAAAATACTATGCTGACAATTAACCATATTAAGTCTGCATTTAATATGCTCCCTGTTGGCGGTAGGCTTGTAACAATTACCGGACAAAGCTACGCACCTTCTGAAAATGCATTCAAAAATATGGTTAAAGCCCTTAAAAATGCCGATTTTAAAGCTAACATATCTTTTGATGGTAATGTGTATGCGAAATACGGTACAACATTTGGAACACAAATTATTGTTATTGACAAGCTTGCAAGAGGCGAGACTACTGCAACCGATAATATGAAAACCGGGGCATATGACAAAAACACTTTAGCTGAAGCGGAAAATTTGCTTAAAAATATCGAACGCGAAAGCATCAAGGAAAATATATTTATTGACGAACGGGAGGTTAAAAGCGATGAAGGAGTTGACACCGGAAGAATTCATGGAACAGTACCCGGAAGAAGCGGAAGAAATGCCGATGTACGGAGTGGACGTAGTGAGAATACTGACGACGGCAGAATACAGCAAGATACGAGACGAGGAAGAGGACAGGATAGAAGCGGAATACAAAGCGATGGGAGAGACGGACTTTCAGGGGGCGTACGAGAGGGGACAGTCGAGAAGGGAACATCTCCTTCAGATGGGGATTTACGAAACGATAATAGACGAGAAATAGCGGAATCACAAAAAGAGCTTGTGCAAGATACTGATAGCTTTACCCATTATAATGTGCCTGAATTTGGTTTTGAGACCGGCGGTGTTAAATTGCAAAAACATCCGACTTTAGTTGTTGAAAGCAATGCTCTTGCTTTAACGCCGGCGCCCGATATTACTTATAAGCCTAACTTGCCAAAATGGCTTGTTTCAAGCGGCGGCATTTCTGATGTTCAACTTGAAGCGGTGGCGCGGGCAGGGCAAGCTTTTGAACAAAGACTTTCCACCGGGGAAAGAATGGGGTTCTTTTTAGGTGACGGAACCGGAACGGGCAAGGGGCGTACCATAGCGGCTACAATTCTTGATAGTGTAAGACGCGGTGATGAAAGGGCTGTATGGTTTTCTCAAAATAAAGATTTATATAGAGATGCTAACAGGGATATAACAGCCGTTTGGGGCGATAAAAAAACAGACACTACAATTAATCTTTTCGAGGGCGGCAAAAAAGCTGATGCGTCTTTGTCAAACGGAAACATCACATACATGACATATAGCACATTACAGCAAAACTATCAAGACGCCGATAGCAACCTAAACAAGCTTATTGGTAGTTTAGGCGAGGATTTTAACGGTGTAATAGTATTTGATGAATCACATAACATTAGCAATGTGGGCGGCGAAGATAGTGGACGGGGGCGGTCAAAGGCAAGCAAATCGGCAGAATCGGCGCAGGAACTTTTAGCAAGATTGCCTAATGCAAAGGCGCTATATGTATCCGCTACCGGAATACCAAAGGCGGAAAGATTGCCTTATTTATCGCGCCTTGGGCTGTGGGGTGATGGCACAGACTTTGCAACGAGCGGAGAGCTGATAGCTGCGATTACACAAAACCCGGATGCTGAACTTGCATTGATGGAAACCCTATCGCAAATGTTAAAGCGCAAAGGGTTATATGTGTCAAGAAATCTATCTTATTCCGGCGTTGAATATAATCAGCTTAAACTGCCGCTTTCCGATACGCAAAAATATGAGTATGATAAATTTTCCGGGATTTGGCGTAAGGTTTTTAAAGAAATATTCGATAGCGCTGTTGAAGCCACCGGCGGGAAAGAAACGGGTAACCCTCTTGTAACTAAACTCAATAAGGGGTTTTATGGTGCTGCACAGCGTTTTTTCATGAGTTTAAACACCATAATGAAAATGGACGGAATAATCGAGGATGCTAAAAAGCAAATTGCGGATGGAAAGCAAGTTGTAATTCAGTTTTACAATACAAACGAAGCAGGACTTGACAGGGCTATACAGGAAAACGTTTTGATGGGTAATGAAGAAAGTATCGAGTTAAGACCGCTACAGATATTGGAAGAATTGATTGCAAATATATATCCTGTTCAAGTAATGGAAGAATATGTTGATGATAACGGCAACAAAAGATGGCGATATGCTACGGATAGCGAAGGGAATGTTATCGAGGATAAAGAAGCTATTAGAAAACGCGGTGAGCTGTTACAAGAGATAAGAGACTTAGAATCTATGCCGGACTATCGACTGACCGCAATGGATAAGGTAATCAACGCTTTTGGCAAAGACAAGGTGGCAGAAGTTACAGGGCGTAAAAATTATGTTGTTGTCGATGACAAAGGTAATCCTAAAGTTGCCAAAAGAAATAGCAGTACCGCCAATTCAAAAGAAGCCGCTGAATTTAATTCGGGAAAACGGGATGTTTTGATTTTTTCGCTACCGAGCGGTGGCACAGGTTTTTCTTTTCACGATACCAACGGCAAACAAAGAGCGTTTTATTACGCCGAAATGGGTTGGGGAGCTGTTGCCGCTACCCAAGGAGAAGGGCGCGTTCACCGGGCGGGTGAGCTTAGCAAGCCTATATACACAATGCCGAGCAATGATATGCCTATTGAAAAGCGTACTATGTCAGCAATTACAAATAGACTTGCGGCTCTCGGGGCGCTTACCAAGGGGCAAAGAGATTCTACCGAAAATGTTAACTTTGACATCGAAAGCAGCACCGATAATATATATGGCAGAGCGGGGCTAAAAGAGTTGTATTTGGAACTTTTGAAAACCAAAGAAGGCAGAGAGTCTCTTGCCAACATGGCGATGTTGCACCGGCTTGTAAAAGACGGCGAGCAAGTTTCCCCCAACGATGGAATTTGGACGGACACAAAGAAGTTTTTAAACACCGTTCCGCTTTTGAATTATGAAGATGGAGTTAAAATAACATCTCGTTATTTTGATATTGTTGAGCAACTTGTTGAACGAGCAAAAGAAAACGGAACTTTTCAGGAAAAGTTAAAAAGACTGCCTGCCGAAAAGGTAACTATAACAAGAGAAGTTGACAATGGTAGCGGGCTTATTTTGCGTGAAATTGATATTGTTAAAAAGACAACCCGAACAGATTACAATCCAAACTTAAAAACATACAAGAGAAAATCGGATGGACTGCTTGTGCAGGCAAGGGAAACATCTACATATCACGATAGCAATGGTGACGAAGTCAAAAATTACAGAGCGACACAGCCGAATGGTAATTTTGAATATTTAAATGAAAAAAGTCTCGAACGGCGTTTTGAAATTTTAGAAAACGCCAAAGAAGCATGGGAAAAGGAACTTTCTGAAATACCGCAAACATATACCATAAAAGGCGTTACTCTATCCGGGGAAATCTTGGGGAATTACAAGCTTTTGCCCAATGATTTTAAAGTAAATATCGTTCATGCAGAAGGTAAGGCTCCTTATATAGGCGTGGCAATTACTAACGAAGGCGATGTACGCAGTCTTTTGAGAAAATTTGATATTGCCGAAGAAACTAAAAATTTATCGATTAAGGATATAATGGATAGCGTTAAGGCAGGAAAAATAGTAAATATGGGCAGGCTTGCAGTTTTTCAAAGCAGGGTAAGTGGCGAAAACAGGATTGAAGTTTCGGGTATTCATCCCTCGCAGGCACAGGGCTATAAAGATAAGGGTGTCTTTAGTGAGATTATAAATTATAAAACAAGATATTTCGTTCCGGTTGATAAAGCTGAAAAAGTGTTAAATGATATAAAGGGTTCGTACAAATATTCGTTGGATGAAAAACCTGATAACACCGAACATCTTTTCAAGCCGCAAAAGGGTGAAGTTGAAAGCTTTTCAAAACAGGTTGATGAATGGCTTAAAGGTGAAATGAAATCGGATGAGCATTTTAAATTAGGCAATACTCCTGCTGTTCTTAAAGCATTGGGTGCTAAAAAACTTCCTCTTATTATGACACAAGATGTTATAGTTAAGATAACAGGTAGGAAACATAGCATATCTCTTGACGAAATTAAACAACTTCCGCAACAGATTGCAGACCCGATTATGATATTTGCTTCTGATACGGTGCCCGGGGCGTTTGTTGTTCTAACAGAGCTTTTAGACAAGAACGGCAATGATTTGGTTGTGGCAATCCACTTGAACAAAAAGCAAACGCATATCTCGGTAAACAGAGTTGCAAGCGTCCACCCAAGAACGGCACCCGGCAAAAGCAAAAATGTAATTGGCTCATTTGTAGAGGCACAAATAAAAAGAGGCAATCTAAGGTATGTTGATAAAAATAAAAGCGATGAATGGCTTCGTAGAGGAGGGCTCCAATTGCCCAGTCTGAACACCATCATCACTTCTAATAAAATTAAGAACAGCCGCAATGCAGAGGGGTATAATTCCCCAAGCAGGCAAGACGCTGTTCCTAATAACAATATACTACACAAAGAGGATATTGTCAATAGTTATTATACGCAAAATTCAGAAAAAATGTCATTAGAAAGCGAGGATGTTAAAAATGGCAGAGGCTTATTATTACATGGAGACTTACGACGGCATGACGGTGAGAGTGCCGGCAAGCAAGTTAAAGCAGTGGACGGAGGAACAAAAGAAGCGGGAGTTAGCGGAAAAGCAGGGGAAACCTCTCAAGACGCCCGAAGAGTTTATGCAAAAGATGTTAAAGATAATGGGCGGACAGAAGTAAGACGGGTTGGAAACGGTCAGGTTGAAGCCATCAAGGAAAGTGCATTCAACGATGAAATGCGTGCTATTGATAGAGGAAATAAAAAGCGCGGCATAAAGGAAACGGTGTTTTTTGTTGGTGAAGGAAAAATTGCCTTTAGTAATAAAATTTTTAAAGGCATGATTGCAGACGGTATAGTTGCAATCAGGTATGACCATAGAACATTAACACCGCAACAGATTAACAAACACGAAATAGCGCACTCTGAATATAACACTGATAGGCTGCAAAAGGTTAAAAACATTATTAAAAATTCTTTGCCGGTGGTAGAAAAGCGGAGAATTATTCACGAGGTTTACAAGCAATACCTTGATACATATTCCGGCAACGAAGCAAAGGTGTTCGAGGAATTTGTTTGTGATGTTTTAAGCGGACTGAACAGCTATTCCGTCGACTTTGATAAAATAGTAAACGATTATTGGGCAGGGAATGAAATAGTAGATTACTACAACCCGGCTGATTATGCAGGGCTTATTGATGCGGGCGGGTTTGTTGATAATGTTGGGTTTGGGGAAGTGAGGTATAGTTTCAACGACGGTTTAGGTTGGCACAAAGGAGACTTGGGCAAAGCTGAGTCGTTTGCAAGCCAATACGGCGGTACAAGAGGTACGGGGCATTTTGGTACAGGTACATATTTTGTAGGTGAAAACTTAAAGGGCGATTTTGGAAGATACCAAACAGGTCGCCCGATACATTCCGTTGATTTTTCAAAGTACAACTTATTTACCCCGAGTTCTTATTATGGCAGGGATTTGCACGCTGCGCTAAAAGCAATTAACAGCATATACTCTGAGAGTTATAAAGGTATTGTTAAATACAACGGGGCCGAGTATAATCAAAAGTTTTTCGTTGAGGAAGTTTTGCCGAGTATTTTGAATAGTGGTAAGGATAAAGTGAGTGATTCTAAAATTAAGTCGGCTTTTAATAACACACTTAATTATATAAAAGAAATGCATAGCAAGCCTTTTGGGGTGCAAAGAAAAGCGGATAGTGCTTCTACTTATTTTATGAAGCAGTTAGGCTTTGAAGGTGTTGATGTTCGACATATTAAAGAATTGGATGATACGGAGT
>JALOAJ010000009.1 GCA_023228885.1 Bacillota bacterium | reverse complement strand
AGAGCCGAAACCGATTTAAACAATACTGACATCCGTTATTCCCTCGACAACGACATTGAAATGCTTACACCGGAACGCATAAGGGAAATTAAAGACCAATTTGAAAAAGACCGGGTTGTTATACCGAAACTTTCTAAATGGGAGCTTTTCGGCGACCGGGCTAAGTGGGTGTATCATAATGCGACAAGGGTGTTTCCTGACATTCCGGAGCGAGGGGAAAAGGGTACCTTCTTTGCCGAATTTAGAAAGATGATGGTGCAATGGAGAGGGTTGCATACTACATCGCAATTTATGACGCAGTATAATTTAAACGAGATGACAAAGGACCTCTCGAAGTTGGAGTTTAAAACCTTTAGCGAGCTTGTGTATTTTCTTGATTTGCAGGAAGAAGCTAAAATACAGGAAGAGCGTGGTTATAATGAAATATTCCTGCCAAACGAAATTCAACCGGCAGAAGTTAATGCCATTCTTGCGGAATTAGAAAAAGAAACTACACCTGCTGTAAAAAAAGCATTGGAAAAGCGACGCAAGATATGGAATGAATTGAAAGAAAAATATGTAGCTTTAAATGGTTTAATAGGCTTCAATACCGAAAATCGGTTTATGCGCGAAAATTATTATCACCATCAGGTAATTGAACACATGGCAAAAAAACAAGGTGAATATCGTGGTGGTAAAGGTATGGAGATAAGCGCCGGCAGGGGTTGGTTAAAACAAAGGCATGGTTCAACTAAAGCTATCAATACTGACTTTTTGGCGGTAGAGTATAAAGCAATGTTGCAGATGCAGTATGATACTTATATAGCCAACACATGGGCTAAGATAGCGGAACAGTATGACATAAAGCCGAAACTTGAACGAGAGGCGTTTGAGCATAACAAAAGCAATCTTATGGAAATCATTATGAACGAAGCCGCAAAAGATAGCCCGGACGGGCAGCCTGTTATGATTAAAAAAGGCGGGAAACTTATTCCAAAAAGCGAAACATATGAACAACAGCAATGGTATAATAAGCGTATAATGCTTGGATTTAATGGTTTGTTTACCCTTGCTAAAAGCGGAGAGTTGCCGGACTTTAGCGGTGCTTATAATGATGTTATCAATGCTTTTCTCGAAGGGAATTTAGATTATGTTCCGCAATCTATATTATATAAATATATTGGTGAATTGGCGAACTATCAGCTTAATGAAAATTTAACGCCTGTGGAAGAACAAGCAGCTATAAGCGCACGAACGGTGTTAAAGTATACATCTCAAAAAAAGGCTTGGATTAAAGGTTTGCTTGGCGATGATTATCAAACTTGGGAAACAATGATAAAACATCATGAAGGTTATGGGGTTGCGCAGCCTCGGCGTGGAAATTATTTCTATACAAAAGAGGTTGTTGCAGAAGATGTATTTAATAATGTTGTAAATGAAATGGTGTTAAATTTAATTGACGGCAATGCTCCCGGCATGACCGAAGATATGAAAAAGTTGTTTGCGCAACATGCCGACACAATAAGGCAAATTGGTGCTGCATACCGGCAAATGGTTCTTCCGTCAGAAATAATTAAAACTATGGAAATGGTGGGCAATCCAAAACAACTTAGTGACGGCGCAAAGCTTATGAGGGGGCTTTTGACCGCTTGGAAAGGCTGGGCTACAACGCTTAATCCGCTTAGGACTGTAAAGTTTGGCATAAGAAACTTTGGCGGTGATATAGAGCCTGTATTAACGGCAAAACCGCAAATATTAAAATATACAAAACAAGCAGTTGCCGAAATCTATGACGCTATGCGGCATCAAAAATATTCATCTGCGTTTTTGGAATGGACGGAACGGGGCGGATATTCTTCAATGATATTTGCCAACGAAATGGATAGGGAAATGCAAGACAAATTGTTTAAGCATCTAAAAGGCAAAGAGGGTAAGAGCATATTGAATTTACCCGCTAACATTATAGAAGGCTATTTAAACGGCGTTGAATGGGCGCACAATTTCCGAGAAGCTATACTTAGATATGCGGCATACTTGTATTTTAGAAATGAATTAAACAAGACCGGTGGTGTAGTTGCTGATAATGTGGCATCTAATCGTTTTATTGTAAGAGGGTTAAAGACAGTCGAAGATAAAGCATACCAGCTTTCAAAAGATTTGCTCGGAGCTTATGACGAAATCAATAAATTAGGGCAGACTTTACGGCAATTCTTTGTTCCGTTTTATTCGTTTACCGAATCAAATTTTAAGCGTTATAAGCGAATGATTGAAAATGTTTTAGTATCGGATGATAGCATAAGTAAAAAATCTGCAAAATTGATTTTAAGAACGCTTACGCTAAATATAGTTGGAATGCTTGCTTTGTTATGGAGCAGAACATTTAAAAAAGATGATGACGATAAGTTGCCGCCTTCCGTCAGGGTAAGACCACATATAACACTTGGCAGTATTGGTGATAATGTATACGCGTTCACAAGGTTGGGAGCATTTTCGGAAATCCTTGAATGGTTTGGGCTTGATGATTATAAATGGGACAAAGGCGATATTTGGGAACCATTAAATCAGGCGTTTGGAATGATAACTCCATTTCTGAAGCTTCCGATAGAATTAACCACCGGGTTAAATTTTTATCCGGAGGTAACAAAGCCTCGCGCAATTCGCGATAAGTGGTATCACTTCTTTAATTCGTGGGGCGTGTCGCAAGTATATAGCAAGGTAACCGGCAAGCCTTCGCGCGGATACGGTGATATAGTTGAAAATGCTTTTCTTTATAAATATGATTACAAAGAAAGCGCATACTTTGAAATGCAAGACCGCAAGAGGGAATTCCAAAAACAGAAAGACACCGCAATATACAGGCCGGATGAAAAATCGAATGCATTATATTATATGAAGCTTGCGATAAGGTATGGCGATAAAAAGGCAGCTTTGAAATATCTTGATAAATATTTTGAAAATGGCGGTACAGGCAAGGGTGTTAATCAATCCTTTACAATGTTAAACCCGATGTATGGTTTTACCGGGAAAGACACGATGGAAAAAGGTGAGCAGTTTGTAAAAACTCTGTCGGATAACGAAAAAGACAAATTGAAAATTGCCATTGATTATTACGAAAATGAATTGAAGTTGCCGGTAACCGTTACCGAATTGTTAAAGAAAAAAGATATAACCAATGAGCAGGCTAAAAATGTTTTGAAAAAGTATATCAATTCGAAGATGTGATTAAAAACTTCGTATATTGCCTGTATATTACCGTCTGTGTTCCTATGTGTCGGACAATACCGCAAACCGCATGAACAGCGGGTTTAGGGGGTTATAATTTTGACTTTTAATCAAGGTGTCGTGCGTTCGAATCGCACATGGGTCACCAATCCAATCAAATCCGAACGTACTCTTTATAGGAGATACATTCGGATTTATTGTTTATTTGAACAAGTAAAAACCCCAACACATCGCTTTATAACATTGTATTGGGGTCTTATCTTAGCTTGTTCTATTAGAGTGTTTTTTCATCCTTTTTCCTTTTCCACTCCTCAAACTCCTGCTTACCTTCCTCGCTCTCAAAAAACTTCTGTATTTCAGGAAGTAGGCAGCGGGCAAGGGTTTCAATTTCATGCTTCGGTATGCCTATTCCATAATCCTTTTGTTTCGCCATGCTGTCCTCCTTATCACTATTCAATTTTCAAGGTTCAAAAGTTAAGTACTCTATCGATTCCCCCTATCGTTTCTATTTTGTTGTTGCTTTTTCTGCAATTCATGCCTTACATCCTCCGGCAATGAGGATATAAAGCGGCGGAGCGACTTGATTTCGCCCTGCAATTTGTTGATTTCAAGCCGAGTTATAAACTTATGCTCGTTCCCTTCTTTAGCCCTTTGGGCAAATTCCAATCTTTCCTTTTCCAAAAGGTTAATTGTACGCTGATACTTATTAATTTGAGTTTCAAAATCCTCCATTGCAGGAAACCACCTATGAAGCAATTCAATAACATGCTCCCGTTTTTTCTTGGCGTTGATAGGATTAATATCCGAAAGCTCTTTTTGTATCTGCGTAGCTTGCTGTGTCAGATGTACCGCCTGCTTGAATATTCTTGTGGGTATATGTTTACGACCTGTTTCCCTTGAAAGTTCACCACGTTCTAAATCCGGATAGGATTTCACCATATGGGCATGAAATTCATCCTGCCATTTAGAAAGCTTGGCACGATTCCCGAGAATATCCTTTGCAGACAATCTGTTATCTTCTGTAATTGGTGTAAAGCAAAGATGCAAATGAGGTGTTTTTTCATCTAGATGCACTACTGCTGAAAAGATATTGTTTCTACCAACCTTTTCAGCAAGGAAATCTACAGATGTTTTAAAAAACTGTTTGATCTCACCTAATGTTTTCCATTTGAAAAAGGTTGGGCTTGCAGTAATAAGTGTATCTACAAACCTTGTACTATCCCTGCGTGTCCTACACCCTGCCGCTTTTATACGCTCATCCACCTCACGCCGATAGTATTTTGTGGGTTTTATAATATGAAAATTATGTTTGCTCCTATCCGTCGCTATATCGGGGTTGCTTGCGTACTTCTCTTTTTGCCGTTCGTGATGTGCTTCCAAGGCTCTGCATGAGCCGCCTTTGTGTTTTGCAAATCTTAAAATTGCGTATTGCGGCATATAAACCCTTCTTTCATTTTGTAATTACCACTTGCAAGTGTATAATTACCACCAACAATAAAATATCATGATTATCTTGACAAATCAATAGATTTGAGCTATTATATAAGTAAGTTATTGTATTTATTTTAAAATTCCCATAAAACAAAGGGAGGATATTACATATGCCGCCAAATAAAGAACAGATTAAAATTCCCATAACCCAAAATTGTGTGTTTGCCATAAGGCTTGATACTGACACAGAGCAGGAATATATTCTAATAGGAGAACTTCAAGAAGTACAGCGTTTTTTATCAGGTGTAGGAAATAGTAAGCTTTTGGTTAATAAAAGACGTCCTTTCGGCTCATTTATATTAGAGTGTTCTACTCCCGTTGCCAATCAGTTAGCAGATGTTCGGGCAATATTAGCCGACAGCATAGGAAAAAGAAAATCCCCTTATTTTGAAAATAGCAAGGAGATTCTTGAAGATTTATGGAACTCTGATAATCTTATCTATCGTTTCATTGCAATACGCATTTGGCAGGAGTATGAAAAAGCCTGCAATATTAAGAATTATGATTTATATAGTGAGGTTGAAAAAATCAGCTTACCGCTAATGTTAAATCTTACGAATGATATTAAGACGTGGCAGGAAAATGACCCACAGAATCCTTTGTATCAATTGGATAGCGTGTACTTCTCAGACCCAGCACTTGTTCTTTATAGTGCAAAGGGGGCTCAGGAATATTACACAACCAATGATTCCCTGTTTCCGATTATTGTGTATTATCTAAAAACTGTCTACAATGAGAGAACATATATTCAATCCTGCAAACTATGTGGTAAACTGTTTCGTGCCAACACCGCCAATATTCCGACCTTGTGTAGTCCTGAATGTAAGCGTGAGCAGGGTAAAATAAACAAAAGACGTTTTGATGAAAAGGCAAAAAACACACCATCTGAAATGGCATATAAAAAGCAGTATATGTTTTGTTATAATCGTATCAAGAAACTGCGAAAAAATGCCCCTGACACAGAATTACTTGCCGAGGCGGAAAAGATGTTTAAAGCCTTTTGCAAAGAGGCTCTAAGGCTCAAAAAACAGGTACAAAGCGGTAAATTGACGAATACAGACTTTGAAAACTGGATGTTTCGGGAAGTTATGAAATTTGAGGAACTGCTTGAAAATATGTGATCATCTCACCCTTAACAACAGAAAAATGATGTGCAATGCGCTATAAATAGCGCATCATAAAAAACGCCGAGGACGAAGGGAACTCAAAAACAAGTTTTCTTTTCGTCCTCGGTTTTGCTAATTGTAGCACATATTTTTCCGTAGTAAAGGGCAAGCCCTGTG
The DNA here is from genome assembly GCA_023228885.1 of Bacillota bacterium. Lineage (GTDB taxonomy): Bacteria > Bacillota > Clostridia > Monoglobales > Firm-18 > JAAZFB01. The sequence continues at coordinate 72,245 of JALOAJ010000009.1, read as the reverse complement.
GGGTGAGATGTGGTTTTGCCTCATACTTCGGAAATCTAAAAACAAGTTGGTTTTTAGATTACACTCAAATATTGCATAATTTTACCATGAAACGCTTTATATTTCTCAATGGAAGTTATAGGAGAAATAAAATACTTTCCGGTAATTTGTTTCCAACGCTCAAAATATTCAGCCCTATCTTTCCGTTTATATATGCCCATCATAAAGCAAATATTCAATGGATGAAATCCAATTGTCTCACTGACATTTAAAATCAGCCACTCAATCTCTTTCTTCATAAAATCCCAAAATTCACCTTGCCAGAGTTCAGAATAAAGCGGGAGCAAATCAAGAGCCTGCTGCCTTGTTATCGTCTTATGTCCTTCCGCATCGACTATACTGTTGAACATATTTTTATCGACTTTACTGACCTTATGAAGACCACGAATCCAACTGGGGGATTTCATATTTTTTATCAGTACAGCATCACACAGTGTCCATGTATAAGTGGCGAAGCGACAATGAATATCTATCTCATTGCCATTTTCACACACTGTAAGCACATCCTGATACTGTTTTTCCAAATTATCTTTAATTTCTGATACCCTCTTTTTTAGGTATTCAGATTTTGGAAACGCTTTGCAAAAGTCAGATAAATACTTTTCCGTTCTACCGTTTTTATCAAATAGGATTCTTGCATCAGCAAATGAACCTGCAATATAAGGATCGCATAAAAGTTTATCCATATCACTTAAAACGGAAACTGGTTCAACAGCAATATCGTAAAACATGCCATTTTCAAAGATATGCACTTCTTTTTGTTCTGTACTGTCGTGATAAACAGAAATATCTATATCCTGCACATCAATTCCATCATTCCGAGCAAACGAGCCGCGAAGCAGAATTGTCTCTGTGTTCGGATATTCTATCAGCAATTGCTTGGTGATTTTAGGCAGTCCAATGGAATTAACCGTATAAATTTTAGTAGGCATACCCCAGGTAAAGTTGGAGAGCCCATACTCCCGAAAAGCATATTTTTCATAATAACCAATATGATTCGTAGTCAGGTATAACTTGACAAATCCCAACTTTCCCGCCTCTTCACGAACATGCCGGAGTAATTCGCTGCCATATCCATTTCCTCGCTCGGCAGCACCAATCAAGAGAGGCGAGATAAAAGGGGATAAATCATCAAGGATAATAGGTTCTTTTTCAATCAATCCAGCGTATCCAATGATTTTATTGTCTTTTATCTGCATAAACCCTTGCGGCAGCTTATCATGCGTTTGGGTGCATTGGGTTAGTACCGTTTCAAAATGTTCACGGTTATTAAATTGTGATTTCACAAAATCAATACAATCCGTAAGACGGTGAGGCGATTCGTATAATGTTTCATATTTTATCATAACGCACCTCTGTCAATCCGGCGTACAAGCCACTGTGTGTAGGATGCGAAATGCTTCAGCCAAAAGCCAGATGCCGTTGGGTTCAAGCTTTCAAAATCAACGCCTAAATGTGTATTTCCTTCGTTATTAAATTTGCTTATTACATAATAAAGAAGATTTTTATATATACCTGTCCCTCTGTATTCCGGCAAGCAAAAAGCACCACAAATATTTCTTATATCAGGATGCTTGCTAATAAATGTTTCTCCGCTATCAGATATTTTCATATACGCTATCATCTGACCATTGACTTTCGCCGCAAAATAGCGAGGTTTTTGCCTTTCGTTCATATCATGAAACTCTTGCTTGGTAGCGTGTGTAAAACCTATAAACATGGGACTTTTCCAAAAATGTTCTGTCAAAAGATTGTGCAAAGGCAGGACAGAATCAAATTCATCCGGCAAAAGCTCAGTAAACAGGGCATCGGCTTGTGTTGAACATTTGATATTATCGGTTATTCTGATTGCATCCACACCACGCATTCCGAAGCCATATCGAAAAAGCTGTGATTGTGCAGCGGTATCATGCGCATAGAGTACAATTGCATGATTGGTAGCCCCTGCCGCTGCCCACTTTTCCGCTGCGGCTTCATACATTCGTGCATAGATTGCCGCTCTGTTTTCATGAACTGCTGCGTTGGCATGAAGCGGTGAATAAGCACCAATCACATTGGGCATTTGAAAAGGTTTTTCAAAAGGCGAAACAGAACATAAAAAACCTACCATTTTATCTCCGACAAATGCAGCAATGCCCATATTGTTTTCTGCGAATTGGCTCAGATCCGATGTTTGTTCAATTAAGGGTAGCGCAGGGATGAAATCCTGTGCATCCCTATAATTTTGTCCAGCAAGCGCCGTTGCTTCAATAACATGAACATGAGTAAAGTCAACAATCCGCATAAAACCACTCCTTTTTTAGTTCATAATAAATCTGTGACTGCAATTCTCCTACTTGATTTTTCCAAGAATCCATCTCCATTCTTGTCCTAACAAACCCTAACTTTTCATAGACATGTTGTGCCCGTTTGTTTTCAAAATTTGTATCAAGAATGATTGTTTCATAACCGTAATCCTCAAAAAGACTTTGGATAAATAGGCGTAGAATTTTTGAGCCATAGCCATTATTTTGCTTTGAAAAGTTACAAATTTTAATTCCTATTTCTGCTGTTTTATTACCCTTATTTCTGTAATTCATTTCACCGACTGGAATTGAATCAATTTCAATTATACATCTGCGACCTGTTTCATCCGAATCGCTTTTTAGCTGTTCTTTAATTTTATCAGTCGTTGTTCCCAGTCCGTTTGGAAAGCCTGCATGACTCATTACCTTCCCATCATTCCACCAAACGTATAGGATATCTGCATCATTGGCGGCAGCATTGCGTATTGTAATATTATCCTTAATAATATGCATTATTGTTTCCCTCCATTTTTCTTGTTTTGCCTGCTCCATTTAGAGATCGATTTGTGCCACTCTTGTCTCTCACGCAAAAAACCTGCTTTATCCTCGGTGAATTTTGCCTCTTTCTTTAGTTTCATATAACTTTCCCAACGCTGAGCAGGCAGTTCCCCGCACTCTATTGCCTTCTTCACAGCACATCCGGGTTCGGCTTGATGCTTACAATCAGAAAATTTGCAAAGGCTAAAATATTGTTCAACATCCGAAAAAGCCTCCCCCAGCCCTCCTGATACATTCCACATTCCTAACTCACGCATACCGGGCGTATCAATAATCATTACGCCGTTTGGCAGCATAATAAGCTGGCGATGGGTGTGGTATGCCGCCCACGGCTGTCGTCCTCACGAATTTCCTTAACCGCCATAATATCTTCTGTGTGACCGGATTGTTTTGCGAGAGCATTTACCAGACTTGACTTTCCTACGCCCGACGAACCAAGAAAAACAATTGTTTTGCCCGGATTTAAGTATTCAGCAAGTTCATCCAATCCAAATTCTGTATGGGCACTGATAGCAAAAACACCGACACCTGCGGTCGCCGCATGGGCAATGCTTAATTGCTCCATGCAATCATCTAATAAATCTGATTTGGTTAGCAAAACAACAGGTACAGCTCCCGATTGCCAAGCCAAGGTTAAATATCTGTCCAAACGCTTTATATTAAAATCATGGTTTAGAGATTGCATAATAAACACATAATCAAAATTAGCGGCAACGGCTTGTTCTCCTCGTCCGGGTGTGGGATCAAGGCGGGAGAAAAAAGTTTTTCTTTCTAAAGTTTTTATAATCAAACTATCTCCGTTTAAATTATAATCAATTAATACAAAGTCACCCACTGTAGGAAATTCTTCTGTGCTGTGTCCATAATAAATGCTACTTTTCAGCCGTCCAAAGCATTCGCCATATTCACATGCAAGTTCATATCTTTCCTTGTGCACAGCGGTCACCCTTGCAGGCACACCCTCCGCACATTCGGTCATCATATTTGGCATAAAGCCATAGTTGTTTATATCTATCATTTGAATCCTCCATTATTATTTTGATTCTTTGCTGAAACGCATTAAAAATCATATACAACAACTCCTCTCTAAATAAGTTTGAATATGTGTACCAGCAACCAAAAGACAGAAAAATGCCGTAGAAAGCAGCCAGTCGCTATCCTTTAAGGATATTGGCTACACTCTACGGCATATAAAAAGGCATAAAAATAACACACCCTAAAGTGTGCTATAACAGAATGCTCTGATGATGTAAGTTATAGTTTTCACGAAAGGTTACAAAAACGGCACAGCAAAAACAAAGGCTTAATTCCCCTTTTATTGCTTTGCCCATATTCAGTTTTAAGAAACAGCCACCTCATAGATAACAGTCATCAAAACACATCTCCCTTCGTACTCCGTTCATGACGGATGAATTATTATCAGTATAACATATAAAGGTCGGATGTTCAATCGTTTTTTGAAAATATTTGCCTATATAAGATTTTTCACTTGATATTTATGATGTTATAGGTTATAATAATTATAATTGAATACAATAAAGGCAATGACGAGGAGGAGTACATTCTTTCTGATGTAAAGAGAGGGAGCGGTTGGTGTAAGCTCTCGTGAGGGAAGTATGGAAGGTAGCCTCTGAGCTGTGAACCGAACGGAGATTTATCTCTAAGTAGACTTCAACGGAATTTCCACCGTCATAAGGAAAGCGGTATCGGATGGCAAAAAAGTTATCCCGCACCGTCAGAGTGCAGAGAATCATTCTCTGAATTTGGGTGGTACCACGGACAATAACGTTCGTCCCAAGCAGCATTATTCATGTTGCTTGGGATTTTTTATTGTATTTGGTTAATCTAAGTTTTGGAGGTTTCTTTATGGAAAAGCGTTATGATTTTACACAAATCGAAAAGCAGATGCAGGATTTTTGGGAGCAGGAACAGATTTATCGTTTTGATAAAAATGCAGATGGCGAAATTTATTCAATTGACACGCCGCCGCCAACCGTCAGCGGCAGCTTGCACATCGGGCATCTATTTTCTTATACGCAAGCGGAAATGATTGCCCGTTTTCGCCGTATGCAGGGACAAAATGTATTTTATCCTTTTGGCTTCGATGACAATGGATTGCCAACAGAACGCCTTGTTGAACGCGAAGAAAATATTCGCGCCAACACGATGCCGCGTAGTGAATTTATTACAAAGTGCCAAAACACAGCTGAAAAATATGAAGACGAGTTTAAATCGTTTTGGAAGTCTCTTGGCTTTTCAGTAGATTGGTCTGTAAAATATCAAACCATCAGCCCTGAAGTTCGTAAAATTTCGCAGGAGTTATTTTTGGAGCTTATCCAAATGGGTAAGGCATATACCAAAGAATCCCCAGTTTTATGGTGTACAGAATGTCAAACTTCTATCGCACAGGCTGAATTAGATACAACGGATGTTGAAAGCAAATTCAACTATATACCATTTTTTGTTGATGGGCAGCCTCTTGAAGTAGCCACCACCCGTCCAGAATTGTTGTATGGATGTGTGTGTCTGTTTGTTAATCCCAATGATAAACGATATATAAAGCATATTGGAAAAACTGCCATTGTTCCTCTTTATAATTATGAAATTCCGATATTGACTGATGGCAAAGTCGGTATGGATAAGGGAACGGGAGTGGTTATGTGTGCTACATTCGGAGATAGTACAGACGCGGAATGGTTTGCCGAACATAATCTGCCATACCGTAAAGTCATTTTGCAAAACGGAAAGATTGCTGAAGATGTTCCGTTTATTGGTGGCTTGAATATTGCCGCCGCACAAAAAGAAATGATTCGTTTGCTTGACGAACAAAATCTATTATGCAAATCAGAAACCATCACACACGCCGTTGGCACTCATGAACGCTGCGGTAAGCCTATTGAAATCATCCCCTCGCGACAGTGGTATATTGATATCCTAAAAGGAAAGGAAAGATTTTTGAAAGCAGCGGATGAAATAAACTGGTATCCGGCTAATATGAAAAATCGCTATGTTGCATGGGTTGAAAATCTAAAATGGGATTGGTGCATTTCGCGTCAGCGTTATTTCGGCGTTCCCTTTCCGATTTGGTATTGCAAGGAGTGCGATAAGCCTATTTTTGCAAAACAGGAACAGCTTCCTGTCAACCCTCTTGAAATAAAATACAATGGGGTTTGTGAATGTGGTTGCACAGAGTTTATTCCTGAAAGTGATGTTTTTGATACATGGGCAACATCGAGTATCACACCACAAATAAACGAGCGATTTGGATTGAAACTTACGCCAATGAGTATGCGTACCCATGCTCACGAAATTATCCGAACATGGACGTTTTATACCATCGTCCGCAGTTTGTATCATACAGGTAATATACCATGGGGGGATTTAATGATATGTGGGTTTATCCTTGCTCAAAAAGGTGAAAAAATCAGCAAATCAAAAAGCAATAATGCGCTTGATCCAATACATTTAATTGAAACATATTCTGCTGATGTATTACGATATTGGACGGCAGGCGCACGGCTTGGAACAGATACATTTTTTTCTCCGGATGAGCTGGCAGGTTCAAAACGATTTATCACAAAATTGTGGAATGCTTCTAAATTTACCATATCGCATTTGCAGGATATAGACCTAACCCAAACACCGGAATTACTACCTGTTGACAAATGGATAATTGAACGTGTGAATCAAACAACAGAAATTGCTGTGAAGCTACTATATGAATATGAAATCGGCTCTGCAAAGCATGAAATCGATGAACTTTTTTGGAAAGATTTTTGTGATAATTATATTGAAATAGTCAAAGAACGTCTTTATCAACCAGATATTCATGGAGAGTTAGAACGCAAGAGCGGGCAGTATGCTCTTTATTATGCTTTGCTAAACATTTTAAAGCTTTACGCAATTTATGTACCGCACATCACTGAATATATCTATCAAGATTTTTTCAGACAGCATGAAAAGACATTATCAATCCATAAAACTTTATGGGTAAAAAAAGTTGATGTTGATGCAGATTTCATTCAGTTTGGCGAAGCGCTTAAAGAAGTTATATTTGAAATGCGCAAATATAAAACGGAGCAGAATCTTTCTATGCGTGCAGAAATGGATTTGCTAAATATTAAAACCAAGCAAAAATTTATTGACTGGTTTAAACAAACGGAGGATGATTTGAGAGCCTGTTCAAATGCAAAAACCATAAATTTTATTGTTGAATGAAAAATAATTAGCAACAAAAGTATGTCCGATATACTGTCATACCTTATGAAAACAGAACAGTATTTACTTGCTCCGCCTCGTAAATACTGCCCCGTTTTCCTGCCAATCAAAATAGCGCCACCCACATGGCGGCAGCGCTATTTTTCCCGTCAGTCGGCAAGGCAGTATAACACACTACACTTTGTAAACAAAGTTGTGTGCCAAAGGGATGCCCTTTGGATACCCCTGCAAAGCTAAAATGCTTCCGCATTCTATCTTTGCAACCAAAACAAAAGCGGTATACCTCTCTCTCCGCCGAGGTAGATATACCTTTTGTTTTGGTTTTCCTTTTCTTTTAAAAGAAAAGGAAAATGGCTACGCCATAAAATGATATGCAGTTTGCGAAAACATACTATTTTTTATTATAATCAATATTGGTATTGACTTTAATTCTGATATTGATTATAATATATTGCAAAGGGGGATTTGCTATGAAGATTGTTGGAGAACGCTTACGCTCCTTGCGTGAAGGCATAAAACTGTCGCAAGCAAAGATTGCAAAACTGATAGGCACAACTCAGGCAAGTATAAATAGATATGAAGCATTAGCATCTGAACCACCTCTAAAAACACTTTTATGGTATGCAGATTATTTTGACGTTTCAATAGATTATATTTTTGGCAGGACGGACAAACCCCAGGGGAAATTGTATGAATACAAACCTAAAATAGCAAATAGCGAAGAAATGCAACAGTTCATCGAAATGTGCTTTGATCCTAACTCGCCTATGAATAAACACTTGAAACAAACTTTGATTGAAATGATGGGGGAGGCGAAAAATAAATGAATGCAGTAATTTACGCTCGTTATTCTTCCGATGGTCAGCGTGAAGAATCCATAGAAGGCCAACTAAGAGTATGCCAAGAATATGCTGAAAAGAATGACATACAAATAATAGGAACATACATTGACCGTGCCTATTCAGGGCGTAATGATGACAGACCTGAATTTCAAAAAATGATTCGAGATAGTAAAAATGGTCAATTTGAAATTTTACTTTTGTATAAGTTAGACCGTTTTGCACGAAATCGTGAAGATTCAGTTCTTAATAAAATAATTTTAAGAAAAAATAATGTTCGTGTCTTATCAGTGACAGAAAATATATCCGACAAACCAGAAGGGATACTTTTGGAATCTTTGTTAGAAGGTATGGCGGAGTATTATTCTGCTGAATTATCTGAAAAAGTATTGAGAGGTATGACCGAAAATGCTTTGAAGGGAAAATACAATGGCGGAACGATACCATTGGGATATGTAATTGACGATGATAAAAACTATATCATTAATCCATTTACAGCACCAATTGTTCAAGAAATATACACTAGATATGCAGATGGTGAAACCGTTACCGAGATAACAAACTCGTTGAATGTTCGTGGTTTAAAATCTTCCACAGGCTCGGAGTTTAATAAGAGTAGTTTGCATCATATTTTAAAAAACAGAAGGTATATTGGCGAATATCATTACAATGGAATTATACACCCCGACAGTATTCCGCCTATTGTTTCGCAAGAATTATTTGATAAGGTACAAGAACGTAATGCACGAAATAAAAAGGCTCCTGCGATGAAAAAAGCAAAAGCTGATTACATACTTACAACTAAATTGTTTTGCGGGAAGTGCGGTGCATTGATGGTTGGCGAAAGTGGAACGGGATATTCGGGTAACACTCATCATTATTATAAATGTGCTAATGCTAAAAAATACAGATCATGTAAGAAGAAATCGGTCAAGAAAGATTATATTGAGCATTTAGTGGTTGCGGAAACAAAGAGTTTTATTTTTAAGAAAAAGGTTATTGAACATCTTGCTGATTTACTTGTAGATTTACAGCATAAGGAAAATACGGTTTTACCGCTTCTTCAAAAACAGATGAGGGATATTGAGAAAAGGATTAAAAATATTATAACTGCTATTGAACAAGGCATCATTACTTCTTCAACAAAGAAACGTTTAGATGAGTTAGAAGTCCAAAAAACTGATTTAGAGATAAGTATTGCACAGGAAAAAATAGAAAAGCCTATTATTACAAAAGAACAAATCATATTTTGGATTAGCCAATTCAAAGAAGGAAATATTGATGATCCACAGTATAGAAAAAATATCGTAGATATTTTTGTAAACAGCATATATCTCTATGATGATAAGGTGCTGATTACCTTTAATTACAAGGATGGCACAAAGAACATTACGCTTGAAGAGATAAATAGTTCGGATTTAGAAGCAAACGGTTCACCAAACTTGTTCAAAGGCGAACGCTGATAATCCTTGCGATTGTCGGCGTTTTCCTTTTGTGTAAGCATTTCGTTTATATCGTCAAATGTAGCACATATCTCGCCATCCTTATAGTTGAATGTCACTAACACTTTATCGTCATAGACATAGATTGCGTTAATAAAGACTTCTATTAGCTGCTTTTTCTGTTCTTCAATATCCGCATTTGTAAACTTGAATTTGCATATCCAATATTTGATTTGCTCTTTACTCAAAATAGGACGCTCAATTTGTTCCTTAGCGATAGCAATTTCAAGATTTTCCTTTTCCTGCTCCAGCTGTTCAAGAGTTGATTTAGTTGAGGATGTAATAATCCCCTGCTTAATGGCATTCATCACATTGTCAATCTCTTTTTGGGTTTGGGTAAGCCTGCTTTCCATTGCAGGAAGACTGGCATTTTCTTTTGTCTGCAACTTGAAGCAATTATCTACAATTTGATTGACGATTCGTGTATCGTTTAGCATTTGCATCGTATAACCTACAACTACTGTTTCAATAAATGACTTGGAAATACGTTTTTTATCACAAGTCTTTTTGTTTTTCGCAACATAACAATGGTAGTAACGGTGTTTTGTACCTGTACTGCTTGTACCGCTCACGCCCGACATGGTACTGCCACAATGACCGCAAAAGATTTTACCAGTCAAAAGATATTTGTCCTCAACAGTCTTAAAATGTGCAGGCTTGCGCTGATTTGCCACCAATCGTCTTTGGCACTTTTCAAAAGTTTCAAGGTCTATAAGTGGTGTAAAAGCCTCTTTAATAACCGTATCCCTGAAACGGTATTCACCTAAATATCGTCTGTTTTTCAGCATATTTGTAATAAAGCTATATGTAACAGGTCTTCCTTGGCTGTTCTTAATACCTTGTGCTGTTAATGAACTTAAAATACTTTTTGTACTTTCACCGCCTGCATAACGCATAAAAATATCTGCAACAATCAAGGCATTTACAGGGTCAGGCTGAAAGTGTCTATTTTCATCTATTACATACCCAAAAGTCATTGTTCCACCATTGAATTTGCATTTTAACGCATTTTCTGTCATTCCTCGGCTAACCTTTGCAGATAGGTCTTTAATATAATAAACAGAAAAACCCTCGAAAATGCTTTCCATAAGCTGACCTTCGGGGCTATCATCAATTGGCTCGGTAGCAGAAATAACACTGACCCCGTTCTTTTTGAGTGCATTTTTGTAATAAACGCTGTCATACTTATCCCGCGAAAAACGGTCAATTTTCCAAACGATAACCACATCAAACATTTTTTGCTTGCTGTCGGCTATCATCTGCATAAACTCGGGGCGGTTATCCGCTTTTTTACCCGATATAGCCCTGTCTGCATAAGTTTTAATGATTGTATAACCCTTGCGCTGTGCAAATTCACTGCACTCACGCAATTGCCCCTCAATTGATTCCTCTCTTTGGTTATCGGAAGAATATCGTGCGTAGATTACAGCTTTCATTTGCTTTCAGCCTCCCCCATCATTTCAATTAAGGTCTGCTTTAACCTCTCATTCATCGGCGAATTCGGGTCAAAACACATCTCGATAAACTGTTGCATTTCTTCGCTATTTACTATTTTGGGTTTATACTCATATAACTTTCCCTGAGGTTTGCCCGTTCTGCCAAAAATATAGTCCATAGAAACATCAAAATGGTCTGCATACCATAAAAGTGTTTTTAAAGGCGGTTCAGATGCCAATGCTTCATATCTGTTGACACTTGCCTGAGTTGTGCCAATTAATTTTGCTAGCTTTGCTTGTGAAAGTTTTATGCCCTCTCGTAATGAACGTAAGCGTTCTCCAACAATCTTCATAGCTAATTCCCCCTTGGATATATTATAATCAATAATCGGTTATAAGTCAATACATATATTGACTTCAGAAAAATAACAAAAGGATCTCTGCCATGATGTAAGTGTAGTGATATTCACAGGGATATCTTTTGTGCGCTTTGCACTGATCATCAAGTGAAAATTTGTCCGGAATTGCGGCTGGACGCGAAGTAAGCTTCATAGTATTATGTTAACAACATTTATAGAAAGGGGACTAACATCTATGAAAAATAGCTTTTCAATAAACTTAAACACATTACTTGCCGAAACAATTAGTGATTCGTTAGTAAGGTTGCGAAAGTGCAATACTGATTATGCAAAAATGTTATCTAAGGGGTTAGCATTAAACGATGAATTAATAAAATTCCTTGACACTGATACTTTAGAGATAACCTTTAAGCAAAAACAGACAATAAAGGATTTTATGGAAGTTGAGAGTGGTACTCATACTATAGAACAGACTGCTGTGTATTTTCAAGGATATGTCGATTGCATTTTTCTATTAAAACAATTTGGATTTATAAACTAACCTTGTTCCAACTTGGAATAAGGTCGCAGAAATTAGTTTTCAGAAGAAGTTGATACGATGGATAAGTATTTATTTGATGAAAATGGCTTTATTTACGAACTTGACGATAATGAAATTTACAATCCCATTGATTACATAGTACCATATGATTTATCGCCATATGCAAATGCAAAGTTTGAATATATGAAAGAACACCAACCTGAATATATATTACAATTACTTGAAGAAGAAAGGCTGTTTGAATTTTTGGAAAGTTATGAACATGAGCAAAGGGAAATGGAAACAAATCTTTATAAAAAATCTAAAACAAGAGATTCTATGACTCGTTCTGTGATTCGAGAATGGCTTATGTATCAAGATTTAACGTAATAATTGCCCCACCTTATTCCAATTTGGAACAAGGTGGGGTATTTTTATGTGATTTAAAAGTACTTTTAATGTAATTTTCAATTTTATTCATCTGCTTTTTTGTTATCTTCTAAAATAACAGGCGTGTCAAAAAATTAGCAAGGGAACTAAAATATACGTCATCTTGGTGACGGCAAGCTTCCCCCTTGTATATACAAACAGTTTTAAATCTTGGGCAAAGCCCAAACCCTTTTTTTTCTGCTTTAAAGAGCTTAGTCAGAATTTATTAATACAAATTAAGTTCATATATTAAATAACTATCGTAAAACGCCCAGAAACCAAATATGGCTTTTGTGTATTTTTATAACTTTTTAAAAATATTTGTTTTTATGGTTAGCAAACCTCTTACTTCTTTCCTTTATATAGTAGGGGGATCTTTTTAGAGTTAATTTGAATGGGAAAGAGGGGACAGTATGGGGAAGCAAAAAGATTATACTGCTGACATACCAAAACACGAAATTGAAACTCTTGCCCGCTGCCTACTTCCTGAGATACAGAAATTCTTTGAGAGCGCGTAAGGCAAGCGGGAGTTTGAGGATTGGAAAGAATCTCTGAAGCCAAAGAAAGAGTAGGATGGGGAGCTGGTAGCGAAAACAATGTTAAACAGTAATTACATGGAAAAATTATCTTGAAAATTTACCAGTTGTACTGTATAATAATTGCATTGGTCATATTACCAGTTGTTTTTCAATATTTTCAGTAAACTCGATGTTTTGAAAAGTATAGCGCAATGACATATTAATTAGTTCATTACGGGAACGGTTGCTTTTAAAATCCAACTTTTTAAGTTTATCATTCAGTTCCTTGTCAATGCGTGCGGTCATTGTAACCGAATGTTCGGTTTTGGAAGTGACTATAAATTTATCTTTCATAAAGCAATTCACCTCTATGTTAATTATAATTGCTTTGTTGAAATTTAATAAGAACACAATTTGTAATTAAGTTAGTTTACAGATTGTGGAGCCATATGATAAAATAAAATGGAAAATTTGTTTTCGGAGGAACTATATAAAAAGAAGCAAAGGAAAAGACAGGGAGGATATACGATGGTTAAAAAAATTGTGTCAATTCTACTGATGGCAGTACTGATGGTGGGTTCTGTTTCAAATCTTGCCGTATATGCAGAAGAAAGTGCAAAGCTTATTTCCATAGAGGAAATGGAAATGGAACGGCTTGAGGAGGAAAAACACCGAGAAGCTGAACGTAAGCGTATGGAGGAGGAACAAGCAGAGCATATAAAGCGCATACAAGAGCGACGGGAGCAGATGAAGGAAACAGTTGGTAATGTAGAAAATTCAGATGTGAAATCTATTCCGCAATCGGCAGTTGTTTTGCAGTCTGGAAGCTTTGCAGGGGGCGACGGTACAGAGCAAAATCCCTATCAGATTAAAACAGCGGCACAGTTAGATGGGATACGAAATGACCTATCCGCCCATTACATACTGAATAATGATATTGACTTATCAACATGGGGAAATTGGGAACCGATTGGCGACGAATATGAGTTTCCCTTTAAAGGAAGTTTAGACGGAAACAATTATATCATTGAAAAATTATCCATTTACATCACAGAGGGTATAGATGTTGTTGCAGGGTTATTTGGATTTACGGAAAACGCTATTTTACAAAACCTTAAAATAAGCCAAATGAATATCAACATCACGACTAATTCTTATGCAGATGTTGGTGGGGTTGTTGGGGTAGCTTTAAATACAAATATCGAACACTGCACAGTAAGTGGTGATATCGCCGTCGAAAGCACATACACAGGTATAGGAGAATATCGACATGTCGATGCCGGAGGAATTACGGGGTATGCGTATAATACAACCATATCCGACTGCACAGTAAGCGGTGATATTTCCGCCGAAAGTATAGATTCCTATGAAAGTATAGATTCCTATGCCTATGCCGGTGGAATTGCAAGTTTTGTTGAACATACAACTATAGCAAACTGTTTAATGAATAGTAGCGTTTATGCCAAAGGGATTGATTCCTTTGCCGATGCCTGTGGAATTGTGTCGGTAGCCTTGCATACAGCCATAGAAAATTGTACGGTACGGGGTGATGTTTCTGCTGAAGGTATAGAAAAACATGCCGTCGCAAGTGCTGGTGCTGCGGGAATTACATCAAGTTCAGATAATTCAACCATAGAAAATTGTATAGTAATTGGAAATATTTCTTCGTTTTCTAATACTCAAAGTAACTACATTGATTCTGCCGGCGGAATTACATTACGTTCACATAATTCAACCATATCAAGCTGTATTTTAAGTGGCGATGTTTCTGTTAAAAGTAAAAATGCAGACATTGGAGGAGTTGTGGTATTTGCTGAGGAAACAATTATAGAAAATTGCACAGTAAGCGGCAATGTTTCCACTGAAAGTGCAGGAGCATATGCCCGTGTCTTAGCAGGAGGAATTGTTAGTTATACCGACGGGGCAACCATATCTAACTGCACTGTAAGTGGCAATGTTTCTGCTGAAAATGTAGGTTCCTCTGCCTATGCCGGTGGAATTGTGGGATATGCCTATGGTATAACTATTATATCAAACTGCACAACAAGCAGTAATGTTTTCGCTGAAAGTGTAGGTTCCTCTGCCTATGCCGGTGGAATTGTGGGATATGCCTATGGTATAACTATTATATCAAACTGCACAACAAGCAGTAATGTTTTCGCTGAAAGTGTAGGTTCCTCTGCCTATGCAGGAGGACTTATGGGGAGTGCCGGTGATGATACAATCATATCAGACTGTGTTGCAAGCGGCAATGTTTCCGCTGAAAGTGCAGGTTCCTCTGCCTATGCAGGAGGACTTATGGGGAGTGCCGGTGATGATACAATCATATCAGACTGTGTTGCAAGCGGCAATGTTTCCGCTGAAAGTGCAGGTTCCAATGCCTATGCAGGAGGGCTTATGGGGAGAACTGGAGATGACACAATCATATCAGACTGTGTTGCAAGCGGCAATGTTTCTATTGAAAGTGCAGGTTCCGATGCCTATGCAGGAGGACTTATAGGGAGTGCTTTGGATGGCACAACCATATCAGACTGTGTTGCAAGCGGCAATGTTTCTATTGAAAGTGCAGGTTCCGATGCCTATGCAGGAGGACTTATAGGGAGTGCTTGGGATGGCACAACCATATCAGACTGCGTTGTAAGCGGCAATATTTTTGCAATAATAGGCGAATACGAGGTATATGTCGGAGGGTTTTTGGGGCTTTTGAGCGACAACATAACAATAAAATCATACTGTTACTACCCTGTAGGCCTACCCCTAATAGGAAAGCAATATTTTTGGTCTACCATAACTGGTCTTGAAAACGCCATTGCCATTCAAACAGGGGGCAGTCAAAACAGTGGACGGATATCCAATGTAAAAATCGAGGTCGTTGAGGATAAAACAAATCAGCCTATTCCCAATGCAACGGTTACAATCGAAGGGCAGACCAAACAGACTAACAGTGAGGGCATGGCGGAATTTAATGTGGCAACCAACACGAAAACTAAGGTTACGGCAGAGGCAACGGGTTATTTTAGAACTACATGGCCTTATATTTATAGCAGTCGAGGATATAGTATCGTCTTAAAACCCAAAGACCCCAACTCTATTTATATAAACTATGTAGATGTTGATTTGGGAAACGGCCCTGCAAGAGATGTGCTAAACAGCGGTAAGATTTATTTTGATAAATTAGACAGGAAAAAGTATAAGATTAGTTGCAGTGTGGACTGGAACGGAAAATCCCCCGGCGAGGTTGTGCTTAGGGGCAAAAACAGCGGAAAAGAACTTAGATTTGACCAAGACGGCAAAATGAGAGTTGCCCTTAGTCAAGGTTTTGATGCGGGGGAAGAATTTATCATTAGAGCAATAACAGCAGACGGAAAAACTACAGCAAATAGAACATTGAAGCTTGGCATTCAAGTGCTTCCTGCGGAGTTGGAATTCTTATTCCCCAAGTTTGAAAGTACCCCCATAACGGGCATTCCGTTTTTCGACTCGGAAAGCACAACGGTTAAGTTAGACTTTACGGAAGAAATAAATAAAATCATTAAAAATACAGCCAGTTTTTCCATTAAAGATGATAAGTTGATCATTGAAGTGAAAAAGGCTTTTAGCAACTCAAAGGAGAACGGAAAGTTGCAGCTGTTAGGCAAAAACAGCATAGGAGTTAACTATGGTATAAAACTTGAAGTGCCGCTTACAGATATTGCAACTCAAAACCTTTTCGAAGAAGAATGGACGGGTTCTTTTAGTGTTTCAACCAGTAACTCCAAAAGCACATCATCAAAACAGGAAAAGGATATGCCGATGAGTGAGTTGGCTAAATATAAATACACAACAATGCTTATTACACCTATCGGGGCTATTCCTATTTTAATTAAGCTAAAGCTTAGTGCCGGAATTTCGGCACAAATAAGTGCAATAGGTAAAAAAGATAGTTTAAGATTTGACGGCAAGGTAACCGCTGCTGCTGAGGCAGACCTTGGAGGCGGAATTGGTGCAAGTGCCGGAGATTGGGCTGAAGTCCTAATCGGTGTTTACGGAACAGCGGGAATTGAACTGCCTGTTACATTCAATCCTGCATCCTTCAAACCTACTATTGAACTGGAGTATGGTGCACGCGCAACAGCAAAGCTGTGGATTATAGAAGCAACAGCAGAACAAAAGGTCGGTAGTTTTAAATGGCCTAATTGGGATAAGAGAAGTTTAGGACTAATGAGTGTAAGTGATGCCGAATTGCAAATGATTGGACGAGGCTTTTTAGAAAACCCAAGCGGATTTGTTGGGGATACGCCAAAAATATCGCTATTTTCCTCTGTGCTTTCAAATAAAGACACAAGGCTGATTCACCAAAACACTTTCGTTTCCACTCAACCCGCAATACAAATTATAAATGGTGTACCGGTATTGGTTTATACGGTGTTTGATGAAAAACGTGCCGATTCGGATGCTCTAAAATTAGTGTACAGCACATTTGATGGTACAAATTGGACCTTGCCAAAGGCTATCAATGATACAGGTACTATGGATTCGGGCTTTTATTTTGACGGTACTTCTTTGGTGTGGGAAAAAACAAAATCTAATCTACCCGCAAATATTACAAATTTTAAAACTGTTATGAAAGAGTCGGAAATATATTATTCCTCTTTTAACGGAAGCGGTTGGAGTACCCCAACTGCAATGACAAACAACTCTGTTGCCGATTTTGCCCCTGTGGTTGCGGAGCATGGCAACAAACGTTTGGTGGCATGGATTACTAACAGTGAATCCGATGTGATGGGAAATATCGGAACAACGGACATCTGTTACAAAATATTCGATGGCTCCTCTTGGGGTGAAACAAAGACTGTTTCTGATATAGGACAGGTCAGCAGAATCGAGGCAGCCTTCGATGGCAGTGAAGGTCTGATTTTATTCCGTCGTGACGGTAAGCTGTTTATGGTATCTACGGCTGACGACAAGGTGCAGCCTGTCTCCGATACCAACGTAGAGCAATATAAACTAACACATTGCAACAATGAGTATTTGCTTGCTACTTTTAACCAAAATGGAAAGCTTACCGTAACAAGCAGTTTTAATGGCAACGAAGAAATTACAGAAATTGAAACGGGTGATGATTTCAAAACTTCACCTGTATTTACACAACAGGGTGATGAGCTATATTTGTGCTGGGTTGAGTCTGTAGATGGTTACAATGCGCTTTGCGGAGTTCGCTATAATGGCGGCTTATGGAGCGAAAAAATGACAATGATAGACGGTGAGTTTAATGTCAAACGTCCAAGCATTGTATTAAAAGGCGATGGTAAATTTGTAGCGGCTTATCTGACCGAGCAGCCGATTGAAATTATTGACAACGGTGGTGTGCTTAGTTATACAGGCGGACAGAATGATTTGTATGTGACAGAGATAACTCCAAGCTATAATCTTGCTGTTTCCGAAAACAATATTTTTTATGACGATAGTATATACACAATGGCAGGGGTTGCACCTATCACTTGTACATTATATAATATCGGGGAAGAAGAAATTTCAGGTTATGATATTTACATTTATGAGGGAAGTACATTAAAAGCAACCGTAGAGCGTGGTGACGAAGTTTTAAAAGCCGGAGATAGTAAAAACATTACTTTCTCGTACAGACCGGAGGTTGCAGGTGCAAAAGAGATTTCTTTTAAAATCCTACCTAAAAATGTTGCGGATTTTGATGAAAGTGACAACAGCCGTACGATAATAATCGGTCAAATTGATGCCTCGATTACAGAATCTTATTTTATAAAGAATGATGACGAATATTGGCTGAATGTTGTAGTTCACAATGCAGGCTCTGTGGATTCTGACAGAATGATTGTCAGGGTGCATAAAGATACCGAAGACGGTGAGGTTGTATTGGAAAAAACTTTTGACGATGTGCTTGCAAACGAAGTATTCAGTTTTGCCGAGCCGATTGACATTAACGAATTTTCACAGTCGGGTATTGCAAAATATTATGTTACGGTGGTAGCTGAAGATGATGTAAATGTATTAAACAACTCCAGCCTTGCCGTAGCAAAGACGGAGAAAATTTTAGATTTTGATTATACTGTTGTGGACGATTTCTTTAGCATAGACGGAAATACATGGACGGCAAATATTGATTTTGTTAATAACGGAGAAGAAAAAATTATTGATATTATATTAGCGATGTATGATGCTGAAACAAACAAACTTTTAAATTTAAAACTATACAGAGAGCAGGTAATTCCTTATGGAAATAGTGAAAAATCTTTTGATGTAGACTGCGGTGGAAAAACGTCTAATGTTACATGCAAGGTGTTGTCATGGAATAAAGTGGAGAGTCTTCAACCTATAATTAATTCTTCGATATTTAAGAAGACCTATTAATGAGGGATGTGAGGGATGAAAACTTGGTTTAGGTGAGGGGTCATAGCCTTTACTATTTTTCATGTTTATTCTATAATTGATTATAGATATGTACGGAGGAGCGATTACAAATGAGTGATAGTAGTAATTTTAAAAAACAAGAAAATACTGATAAGACATTTTTCCCCTCTTCAACAATAATCTTAGATATATGCAGAAATGAATATGAAAGAGAATTTAACAGGACATCTTTAGTAGATACCAAAGTTAGTATTTTTCTAACTCTTTCAGCAGCGTTATTGGCATTTATAACCTCGTTATTAGATTATCAAGACATTTGGAATTTAGTGCCCAGTATGTTCAATAATGTTGTTGGGACTGCATACATATTATTATCTTTCGTTAGTGCTGCTTTAATTGTAACATCCACTATTATTTTTGCAATTATACTGTATTCAAGACAATATAAGAATATAAATTTATCATCAATATCAAAAGATGAACTTATGAAAAAGAATGAAGATATTATAAATGTAGCATTGATTAGGCTTTATAATGAGGCAGTTGACTATAACAGAAATATTAATGAAAAACGTATGGGATTGTACAAAAAAGGTGTGTTTATTGCTATTGTAGCCGTTATAACTTCCGTGTTATGTTTGATAATTAAAACAAACACGTTTTAGAAAGGAGTTGCTTATATGGGCAATGATAGTTTTGATGATATTGTAAAAATTGTTGAGACGAGCGTTAATAATATTGATACAAATACATCTTTACCCGAAATTCCAGTTATACAAAATGGATTGTCATCTGAACAGCGTGCGCAAGATTTAACCACTTATACTAAAAATTCTAGTGGAACTTCTTTGGAAACAAGCACAAAAAATGAGGAGTAGAAAAATACCAAAACTACATTAAATAATGTCCTGCCTAATTATAAAGTGATAGGCAGGAGGTTATTTGATAATACTTGCGATTGAAATCATAATTTTAAATTAAAAATGTATTACCATCACAAAAACTTGGTTAAAATACAAAAGTTCGCCTTTGGAAAGCCTTGGCTCACCACCAATAAACCGCATGAATTCAAAATTCATAGCGGTTTTTCTTTTGTTATTTTGTCTGTTGCGTTAGAACAAAAGTAGTCAAAAACGGACTATTTTAGTCAGTTTATTTCTTTCTTAAAATCATCTAAAACCCGCACATTAGTATAGCGAAAAAGCAACAGGTTGACATTATGCTATGCGCCTCGGAAAACATACTGAAAGCATATTCGTTAAAGGAACAGTATCTCGACTTTTTAAGCAGCCCAAACTCAGCTATTGCAAAGAGGCATTATTAAATGCGGGGTAACCATAGCTCGGCTATCCCGCATTTATAATTGTTATTATTACAAAAGGGTTGAATTTCCTAAAAAATATACTGCTGCGACATAAGAATTTTTGTAGCAGAAAACCTGTCTTTTAGGCATCTTTGCTTTTGATTTAATCCGCAAGCCTAAACGCTTCTATTTCAAAAATTCTGTAACCATAGCCGGTACTGTTACCCCCTTCGCGCCCGGTCCCCGACCCGATTTCTATTTTCAATCGGCGAATTTGCGTTTCGGGGAAAGTCATAGACAAAACTTGTGCGGTAGAGCCCCCCTCGCCAATGCCTTCGCTAATCTTTGTTTCTTCGGAGCGTATATTGGAGATTTCCGTCCACTCGGTAAATTGGGGCGTATTACAGTAAAAAAGTTTGATATTAGCAGGGATTAAGCATTCATAGTATCCATTGTTGTGGGTAAGCGGGGTTGCAAAACGCCCGGCGTAAAAGACTAAATTATTTATGGCTTTCTCACATCCGATATTATATACGATATATGATTTGTTTATGTTTGAGGCATAATCAAGATAAATCCTGTCGGTTGTTTTGTCACCGTCAGTAAGTATAGTGTTACCGGATAGATTAGTGCCGGCATGCATAGTTCCCCCGTAGTTCCAATCGGTAGTCTTTGAGTCTTCTATTTCTAATCCAGCCAGCAAGTTGTCCGACTGTCTGAATGTGCGCGACTTAAAGTGCGGCAATATGTTCGTCAAACCATCCCATATAAATATTTTGGCGTAGCTGTCTGAATCAACAGCGGGATTTAAAGCCGCAAAGCCGATGCCTATTCGTGTGGGGTCGGAGGTTGAAAGGCTTGTGCCGCTGCTCATTGCTACATCAACCAGCTTATTATCGCTATTGAAAATGGCAACCGTCGAAACTGCCGTAGCGCTGGGGGCGGAGTTGTTTTTAACAGTTTGGAAAACATTAAATGCATTCCCTGCGCTTAATTGACCATAGGTTTCGGTAACGAGCAGTTCTAGCGGTGGGTTTCTATATGCCTCAATTTCAAATAACCTAAAGCCGGAAGGATTGCTTCCTGAATCCCCCCCGCCTGCGCCGATTTCTATTTTTATCCGACGGGCTGTTATATCGGAAAAGGTTATAGACAGCCATTGTGCAGGAGTTGCATTTGCCGCCGTTGTTTTTGTATCTTTATAAGCTAAAAAATCAACCTGAGTCCATATACTTTCTTCTGTGAGAACTTCATCGTTGCAATAATAAAGCCAGATATTTTGGTATATCAAATAGTCGCGATATTCAGCATTGTTCCAATAACCGCCGCAAAAGACCAAATTGTTTATTGCTTCCGGGGCGCCGAAATCATAAGCAAAAGATGCTTTTTTATCACTGTTGTTGGCGAACAAAACATAAAGCCTTGGGTCGCTCCATGTTGCTTTGCCATCGGTTAATGCCGTACCTAAATTCGTTATTGAGCCGCTCCCGCCTGTGCCGCTGAAATTCCACGAACTTGCCCATGAGGATTCCACAGGTAGATTGCTCAATAGATTAATCGGCTGTGCAGGTGATGCTGTGGTAAAGATTTGAAATGCCAAGATGAAAATCGCTGCCAAACAGAATGTTTTTTTAAACATAATTTACCCCCTTGAATATTTTATTATTACTCTTATTGTAACATATTAAGTTAAGAAAACGCTATTGCCGCTTTGTTATAAAAAGTGCAAATTTGTTATATTATCCCTTAACTGCCCCTACCATCACTCCCTTTACAAAATATTTTTGCAAAAGCGGATACACAAACAGTATTGGAACAGTAGCTATAACGATGCTTGCATATTTTATCGTTTCACCTACTGCAAGCCTGTCCGACACATCAACTCCGGCAATCATTGAGCTGTCGGCGGAATTGATAAGCAGTATTTGTCTCAACACAAGCTGTAAAGGGTGTAGAGTGTTGTCTGCAAGGAATATTGATGCATTAAACCATGAGTTCCAGTAGCCAACACCGTAATACAGAGTTATTACTGCAATGTTCGCCTTTGCGAGCGGCATAATTATTTTAAATAGTACCGTAAGATGACCTGCGCCATCGATTTTTGCCGACTCCTCTATACTGTCCGGAATTGACATAAAGCCGGTCCGCAATACGATAAGATTATATGTGTTGATGCACACCGGAATTATAACGGCAAATAGTGTGTTGTAAATGTTTAGCGCCTTAAAGACAAATGCGCCGTTTACAATCCACGGGATGAAAATTGTAAAGTTTCTGACTGCAAAATAGAACGGTATTAACCCACCTCCAAAAAACATGGTGAAAATAATCATGAATGAAATTGGTTTTCGGAGCATAAGATTTTTTCGAGACATGAAATATGCGCCGATTGAAGTAAGCAGAACGCTTAAAGCCCCCCCGACAATAATGATAAAAAATGTGTTTTTAAATCCGCTTGCAATCATAGGGTGGTCAAAAGCCCTTTTGTATGCCACCGTGGAAAAACCGAGCGGGCGCAGCAGAAAGCCTTTATGTGAAATAAACCGCACCGGCTCGCTGAACGAAGCAAGCATCACATACAGCAGAGGATATAGTGTTACCGCCACAAGCGCTGTCATGAACACACCGTTAAAAACTTCAAACATTATACGAGAACTGCTTTTTTTAATCATGTTTTCTCCTTCACCACAAACTTGTGTTGTTGATTTTTTTGCTCATGTAGTTTGCCGACAATACAATTGCAAAATTTATGACCGAATTAAACAGCCCCACCGCGGTGGCATAATCGTATTTGAAGCTTTGGAGACCCGCCCGGTATACAAAGGAAGAAATAACATCCGAAGTTTCATATGTCATGGGATTGTACAGCAATATTATTTTTTCATGACCGACATTTAACGCACTGCCGAGGCGCAATATAAACAAAGTAACAATCGTTGGCATTATTGAAGGGAGCGTTATGGCGAAAATTTGTTTTAGCCGCCCCGCTCCATCTATTGTTGCAGCCTCGTAGAGTTCATGGTCAACCGCCGACAGCGCCGCCAAATAGATAATGGAACCCCAACCGACCTCTTGCCATATTCCCGACACAACATAAATCGGAACAAAAAGCTTAGGGTCGTTTAGCATACTTATTGTGTTGCCGGTGACGGCGGCATATATATTTTGTATTATACCGCCGGTGGTTGTAAATTGGCTTATCATTCCGCAAATTACAACAAGTGAAATAAAATGCGGCAGATATGTAATCGTTTGAACTGTTCTGGCAAACCATTTTTTTGTTAGCTCGCTTATTAACAAAGCTAATATGATTGGGGCGGGAAAGCCGAATAGCAGCCCGGTTAAGCTTATGTTTATCGTGTTTTTGAGCACCCTTAGGAAATAGACGCTTGAAAAGAAGTTCCTAAAATGCTCTAACCCCACGAACGGGCTTTTGACTATACCAAGGGCGGGACTATAATCTTTAAACGCTATAACCGCACCGTACATCGGAACATAGGAAAAGTATGCATAAAATAAAATAACGGGCAGCACCAATAAATATGCGCTATAATTTTTTTTAATGTCTTTTGATAAAAGCTTCAGATGCGCTTTCAAAAATCTCACTTTCTCCTTCCTTTATACCAACTGAACACACATTCGGTCAATCTTTCTGCCGCTGCTTTGTTGCAGCAACCTGCGCTTATGTATAAGCCGGTAGGGTCTAATGTTTTGATGAGCTTCTCGGCGCCGGTTTTATCATGTTCCGACAGGCCGTCTAAAAGAACGAGATTTTTCTTTTTACTTTGTATTTTTTTATACATATCCAGCCAACATTCAGCCCATAAGGGCGGCTGACCGGCACCTGCAGTCCATTGTATGCCGGTCAGCTTCGGAATATCAAGAATCATGTCAAGGTGAGGTATTGCACCGCATCCGTCCAGATGGTAAATTGAACGCTCCATATAATTTGTCTGTTCTATCAGCCCCGGCAACACAAATTCTTCAAATTGTGCAGGAGAAATCATTGCTGAAAAATCGCATTGCAGCGGAAACCACGGCTTAGACGAGGGTATGTTCATCCAATTGTTATAAGGAAGTCCCGTGGAACCGACCAGCTCAATTTGGCGGTTAAAAGCGTCAAACCATATTTTGTTGACCTTCTTTACCAAAGCCTTGACATGCTTAGGATTATCATATAAATCAAACAGCAATTCTTCTGTGCCCCGCAGAGATGCTATAATATCAAGGGTTCCACCTAAGTCGGTTACAGACACATTTGTGTTTTTGTCGTGCAAGAATCGGTTTTGCAGCCGAATTATATGCTTCCACATTTTGCTTTCCTCATAGAACCTTATATCGGGTAAATTGTTCCAATCGGTCACAATAGGGTTTTTATCAAACCAGATTGTATTTTCGGCAAGGACAAAATCCCCGCCGACACAGGCGGACAGCACGCCCGGTCCCAAATTGGTAAAAAACATAGGGGCGGCATCTGCGCAGAAATATGTATTTTCAACATTAAATTTGAACTTTTGATATATGAACTCGGCATCAAGCCACTTTTCCTCAAGGCTTTTCGGTTTTCTGTACTGCTTTTCGGTCAGCGGAGCAGTAACAGCAAGGACACACCTGTCAACATTCTCTCTGTTCCAAAATTTTTCCAAGTTTTCAAGCGCCGATTTGTAAACATAATTATACAATTTGCTTCCATCCCCCTGCTAATGTTTATACAGTCATGTGTTAAAACTTCATGCCAGACTTTGGAATTGGTTATTAAAAATCTTTTGTTATATTTAGTGTAATACTATGCGGCTGCGCTTTCAACTGCCCAAATATCGGATTTGTGTACAATTTGTTGCATATAACAAAATTGTTGTTTATATAATTTTTTGGCAGTTGAAAGTGAGTATTGTTTGCGTTACAATTGAATCAAATAATAAAATAGGTGGGGGACTGGAAATATGGTTTTAAAGTTTTTTGGAAGAGAAAGCATTTGTGTGTGCATTGCTTTTTGCTTAACATTTAGTTTAATGCCGGCAACAAATGCAGAGGCTGTTAATATTTTAGAGGGAATTCCTGCGGAAACATTTTATCCGACCGGGGACATCGGCGGCGGGAGCGAGCTTGGCACAATTCTAACCGATGGGGTAAAAAATCAAATTGGTGGAACTAACAAGTGGTACATAACTGTTCCGCCGGCGAACCCCAACCCGAAACCATATGTTGTTTATAATTTCGGCGGTGATACCTCTTTTAATAGGATAATGCTTTACGCGGGGAGATACTTGATGGCGACAGGTCCGCAGGAGCTTATAAATAAAAGCGATATCAGCGTTGAGTATAAAAGTTCATCGGATTCTAATTGGCAGACAGTCAGGATACATAGCTTTGACGAGCAGATCAATTTGTCTGACCCAACACAGGTTTTGACGGTCGAATTTAACAGAATTATGGTGGAGAGAATCAGAATTGCCATTGGGGGAGGCAGCGGTACGGTTGGTTCTAACTTCCCGAATGCGTTTAGGGTACTTGAAATCGAAGCTTATGACATTGACCGGGAGGATTTTGACGATGATGACGGAGATGACGAAAACTATGGCGGTTATGACTATGATGTTACAAAAAATGTTCTGTTCGGTCTGCCGGAGGATAAAATTTATCTAACCGGCGGTGACTGTCCTAAAAAGACTGCTTTAGTTGACGGTCTTAGGGAAAGTTCACCCGGGAATTTGGACACTAAGTGGTATTTACAAGACCCTGAAAGCAATAATTCGGGTAATAATTATGCGGAATTTACCCTTGACAAAGAGGTTAAGGTGAGCAGGGCGGTTGTCTGCAGCGGTCCGTCATTTGACGGCGGCGTTACATCAGACATACTTGACAGTTTTGTTGTACAATATTATAAAAACAATGCATGGGTTGCCATATCTGATTCACAGGTGGCAAACAACAATAGCGCTATCGTATCGATTGATTTTGAGCCTGTGCAGGCATCGCAGTTTCGGATATTTACTCAAACCAAGACGAGGTTTCGAATAAGAGAGATACAGCTTGAAATTCCGCCTGTTGATTTTGCCGAAGAGAGAATCTTTGACCGTGATATGTACGATGTTGCCCCGTTGGACATTTCTGTAAGCGCCGAAGGCGAGATAGCCAAGGTGGCGCGTGTGGCGATTGAGGTGAACGGAAATATCGTTTACGATGCTCCGGCGAGCGGGAGCACATATTCATTTACTTATAATATCCCTTGCATAGGTCGCTATGATGTTGCAATAAGCCTTTACAACAGCAACGGCAAGGTTGTAAATTTTATATTCGGCAGCTTTAAATCGGTGGATTTATCGGGTGATTTTATGAATTTCATAAATAATTTGGATGAGGCAAAGGATGTGGAATATTTTAAAGCCCTAATTGATGATTTTAAGGTTTTGTTCCCCGATGCGGTTGTGTTTGACAACGCAAAAGACGAGCTTTTATTTTCTTTAATAAAAAATTATTTAGATAAATCCGATTATGATATTTCCGCCGACGGCATGGTAAAGTTATACGAGGATGCTCAAGATGCCTTTGCACTTGCGGCGATAATCGCCGCTTCGTCAAAGGATGAGCTTTTAAACAGTTTAACAGAGAATGCCGACGCATTTGACATTTATATGCCGGATTTTTTAAATTTAAGCACTTCTGTTCGGAGCGGAATACTGGAACAATTGTTAGAACAAATAAGCGGCGAGGCGTTGCCGATAAGTCTGGCAGCAGTTAAAGTTATATTTGAAAGGGCGGTTGCCCTTGATGTTTTCAAAAATACTTATGCGCCGGATTTAGTCAATATCTTTGAACGATATAGGGGGGTTTGTATAATTTCTTTATCCGACATACCGACCAAGCATGTAAACAGCGCACTGTTCAAGCTTAAAGCCATGAATATAGGGGAATATGAAGATATCCCAGCTGCTTTGATTTTGGCATATAAAAGCGTATCGGAGGAAAATAGGACTGCCGGCGGCGGGGGGGCAGGACGCGCTTCAATTTCCGGCGCGCCCTTTAAATCGGATGAGAATATATATCAGAGTTTGCCTAAAGAAAATGTTCTGTATGTTAACGAATTTGCGGACATGGTTGATTTTGAGTGGGCGCGGGAGTCAATTTATATGCTGAATCTTAGGGGGATAATCAACGGCAGGGAGGATGGCAGATTTGACGGAAACGGACAAGTGACCCGAGCGGAATTTGTTAAAATGATAGTGCTTGCCTTTGATTTTTATGATACTAATGCGATATGCGCCTTTGGGGATGTACAAAATGACAGTTGGTTTTACGAATATGTCGCATCGGCATACAAGTTGGGATTGGTTGCCGGCAAGGGTGGAGGGAATTTCGGAGCAGAGGATGGAATTACTCGTGAGGAAATGGCAGCAATAGCATATCGAGTATTTATTCTGTTGGATTTTGAGTTTAATGTTGACGAGAAATATTCGGAATATATTGATGCGGACGAGGTTTCCGATTATGCGAAGCAAGCAGTAAGGTTTATGACGGTGCACAACATACTGAAAGGAACCGGCGAAGGGCTGTTCAGGGCAAAGGAAAATGCTACAAGAGCGGAGGCAGCAACGGTCGTCGGAAGAATAATTAGCTTTACGGAGGAAATGGAACAATGAGGGCATATAAAATATTTTCAATCCTGATAATTTGTTTTATACTATTGAATAACTGTGCGTTTGCCGCGTATAAAAGCGGTGCGAATATAGCGCCGAAAGCGAAGGTGAGCGCATCCCATCAAGGCAGCGATGCCGGCTCAACCCCTGCGGCGATAAATGATGGTGCTGTAACGCCGGATGGGTTGTCGAATACCAAGTGGTTTCTTATGGGTGCAATTGCAAAGGGCCAGTGGGTGCAATTTTCCTTTGATAACGAAGTTGCAGTAAGGGAGGCAATGGTGGTAAACGGAAACACTAAAAGCTCCTCCGCTCCGGACATTATAACCGATTTTAAGTTTCAGTATTTAAAAGACGGCGTATGGGCTGATATCCCCGGCAGTGAGATGAACAATAACAAAAGTTTTGAAGTGAAAGTGAAATTCGATAAGCCGATAAAGGCAGAAAGTTTTAGATTTTTTTCCATGGCGGAGACGCAATTTAGAATAAGGGAAATTGAATTGTACGAGGCGGTGGAAACAGATGATGTATATGTCGAGGAAGGGGAAAGCACAGTAAACGAAGGTGTTTTGGGCACTGAATATGAAAAGTATTATAATCTGCTTTTTAAAACGGGGATACTAAATTCAAAGTGGATGGATGGCACAACCATAAATTCAATTGTAACGCGGCAACAGTTTGCCGAGATGCTGACGGACTACTTTGATTACCGTGCTTTTGATATGTTCGGTCCGGCGGTTGTCAGTGAATTAGAGATTAGAAAAGAAGATGAGATAAAGTATACTGAGGCGTGCCAAGCAATTTTATCGGCGCTTGGATATAATATCTTGGTGGGGGCATATGGTGGCGATTCGATTGGCTACCGTGCCATGGCTACGCGTTTGGGGCTGTTGCGGGGTGTGACCATCAGAAAGGATGAGCACATACGGTTCGGCGATGTTTTGGCTATCTTTTACAATGCCGCCTTCGCTGAGGTGATTGAAATGACCGGCACAGGCTTGACAAACGCATACTCCGGTGAGAAAGTCTTTCTTGAAAAGCATTATAAAATTTATGAATATTCGGGAATAGTGCAATCGACATATCTTATGCACATGGATGAGCCGGTAAACAAAAATCATGTAATCATCGGAGGCAGACGCTTTCATAAGGGTAAGACCGACGCAGCGCTATACTTCGGTCAGAATGTAAAAGCTTGGTACGATGAAAATGATGTTCTGGTAAATATTGAGCCGAGGCGAAACTATATGTTCAAGGTGGATGCGAATTCGGTTGACACCAGTTCAAGTGCATTGGATGAAATGTTTTATTATGCTGAAAACGGCGCGCGCCAACGGGCGCAAATCAGCGGCGGGGCGTATTTCTTCCACAATTGCATCCATATGTCGGGATTGCCTCAAGATTATAACATTAACGAAGGCGAGTTTGTTTTTATTGACAATAATTCGGATGGAATTATTGATGTTGTACAGATTAATTCATGGGAAAACTATGTGGTATCAGGCGTTGATTCCTTAAATGAAAAGATTTTCACGAGTACGGGAGCAACGATGGAGCTTGCCGACACCTCACATATTTTGGTTAAAAACAGCATGTCAGTCGGTATGGAGGATATAGCCAAGGATGATGTTATTACCGTTCAAATGAGCGCAGATAACAGCGTTGCCCGCATATATGCTTCAAGCGCTAAGCTTCGTGGCGAGGTAACGGAAATATCAAAAAGTGAAAAGTTGTTTTGCACCATTAATAACAAGGAATATGAGCTTATAGGTCAAGCTAAAGATACTGTAAAACAAATTGACAAATCCGGATTCATCGGCAGGTTCTTTGTTAATTTTTCGGGTAAAATAGTGTACATTGATGAGATATCCTCCGCCGGGCTTACAAATGCACTATTGACAGCCGTTGCAGCGGGGCGGGGGTCTCTTGCTTCAAGTCAGATAAAGGTGTTGAATGAAGACGGCGGTATAATGGTATTAAACTTCGCACCGAAAGTGTATATTAACGGAAACCCCAAAAGTGCAAGCGATGCCATAGCAATTATAACAGCCTATGGGGTAAATCCGTTGATATACATAAGGTATGCGTTGGACGAAAAAGGATGTGTAGCGAAAATCAACTGTGAGGACAGCGGCGTTATCGCTGAAGAACCGATTACTGCTAATGCTGATGGAGTTTATCGGTTTGCCAATTTAAACGGGTCTTATTATTCGCAAAATTCAATTTTATTGGATTCATCCAGGACAAGAAACATATTGTTAGACAGCGACACTTTAAGTTTTACCGTGCGACAGGACGATGTTGAGAATGAAAAGCATTATCTTGCGGTCAAAGGAAGAAATATAGGATATACCGGATTAAATATCACGGGCGAAACAAAAGTCTACAATGTGGATGAATTCGGTGTGGCGGGAGTTTTGGTGCATATAACCACCCAAAAGAACACCGGCATCGAATCATATGTAGATATTAGTGTTGTTGCCAAGAAAACACATATAGTTGATGTGGAAGGCGAGGCGGGCTTGCGATTGTATCTGCAGACAAGGGAGGGCTTGACCTCCATTGATGTGTCTGAGGAGGCGGTTTATAATGTTGGGTTTAATAATTTTCAGGGCGATTTTGCCGCTTACAGCAACATTTACAGAAATGTCCGCGCACAAGACCTTGAATGTGGCGATGTTATACAATATGCCAAGGACAACGACGGAAAACTTATATCGTACAGAATTCTAATCAGGGCATCGGATGCCGATAAAAGTTCGCCAATCCAATTTGTCGGCGGCGATGGGGCAGCGGCAACCTATTATCCGTATTTGGAGACTTATATCGGCAGTCTGGAAAACTATAACAATGTTTCATTTTCGATATTAAGCGGAGGCAGTACATATAGATGCGTTTACAGGCTGCCTGTCGTATATGTTGTGGATACGGCGCTGAATGAAGTTTACAGCGGCAGTCTTGACGATGTTTTATCGAAAAAATATGATGCGTCATCGCCGCTCAATACTTTTTTCAGGATGAGCGCAAGCCAGATTAGCGAAATAGTGGTGTATAAATAAGAAAGGATGAAGATAGTGAAAAAGCTGATTATTTTGATGCTGTTTTTAACCGTGTTGTGCGGTGTGCAGATAAGTGTTGCATCTGATTTTGAATACAACACTACAAGAAATGCCTTGAGCGGTCTTGACCCGGCTAATGTATATATCTCCGCAGGAGAGTTTTGGACTCCCCAACACAACAATCCCACAGATGCAAGGGTACTCTACGATGGCGTTTACGATATGGTTGAGGGGTATTCGGGAACCCGATGGTGCGTGCAGGGTGTTGCCAACGGGGCATATATTATTTTTGATTTAGAAAGGATATTGGAAATTAACCGCATAGTCATACATTCGGGCTATTCGCAAGAATTGCTGCCAAAGGATGCAATCGAGGCGCTCCGGGATTTTGATGTTTATATATGGGACGGGGTAGATTTTGTTATATGGGAGGAGGCGTGCGTAAGGGGCAATACAAACCATGTTATTGATATAGACAATATAAGCGCATCAACAAAAAAACTTAAAATTATATCAAGGCAGGAGGGGGATTTTCGAATAAGAGAAATTATAATCTCATCCCCACAAGTAAGGGCTGAGCTTAAGGTTCTGCGCAATAATTCCGAAATGAATTTCGGTTACTCGAAACCGGAGGTTCTTGACGGTAATGTTATGGTTCCGTTAGAGGAGGTTGCCGATGCGCTGGGCATTTCATACCGGTGGAACGATGCCAAGGGGCGGTCTGTTATAACAAACGATAGCAAGGAAATCACCTTTACAATGGGTAAAAAAATCATGAAGGTTGAGTGTGAAGAAATGGAGATACCAGCCGCGCCATACCTTGTGGGCAGCAGGGTATATTTGCCGCTTCGCGCGCTTGCCGAAAGCCTTGACTATTATGTTTTCTGGTACGATGAGGAATACACGGCAAACATCGTAAGTTATGAATTTTTGCATAACCTTTCCCTTACTGATATGGGACCTTCGCCCTTCGCGCTTGAGGCGGGCGGCGTAAAAAAAGAAATATTTTCTACTGCAAAAGCTGACTTTGTGCAGATTACCTGCGATGGAGAAACTGAGATAGAGCTTATTTACAGCGAAGAAATTAAATCTATACGGGTGTTGCCGCAAAAAGAAAACATAAAGCCGACAATAAACAATAACAAAGCGCATTTTACCGTACAATCCGGTCAACATCTGAACGTGGAGATAAATGACGATTTGAACAGACCTTTGTTTGTATTTGTAAACCCTACGGCGCCCCGTCCGGATGAAAACGACCCTAATGTTATCTTTTTGGATAAGCAAAAGATGTATTATTACCCCATCTTCAGACTGTCGGAAAATCAAACTGTATATTTAGGCGACGATGTTGTACTGTTCGGGGGGTTTTTGCTTCAAAATCAAAAGAATATCAAAATAATAGGCAACGGTATTATTTACAGCTCGGATTCTGTGGGCGCTTGCGTAAAAATGATGGAATGTGAGAGTTTTGAAATTAACGGGCCTGTTGCCATAAACACAGGAAAATGGCATAATTTTTGGGTTAAGTCTGAAAACTTGAAAGCTAACAATTATAAAATAATAGGCAACGCAATGTATTCGGACGGAATCGACATAGTTTCAAGCAAAGATGTTGAGCTGAATAAAATTTTTGTAAGAAGTGATGACGACTCGATATGCATAAAGGGAAACATCTTAACCCGACCGTATACAAACGGCAATGTTGAAAATGTCAGGGTGACAAACGCCGTGATTTGGAACGGCGAAGGAGGCAACCCCATACAAATAGGCGCAGAATTAGATGCAGAGTATGTGCGTGACCTTGTGTTTAAGGATATTGATGTTATACATCGTGAGACAATTCCATCTAAATTCCAACGCGCGGCCATTACTATACACAATGCCGGCACAGCGCATATCAGCGATGTTCTGTATGAAGATATAAGAGTGCAAAGCTCCGAAGAAAATTTGGTGTATTTTGTTATATACCAATCTCATCACTGGACCGGGTCAGAGAAGCGCGGCAAAATAACCGATATTACCGTAAAAAACATGACACTGTATGAAGGACCGGATGCACCAAGCTTTATAAAAAACCAGGTGCTGGTAATTTGGGAAGGTCCTCGTTATTGGAGTGATGAGACGGTTGAGGTGGACAACATAGTTTTTGAAAATTTAAACTACAAAGGAATGTTGGTTAAAAGTATCGCAGACGCTCAGTCTTGTGGGTTTATAATCGACAGCGGAATCAATATTGCATTTAAGTAAAGATTGTATTATAATATTAGGAGGAAAACACAATGTTTTTATTAAAGGACAGTAAAAAGGGACTTATCTGGTGTGCAATGCTGGCGCTTGCGGTGAGTTTTATGTCGGGATGTGTGGTTTCGCAGTCCACTACTGGCGTACCCAAGACTTTTAAGGTTACAACAAGCGATAAATATCCTTTGGAAACGGATGTTGAGCTTTCTTACTGGCTTGCCCTGCCAACAGGCGTGGCAGCTTACTCTAACAGCATGAACAACATCCTTTTGAAAGAGCACCTTGAGGAAAAAACCGGTGTTGGGATAAGGTTTGTGCATCCCCCCATCGGGCAGACCGCCGAGGCGTTCGGCTTAATGATAGCGTCAGGAGATTTACCGGATATTATCGAATATGGGTGGTTAACATATCCCGGCGGGCCGGAAAAGGCAATCAACGAAGGCATAATTACCTCTTTAAACGAATATATCGACACAATTTCCCCCAACTTTGAAAAGGTGCTCGCCGAACGACCGGACATTGACAGGCAGGTTAAAACAGAGGAGGGCAGTTACTTTTCTTATCCGTTTTTGACAAACGGAGGGATACAGGCTACTTCAATGGGCTTTATTATTCGGCAAGACCTTTTGGATAAGGCGGGCTTGCAAGCGCCGGTTACTCTTGAGGAATGGGACACGGTACTTCGTGCGTTTAAGTCTATGGGCGTTGAGGTTCCGCTATCTTTAAGGCTTGACGGGTATAATTTGAAAGAAGTGTCGCCTTTTACAGGGCTGTTTTCGGTTTACTCTGATTATTATGTGGAAGATGGCGTTGTCAAATACGGTCCATATGAAAAAAATTATGAGGCATGGGTGCGGCAAATGAGCAAATGGTACAAGGACGGTTTGCTTGACAATGACTTCGCCAGTATAGACAGCACAAGACTGACCTCTCTTGTTGTAAACGGTCAAGTCGGCTCAACTTATTGTTATGCAGGCAGCGAACTTGGAATGTGGCTTCCGGTAATAAAAGAAAAAAATTCAGAATTTATTTATCGTCCGATACAGTATCCTTCGGTAAGCAGGTCTGCAAAGCCGATGATAGGGCAAAAAAAGCTGAGTATACTAAATATATGCTCTGCAATTTCAGCTAAATGTGAAAATAAGGAAGTGGCGGTGCGGTTTTTAGATTATGGCTATTCCGAAGAAGGCGGAATGCTATATAATTTTGGCAAAGAGGGAGTTTCTTATGTAATGAATGATGGCGAACCTGTTTATACTGATGCGATAATGGATGTAAACAGCAACGGCGGCTTGTCGATAGGTCAGGCGATGAGCAAATATATCCGAGGTTCTTACTACGGACCGTTTGTTCAGGATTTGCGGTATGTTTTGCAGTATATGCAGGAGAAGACACAAAAGGATGCTCTATATCTTTGGTCAGATACCGAAATGGATAAATATTTATTGCCGTTTTTAACTTTGTCCGAGGCGGATAACAAACAATACAGCAAAATAATGCAGGATGCCGATACATATAAACAGGAAAAGCTTTTTAAATTCATTTCCGGCACTGAGGATTTAGGCTCTTTTCCAAATTATTATTCCGAGCTGAAAAACATGGGAATCGAGGATGCCATTGCGCTTAGGCAAAAGGCATATGATGCGTATTTAGCAAACAAATAAAGTGTATGGTGATATAAGATGAAAAGATATTACTTCGTTGTTTTGGTTATGTTGGCAGCCCTATCCTGTTCGTGCATGCGAAATGATGTGCCTGAGACAGACAAAGACAGTTTTCTCACATATTTTATCTATCCAAACAGCTATGCCAATATAGTTGCGGGAAACATGAATGAAACCGAACTGAAAAAGGAGTTGGAGAAAAGGACCGGTGTGAAGATAGAATTTATCCACCCGTACTATGAACCCAATTCAGAGTTTGTGCTGATGCAAGCCTCCAATAATTTGCCTGATATAATAGAGTACACTTGGAAAAAGTATAACGGCGGGGCGGAAAAGGCGCTTGAGGAAGGGATAATACTGCCGCTTAACGACATTATAGAGAGTTACTCACCCAATCTTTGCAGCTATATAAACAACAATATTCACATTAAGAAAGATTTGATGACCGACAGCGGAAAGTATTATGCTTACCCATTTATCAGGGAAAGCGAGTACATGAAAAAATATTTTGGACCGGTTATCAGGAAGGACTGGTTGGACAGTCTGTCTCTTGGCGAGCCAAAGACTATCGCCGAATGGGAGGCGGTGCTGATTAAGTTTAGGGAAAATTACGCGGACGCAGCCCCGTTATCTTTTACCGTTTCAGGGTTGAAAAGCGGGTTTTTAACCGGCGCATTTGATTTAACCTTAGGATATTATATTGATAACGGGGTTGTGAAGTTCGGACCCGCCGAGCTGCGGTACAGGGATTTTATTGAAACGCTCCGTCGATGGTATGTATCGGGGCTTATAAGCCCTGATTTTGCTTCGCTTACAACCGAAAATATAACGGATAATTTTTTAGCGGGGCGGGTTGGAGCCGCTCCTTTAACTGTTGGCGGCGACATGGGCAGAATTCTTGAAGCTGATAATATCAAAATCGCCGCATTGGAATATCCAACGCTTGCACTTGGCAACATGTCAAGGTTCGGACAGTACGATGGCATATTCTGTCGTGCGGCAATTTCCGGCAGTTGCAGGGATGTGCCCGCTGCCGCAAGGTTTTTAGACTATGGATATGGGAAGGAAGGAATGCTGACATATAATTTCGGCATAGAGGGTATCAGTTATAACATGGAGGAAGGCAAGCCCAGATACGCAAATGTTATTACGAAAAATGAGGTTTATCCTATGCCGGTAATTATGGCGAATTACATAAGGGGCAACTTAGACGGACCATTTATACAGATGTCCGGCTATTATGACCAGTATCTTACATACCCCGAACAGATATACGC
Source organism: Bacillota bacterium (assembly GCA_023228885.1). Classification (GTDB taxonomy): domain Bacteria; phylum Bacillota; class Clostridia; order Monoglobales; family Firm-18; genus JAAZFB01. The sequence goes on along the minus strand of JALOAJ010000009.1, from coordinate 35,992 downwards.
TGTTGAGTTGTGGAGGAGGACACCCTCAGAAACAACAGCGTTGCCGGATTTAATGTTTGTCGGCAACGAAACAGATAAGGTCATTGCTTATAAAAGCAGCATTGAAAGCTATGCAGAGGATATGACGCTTCAATTTATACTGGGAGTAGAACCGCTCGAAAACTATCATAAGTTTGCGGAGGAATTGGAAAGAAGAAAGGTCAAAGATTCCGTTGCTGTATATCAGACCTCGTACGATAGATATATTCATCGGGAGAGTGAGTAGAATGAGAGGAAAGCTTGTATATAAATGGATATTCTCATACATTGCCATTTTACTGGTTCCTATGATGATTTTTTTATTGTATTACATACTTTCCAACAGCGTAATCAGAACACAAGCCTCGTATTACAACGATATAATAATGCAATCCATTATATACGAAACCAATTCAGTTATATCCGAAAATATAAAAATTGTAAACGGTTTAGCATCGTCTCAGTCGCTTAAAGACGCTATGGAAGTATCCAGCCTATCCATCGGTGCAGATTATTACAAGATTTATAATTTGAAGTATGAACTTTACAGATATTCAACCGAGTTTAATCTGAAAAGCAAGATTTATATTTACCTGCATAATATAGACACAATCGTGTCGACCGCTGATGTTATTTCTTCACTTGAATTTTTCAATAAAAACTATAATAGTATGTGCGGTATAACATATCAAGAGTGGTTGGAACGCATCAAAAACGGACCGCTTGCGTACAATATGCTTTTAAATGAAGATGAGCCGGAAAATATTTTGTTATATGTGTCGATGCTTCCGATAAATTCAAAATATAGCAAGAAGGCAACACTTGTTGTGCACTTCGACAGGAATTTGGTTGGAAATATTATAGGCGGAAAAAATAACATCAAAGCGGATTATATAGTTTTTGACAAGCGCGGAAATCAAATAATATCCTCTTTAAGTAATAATGGGTTTAATTATAAAGAACTTAAAAAAATAGACAGTGACGGTGTTTATCGATTGGGGAACACTAATTATGTTGTAAAGGTGATACTTGCCAATACAACTAATTTTAAATATGTGTGTATGATAGAATACGCAAAGCTGGTAAAGGATTATAATTTTATCAAGTGGCTTGGCTTTTTAACGCTTATTGCTGCGGTCATCATAGACGCCCTGCTAATCAGAAAGAATATAAAGGATAATTATGCACCGATAAAAAACATTATTAAAATTTTGCCGGAGCCTAAAATGGATGGCAAATCGGCAAGCGAATATGACCGAATTAGAAGTTCGGTTGAACTTTTAAAAAGCGATCATGATAAAATAAAGGTTCTTTTGGAAGAACAAAAAAACGAAATTATTGACAATTATATGCGTTTGCTTTTTAAATATCCTGCGGAATACGCAGACAAAAAAATAGCCATCCACCAAATGTATGATTTTAAGTTTCCGGAAAATAATTTCGCTGTAATGTTGTTTAATATTGAAGATTACAGCGGGCTTTTTGGCGATGAAAAGATTTCAGAGGCGGAAAAATTTCAAGTGGTTTTATTCGCCACGAAGAATATTGCCGAGGAACACATGCAAAAGCAACGGTGTTTTGGATGGGTCATTGAAGTAGATGGCAACATTGCGTTGCTTGCTTGCATTAGCGGGAAGATTGAAAATGCCGATGACATATTAACTCAAACAGCAAGGTTTTTAACCGAATATTTGTCCGCCAATTTAAAAATTTACATTGAAATTGCCATAAGCAATATTCACAAGAATATTTCGGGTATTTCAAAGGCATATAAAGAAGTTATTAAGGTTATGGAATACAAGGTGGTTCTATCTGATAAAAACATTTTTTCAATCGAAGACATAAGCCGAAACCAGTCTAAAGTCGATTACACATATACCATAGAAAAGGAACAGCATTTTATTAACTATATTATGGCGGGTGATTTTGACAAGGTTCGAGGTCTGATAAGCGAGGTTTTTGACCAATGCTGTAAAATAGGCTACAATGACATTGATTTGGCGCGCTGTCAGGCGTTTGACATGGTTGGCACATTGTTGAAAATAAAGCAGGATTTGTATTCGGATATGTGGGAAATAAATTATCAGACTCTGCTTGACCAGCTTTTGAAATGGAAAACCATTGATGAAGTGGAAACTGCCATTTTAACTATTACTGCACAACTGTGTGAGAAAATAAAGTTCGCCCAAACGCATAGGTTTAAAGATATTGTGATTTCAATAATAGAGAAACAATACCACAACCCAAATTTGGGCGTGGCGATGATAGCGGACATACTTGGTGTGCATAGGTCATACCTGTCAACTGTGTTTAAGAGCGAATCGGGGATGGGGCTTTTAGAATATATAAATAAATACCGCATAGAAAAATCAAAGGACATAATGTGTGATTTAAGCAAAAACCTAAATAGCGTTGCCTTAGCTGTGGGGTATCTCGATAACCGAACCTTGATAAGAATATTTAAAAAATATGAAGGTATAACGCCTACCCAGTACAGAAATAGCAAGTAATAATAACTTGGGTTTAGGTTGGGAAATTGAAAAAAGCGACGGTCACGAAAAGCGGATTGATTTTGCCATGCAGTTTTGACATTGCCAATGCGTTTACTATTTGTCACAAAAAGCGTTTGCAACAGCCAATCGAAAATGGTGCAAGCGCAAGTCCTATAACTTCAGCGAAACGAAAGCAGAGGATGTCTATATCGAATCGTTTGAGCATTTTAACATAATGCCAAAAAACGAAACAACCAAATTACTTATTACCCAAGCTATCAGTCAACTCAACGCCATTGCAGAACTCTTGCTGTTGCTCCACGCGAAATGAAACTCCTTGTACAGCAACTGCCGGAACATCCCATTGTAATGGACTTTTGCGAAGTTGGCGATATTCTGTGTCCGCAGCTTATGGCTGAAATCGGAGATGTATACCGTTTCTCTTGCAAAGAATCTTTAGTGTGTTGTTCCAGTCTTGATGTACCACCTAACAAATTCGGTAATTAAACATGGGTATATCCAAAAAGGGTTCGCCGCACTTGCGCAAGGGCTTTGTTTGCTGTATTCTTCAAACATATCCATTACATATTTACTAACATTATTGTCATAAGGGGGATATTCATAACCAAGGAAAACAGAGCATTCTTTTGAAACCTTGTTAAAAAGTTCAAGATTTTTAAATAATGATTCCCACGCCATTTTGTAAGACCCTCGGCAATAGGCGTTCATCAATTCTTCCCATAACTCTTTTGATATATTTGTTAACAAATAAATTTCGGATTTACGCCGTTGGCGCAAGGCTATTTATGGTGAAATGCGCTTACGCTCATTATAGCGTAATCTGCAACCTACATCAATTAAAGAGTGATTCCACTTGCCTGCATTGCAGAAAAATTGCACCAAAACTATTAGGAGTAACCTCTTTAGATGTTCCATCAGTTATAGTAAACGATAGGACAATGGTACCTATTAGGTTTATTGCTGAAAGCTTTGGCGCGGATGTTTTTTTGGAAGAGACAGAGCTTGCAGTTGTTATTAACACTTAGCTTATGGTTTTTATCATGGTATAAGCTTGCAAAAAGGATTGCTTATTAAGGCAATATTTGTACTTAAATATTAAAATTATAGCATAAATGAGCAAACAGATAGTTTGCCTGTGTCAAATTATGAAGTTCTAACCTGTTTGGCTGATGATTGGTTAAATGGTTGGCCCAGCAGATATGATTGACATGTTGAAAATGATCGCATGCAAAATGTGCTGATGTTTAATTCACCAGAGGCAGGGAATGCCTATGCTATTGCAGATGATGAAAGGTTAAACAACTATCGAACAAAAACAGAGATTATTGATAATGATGGAGATGAAGTTTGCTTAACAGAATGAAGGCATGATGTGCACATACATAAGGTGTTTTAGAAAAAATGAACATTAGAAAATAATGCACATTTACAACAAAACAGAAAGATGGTACCATATAAGCAGAAAAAAGCTGTATTTTTGTGTATACAATTTATAAAAAGGAAGGATGGGAAATTTGCATAAAATTTGTACAGTTATTATAGGAGTTGTGATTACAGTTTCTGTGATATTTTGCGGTGTCGATTATTGCACAAATGCGCAGGACGAAACAATAATTGCGGGAATTACTGATGAAACAGTTATAATAAGCGGAAAGTCTGACTTGGAGAATACATATATTACCTTGCTGATTTTAAAGCCAACATTTAAAATTGATGATTTAAATAATGACACTATTTTAAATGCTACTGAAACAATAAAAGAAATTCAAACGGATAAAGACGGTGAATTTACTTTTGAGTATGAGATGAGCAAAGATAGCGTCAGTGGTCAATATACTGTATATGTGGGCGCTGATGGAGATGACCAAGTGCTGCAAACCGACTTTAACTATGCTGACATACTGACAAGGGGCACAAGCGCCGGCTGGCAAGGGCTTAAAAAAATTATCGAGATGGAATATACATATTTGGGTATTGATTTATCTGTGTACAATTTGCTTACTTCTCTCAATCAGGCAACAGTTTGCCAAGAATTACAGATTGCAGGGTTTTCTTCAAAAACCAAGTTTTCCGAACAATTTAATCAGTTAGTGAAAGAATATTATGCTAAGCAAACTTCCGGTTCTAATAGAAATTTTAGCGGTGGCGGCGGGGGAGGCCGCGGAACTGTAATAGAGGAGGTAATAAGCGGCATGGGCTTGTTTGCCGATGTGCCAATTTCCAAAATAGAGTCCTTTGAAGATTTAGCAGAGGTGCCCTGGGCAATTGAAAGTATTAATAATCTTTTACAAAAAGGTGTTGTAGAAGGTGATGGCGGTGGGTATTTCTATCCAAATTACTCTGTTACAAGGGCAGAATTTGTTAAAATGATTATTAGCGCTTTCGGGTTAACCAATGATTCCGCTAATTGTGATTTTAATGATGTGCCAAACAATCATTGGGCATACTTATACATCGCTTCTGCTGTGGATTTAGACATTGTTGTAGGTACCAAACTGTCAACATTCTCTCCTGAGGATTATATAAGCCGGGAACAGGCAGCGACAATCTTATATAGAACAACTATAAAATTAGAGTTTGAAACACCCAATGAAATACATAAAGAATTTATAGATAGCAACGACATAAGCCCATATGCGGCGGAAGCAATACGCGAAATGCAAAAGTTCGGAAGTGTTATTAACGGATACGATGATGGAAAGTTTTATCCAAAATCAACATGTACAAGAGCGATGGCTGCAAAAATGGTTTCTGTACTGTTAGGGGAGGCAGAAAAATGAAATACTCCGCAATGCTAATAATTATTTTGTTTCTGATATGCAGCATGATATTCCCTGTTTGCGTGTGGGCTGATGATGATTACACCATGGCTGCAACCAATAAATTAGACTTATTAAAAGCAATGGACATCTTTAACGTTGATGCAGAGCAAGCATATGTAACGGCGGGAGAATTGGCGCATACCTTATGCGGGATGATGGCTGTTGACGGATGCAATAATCAACAAGAGGCTTTTAGCTATCTGCTAAAAATTCCTGCTTTCAGTCATTGGCGCAATTATAGCATTTCAGGATACGCATCCTATGAAATGCTGCTAAGGGCATTGTTATATGCCTTAGGATATGACGCTTTTTTTGAAAGCAGTGACATTTTCAGCCTTGCTGTAAAAACAAAAATCATTGGTCGGGATGCGGATTTTCCTGCAAAATACATAATGCGAAGCCAAGCGGCAGCGTTGATATACAATGCATTGAACACAGAAGTTCACTTCATATCCTCCGTTATAGGGGGCGTATCGGAAAGCTTGTTGAACGCTAAATCAACAAAATACAAAGGAAACACCTTGCTAAAAGCCTATCACGATATAGATAAAGGCAAAGGTCTTATCTATGCCAATTCTCAAACCAATCTCTCAAGCGATAAAATCGTCATGCCTAAAGGGTGGATAGAAATTGACGGAATTCGCCTTTATGCGAAAAACACTAATGCAGAGCAATATTTAGGTTATGAGGTTGAATATTTTTATAAAGCGGAAGAACAAAAGTTAATTTTTATTCACAGTCTTGGTCGTGAAGTTAAAATTGACTCGGATGAAATAATATCATATGAAAATAATGTTTTAAAGTATTCGGATAAAAAAGGACGCATACATTCAGCTAATATACCGAGAAATGCATGGACAGTATTCAATAATAAATGTTCTGATGTAACAGGGGATGATTTGGCTATGGAAGATGGCTATGTGCGGCTGATTGATTCGAATTCAAACGGCAATTATGAAGTGCTGATTGTATTGTCTTTTGAAACTTATGTTGTTAATAGAATAGCCCCGTCTGATGGTATAGTTTATGCAAAACACGGAAAGGAGAGCCTGCACATTACATCATCCGATTATATTATACAGGGCAATTCTTTGCTGGAACTTGATGATTTGCACGAGAACAGTGTTCTTTCTGTTGCGAAAAGCAAAGGGGCAGGAAAAACATATATTTATGTGGGCGAGCGGGTTATCAGGGGTGTTGTGCAAAGCATTTCGGCAGACAGCATTGATGTAGAAGGGAGCAGTTATAGATATACTCTTGTTTCAGACATGATTTCCAACATTCGATTAAATATGGAAGGATACTTTTATTTAACGGTAACCGGGAAAATTGCTGCTGCCAAGTTTGAAGATGCGAAGTTTTTTGAATATGGATATCTTTTAGGGTGTGAAACCGAACAACTCAATAACACTTTAAGGCTGCGCGTATATACACAAGAAAATGAAATTAAAATTTTCGAAACCGCAAGAAGAATACAAGTGAACGGCGGCCATCAAAGCAACAAAAACGAGATACTGAAAGTTATTCCGAAAAATGGAGAAATGATTAAATACTCACTAAATGACGATGATGCAATTATAAATTTGTTTACAGTAAACGGCTCTGATGAGGAGGACGCTATTGTTGAATTTGTTTCGCAAAAACAGCTAAGGTTTAAACGCGCAACCGGCATACTTGAAGATGTGGATAATGGTTATCATCCTTTTGTTGCCATTACAGCAAATACAAAGGTTTTTAGAATAGGGAACAACGAGGAGGATCATGTTGTAGTTGCGCCCGGCATGCTAACTAATGAAACCACCTATACTGTAACCGCTTATGATTTGGACGAATGTATGATAGCAGGATGCATTGCGATTTTCGAAGGCATTTATGACAACTATAATAATACCGTATTCGTATTTGACAAAATAACCGATTCTATCGATGAAAACGGCGAACATCTTATAAAAATGTATGGGTTTGAAAGGGGGGTGGCTGTTAGCTATTATTTAAGGAATACCCAAGAACTGTCACAGACGGTTGAAGGCTTTAAACGCGGTGACATTCTTCAATACGCCATGGGAAAGGATAAAAAAATTGCCGGGCTAAAGTCGGTTTTCACAGCCGAAAAAAATGCCGAACATGTGTACATACAGCCCGATGGAAAAAACACTAAGTTTGTTGCTATGTATGGAAATGTTTTAAAATACAATACGGGTATTATGCTTATGCAGTACAAGGTTCAGGGTGTGGATACGAAAGCGCCTTTTCCTACCGGGGGAACATACTTGAGGGTATATGAGTATGACGAAAAAACAGACAAAATCTATCTTGCAACGGTAGATGACATCAAGCCGGGGCTAAATCTATTTATAATGATGTCTTATGGGAATCCATATGATGTAGTTATTTATAGGTAAAAAATTAATAAAAGGAGATGACTGTTGGTGAAAAGAATTAAAGTATTATCAATTTTTCTTGTGCTTGCATTTGCAGTGATGCAATTTCCGATTAACACTTTAGTAAGCGTTGCATCGGAAAATGTAGAATTGTCGGAAGAAGTTGTTTTTTTAGAAAGTATGAACGACTTGCAACCGGGCTGGAATGACGATACAACCAAGTGGAATTTATCACAGGTGGGGGTCAATAATCCATCCAACGGAAACACGCTCACCGTTGTTTCAGACAAGGGGAGAGGCGGAACATCCGCTTTAAAACTGGTGAAGGGAAGTAGCGCCAGCGCCTTTATCCGTAGAAGGCTTTCAATCAGCAACGAGGAAATTAACATAGGAGATTGTGTAAAGGCAGGCGTTTGGTTCTATTTGGAGGATGGCGCAACCTTATCTAACTTCAATAATAACGGTGTGCAACTTAATGTTTATGCGAACACCTCAACCGGATATGCTTTTGCAAGAACTCTTTTAAAGAACTCTGCATCTCCGGTAACAGCAAAAGGGCTTTCATCGCTGCTTACAACAAATTATATGAATGAAAAAATAGGGGCGGGAGTGACGGATTCATATGGAAATATTGCAACATCGTTTGAAAGCAGTCCGGTAAGTGACGGCATACATGAAAGGTGGATGTATCTGGAAACGGATTATTTCTATCTGCCGAATGATGAGGTGCAAACATTAAGCACCGGCGGTTGGGCTAATCTTACAGGCCTTCAATTAGAAATCAAGTATGGAGGGAATGATGCAAACGATAGTGGCACCGTATATATTGACGACATTGCAATTATAAAGAAAGTTCAAACCAAAGAAACGGTTTTTTGCGATGACGTTACACAAAATTACGGCTGGGCAAGCAGTGCGGTTGGAGCAGGCAATACTATGGAAATGGATAAAACTTATGGAAATGGAGAAGACAGTAATATTAAATTTACCGTTGGGGGAGAAAACAGCGCATCCACCCGTCTAAATTATATTCCGGTTAATATAAAAAGCAGAATTAAGCATGGTGATATGATTAAAGTTGGTGTTCGCGTGCACTTAGAATCAGATGTGCAGATGCCCGAAAGTAATGCTATCATGCTTGATGTATTTCCAAATACAACACTAAACTATCCGTTTGCACGCTCTGTCATCAGAGCATCAGGCAGCGGACGCAAATATTTAGGCGATGTGCTTACAAGTTCTGATACGATTGGCAGGATAGGTACAGGTGTTACAAGTAAATATGAAGAAGGCAAAATAACCGCATATTCATGGACCGCAGATGAAGAAGGGTGGATAGATTTAGAAACAGAATATTTTTACATTCCTAAAACAACTTATATAAATAACTTGGACGAAAAATCTGATGTTAACTCGTTAACCATTCAGCTGAAAATGCAAAGACCTACTGAAGGTACCATTCGATTTGACAACATTACCATTGAAAGACTATCATCAGAAATTATATCGCAAAGTATTCCCCAAGTAAGCAAGGAAGATTTTCATTTGTACTTATGCATCGGTCAGTCCAACATGGCGGGGCGTGCGCCCATTACAGAGGTTGAACAGGCGGAAGACTTAACCGATGTTTATCTTTTAAATGATTATGATAAATGGGAAGACGCGGCTTTCGGCAATGATAAGTATTACATGACAAAAAATGTTATGTCAGGGTTTAACAGGTATTCCACAATGGAAACTACGGATAAGCAAAACTTATATAGTCCTGTTTCGGTTTTCGCCCAAAATATGAAAGCTCAGAATCCGCAGGCATCTATTGGTATTATTTCTAATGCTGTTGGCGGAACAACCGTTAATCAATGGCAAAAAGGAAATAGCAGCAGTTATTATTTTGAAACGGTTAGGCGAACCAAAGAGGCGATGAAATACGGAACACTTAAAGGAATACTATGGCATCAGGGAGAAGGCAATGCATGGGAGCATGGAGTTGATGGCTACATGAATAGCTTGAAAACTTTAGTGGCTGATTTAAAGACAGATTTAGGAATAGAAGATTTGCCCTTCATTGTAGGCGGAATATCTACTGATATGGATGTGCAGAACGGAACAACTTACTACGAACAAATAAACAGCATTTTAGAAACAGTTCAAAAAGAGATACCATATACGGCTTTTGTATCATCACAAGGTCTGCATACATTGGGTGACAATTTGCATTTTGACACCGCATCGCAAAAAGAATTAGGGCAGCGTTATGCCGAGTCTATGCTTGAAATACTTAAAGATACTTCAGATGTAAATATTATGAGCATATCGCGCGAAGACGGGACAATTTATGTAAGATATTCAGCCAGAAAAGTTTTTGAATTTGATGCAACTTTGATAGTTGTAGCTTATGACGGTCAAGGCAGTTCATTGAACGGTGTTCAAATGATTTCAATAGAAAATGGTGATATTCATGTTCCCATAAATATGGACCCTATTTCAATGGATGATATAGAAAATTGCACATTAAAAGCATTTGTGTGGTCTATGAATTCCTTGCAACCTATTTCTAAAAGCAAAGCAGAGTAGTACGATTTATGTTTTAATCCTAAGGGGGGATTTAGTCTGAAAAAGTTGTGTTTGTTGCTAATTACAGTATTGCTTGTAAATATGCTCGCATTTTCGGTCTGTGCAGAGGAATATATTGAAACCGTTGTGTTTTCCGATGGCTTTTCAATGAATTTGGGCTGGACATGGAGTGAGCCGGGTGAAAATACAATAGAGTATAACGATACTTTCGGTTGCACGGAAAACACAAGTCTTGCAATGGAACGAAAGGCAAACCCTAACAGTATTTCTGCGTTTAAGTATATAGAGATTGGTGAAGATATGCCGCTAAAGATTGGTGATGTTGTAAAGGCGCGAGTGAAGGTGTATTTGGACGAAGGTTTTACATTTCTTAGCGGTTACCCCAGAATGGACATCTACCCAAATATGAACGCCGGAAGAAGGTTCTCTCATGTTATATTGATGCAGGATGGAATTAAAAACTATATTGGAGGAGGCCGTACTGCCGGAAACACCACCGAGTTAGAGCTGGGCAATGGCATTACCGGCGGAGATAAAGCCGGCGGTGCGGTTATCACACCCATTGCAGAACAGGGGTTGGAAAAGCGTTGGATACAGATGGAAACGGAATATTTTGTCATTCCCGATACGGCTGTAATCGATTCAAAAGGTACTGTAAATAATGTCACAGGGCTGAATTTTGAATTAAAGTTTCAGCAACCGGCTGCTGGAACGATATATTTTGATGATTTTGAAGTTGTAAAAAGAGAAATATATGTTCAAGATAACCTTCCCCCCTATTGGGAAGAAAATGCATTGATAAAGACGATTGTCGATGAATATAATTCAGTTACTGTTGTTTGGGATGATGCCCTGGATAACCATGGGGTAAAGCATTATGACTTATATATCAACGATAATCTATATGGCATCTATTATGGGAATGAGGCGGTTATCAACGATTTAGAATCGGGGGTTTATACCATTCATGTTGTTGCAGTAGATGCGGCGGGAAATATGTCTGATTATTTATCTGTTGATGTTGTAATTGCAAAAAGCATTATGCATTATGATGAAATTATTTTGCAAAATGGGTTTGAAGCGAATGAAATGTCAAGGTGGGCGCTTTTTCCGGGCAGTAACGGAAATTCGCTTACAACCGACAGCTCTGTAAAAAGAACCGGCGATAGCAGTTTAAAGATGGTTGTGAACTCTAATGTAAGCGCAACAGCAAACTATATAATGGATGTGGATAACACCAAAGTTAGTCCCGGTGACGAAGTAAAAGTGGGTGTATGGCTATACATCAGCAGCATGTCTGATTACAACTATGGTTTTCCAAGAGTTAACATTTTTAAAGAAACCCCATCAAATGGATATCTTGCATCGGTTAGGATATACGAAAACATCGTTAAAACATATGTAGGTACAATGCCGGGAGAAACTTTTTCCGATGGCGGAGGAAAAAGTGAAGATGTTCCACTTTCGATAGACAAAGACATGTTTATTTATATAGAAACGCCATATATTACCATACCGCAAAACAGCAGTAAGCTAATGTTTGAATTAAAAGTACAGCAACCTTTCACCGGAACGGTATACTTTGATGATTTTTTAGTTAAAGCAAAGAGAATTGATGTTGAAGCCCCGCATTTTGATAATACAGCCACGGTAGGTATAGACAAAATCGGCTTTAATTATTGCAGAATTTTTTGGGATAAAGCCACAGATGATAATAAAGGAATTAAATATAATATTTATATCAACGAACAGTTTTTTGATGGAGGAATAGAAGACAACACCTTTAGTGTGGTAGGCTTGGATGCAGGCGGCGAATACATCTTTTCTGTTGAGGCAGAGGATATTGTTGCAAATCTTTCGGAAAAAATCTTTTCTCAAAAGATACAAACCCTTCCAAAACATTATACGGCGGAGGACTTATCGGTGGTAAAATATGATGGGGTAGTTAAAGCAAATGTGAAATTTACACGCATTACTGACGATGATGACCGAAAGGCAAATATCATATTGGCTGTTTATGATGTTAGCGGTCACATTGAAAACATTGTAATGGAAACGGTAAGCATGAGCCAGGGAGAAGAAGGGCGCATCGAGGTTATTGCGAATATAAGTGAAAAGTCTGCAATGGCCGAGGCATTTGTTTGGAACGGGTTACCCAAAATAAATTCATTGCTAAAAAGTAAAACTATAAAGATTAAGTGAGGGATGTACATGAAAATAAGAAGCATTTGTTTGCTTGTTGCTTTGTCTTTTATAATTGCAATCTCAGGTTGCGGAAAAAAACAGACAACAACGAATGATTTGTCAGATAAAGATATAAGTTTCCCATTGGAAAATGGTATAACGCTTACATATTTCGTACCAAATGCAGCACCGGCAAGCGTTTCCAGCTATAATGATATTGCTGCATATAAAAAGATACAAGAGATAACAAACATTACCTTAAAATTTATCCACCCCGTAGCCAATCAAGTAAGCGAGCAATTTAACATTATGATTGCCTCGGGTGACTATGTAGATGTTATTGAAAGACCTAACACTTATTCGGGCGGGATATTAAAAGCGTATCAAGACAAGGTTATTATACGCCTAAACGAATATATGGATAAATATGCGCCAAATTTAACTGCCATTTACAATCAGCACCCTGCGGTTGATGCTTTGGCAAACATTGATGGAGATTATTATGTGGCGCCACTGATTCGCGGCGGGCAGGAGTTATGTACTTATGTGGGAACGGTATTAAGACGAGATTGGCTAAAGGAGCTTAACTTGGAAGTTCCGCAAACAATTAGCGAATGGGAAACCGTTTTAACTGCATTTAAAGAAAAAAAAGGTGCAAAAGCTCCGTTCTCATCAACATATGCTAACTTTAAAAGGGAAATGTTTTCCTGCGCATTTGGCGTAGGCGAAAATTTCTATGTATTAGATGGTAAGGTGCATTACGGACCGTATGAGGATGCCTACAAAGATTATGTTCGTACAATGGCGGATTGGTATGATAAAGGACTAATTGATGCCGAAATACCAACTATTTCAGACTCAAAGATATTGGACAGTAAAGTGTTAAACGGAGAAGCCGGCGCCTATATAGGAACGGTGGGAACAGGAATTGGCGGATATTTGACAACCAAACAAAATGACCCTGTTTTTGATTTGGTTGCAGCCCCCTATCCGGTGATAAACAAAGGGGATAGAGCTCAGTTTGTGCAACATGACCAAGCGGTCAGCCTCAACAATGCGGCTATATCAACAAAGAACAAATATCCTGCCGAGACGGTGGCTTTGCTTGATTATATGTTCAGCAAGGAAGGCTATTATCTTTGTAATTTTGGCATAGAGGGTGAAAGTTATGTGATGGTGGATAATCAGCCGACATTTACCGAGTTAATTACCAAAAACCCGGAAGGCTTGTCTATGTCCGTCATTGGAATGAAATATTGCCGCTCTTTTGTATCCGGACCTTTTGTTCAATCCAGCGCCTATGTAAAACAATTTTACTCCATGCCGCAGCAGCGAGAAGCAAGTGAGCTTTGGGTAAAGCAATTTAATGAGGCCGGGGATAAAGCGGCTTACGGGCAACTAACGGTTGAAGAAAACCAAGAGCATTCAAAAATCTTCAGTGAAATCAGCACATATAAGGGCGAAATGTTTACAAAATGGCTGATGGGTACTGCATCCATTGATTCATTTGAGGAATATCGGGAAAAGCTGCGCGAGTTTGGCATTGAACGGGTCATTAAGTTAAAACAGCAAGCTTATGACAGATTTATACAGCGAAATAGCGGCATTGAGCGGTTTGATATATCTGATGTGGAAAGTTATTATAACAATTAAAATTTGAATTACAGCATTCGGAAACATTTTGGTACAAACTCGTTGAAAATAGGAAGTGATGAAAATAAAAGGTAATATAGTGAGGGGTAACGCAAAAACGAAATCCGGTGTTTTTGCCGAAATTAAAAGAGACTACAAACTAAATAAATATCTGGTTTTCTTTTCAATTCCCGTAGTGGTTTGGTATTTTATTTTTCACTATGTACCTATGTATGGTGTAATCATTGCATTTAAAGATTATAATGTGGCGCAAGGCTTTTTAGCAAGCAAATGGGTTGGAATAGAGCATTTTAAAACATTCTTCAAAAGCTATTATTTTGTAAGAATACTCATAAATACGCTTCTTTTAAGCTTTTACAACTTAATTTTCTCCTTTCCTATACCAATTATTTTGGCATTGGTACTCAATGAGGTTCGTTCTAAGGTGTTAAAATCAACAATTCAAACTATAACTTACATGCCGCATTTTATATCTCTGGTGGTTATTTGCGGTATGGCATACATTTTTTTGAGCAAAGGCGGTCCAATTAACAGCATTGCCTTACTGTTTGGCGGAGAAGAAATAAACTATTTAATGTATTCGCAATACTATCGAATAATATATATTGCCCTCGGGCTTTGGCAAAACGCGGGTTGGAATTCAATCATCTACATTGCTGCATTAACAGCGATAGACATTACCCAGTATGAGGCCGCCGAGATTGATGGTGCAAACAGGTTACATAAGTTATGGCATGTAACGATACCCGGAATTTTGCCCACTATTATTATCACGCTTATATTAAATATCGGCAGGTTTATGTCAGAAGGTTCGGATAAAACAATTTTGTTGTACAATGAAGCTACCTACGAAGTGTCAGACATTATTTCATCATATGTATACAGAAACGGGTTGCTGAAAGCCGATTACAGTTCTTCTGCGGCGATTGGCTTGTTTAATTCTGTTATTAACATGTTGCTAATTTATGGTTCAAACGCATTTAGCAGAGTAGTGAACGAAACCTCATTATGGTAAGGAGTGTAGTTAAAGTGCAGAAAAAAACATTTAACATGGGAGTTGCTTATGATGTGCTCAACACATCTTTGCTTTTGCTGTTATCTTTAATCACCTTATATCCCTTGCTATATGTTTTATTCGCATCCTTTAGCGATTCCAATATGCTTGCAGGGCATGGGGGACTTTTGCATAAGCCCTTGGGCTTTACAATAGCGTCGTACAGATATGTTTTTCGCAACAGCAGTATTTGGATTGGGTACGGAAACACAATTTTATATGTTGTATTTGGAACTATGCTCAGTCTTGCCATGACAACACTTGGCGCATATGTTACCTCTTGCAAAGATTTCTTTTGGACAAAATATATCATGCCCTACATGGTGTTTACCATGTTTTTCAGCGGCGGACTCATTCCCACCTTTTTGGTTGTTAAGGGTTTAGGCTTGTACGATAATCCCTTAGCGTTACTGCTGCCAAGTTGTATAAGCACATGGAACCTGATTATTATGAGAACATTTTTTTCAGGCATACCCCGCTCGCTTAAAGAGTCCACCAAAATAGATGGGGCGAACGAATGGATTATACTAACAAGAATTATTTTGCCGCTTTCCGGCTCGGTAATTGCAGTAATGATTTTATATTATGCAGTTGGTTTATGGAATGGTTGGTTTAATGCAATGATTTATTTGAGAAACAGAAGCTTATTTCCACTGCAGTTATTTTTGCGGGAAATTCTCATTTCAAATAGCGGTGATGATATGGTGTTAGGCATTAATGATGCAGAAAGGCAAACCATCTCGGAAAGCATCAAATATGCCACTATTATTGTTTCTACGCTGCCAATTTTGACAATTTACCCGCTTTTGCAAAAACATTTTGTTAAGGGAGTAATGATTGGGGCGGTGAAAGGATGACAGGTGATTTTATGAGGTTTAAAAAAGTTTTTGCTTTCGGCATGAGCTTATGTATCTTAATTTCCTCCATACAAAGCTTTGCTTATAACAGGCTGTATGTTATTGTTGATAGCCAAGATTTAAATGCTTTTCAGTTTATAACCGGCGGAGATGGAAATGCGGCAACTTATAATTATGATTTGAAATATGACGGACAGCATTCTGTTATGTTAAATTCTGCACATGGAAGCAGTTTAAGCGCCATAGGCATGTACAATGTGGGTGAAAGGAAAGAAAAAGCGCTTTTCTCCTGCGAAACTTTTCTTTATGCCGAAGAATGGAATAGCAATTTAAGCGGCGCTGTTCAATTAGAAATATCAGGTGTGGATGCCTATGCAAATAAAACAGAACTGGCAAATATAGATGTAATGCAAAACAATATATATCATAGGGTAAACAGCAATATTGTCGGTCAGCAAAGCTTAATTGTAAAACCGCACAATAAATGGATTAGTTTAAAAACTGCAAATTTTGAAATACCATCTCAGATGCAACGAATAGAAATACATCTAAAATTAAAAAGTCCGGGATTGCCGGCGAAAATATATTTTGACACATTAAAGATTTTAAGTGATGATAAAAATGTGGTTTTATCTAACAGAGAGCCTAAATATGTTTTTGCCGAAAAAGACGAGTATGCAGTTGCAAACAAATTTTTTTGTGACGAGCTGGTTAATGATTACAGTTTTGGATGGAACATATTGAATAATAATAACCGTTCAAAGTTTGAATCAAGCAGAGAAAGTGGCGAAGGTATACATATAAAATCGGATACGGTGTCCGATTTTGGTCTATGGCAGATAGTGACATTAAAAAATTATATTTATGAGCCTAAGTTTTCCGACCAGCATAGGGAACTTGATTTTTTAAACGAAAATTACAACTATATGCGCCCGGAGATTGGCGACAAAGTAGGAGCAAAACTAAAGGCAACCGCAGACAAAGATGTGAAGCCAGACGATGAGTTTTCATGCAGCGTCTATGTCTACGGAACAACCACCGCTTTGGAGAGAATAATCCTTTCTTCAAAAACTGTTCACCTGTTTACCAAGGACCGAACAGAAGAAATGGTTACGGATTTCGATGAGATGGAAGGGTGCATCTTGCCGGATATTGTGTATCTTACAATATTTATTCACTTTGAAAATATCCCTAAAGGGGTGAATATACTTCTAAACGAATTTGCCTTGTATAAAAAGGGAGATTTGAGTGCAGATTCTTTGGATGAAATAGCGCAAAAATATAATTCCACGGTTGAACAAAGAGTGTATAATCGCACACAGCCGCTTGATTCCGTAGATGTAACACAGTCACCTTATTTTGCAGATTATACCGAAACTTTATTGTCAACGCCCGCTATTCAAAAGGCAATTAATGATATGCATGCTAAAGGAGGGGGCGTGTTATACTTTCCGCCCGGAACTTACAGAACAACTACCATTTTCTTAAAGTCCAATGTGTGGTTGTGGCTGGATGACGGTGCGGTTTTGCAGGCAAGCAGAATTCAAGATGATTGGAAACAAAAGACATTGCCGGTAATTTACGGCGAAAATGTTAAGAATGTCAGGGTATGCGGAAAAGGTATCATAGATGGCGGGCAAAGTACCTATCGCACAGAGGTTTGGGTTGACTATTCCAACAAGAGTTATGTTTCGGGCAATCTACCGCATTTTTGTTTAAGGTTTATGGATTCTGAAAACATTATAATTGAAGGAATTACTTTGCGTAATGCTTGCGGATGGAATCAGCACTTTGATAATTGTGAATACTTGACGGTTAGAAATGTGACCGTCAGGAGTCCCATTTGGAAATCACTTGAGTTTACCGATGGAATTGACATTAACGGATGTCGGCATGTGTTGTTGGAGAATTTGGATATCCAAACCGGAGATGACGGAATATGTTTAAAAAACATTAATATGATGGATAAAACGAACACGCGTGCTCCAATGTATGATGTTGTTATTAAAAACTCAGTAGTAGCAAGCACTTGTAACGGTGTTAAAATAGGGACCGAAACCTACGGAGATATCTATAATGTTCGTTTTGAAAATATACAAATCAAAAATCATGTTTCAAGGGATAGCAGAGTGAGAGAATGCGTAGGTGCTATTGTAGTAGAATCGGTGGACCATAATCATGTAAAAGATATTACTTTTGAAAACTTTGTCATTGAAGATTGCGACACGCCGCTTTTTATTGCTGTACAGAATAGGCTTAGCAATGTTCCGGGCGGAAGTATAGGTACTGTGTCTGACATTGTGTTTAAAAATATCTATTGCAAAAAATCAACACGAGCATCCCAGTTTAATACCGAAGATGGCGGCATAATAAAAAATGTTCTTTTAGAAAACATAACCATCTATAACCATGAACCGAAACCGATCAACATTCCCATTCCTATAGCCCGACCTTTCAAAAACAAATATCCCGAGGCAAGAAATTATGGCAGAATGCCCGCCTATGGTCTTTTTGCGCGAGATGTTACAAATTTAGAACTGCGCGGCGATAACAAGTTTTACGACTTGGGAGATAGCGGAAGGTGTGAACTATGGTTTGAAAATGTTGTGCTTAAAAAGTAATAATCAAAGACTGCATGCTTTTGGCTTGATTTTTCATTCTCCCTAATTTATAATAAAAATCAGGGAGAATGAAAAATATCAAGATATATAACGAACGGAGACTATAATGGTTAAAAAAAATCGGCTGCATAAAAAAATGTTTTTTTCTTATATTTTATGCCTACTTATACCGATGTTTATTGTGGTTATTTTGGTTTTTAAGATAACAAATCAAACATTAATTGAAAGCGCCGAAAAAGAAATGATAACGGTTATTAAAAATACCCAATCGCTCACATCTTCCACATTTAAGCTGATTGGCTCAATAGCTGCGCAAATCAATACGGATAAGCGTTTGGACACCTTTTTGGAATCAGATGATGAGAATATGCATATTGCTTTGTATTTGGAATTGATTGATGAACTGAAGCGATATAAGTTGCTCAGCACATATATTGAAAGTATATATATTTATAGTGCAGACCATGATGTTGTTCTTGGAAATCAAGGCATATATTCCAAGCGAATTTTCTTTGAAAAAATGGCTGATGACGCTACATATTCAGAGTATAACAAAGATGAAATCAAGCAAGCCATTGAAACCGGTAAAGAACCCAATATTTTGCCGGTTAATCAGGTATTGAGCGATAATGTTAATAAGTTTAGTCTTTTGTACATTACACCCATCTTTTACAGTAAAAATTCCATCGGCAGTGTGGTTGCTGTTATTGATACAAATAATTTTATAAACGATATCGAAGAAATGGTTGGAGATTTTGACGGCACTTTTCTTATGCTAAACAAATTGAAAAATGTGATTAGTGAGTTGAACAGAAATCTAAAAGTTGACAATGAACACCTCAAAACTTACGGAAAAAGCCGTAAACTGATTGTAAAAACCGAAAAGTCATACTTTCCGGATATAACTTACATTATAGCAATTTCAAAATGGAAATACATCGGGAATATCGGAATACTGATTTTTACTATCATTCTTGGAATTGTGGGTTCGTTGACAATGGGAATTATCTTAGCTGATTACTTTTCTAAAAAACAATACAAGCCTGTTAAATATATTTTTGACCAGTTGCAAAACGAGTTTGAAAAAGGAATTTGCGCAAACGAAAATGAGCTTGAATTGATTTATAAAACGGTAAACAAAATAATTTCAATAAAAAACACCCTTAATAGCGAGTTAGGGCAATACAAAAGTTATGCTCAAGACAGCATAATATTAAGTCTGATGAAAGGTAGAAATGTTAACGGCAATTCTGCCTTGTTTAAAAAAACAACAATTGATTTTTCCAATAAGACTTTTTATGTTATTGTATTTAATATTGATGATAGTAAAGGCAAAGAAATGGATATTCAAAAGGAATTGGAGCTATACTTGTATGCATTGCGCAATGTTTCCGAAGAATATTTTCAACAGTTTGGAAATGGATACTGTGTTTATGACAGCTCTGAAAAAATGGCGATGTTGCTTGCAGTCGAGCAGGGTTTTCGCGACACCGAAGCGATTTTAAAGTCTGTTGATTTTGTAAAAAATATCTTTGAGCAAAATTTTGGAGAAACCGTAACAGTTGGTGTAAGTTGTTCCTCTGAAAAAATTGAAGATATTTCAAAACTGTATTCTGATGCATGCATTGCGTTGGAATATAAGTTGGTTATGGGTAAAGGCATTGTTATTCCTTATTATGAAATTCGAGATATTTTGCCTACCGGCATTGATAATGCTCTTAATCACAGAAAAATTGCAAATCTTGTTTTGCTTAGAAAATATGAGCCAATAGAAGATATGTTGCTGAATTTTAAAAGAAAAGCAATATCTACCACCATGACAATCAATGAAGGCAAGGCTATATATTATAAAATCTTCCATTTAATTTGGGAATTGTTTAATTCCATGGATATCAAAAAAAATATGGATATAGGCACTTTGATTTCTAAAGAAGATGTTATAAATAACTTTATCAAATGTGAAACAATTTCGGAGATGATTGAATTTTTATTGGATTTTATTAAGACTGTTTGCGACGCGTTAAAAGATGACGGCAGCGACATTACAGCGGAAAAATGGAATATGATTATTAGTTTTTTACATTCCAATTTTCATTTTTATGATATGTCATTAAACACGCTTTGCGATAGATTCAATGTGCCGACCTCGACATTAAGCAAACATTTTAAAGATATTATGGGCAATAAGTTTATTGATTACTTGCATTTTTTGAGAATTGAACAGGCTAAAAAATATTTGTTGCAAACGGATTTGCCTATCAAAACAATAGCGGAAAATTGCGGATATATCAATAGTCACAGCTTTATTAGGGTGTTTAAGAAATATGAATACATGACGCCCGGAAAATTTAAAGACACAATGTGCAGATAGTATAAGGAACTGCCGGAAAGGATGAAATGCTATGATTGGGTTTAAAACAGTATGTATATTAAGTGTTTTTTTAATTTTCTCTGCTATATTAGGTTTTGGCTATATTTCTACTGCAGACGATTCTTTTGTGTATAATGAAACGGTTGTTTGGTCTGACGGCTTTGAAGGTGAGGCGGCAGGTTGGTCATTAAACAAGGGCAACACCATAAATAGCTGCGAGCTTTCAACCCAAATTGCACACTTGAACAGCGCAAACAGCATTAAAATGGTGCAGTTAGGCACAAACAGCACCACTGCCACTCGTCACAATTCAACAATCCCCATTTCCGAAAAAGATGGAATAATCAATACCGGGGACATTATCAAGATAGGAGCATGGCTTTACATAGATGGGGACGCTTCGGCATGGAATACGGGGTATCCGAGGCTTGATATTTTTCCGAACGGAACATTTGCAAGATATATGGCTTATGTTACCGTGCGAGGCGATGGCGTATATCACTATTTGGGCGGGGGAAGAACCCCCAACAATACCACCGATATGGGTTTGGATATTGGCACAGGGGCTACAAGCGGAGATGGAGCAGCAAGCGTTAAAAACGCTGTTGTTACCGTTCCTGCAGGTGGAGTTGCAGGGCAATGGATATTGGTTGAAACGGAGTATTTTTGCGTTCCGCCTTCCACAGAGGTGGCTATCGGAAATACACAGCCGTTAACCGGATTGAATATACAACTCAAATTACAGCAGCCAATGGTGGGAACTGTTTATTGGGATAATGTTTTTATCACAAAACGCTCGCTGCAGGATGAAAATAGCATCAAGTCAATTGACATATCTTTATACCCATACAATGCTGACACAACCGGCACGGAACCGGCTACAAGCAAAATACAGCAGGCAATAGACGATATAAGCATACAAGGGGGCGAAATCTTTTTCGCCGAAGGGGTGTATCGCACCGCAACGATAAATCTAAAATCGAATGTTACATTAAATATTAGTGAGAAAGCGCTTGTGCAAGCCAGCAGAACACAAGATGATTGGCACAGCAAAACCGAGCCGATTATTAAGGCGGATGGGGTATTTAATGTCGGCATAAAAGGCAGCGGTGTAATTGACGGCGCCCAATCAACCTATAGATATGATGATGGGGTAACTTGGCCGCGTGATACATATATATCAGGTAACAGACCGCATTTTATTTTATTATTTAGAAACTGCATCAATGTCAATGTTTGCGAAATTACCTTACAAAATTCTTGCGATTGGGTCCAACATTATGACAATTGCGATTATGTAACGGTAAAGCATGTTACCGTTAGAAATCCTGTACATAGAGTAGCAGAATTTACCGATGGAATAGACATTAACGGCTGTCGTAATGTGCTGTTGGATGGCTTAGATATCGAAACCGGCGATGATGCGATATGTATAAAAAACATAAATATGAGAAACAAAACGGTTGAAAGGCAGCCATCCTACAATATTGTGGTTAAAAATTGCATTGTGGCGTCGACATGCAATGCCACTAAAATAGGCACGCAAACATATGGAGATATTTACGATGTAACTTTTGAAAACATTGTTGTCAACAAGCATACATCAACCGATTCCCGCAATAGGGCTTGTGTGGCGGCGATTGTTGTTCAGTCCATAGACCATAACAAAGTTCACAATATAACCTTTAAAAACTATACCGTTAATGATTGCGATACACCTCTGTTTATTTGTGTTATGAACAGAACAAGTTATATTCCCGAAGGTGACATAGGTTCTGTGAGCAATGTGCTGTTTAAAAACATAACTGTGCATAGGTCAGCAAGGACTTCGCAGTTTAACACGGAATTGGGCGGCTATATTAGAAATATAACATTGGAAAACATTGAAATACACAATTATGGCGATTCAAAGCAAGGTACAGTTGAAAGACCGGCTTATAATAAATACCCTGACGCCAATATTTTTGGGCAAATGCCATCTTATGGTTTGTATGCCATAGACACAATCGGTCTGGTATTAAAGGGAGAAAATAAATTTTACGATGTCGGCGGGTCTGACCGCCCATTGTTTGATATTTCGCCATATTATGCGTATGTAAATTTAAATGAAACAATTCCCGATAAGCAAATAACTGCAAATATCGACTTTTATTATAATGAACCTGCGAATAAAAACATTCTTATTGCTTTCGGGCTATACAAGGGCAATATGCTAAAAGAAATACAGACTATGTCTGCTCCTTTTCAACAAGGGGAAAGCCGAAACTTTTCACCTGTGTTAAATTCAAAGATTAGTTTATCTTTGCTCACGCCTAAACTATTTATATGGGGTTTAGAAAATATGCGCCCTTTATATAAAACTATCTCCAATGAATAAGATAGAAACAAAGTTTGAGAGGAGAACTTGTTGTTTTAAGTGTTGGGGGCTATTAAAAGCTATTATTGGAAACCAAAGTTTTTGAAAAATTAAAACATCTTCGATTGAAGCTAAATCCACAGAAGTAACATTTGATTTTGACGAAACGGTAAATGAAATGAGGGGGTAATTGGTTGGAGAATATAGGATAACTAACTTCTTTGCATAGGCTGAGCAGGGGATGGACTATTGTGTTTTTCTGAACAGGGGCGGTATTAAAATGTGCAATATTGAGTATACCATATGCTAAAAACATCAGATTTTCATTAAATCAATCAGACGCAAAATTATTTTTTATCGGGGGTGCAATATGAATAAATTAATTTGTGAAGAAATTTTTCAGCGATTTCATGCATGGTGGAAGCATGAAGAAACCGAACGTCCAATGATGAGGATTATTGCTCGAAAAAAAGAACCTATCGGAAGTCTTGAGAATTTATCGTATTTTAATGATCCACAGGCTTTACATGTCAATCCGGAATATAGGGTAGGTTTAGTAAGAAATCAGTTAAAGACGCATACATTCTATGCCGAAGCGTTTCCGTATGTTAACTTAAATATGGGCGCTGGTTCAATGGCTGTTTATTTGGGTTGCAATCCGGTATTTTCCAATCATACAATATGGATTGAACCTTTAAAAGTGGAAACTTTTTCGCATTTTGATAGCTTGAAATATGACGGGAACAATTACTGGTGGAAACTTCACCAGGAAGCTTTGCAAAAGGCAGTTGAACTTGCGGACGATGAATTCTATATAGCGATTCCGGACATTATCGAGGGGCTTGACATATTATCATCCTTGCGTGGGGCAAATAATTTGTGTTTTGACATTATGGACGAACCTGACGCAGTAAAACGCCGTCTTGACGAAATTAATCAGTTATATTACAAATATTATGACAGGGTGTATGATATTGTAAAGAAAGCAGATGGAAGTGCCTGTTATACTGCCTTTAGCATATTAGCACAGGGCAGGGTTGCAAAAATACAATGTGATTTTTCCGCAATGATTTCACCTGTGCAGTTTAGAGACTTTGCTTTAACCCATCTAAAGGAACAATGTAAAAACTTAGACTATACAGTATACCATCTTGATGGGACTGACGCAATATGCCATTTGGATGCGATTTTAGAAATGGAACAATTGAATGCGCTGCAATGGACACCGGGGGCGGGCAAGGAGGATGGCGGCAATGAAATGTGGTATCCGATTTATGATAAAACTGTTGCGGCGGGTAAGGGACTTTGGATTTCCTTAAGCGGAAGTTCTGATGTTATGTTTGAGAAGGCAAAACGACTTATAAGGCGATATGGCGCAAAGTGGTTATATTTGGTATTTGAACCAACTGATGAAGATGGTGCGAAAAAACTTTTAAAACTGAATTAAATAGCTGTTGTGACGCAAATTAAAACCAAATGAATTTTTTGTATCCGAATTAAGCCTTAAGTGCAATACCCATATGATGATTGCTGACGAAACAAGCGAAAAGGGTTATATATTACCCGGGTACGCCGGAAACACCGAGGGATACTTCCCGAACAACATCCTTGTGCAATTATACTGCAAATAACCGAGCATAAGAATGGCGCCCTCCGCGTTCCACGGTAGCTATGTGCTTTATAAAGAATTTAGAACTATAAAACAGGAAAACTCAAAAAACTGTTAGTATAAAATTATAATTGGTAGGGGTTTTTAATATTAAAAATGGGGAAACTCAAATAACTTGTTTTTAGTTGCACAATCTTCTAAAAACCGGTAACCATGTGGATTATGCTGAGTATTCTTGCACTTTTGCTTTTCAAGGCAGTGAGCCTACTTTGGTTGGGGTCGTAAAAAAAGGTTTTTGGTTTCTTGCGATGGTGTGGGGGTGGTTTGTTAAAAAGGGGAGGTAATATTTGTAGGAACCTCCCGGTTTTATTGTAAATGATACGATTATATGCTACATTTAGTTGGGGTGAGGGTCTTATGACAACCTTTTCCATGTTTCAGCCATCGAAACATTTTGTTCTATTCTATGTTGTTTTTAAAGCCGCAGTAGTTGTATATCTGTTCGATAGAGCTTATAATTTCCATGCCATAATCACCATTGTTTTTATTATTTGCGCCGTTTTCTACTACTTGAAAAAAATCCTGCCATTGGTGTGCAAAAGCATCTTGGTCGCCCACAGAATGAATGGGGATTCTTTCATACCCATCGCCTTGGTTTACCCACAATTCCGAACCGGTATGAAGTTTTATCGTGCCCTCTGTAAAGTATAGAATCGTTTCATTTATCGGCGGAACATTGTACCCACAATAACTAATCACCGCGGTTACCCCACATTCGAGTTGAAGAAGGATTTGCGCATGTCCTTCAACATCATAATTAGGCATTTGCTTTCCGATTATACCGTTAATATGCATCACTTTGCTGTCTGTCAGAAACATTATTTTATCCAAAGAATGCACTCCATAATTCATAACAATCCCTCCGCCAGCTGTTTCTTTTTTTAAAAACCAGCTTGGGCGCGACTGAACAAAGTAATTGATATTACGCACATCAGTTATTGAAACAAGCTTTCCCAGCCTGCCTGAATCAATAATTTTTTTAGCGGCAACATTTGTAGAGAAATACCGTTGCACATGGCATATCATAAGAACCACGCCACTTTGCCGTGTTGCTTTTAGTATTTCGGCACACTCCTCTACTGTGTTTGCCATAGGCTTTTCCAGCAGTATGTGCAGCCCGTGTTCTGCGCAAAAAACAGCAGACTCCTTATGCAAATAATGAGGTAAACTGATTGCAACAGCATCCAACACCTCTGATTTCACCATTTCCTTGTAATCTATGTAGGTATTTACATGGTGTTTTTCCGCAAAATCCTTTAACCGTTCGGGTAGCACCTCGGCTGCCGCAACCAAGGTTAGTCCTTCTATTTTTTTAATTGCCTCAGCGTGAGTATGGCTGATTATTCCTGCGCCTATAAAACCGATTCTCATTCCAATGTTTCCCCTTTCGTAAATAAGAGCGTGCTTTTTTACACACTGCAATTAATTTAATCTGCTTTGAATACAGTAAAGTTAATTAAGCCTTTATAAAAGGCTGCTAAAATCAGCAATATATACACGCCTTTTGCCATCTACAAAACCATTAAATGCCACATACCTAAAGTTTTTAGCCCAGGCGGGATGTGGGTCTACCCGCATGGAAGGGTACTTCTCCATTGCATCATTGTCAACATTAATGCGTACAACCGTTTCTTCCGTTTCATTTTGTATATTAATGAACCGAAGGGGAACAGTGCCATCTCCAAAAGAAACAGGCTCAGCTCGATATGCATCCGTAAGGATGTTTCGCCCATTAGGGTGGATGGTCGGATGCCCGGAACCGGGAATGGTTTTGAGAATTTTACCATAGTTTCCCCCATCATAGTCAGCCTTTACCAGATACATCTTTCCATCGCCGTCAATGCACAAATTCATTGAAAGCATCTTTCCGTTGGGATACCAATTTGTGTGATGCCCGTGCTTATCCCATTCGTCCGGTCCAACCGCAACTTTAATATTGCTACCGTCGGAGTTCATCGTGATAATCCAATACCTTACATTTCTTTGATAAAGCATATTCCACGGTTGAGGGTCATTTGTTTTAAACCACCTCATGGAAAACATTATTTTATCCCCCTGCGGGTTGTACTTGCAGTGGAACCCATAACATTCACCATCTTCATACTTGCTCTTGTCAATTAAAGGCTCCGCTTTGTCAAACACATCTTTAATTGACACCATCAGGCGGCATTTGCCTGTATGTGTGTCGGTTATATAAAGTCCGTCGTCCTTTTTGAACCCGAAATTTCTCGGAACATACTCATCGGGAACCATCACGCCGTAACCAAACTGTGTACGGCGCATACGCCTCATGCAAGATGATATAATATGCTTGCCATCAGGAGAAATATGGTATATCGTTCCTTCCAATCTTTGCTTTTCCCCAGTTAGCGGGTTAAGCTTTACGCAAAAAGGCATCCATGTATTTGTATCCGTGTCGTTAAAATACAGTTCGTTATCTGATATGCCCCAATTGATGTTTGCTCCAAGCTGGGGCTCCCAGCCCATAGTTTCGTACACAACCTTTTCCATCCCGCTGTGCAGGTCAATGAGAACCACCTTAGCCGACTCGCCCCATGTGGGCTGACGCTTTTCCTGCGGGAACCTTAAAACAGCTATGTAGCGTCCGGAAGGGCTAAAAGGGGATGTATCGAAAAAACGGTGAAGCCCCCCTTCATTTGGGGTAACACAATAAACAGGTATTTTCGGATTGAATTGCGTATATTTTGGAAACTTATCGCTTATTTTCATGTTATTTTCCCCTTTGTAATTTTTTGACTTCGTTTAAGGCATATGTTTTTAAGTCAGCGCTTACTAAATAATCGCAACCCCATCGGCTGCCTGTATATAAACGCTCTATATACATTTCATCATCGAAGGCATTCTTCAGCGCAGCTACAATTTTTGGGCGAAGACTTTTGTTTGAGTTGGCAATTCGAACCAGCGAGGTGGTTGCAAAAGAAAGGTACTGATAGAGGATATTTTTAAAACCCTTTTCTGTTTTATAGATATCACGATTTTGTTCATTTGGGTTGGTAATGATATCAATCAACTCATCTGCAATATCCTTGTCGCAAAGTTTGCCTACAAGATAAATTGCTATATAGCCCCTCATTTGGTTGTTCTTACGGCAATCTTGAAGCATAGTTAAGTCACGCTCAACTATCATATCTCGCAATATGGGCAACCCTTCAACGCTGTCTGTCAAAGCCAATGCCATAGCGCTATGTTTGCGAAGTTTAACGCTTTTGCTCGACATCCACGAAATGAGATGTGGTTTTATATCTTCTCCCAAAAGCTTACAAGACCAAAGCGCAACCCCGGGGCAATCGCTGTCAAGCCCGGCCTTCACTTCATCTGCGCCTTTAAGCCAGTAGACATCTTCGATTTCAAACCCCTTGCGCGGGCTGTCAAAACGAATTCCGCGGTTATTTTCATCATTTAAACAGCCTGTTTTTCTTAGGATGGATGCCAGTTGCTCATATGAAACATCTTCAAGTGCGATGTTGCGGGTGATTGCTAAATATGCCGCAGTTGCCGCAACTTCTCCGCTTTTTTGCATATCCCTTGCCATACGCACACAGCTTAGCATATCATGGTCGAAAGACATGCAGCGCCCTGCGGCTAAAATACCGTCAAGCCCCTTGGGAATCATCACTTCAAACGGCACAGGAACGCTTATGTTGAGGGCCCCCAGATTGCAAGCCACAAACCAATCTATCATAGTTTCACTTTCAAAGGCGTTGTCAATGCCATGCTTATCCACATCAGCATAACCATAGAAGACGGGTCTGTCAGTTTGCTTCCCCTGCAAATAATCTTTTAATCCGAGAGTTGCTTTCCCTACGATTCTATTACCTTCCCTAAGCCCCAAAAGCGGCATAATGCCCAAAAGATTGTGTTTGCCATCGGTATAGTACGCCTCATTATAATGTGCTCCGGATTTAACAATCGCTGATGACAATGCTTCAACATCAGACTGCTCCACACGCCCCATGTCAAAATTTGTGCGTTCGATGGTATCTGCATCTACAAAGTTTTTTACACTGGTGAACGGCATTACCTTGGCATCCCCATCTCTTCCTCTCCTAAGAGCGGCGCCTGCCATTTTGCAAATCTCTGCATCACCCGTACAGTCAATTATTATTCTGCATGAAATGTTGCAAACCTTGCCATTGGACAAAAGTTTTATGCCTTGCACCTTATTAGCTTTTAAATAAACGCCAATTATCACCGATTCAAGCCTTATATCAACACCTTCACGAAGCGCCTCTTGTTCTAAAGCATACTTTTTTGCATCGATGTTTTTATTTCTTATGTTGGTGTAGACGCTACCTTGATAGCTGTCGGATATTCGGTCAATCTCCTCATACAGTCCCCCTCTGCCACCAAAATAGTACCCGCTCACCCCGCCTGCTGTAATTGTGCCTCCCATGCAGTTAAACCGTTCCACACCAAGCGTTTTGAGATTGTTTTTTGCTGCTGTAATTGCTGCAATTGAGCCGGCTGTGCCAAGCCCGGCAACAACCACATCATAGCTTTCAGAAAACAAAATATTACCGATGCAGGATTTACTGATGCAATTGTCATATATTTGTGATAGAATCACTTTCCATCCCTCCAACTACTTGAATTTGATAAGAGTTTCAATAGCAATTTGGTATCATCCTTAAAAACTCCATTTTATCCCGGCATCCAATGCAGCAAGCGGGTTTCCAAAGGACTTTGATGCAATTTGAATATAATTGCCATTGCTTTTTTTCGGAAAGAAGGTTTCTATATCAAAAAAATCGGCAACCATTGCAAGTGTTACAGGAGCATATTTTTTTGGTCTGGAGTCCCAAAAAACATGCAGCTTGCGTCTTGCCGCAACCCAATCGTCATCAGGTGATATAGTCAGGCTCAACGCCACTTGACGGCTTAGGGCGCCATAAATAAAACGACAGCCATTTATCCAAGGTTCCAAAGAAATAGAAAAATTCTTTGGAATCATCAAAAGTGAGTTTATTGCTTTAGACTTTATTTTTAAGTTGTTCCCCGTTGTATCTAAAATTTTTGCTGCCATTACTGTTTTGAGCCCCGAAACAGTATTCAAAACAACTGCAAACCCATCCCCTTTTGGGGTAATGCTTACAATATCCGTCATAAAATAAGGTGTAATTCCAAAATGGTCTGCCCATGCGCAAAGCATTGGCTCAAGTGCAGGAAGATGGTACAGCCCATTTTCGTGAAAAATTCTTTTGTTTTTCATTTTTTTTAGAAACATCGCAGCAACAGCAGAAAGCCCCTTTTCCTTTTCGCACCCGTCTCCGGGGTTGAAAGTATTTATAAATTCATAACCAAGCTTTGTTCCGCGGTCTATAACAAGCGTGTTTTTGGCATTTTGCTGAGCAACCCCCAGACCGTAAAATGTAGTCCCTATAACAAGTATGTCATACATATTTTTCACTCCAAAGAATTTAATATTAAATTTACCTGTTGCCGCAAACGCCGATGCACTCTAAAAGATTTTTTCATAATACAAGTATCCCTGTCACAGAGCTACCTCGGCAGGGATACTTGTTTTTTTATGACGGTTACAGCTCAAATTCCAAAACTATGCTTTTCCCTGCATATTCTCCGCGAGGCAGCTGTATATTTATTATGCTGCTTCCATCTCCGCTTGCTGTTGCGCCGCTGCCTGTTAGGCTTTTGTTTACAGTAATCTGAACCGGCTCGCTTTTTGCGGCAGAGCTTGCCACAGCGAGTGTTAGCTTGTTTTCCTTTTGCTCCGCCTGAAGAATAACAGATTTGTCAACCGATATGCGCAAATTATCCAAAACTGTCATATTCCCCGGACCCCAAAATACGCCTTGTGCCACTTCAAGCCCAGTATGCTCAACTGCTTGCAATTGCGGCGTGTTGCTAATCACCCTTACCGGCTTGTTTGCGGCATAGGCGGCAAGCTCTATACTTTTAATTTCGGGAACCACAATATACTCGTAACTTTTCTTTGCGGTTGAAGGCGTATGGTCAAACCAAAGTGAAAAAATGTCCCTTGTAATCATGTCTGACTTATTGGGTCTTGAATATACGCCGCCCCAACTGATGTCTACCCTGTCCGCTGTTACAGACTGATTTCCGATGCTTATGTTTTCCGTATCAAAAAATACATATCCGATATTGTCATGGTGTACCCAGTTTGCCTGTTGGTTGCTGTGAGCCCCCATCGGCAAAACACGAGTGCCACTCCCGTTTCCTACCGTGACATCTCCTTTTAACAGGCTTTGGTTTGCTGTGGTGATATATTTATATCCTGAATTAGTTCTAATATCGGTGCCCAACGCCACAAACTCATCTTCAAACATAAACCAAGCCTTTTTTGCGGATAAACCGTCGCGCACAAGCTCCATTGCGGTTGCACCAAATTTTCCATCTGTTACACCGCCGGAATAATCGCTGTTTGAACCGCGTATTGCCTTGTGCTGTATGGTTATAGGCTCAAACGGTTGTAATTGAGTAGTGGTTCCGGGGATTTTATGCCAATCCCACGCGCCGAAGATGTCGTCATACTCGGTTCCGTCCCTGTAAATATAAGTGCACCCGTCTGCAAGATAATCGCCCTTCAGGTTTTCAGTATTTACCGCCTCGCTCGCGATTGTTCTGTTGGAAGAGGTTCTTATTGTTGCCAAATAATTAGGCTGTTGATGAGTGGTGTAATCAGCTTTCCAAAAGAATCGATTGCCTGTAATTGCGTTCTCAAGCACAACCGATGCAACTGTGGCAACATATACTTTTATATCGTCCGCCTCGCTAATCAGCTCAAAAGCAATTCCTTCTTCAGCGCTTTTTTCTACATCTATGGCGTCAAACACTGCAACCTCAGCAATACTGTTCCACTCGTTAATAGTATTGCCATCACATACCAACCGCACATATCGAACCTTTCTGGCATCGTCAAGCGCATAGTATTCCAAGTTGCTTGTAGCCCCGCTACTTTGCCCTTCGAAAACGCGCTCCCATGCTACATTGTCCTCAGAGAGCTCTAAAGCAAAATTTGTCTTTCTTATATTCCCTGAAAAGAATGCAATGCCGACCGCTCCCACCGATTCAACTTTGTTCAAATCAAAGGCTATGGTGTCTCCCGAATTATTAGAAGACCATCTGGTATCTAATGATTTGTCAATAGTGTTGATTGCGATATTTTCAGCTTCCGGCTCATCACTTGCAACTGCCGAATATATGGTGTGTTCTACTAAGGCGCTGTTTTGACCGGACTTTTTGTTCATACTCGCACGATAGTAGTCGGCAAGCTCATCTCCCTTATACATATCCGGTATTTGGCTTAGAATGCGAACTGCCTGAAGCAAGCCCGATGCATTGCCGGATGAAACAGCTGACGACTTTCTGGCTATACTTCTGCCTATAACGGAATAGTCCATGGTTGAACCTCTGGTAATCCAACGATAATGCTCAAGGATATGGTCTACTAAATCCTCAATTCCGTCACGAGAGAACAGGTTGGTTTGCTGAGTATCCGCTAAAATTCTGGAGATTTCGGTAACATAGCTTAGCCCATATGAGCCGGAATAAATCAGCGGACCATGGAAAAGCGAACTGTAATCAACTTGTATGCCTTCCCTTGTGTCCGGCAGATGGGGAAGGTTCACATAGCCGTCAAACAGTCTGTTTCGCCATGCGTTAGTTTCATCGTCCAATTTATTGACAACTGTAATTTCTTCCGCAATCCTGTCAAAAGCCGACTT
This sequence comes from Bacillota bacterium, assembly GCA_023228885.1. Taxonomy (GTDB): domain Bacteria; phylum Bacillota; class Clostridia; order Monoglobales; family Firm-18; genus JAAZFB01. The sequence goes on along the minus strand of JALOAJ010000009.1, from coordinate 3,195 downwards.
TATTCTTTCCACATCGTTCGTGCATAGGGCGTAACGAATTCTGTTCGTTTGAGTAGCAATCAGGTTTGCTCCTGTTCTTTTATCAAAAGGTTCACGCACAGAAATCTTCTCTAAAAGATATTCAATTGCCCTTTGTTCCGTTGCGGGAGGGAGCATTTTCCCTGCTACCAAAAGCGTATTACCGATATGTCTGGGCACTCGTATCTCATTATCATACCAAGCGGTAAAAATAATATTGGTGTTGACCCAGTAATCCAACACATTTGCAAGTTTCTCCAACAAGCCTTCATCGTTATACAAAGGGCTGCTTTTGTTGGAAACAACCTTTGCCATCGCCTCAATACGCTCCGCATGAGTATAAGTTAACGCGCCGGATTCACCGCTATAATTAACATCAGACCATGTTCCATCCTCGTTAATTGTGTCAATATATGCCGATATATTTGGCGTACCGGTTAGATTCCTTTGGATAAATCTGTCTTTGTATAGTAACATTTGTTCTACTGTTACCTCTCGTTGTGCGGACGAGTTCCCTGATGAACCGCTGCTCGCCTTTTTAAACAGACTCATAAGTTGGGGGTCTCCAAAATCAACATTAATAAAAGCGCTGTTCAAAGTAACCTGCTCATCTAAAAACTCAATTTTCACATATTTTTGCCCCGCATTTAAATCTGCAAACTCATAAACGGTTTGCTTGGTATTGTTATATTCCACTTCCCCCGAAGTTCTTACCGCAGAAACATGGGTATAGCTTACATTGTCGTTAGATGTGTACACCTTAAACGCTGAGCTTTCTTCACCTTCGGATATTGAAATATAAAACTCAGTTATATCGCTGTATGTCCTATATATAATGTAAGCCGGAGTTTCGGATGCCTTTGCGCCATTTGAACACACAACATTGCCGGTGGAATAAGTCTTGGTTAAATCGTCAAGAATGTCCACAATCCCTGCTTGACGCACATTTTTAGGTATAGCGTACACACTTCCGCTATAAATAATCTGCATGCATAATAATATTGCCGCTATGCCTTTTTTCATTTCCCCACCCCCAGCTATTCAGTGTTTAACATCCCTGCTCATGCGGAACGGATTAATATCATTTAAATTGTTAAAAGTAAATATTTTAACATAATTCCCTATTGATGCATCATCAACATCTATCGTTGCAGACACTTGTGTATCCTCACCGGTAATATCACCCCATGCTAATGTTTGCACATCGATAGAATATAACTTTGTCCCCTTGTAATATGCAATTACCAAAGTGAAGTCTGTGCTGTCGCCTGCGTAACCCGCTTTGTTGACATATACGGTTGCTGTAACTTCACCGGTTTCCGACAAAGTTGTTATTATATCCCCACTCTCGTCTGTAACGATTGGAGCGGTAATATTCAACACATTATCCGTTGAAAACATAATGTCCTCAGCATTCTCTTCTAATATGGAGTCTTTTAAACCGTCCAGCTTAATTGTATAGTCCGTACTTGCTTTTAGGTTTCCAATGATATTTATAATAAGATTTCTATTGTCCGCGCTGTCAAGAATCGCCTCACATTCAACTGTGTTTCCCATACTGTCAACAATTTCAACCGTGTCGGCAGCAGAAGCATCAAGCAGCAAGTTATAGCTTAAACGGATTTGCTGTTCATAAGCGCTAACAACATCATAATCTTCAACAGATGCGTATGTGCGGCTCAATCTCGAAACGGTGTATATATTGATATCGTCATAATAATCAACTGTATCGTCAGCTGTGTGGCGGTTGTTGTACACAAACCCAATTTTTGCAATTTGTTCGGGGGGATTGGTCATGTTAAGCGGCGTATCATTTATTTTCCTTTCGTTGGCAAACACATTGTATGTCTTTGTTTCTCCGTCAACCACAGCCATAACATCCATCCAACCGTGGTTTGCGGTCCAGCTCCAATTGCCGATTTGCGAAGAAGTTTCGTTTATGTCCTCACAAACAGCCAACATACCGCCGACATCCCTGACGGCAAAAAGGTAATCGTTGTCGCCCGTTCCGTAAACAAACATTTTTCTTCGGTTGGCATTCCTTTCGGCTTTAATTCTTGCAGAAAAAATGTATTTTCTGCCGCTTTCAAAAACCAACGGCTCCTGTGGGATATACCGTTCAAAGGAAACTGTATATTGATTCCCCGGCGCTGTTGCATCAAGCTTTAACGCTCTGTTGTTTTCATCGGGAACATCTGCAACACTAATGCTGAACCTATCATTTTGCTGCACCATTCTGTAATGGTTAGCATCATTATAATTTTCAAAGTTGTCCTTTAAATACGATAGTGTATTTTCGGTTTTAAAAGGAATTACAGTGTTTAGTATATTTCCCTTTAGGTCTTTCATATCAGATATTCTAACCTCATAATCGGTGTCTGCTTCAAGGTCAGCTTGAAGTTCCAAAGAAATGACATTGGCCTCATATTTAGATACAGCCGCCACCAGTGCGCCATTTTTCTTGTATACCTCAACCGTTCCCTGATTGTTTTTATCAACAACATCGGTAAGCTGCACATTTATTTTTTTATGCATCGGCTTGAAGTTATCCACATTTGTCTTTAAAACTTTAAAGCTGTTGACTTTATAAGCAAGTATATTGTCAAAAATCGTTGAATGGGTTACATCGCTTGTCTGTGTGTACATGCGCAAAGGAGCGTTGGAAGCGATGGTATCGGGGAGCGGCGCAAACCCTAACTCACCGTCAATGTTATTGTTGGCAGGGAGGTCAACTTTCTCGCCGTTCAAATAAAAATCATACTTTCTTGTGCTTCCATCCACCACAAAGGTAAATCTGAACATTTCGTTCATTGGCAACGGTTCATTGGATATGTATGAGGAAGCGCTCATAGCTATGTTCGGGTTTGTATTCGGATAAACCAAAAAGTTTTGCCCGCTAACTTGGCGAACAATTAAAAAACACTGATGAGACCCGCCGCCATACCTAAAAAGTTCTTTACGCGTGTTGGCGTTGTTTGTCAAAAACTCCGTTTCAAAGATATAAGTTTTCCCTGCTTCAAATATTATGCCGTCATGCATTTTTCCGATAAAATTGTCTTTGTTACCGGAGCTTTTTGCCGTGCCGCACATTTCCAGCGCCGTTCCTGTGGCGTTGAAGGTGAGTCTGATTTTCGTATTTTCCGGCTCGCTCCATGTTCTGGCAGGGTCTGAAATGTC